>NZ_JBIVMP010000007.1:0-317732 GCF_044753145.1 Glutamicibacter sp. NPDC088483
ACACACAATAAAACAATATTGAACTGATGATTTCAATGCTGTTCGCGTTCACTATGCGGTTACGAGACAACAACCTCTAGCCAGCAAATACGGATGAGTTACAAGACTTTGTAGCACCGGAAAACATTGACCAGGAAACGTTTTGGTTTGTGTGCTTCGTGATTGTTACGGCGGTCATAGCGTGGGGGAAACGCCCGGTCCCATACCGAACCCGGAAGCTAAGGCCCACTGCGCCGATGGTACTGCACTCGTGAGGGTGTGGGAGAGTAGGTCACCGCCGGACTTAACTTGAGTAGATGGTTTGAGGCCCTGGTACCGTTTGGTGCCGGGGCCTCACCTGTTTAACCCGTGCAGGGGCCAGGCATGAAAGCCTGGCCCCTGCACTTGTTTAAGCACTGTTCCTGTTGGCTTGCGGCCTGCCTATTATCGAAGCATCGCAATCGCTTTGAACCGCTTCAAGCAGTCCAAGGAGTGAGAAGACTAGTGGGCTGCTTCTTCGGCTTCAATTATTGACGCGAGTGCCAGGTCTTCGATGGTGAGCATCACGGTGCTATCCGACCGGTCAAATAGCTGCAGGGTGATGCTCCGGCCATTACAGCGCCACATGCCCACCGGCTGATCTTCGTCGTCCCAAGGGCGCTCAGGAGTGCCATACAGTTGGGAAAGCTGCGCCTGCAGGGCTTCGTAGCCATACTGGGCCACCGGGTCCTGGGCGTTCAGCGATCCGTAGAGGTGGGTGCAGACGCTGAGGAATTGCTGACGGTAAGTATCCCAAAAACTCACCATTTTTCCTGGCAGGCCGAGGTCTAGGCTCATCATTTGATGTGGTGAATCGTGGTCTTCGGCATCAACGTTGTTTCCGGAAACGAATCCAAGGGCACCGAACAGGACTTCACGCTCGACTTCGGTCTTTGGCCAGGGGCCTTGGACCAGGCCCTGGACAATGGGCATGAGGTCGCGGGGACCAGGGGACAAACTTGGGGATGAGTCTGGTGGCGGCATACTGCGAGCCTACCTTTGACGCTTAGTCTCCCGGAAGATGAGCGTGAAATTGTATTTCGCTTACAGGTTCTGCATCCAACGCAGATGCTGGGCGGACATCGCCGATGCGAACGGGCCTGTCTTTGCTTTCGCACCGGTTGCCTGATGATGCATCGTCGCTGCTTGACGTGGCTGGCCGGCAACCCTACAGTCAAGGCACCGGGGACCTGGTGGTGAGGCTATAGCTACAGGAGCTTGCGATGGGACAATTGACATTCAGCATCAACGTCACGCTGGATGGCTGTGTAGATCATCGCGAAGGCATCGCCGACGACGAATTGCACGACTACTTCACACGACTGATGAATGCGCACGGAGCGATGCTCTGGGGGCGTGCCACCTACGAGCTGATGGAAGATTACTGGCCGGCCGTCGCTCATGGAGATATCGCAGCGCCACCAGCGCTGCTTCGCTGGGCGCAGCAGCTGGAGGAGAAGCCCAAGTACGTTGTCTCAAGCACCCGCACCGCGTACTCGTGGAAGAATTCGCACTTGCTAAGCGGCGACCTACGCGCCTCGGTGCAGAAGCTGAAGGACCAGTACCCCAATGGAGTGCTGCTCGGTAGCGGCAAATTGGCAACGGTTCTGGACCGGATGGAACTTATCGACGAATACCACTTCCTAGTCCATCCAGTCATCGCCGGGCATGGACCAACCCTGCATGAGGCAGGATTGCAGGATTCCCGTCACCTCCAGTTGATATCAGCGCAGCCACTGGCCAGCGGGGCAATCGCAGCCAGCTATCGGCGTGCAGGCTGATTCCCATGACGATGGCGATTTTGCCTTGGAATTCCGGGGCAGAATCAGGAAAGCGGACACCTTTTCTTGCCGGGTAACTTCGTGTTTTGCACGATGGCAGCAAGTGCTTGCATCCGCAGGCCGAAGCCACGAAAGCAGTCGAAGAAATAAGCGTCTTGGCAGAGGGCAATCTGCGTTGCCAAGGAGCGATGATCGCGTAGCGTAGGAATTATGGATACGCTTTTTTTCGCCCATCGCGGCAGCTCCCATAAATATTCGGAGAACACTCGTGCTGCCTATCTGCAGGCCATCGACGAAGGCGCCGATGGAATCGAATGCGACGTCCATCTGAGCAAAGACGGAATCGTCGTCTGCCACCACGATCCAACAGTCGACCGCACCTCTGATTCAGCCGGTCTGGTTGCCGGATTTACCTTGGCCCAGATGAAAGCCATGGACTTCACTGGAGTCGTTCCGAGCATGGTCCCGGCCGAGTACGGGGCGGAGAATGAACAGCTCCTGAGCCTCGGCGAACTTTTCGAGCTCATTGAAGCACGCGGCAAGCCAATTGGCCTGGCTATCGAAATCAAGCATCCAAGCCCCTATGGCCACCTGCTCGAAAAGGGTGTGCTGCAGGTTCTCGCAGCCCATGGCTTCGACCCGCAGACGGGCACGGCCGGCTCGCAAGGGCAGATCGCGGTGACCCTGATGAGCTTTGAGCCGAATTCCCTGCGCTATCTGGCACGCACCGTCAGCACTTCACTATTGTGCCAACTGATGACCGAGGTCAACCCGGACTATGTCCGGCAGCTCATTGATTCCGGCGACCTGGGGCGAGCAGGTGTCTACGATGTTCTTTACCGCTCCGTGCCTGAAGGAATCGAACTGATCAACGCAGGGGGAGCTGGCATCATTGGATCCGGGGTCGCCTGGACCCGAGCCAATGAGCATCTTGTGCGCCGATGGCTGGAACAAGGGCTGAAGGCGCGCATCTGGACGGTTGACCGTCCCGCGGATGCGCAATTCCTGGTGGACCTGGGTGTCGGGGAATTGACGAGCAACCGCCCGGCAGAACTGCGCAAAGAATTGGAGCTGAGCTAGGCCACATGAACACCGGAGAAATCGCACAGGTCAACCTGTACCTGCAGGACACGTACATTTTTGCTGCGGAGGCCCGAGTCATTGCGACGGGAAGCGGCGAAGACGGGCAGTGGATTGCCCTGAGCCCCAATATCTTCCATCCCCGTGGTGGAGGCCAGCCCGAAGACTCAGGCACCGTGGACGGGCTGCCTGTCTCAGTCCAGCGCGACGCGAATGCACTGGTGGTCTTGTACGGCGCCGGCGCCCGGCAGGTGGGTGATCAGGTCCTAGCTGAGATCGATGGCGAGCTGCGCCTTTCCCATGCCGCATTGCACACCGCAGGGCACGTCCTGGGCTTCGCTGGCGAAGACCGCGGCTGGCAGCACCAGGGCCACTCGCACTTCCCTGGGCAGTCGCGGCTCGACTTCGATCCGGCCAGCCTCGACCTGCCATTGGGTGATGAGAACGAACGGGCCGCCGCCAAGGCCTGGCTCCAAGGACGCGTCGATGAACTCATCGCTGGCGGCGGAGAAATCACAACGGCCACCGATGCTCAGGGCATCCGTACCGTGAGCATCGCCGGGGTGAATGCCGAACCTTGCGGTGGCACCCACGTGAAGCACCTGAACCAGCTGCAGCACGTCGAGATCGGCGACGCAAAGGTCAAGCGCGGTGTCTACAAGGTCAGGTACGATGCACGCCACGTCCGCTAGCTGGTTCACTCCGGCGACCAGGATGGGCCTTTCCATCGCGATCGCCACCGGGCTCTACGGCATTTCCTTCGGGGCCCTGTCCATTGCTGCAGGACTGGATCTGTGGCAAACCGTTGCCTTGAGCGCCTTGATGTTCACCGGCGGATCGCAGTTCGCCTTTATCGGCGTGATCTCAGGCGGAGGTGCTGCCTCGGCAGCGTTCTCCGCCGCTTCGCTGCTGGGAATCCGCAATGCCGTGTACGGGATGCAGATCAAGCAGGCATTGCGGCCTTTGGGACGGCATGTGCCCTGGATGGCCCAGGTGACCATCGATGAATCCACCGCAGTCAGCTTGGGGCAATCGGACCTGGCCGAGAAGCGCCGTGGTTTCTTCACCGCCGGGATGGGCGTCTACGTCCTGTGGAATCTGTTCACCCTCGTCGGAGCCTTGCTCGGAGAACGCATGGGGGACCCCGCGGCTTGGGGGCTCGATGGCGCCGCGGTCGCCGCCTTCATCGGTTTGCTCTGGCCGCGCTTGAAGTCAGTTGAACCGGTCATGATCGCGATTGCGGCCGCAATCCTCACCGCGCTGGCTGTGCCGGTCACCGCGCCGGGCTTGCCGATTCTGGTAACCGCGGCCTGCGCTGCGATCTACGCGGTGGCCACCGGCCGCCGGACCCCGGCTGCGACCGAGCACGGCGATCTGGAAAGCATTGAGGAGGACCAGCCTTGAGCGAATTGAGCTGGTGGATTCTGGGAGCCTGCCTGACGGCCTACGCAATCAAGCTCTGCGGCTACTTTGTGCCACGCAAGGTTCTGGACTCGCCGACCATGTCCCATGTCGCGGCCACGCTGACCATTGCGTTGCTCGCCTCGTTGGTGACGGTCAACGCCTTCACCTCCGGGCAGGAACTGGTGATTGACGCCCGTATCGGTGCGCTCGCGGCGGCGATTATCGCACTGGCTTTCAAGGCACCCTATCTTGTCGTCGTTGTCGTCGGTGCTCTGGCGGCCATCGTCTTGAGGGCGAGCGGACTAGCTGCCTAGATATTGCCTGCAAGGCGGATGACAAGCACAAGGCGTAGTGGGACAGTGAAAGCATGATTGTAGCTTTCTCCGTAGCCCCAAGTAACGACAACCCCAACGGTTCGGTCCACGATGCAGTGGCCGAAGCGGTGAAAATCGTCCGCGATTCTGGCCTCCCCAATCGCACCAGCTCCATGTTCACCGAGATCGAAGGTGAATGGGACGAAGTCATGGAGGTAGTCAAGCAAGCCACCATGGCCGTTGGCCGATTCGGTTCGCGCGTATCGCTGGTGTTGAAAGCCGATATTCGGCCCGGTTACGAAGGTGAGCTCGATGGCAAAATCCAACGCCTGGAGAAGGCTATTGAGGATAGTGAGGAGAACATGTCGTCATGATCCACCATTCTGCAGAGCACCATGCCGCAGCCGTCGATGAATATTTGGAACAGGCGCTGGGGTTGCGCGTTGATGCCTTGGAGGCAGGCCGGGAGCATTCCCATAGTGCCGGGCTTCCACGGATTGAAGTCAGTCCTGCCCAGGGAAAGTTCCTCCAGCTGCTCACCGAGATCACAGGTGCCCGGAGGGTCCTCGAGATCGGAACCCTCGGAGGCTACTCCACCAGCTGGCTCGCCCGGGGCGTCGGTGCAGCTGGTACCGTCATCAGCTGCGAATTTGAACCCCTGCATGCCTCGATTGCGCGTGAGAACTTGCAGCGGGCAGGGCTTTCAGAACGTGTTGAAATCCGGTTGGGGGCCGCTCAGGGTTCCATGGATTCGCTGATTTCCAAACGCGTTGCACCATTTGACCTGATCTTCATAGATGCCGATAAGCGCAACAACGTGCCCTACCTGGAACGCGCACTGGAGCTGGCGCATTCAGGCACCGTGCTGGTGCTCGACAACGTGGTGCGCAGCGGCGCGGTCTTGGATGACCCATCCCGGCATGGGACGCAAGAAGCCGATGTTCGCGGAATCCAGGACTCTTTGCGGTGGTTGCGCGATGACCCGCGCGTATCAGCCACGGCGCTGCAGACTATAGGCGTCAAGGGGTGGGACGGGTTCGCGCTAGCGCGAGTCCTCTAGCGCGTTGGATAGCGCTCGGGGCGCTCGAATTCGAGTTCCCCGGCTTCATCGTGCTTGAACGGCGGCGACTTCAGGATCAAGAAGTACACGCCCAATCCGCAGAGAAGACCCATCGGCGGGCCGACCCACAGGGCATAACCGGTATTGCGCACCAGCCCCGCAACTACCGGGCCAACCAGCATGGGAACGATGTAGTAGTAGTGGTCCGGTTCGGCCGGGCCCCAGAAGCGTTCGAACCTGGCCAGAATGCTGAAGCCGGCGGCTAGGAGAACGCAACCGAGCAAAATCACCCAGAAGGTCGAGGAAAGGCTGATGGTCAGGGTCAGGGAACCGACAAGGCCACCAGTCAAGGCAGCGTATTTTGTATTCCGGTTCAAGTCCGACCCCCCTTTGAGCCAAAAAGTTTACGACTACGTGAATATTTTTTCAAGCATTTGGACAGTCCGCAATACTACTTTAGTAGGAGGGGGCCTTGGTGCGTTGGAAGAAAATAGCGAAGTCACTGCCGTAGGCTAGAGAAGTGCCGCAAATGAACGACTACCGAATCCGACTGGCTACTGAACAAGACGTCCGCCCAGCGCTGCAAATGAAATTGCAAGCCTGGCGAGAAGCGTACGCCACACTTCGCGATGAGTCCTTTTTCGCCCACCATGAAGGCCAACTTGATGGCCAGACAGCCTGGTGGGAACGCGGGCTGGCATCCGGAGCGCAATTCTTCATCGCGGAAGACCGCGATGGCCGCATCATCGGGCTAGCCGGTGGAACTCCGGCCATCGAAGAAGACCAGGATGCCGGAGTAGACGTCGAATTGGGCATGCTCTATGTCCTGGAAGAGTACTACGGTACCGGACTGGGCCAGCACCTCTTCGATGTTGTCCTTGGACAGCACGACGCCCTGGTCTGGGTCCTGCAAGGCAACGAGAGGGCCCTGGCCTTCTTCGCGAAGCAGGGATTCACGCCTGATGGAACCAGTGAAGCCCTGACTGGCAGCTGGGATGGCTTAATCGAACAACGAATGGTGCGCGCGCGTGGCTAGGGATGCCAAGGAATCAATGCTCGGAGAGTATCCGATCGACACCGGAACGGCGATCATTGAAGCTGATCCCTACGGCGCCAGCCGCTATATCCTGAAGGTCAACGGCGTGCCCTCCTCCCATGTGGACCTGGAGGACCCGGCCTACCTCGATTTCGAGTACATGCGCTGGATGGAACCGGTCTTCGCCATCGGTTTCCCGGCCGGGCAATACGACGGGCGCGCCCGCAAGCTGCGCGTGCTCCACCTTGGCGGAGGTGGCTGCTCCATGGCCCGCTGGGTCGCGGCCAGCTATGAAAACGCCCGGCAGGTCGTGGTGGAACTGGATGCCAAGCTGGCCGAGCTGGTGCGCGTCCACTTCGAGGTTCCGCGCGCTCCGCTGGTACGCCTGCGCGTGGGAGACGCAGCCCAGGTGCTGCCCACCTTGAGCGATGCGAGCCGCGATGTGATCATCCGCGATGTCTTCGCCGGGAGCACCACCCCGCGCGTGCTGACCACGGCGGACTACGCCCGCGAAGCCCAGCGCGTGCTGGATGCCGGGGGCGTCTACATCATGAATTGCGGCGATACCGCGGACCTGTCCGGCGCCAAGGCGGAAGCCGCGACGCTGCTGGAGGTCTTCGAGCATGTGGCCATGATCGCCGACCCGCCGATGCTCAAGGGCCGGCGCTACGGGAACATCGTGTTCCTGGCCAGCGACGAACCGCTCAAGCTCGGCCCTGCATTCGAACGCAGCCTGCGCACTGCGCCGTTGCCGGCGCAGCTGGTTTCCGGGGCGGCAGTGCAGCGCTTCGCCACCGGGGCCGTGCCGATTACCGGCTAGCTCCCGGGGCCCATCCGGTATCCGCTCCTGTCTGCTGCGCGCTGCAGCAGGCCGTGGTCAACCATGTAGCGGCGCAGCAGCGCGACGTCCGGGTGGAATACCCGCAGCCGTTCATTGAGCTGCTCTTCGCGCAGTTCGTCCCCGGCTCCTATCACCGCATTGCGCAGGTAGACCAGCACTTCATGGCGGTCCGCTGGTTTCGCCGGGAGGCTATGCAGCTTGTGTTCGTCGAAGAAGCGGCGGATCCCGACGCGGTCGGTCTTCGCGGCCGAGGCCGAAGCCAAGGTCTTCTCCAGCAGTTCGTCGTTCAGCGCCCAGCCGGACCCCTCTTGGCGCAGAAGCCCGATGCTGGCCCAGTGCTCCAAGTCCTTGCGTTCGGACTTATTGGCCTGCTCGGGTACCCCGTGCCCGCTCAATACGGCCCCGAGAAGCCGGCGCATCGAGGTGTTCTTCAAGCCTGCGGCCACCTGGATCCACTGCCCAGCGGTGTTCTGCTGATCGCTCATAGAGCCCATCCTAGCCAGTGCCCGCCGGGACGGAGGCAAAAAACGCCCCGCCATCGCCGGAGCAATGACGGGGCGCCTGGAGGGCTTCGGGGCTATTTGACCCCGGCCCACATCTCAATCAGTCCGATGCCGAAGAACAGCACGAAAGCCGCGGAAACAACCCACATCAGCGGGTGGATTTCCTTGGCGCGGCCCTGCGTGGCGCGGATGAAGACGTAGGAGATGAAGCCGGCACCGATGCCATTGGCGATCGAGTAGGTGAACGGCATCAGGGTGAAGGTCAGGAAGGCCGGCAGCGCGATGCCCCAGTCGTTCCAATCGATCTTGGAGACCTGGGTGATCATCATGAAACCGACCACGACCAGTGCCGGCGCCACGGCTTCGAAAGGCACCAGGTAGATCAGCGGGCTCAGGAACATCGCGACGATCATCAGCAGGCCGGTGACTACCGAGGCCAGGCCGGTACGGGCGCCCTCGCCGATGCCGGCGCCGGACTCCACGAAGATCTGCGCCGAGGAGCTTGAGGTGCCGCCGCCGACGATCGCGCCGGCCGCATCCACCAGCAGGACCTTGTCCACGTTGGGGATCTGCCCGTTCTCGTCCATGGAACCAGCTTCCGAAGCCAAGCCCACCATGGTGCCCATGGCATCGAAGAAGATCGAGAGCAGGATGACGAAGGCCAGCAGCGAAGCGGCAGTGGCGCCGATCTTGCTGAAGGCGCCGAACACGCTGACCTGGCCGATCAGCGACAGGTCCGGAAGGGTCCACTCGGGCAGCGACGGAACCACCAGCGACCAGGTGTTGGTCTCCATCGCGCCGATGTGGAAGACGGCTTCGAGGATGTTGGCAAGGATCGCCGAAACGACGATGCCGATCAGGATCGCGCCCTTGACCTTGCGCACCACCAGGGCCATGGTCAGCAGCAGGCCGACAACGAAGACCAGGATCGGCCAGCCCATCAGCTCTCCGTCGAAGCCCAGGCCCACCGGAACGGTGGTGTTCGCGGCATCCGGGAGGCGCTGGACGAAGCCGGCGTTGACCAGGCCGATCAGTGCGATGAACATGCCGATGCCCACCACGATGGCGGTCTTCAATCCGGCTGGAACCGCATTGAACACCGCGGTCCGGAACCCTGTGAGCACCAGGCCGAACATGACCACACCCGCAATGAGCACCAGGCCCATGACATCAGCCCAGGTCAGTTCCGGGTTGGTTGCCACGGTGATAGCGACGAAGGCGTTGACGCCCAAGCCGGTAGCCATGGCGAATGGGTGGCGGGCCCAGATGCCCATCAGGATGGTCAGGATGCCGGCGACAAATGCGGTCACCGCGGCAACGCGCTGGATGCCCAACTCGCCGCCCGAGGAATCGGCACCGGAAAGAACCAGCGGGTTGAGGACGACGATGTAGCTCATCGCGAAGAAGGTGGCGATGCCGCCGCGAACTTCGGTGGAGAACGTTGAACGCCGTTCCGAAATCTTGAAGTATCGGTCGATGCGCGCGGCCATAGCATTCCCGGACGCGGTTTGTGTGGAGGAGGACATGGAAAAATTCTATGACGTTTCGGGCGCTGATTCATATCGATCCGAGTGTCCAGTAGGCTGTACGCGAAAACTTTAGACCCAACTCACACCTAGAACTGCGGAAGCAAGTACATTGGTGGTAAGGGAAATCACATCCCGTTATATCTGAGGTAGTTGAGGAGCGAGTCTGATGAGTGACGAAGCACCAGTCGCAGCAGAGAAGATTGAAGGAATTGTCGTTGGCGTGGACGGATCCCAGCAGAGCAGATGCGCTTTGCGCTGGGCCGAACGCGAAGCGGTACGCCGCGGCAGCGTGTTGAATATCGTGTCCGCCTACACCATCCCGGTGTTCGCCGCGTCCTCCATGGACGCAGGCTACTCGACCCTGGATGACGACCTGATCCGCGGGGGAGCCGAGGACATTGTGCGCCAGGCGCGCGCAGAGCTTGAAGGCAGCACGGCGGCCATCCGCACCTATATCGAATCCGGGGACCCGTCCGGCGTGCTGCTGGACCTGAGCCAGGACGCCGAATTGGTAGTGGTCGGAACCCGTGGCCGCGGTGGCTTCGTTGGCCGCCTGCTCGGCTCGGTGTCCTCGGCACTGCCCGCGCATTCCAAGTGCCCGACCGTCGTGGTTCCGCTGGCCATGGCCAAGGAGCAGGAAGAGGCCGGTGCCGTCGCGGCGTCGAACCGCAACTGCATCGTGGTCGGCGTTGACGGTTCAGACCGCGCGCGTTCAGCGGTGCTGGCAGCCGCGGACGCGGCCATCGCCAGCGACCTGACGCTGCGCCTGATCTGCGCGGTGCCGCCGGTGGGGGCGGCGCTGGCATGGATGCCGGCGACCGTTGACCAGGAAGCCGTGCTGGAAGATGTGCGCTACCAGATGAGTGTGGGCTCCAAATGGCTGAAGTCGCACTATCCGGCGCTGAAGATGGAAACCGATGTGGTCTCCGGGCCTCCCGTCGAGGTGCTGATCCGCGAATCCGAGCATGCGGTACTGACCGTCACCGGCTCGCGGGGCCGCGGCGGCTTTACCGGGATGCTGCTTGGCTCAACCTCGCAGGGCGTCTTGCACCACTCCAAGGGCCCGGTGATGGTCGTGCCGGACTCGGATGACCCTCGCCTGGAGAACCGCAAGGACTTCGATACGCGGGCGCAGGAGCAGTGACCGCACGCCTGTAGCCAGAATGCAGGAAGGCCGCACACCCAAAAGGGTGTGCGGCCTTCGTGCTCGAGGGGTGGCGCTTAGTAGCGGGCTGCCTTCGGGTAGAGGTTGTTGACGTAGCTCAGTGGAGTCACCGAGATGCCGGCGTTCGGGTTGCGAGCGTGGACGACCTGGCCGTTGCCGATGTAGATAGCTACGTGGTAGAACGAGGAACCGCCGTTGGAAGACGAGAACACCAAGTCACCTGGGCGCAGGTTGCTCAGCGACACGTACTGCGGGGCGCTAGCGAACTGCTGGGACGAAGTACGTGGCAGGCTGATGCCGGATTTGCCGAAAGCTCGCTGCGAGAAGCTCGAGCAGTCGAAAGCATCGGGACCGTTGGCACCGTAAACGTAGTACTTGCTGGGATCATCCGCGGTCTTCAAGGCCCAGGAAAACGCTGCTGAGTAGTTGCTGCCGGACTGCGGCGCGACTTCAGGCTTCGGCTCCGGCTTAGGTTCCGGCTTTGGCTCAGGCTTAGGCGCTGGCTTCGGGGTGACCTTCGGCTTGGGCTCCGGCTTTGGCTCGGGCTTGGGTGCCGGCTTCGGGGTAGTCTTCGGCTTCGGCTCGGCCTTTTTGGTGGGTTCCGGCTTCGGTTCGGCCTTCTTGGTTGGCTTTGGCTCGGCCTTCTTGGTTGGCTCTGGCTTCGGCTCGGCCTTCTTGGTTGGCTCCGGCTTCGGCTCGGCCTTTTTGGTCGGTTCCGGCTTTGGCTCGGCCTTTTTGGTCGGTTCCGGCTTTGGCTCGGCCTTTTTGGTCGGTTCCGGCTTTGGCTCGGCCTTTTTAGTTGGCTCCGGCTTCGGCGCTACGGGAGGCTCGACAGCTTCCGGTTCCTCTTCAACCTCCTCAGGCTCCGACTCGACCGTTTCCTCTTCAGGTTCGGCCTGCTCCAGCTCACGTGGCTTTTCAACCGAGAGCGGCTGAACGGAGTCTTGCTTCGTTTCGGGAACCTTGGCGGTTTCCTCTTCGGCGATGGCGTCCGCGAGAGCTTTTTCCTGCTCCTGCGTTTCGCGCTCTTCAACCGCCTGGCGAACCTCGGCCTCTTCCTTCTGCTTCAAGGTAGCGAGGTGGCCGATCAAGTCATCGCGCAGCTGCTTCTCAGGTGCGATAGCTGCTTCGTAGGTGGACAGGGTGCTGTTCGCGGTCGCTGCGGCTGCGTCATAGTTGGCTGCAGCTTCTTCGGCGGCGTTCTGTGCCGCATCAGCATATTCCTGCCAAGCCGAAACGAGGCCTTCGGCCTCGGTGGCGGTGTTGACGGACTGGACCTTCTGTTCGCTCAACGCGTCGATGGTAGCGGCCTTGTAGAACAGGTCGCCTTCCTGGTTGTCATCAAGGAGCAGGCTCAGGGTCGAGGTGCCTGCGCCATTGCGGTAGATATCCGAAGCGATAGCACCCAGATCGTTGCGGCTCTGCTCCAGGTAAGTCTTTGCGTACTCGAGCTGTTCTACAGCCTTCTCGGCCGCAGCGGTGCGCAGATCGCGCTCTTCGCCGGCGGTGAGCAGGGATTCCTGAGCCTGAGCGGCCTCAGTTTCAACGCGCTTCAGTTCGGCGCGGCTGGAAGCCAGGGAAGCTTCGATGCGCGCGATCATCGCGTTCGTCGAAGCCTTATCCTTCTTTGCGTCCTGGACCTCTGCGTCCGAAGGTAGCGCGGAAGCGCTAGGTGCGGCAGCGATGGCCACAGACTGAGGAAGCAGAGCTGAAGTAGATGCGGAAGCGGGCAAAGCGCCTGCAATGCAGGACACCGCTAGGGCTAGGGTGCTTGCAGCAACACCGAGCGTGTGGCGAGTAGCCATATCGTTCCTCACTAAGTACTTGGATGACGCGGAGTGCGTGAGTCGTGACCTTCACCGATGAGTAGGTCACGATTCGGATAAGACTCCAAATAGCACATTAGGCCAATTAAGACACGCTTGGCAACACTGTTCACATCAGTCACATGAATCCCATTCGTGTAATTCGCCTGGGTATTCGGCGGTGATCTGCGAAGATAGTGGCATTTGGGATCTGTGTGGCTGATCAAGAGTGGCTGGGAAATTACTCAGACATATATCTCGCCTCGTTACCAAGGTATCGATTGTCATGAAGCTTGGGTAACGTGCCGGAGGGGAATGTGCGGCTGCAAAAAGGTTTGCCTTTAAAAGGGAAAGGTACTCCGGGAGGGCGCAAAGCTCTGCTTCGCTGGGTCTGCCTCGGAGGCGCCGGCTCCAATGGCGAAATCCTTTTGAAGGGGTGCGGTGCCGTGCTCCCAATCGGGATCATCTCGCTCCCCTTGGTGGCGGAGGGGCCCAGAGTCGCTGGGTGGACAAGGGCAAGGGGCATGCCAGGTTCCTCCGGCTGGCTGCACCTGATCACGCCCGGATAAAGCAGCCGCCAGCGGGGCAACGGGAAACCGACCGGCGCGCGAATCGTTGAGAGCCGGCTTTTGGGCGGCTTGCCCGCCGGTCGACTGGACCCGGATGGCGATTCCAAGCGCCATGCCTGTGCTTTGGGTCTCTTTCGACCTCGACTCGACCACTGCATTCGAGTATTTTTGTGAGGCAGATCTCAAAAGAAGATTCTGCGGATTTGGGGCTATGACCACCCTAAATCGTGCAATTTCGCGTCGTCGATTCCGAAGTGATGGGCCACTTCGTGCATCACTGTAATCCCAATTTCCCGCACTACATCTTCACGTGTTTCGCAGGCTCGAAGCGTCGGATTCTTGAAGATCGTTATGCGGTCGGGAAGTGCGCCCGTGCCCCAGTCCAGGTCCCGTTCCGTGAGTGCAATGCCCTCGTATAACCCCAGAATTTCAGGGTTTTCTGGTTCTCCTGGAAGCGGCTCATACTCGTCTTCGATGAAGAAAATGACGTTGTCCATCATGGCGAATGCAGCCTCCGGAATGGCGTCGATGGCCTGCTCGACCAGGGTCTGGAATTCGTCGTCATCCATCTCAAAAAGCATGCTTCCAGACTAGGCCCGCGCACCCGATTTGGCATGGGTGAAACTCGTCCAGGTGCCGATTTTGCAAAAGCAAAAAACACTGCGTATAGTTATTGGAGTCCGCTACGGAGAAGCAAGAAACCGAAGCGAACAACTTAGGCCCCCATCGTCTAGCGGCCTAGGACACTGCCCTTTCACGGCAGCGGCACGGGTTCGAATCCCGTTGGGGGTACAAGCAACCATTATGTGGTTGTCAGATGGAGAAATCCATTGGCTTGCGAAAGCAAGGCCCTGTAGCGCAGTTGGTTAGCGCGCCGCCCTGTCACGGCGGAGGTCGCGGGTTCAAGTCCCGTCAGGGTCGCTCAATTTACTATTTCAATAGTAGATTTGGTGTCCACTTAGTGGTACCAGGCTCTGTAGCTCAGTTGGTAGAGCGTTCGACTGAAAATCGAAAGGTCACCGGATCGACGCCGGTCGGAGCCACGCAGGCCCTCGGTTTATCCCGGGGGTTTTACTGTGTGACTTGAATTTATTCAAAGCACTAGGCCCTGTAGCGCAGTTGGTTAGCGCGCCGCCCTGTCACGGCGGAGGTCGCGGGTTCAAGTCCCGTCAGGGTCGCACACTAAACAGAAGCTCCGGATTCCGGGGCTTTTGCTGTATCCAGGGGCAGTTAGTTCGCGCGGCCAAGATGCCGCGGACCAATCCAGCGATTGCTCAGCCGGCGGTATGCGGCGGCGGCGCTAGTCATGTCCTCGTCTTCCAACGCCTGAATGCCGTGCATCAAGTCGTTCGCGGAATCATCGGGCCACACAATTTCTGCCAACAGGCCATAATCCAGTTCAATGACCGATCTGTTGTCGAAGGATTCCAGCCATCCGCCAAGGCTGCCCAGCTCCTCGAAGAGCTGCGACTGCGGCGCATGGGATGCCAGCGCTTGGACTGCCCAAGCCAGGCGGTCAATGGCCTGTTCGAAAGTGGCGTACATGCGAACCGTCTTCAGCTGCTCACCGCTGTGAACCAGCTCGTGCTCGTCGTCCTCGCGGAAGAGGGCAAACCAGCCCAGCGGGATGCCCCATGAAGAGGTCCTCGTGTGCAGATGGGTCAGGTCATTGGCCAGGCGGTCGGCATCAACGCGTTGTGCGTTAGCCTGCCGCGCTGCCGGCGGTACCAGCAGGTCGAAAACCTCGGCCCGCATGGCTTCTTCGGCTTGTTCGGCAGCGAGCAGGCTGCGTGCCTGCAATTGCCCCGGGCAATAGCGCGTGTGCTCGGCCCCTTGGTAGTCCAAGGACTTCACGCTGCGGAAGAATTCCGGCTCATTATGCGGGAACGGGTCGGAGACATGGCGCAGGGTGCGGCTCCACAGCCGCTCGTTCTCGAAGTCATCCCACTGCTCCGCGGTGCGCCGCGGGGTACGCAGGATGATGGACTGGGCCCAATCCTCGAAAGCATCCAGCGGCTCGTAGACGCGCAGGTGCGCTGTAGCTGCGGTCAGCTCTGCGGCGGGCCCAATCATCTTTGCCGCCATGACTAGTCGGCCAGCTCCACGATGACCGGGGCGTGGTCGCTGGCGCCCTTGCCCTTGCGTTCTTCGCGGTCAATGCTTGCGCCGGTTACGCGTGCGGTGAGCGCAGGCGAGGTGAGCGAGAAATCGATGCGCATGCCTTCGCCCTTCGGGAAACGCAACTGCGTGTAATCCCAGTAGGTGTATTCGCCTTCGGTGTGCGGGCGCACGACATCGGTGAAGCCCAGCTCCTCGAAGGCAGCGAAGGAGGCGCGCTCTGGCGCCGAGACGTGGGTCAACTTGTTCTCGAGGAAGAAGTCGATATCCCACACGTCTTCGTCCTTTGGCGCGATGTTCCAATCGCCCATCAAGGCAATCTGCGCCTCGGGGTTTTCCGCCAGCCATCGGGCGGATTCCTGCTTGAGCACATCCAGCCAGTTCAGCTTGTAGCCCATGTGCTCATCATCCAACGCGCGTCCGTTGGGTACATACAGGCTCCAGACACGCACTCCGCCACAGGTTGCCGCGATGGCGCGAGGCTCCTGGATCGGATTCTTGCCGGCCTTGCCGAATTCCGGCTGCCCGGGGAAGGTGCGCTCAACATCCTCGAGGCCAACGCGAGAAGCGATGGCAACGCCATTCCACTGGTTGACTCCGAAGTGCGCTACCTCATAATCGTTGTTCTCGAACAGTTCCCAGGGGAAATTGTCGTCTTTGCACTTAGTTTCCTGGATAGCCAGGACATCTACATCGGTACGTCGCAGCCAGTCCTCAACACGGTCGGCGCGGGCTCGCAGCGAGTTCACATTCCAGGTTGCAATCTTCACTAGTTCAACCTATCAAGTTTGCTGTCTTGTGCCACTTCAATTTAGTTGGAAGTCCGAGTATATTCGACACTAGTAGGTGACCTCAATCACTCAAAGGAGAGTCTGTTGCCTGAGATTCTGACCGAACGCCGGGGGCACCTGGGGCTCATTACGCTGAACCGGCCGAAGGCCCTGAACGCCCTCAACGCGGACATGTGCCGCGACTTCCTCGACGTGCTGCTGGAATGGCGCGATGACCCGGATATCGCCCAGGTAGCGGTTATGGGCGCAGGGGAGCGCGGCCTGTGCGCCGGCGGGGATATCGTGGCGATCTACCGGGATATCTTGGACCGCAGCGGTGCTTCGGCTGACTTCTGGCGCATTGAATACCAGCTCAACGTCCTGATCGACGAGTACCCCAAGCCGTACATTGCGCTCATGGACGGAATCGTCCTAGGCGGTGGCATCGGCATCTCGGCGCATGGCAGCCATCGCATAGTTACCGAAACCAGCCGTTGCGGCATGCCGGAAGTCGGTATCGGATTCTTCCCGGACGTAGGCGGAACGCATTTGCTGGCGCGTGCCCCGCATGCGGCCGGACGATTGGCGGCATTGACTGGAATGAAATTCAGCGCGGCCGACACCATCGCTTTGGGCCTGGCCGACTCGTATGTGCCCAAGGCCCGGATCCCCGACGTGCTCGCAGACCTCGAGGCCCAGCCGGCCGCGTCGGTGCTGGCCAGCTATGCCGAGACTCCGGAGCCTGGCTTCCTGCACGAAGAATGGGTACAGGCCTTTGGCGAGGCAAGCACCCCAGCGGTCATGCGTGCACTGGAGCTGCACGACTGCCCGCAAGCCCAAGAGGCGTTGAAGGCATTGGGCGCCGCCTGCCCGAGCTCGGTGCGCTTGGCCGAAGAACTGATCCACCTGGCTGGATCGGATTTGAGAACAGACCTGCAACGAGAGTATCGGGCTGCCGTTCACCGGCTTGATGACCCCGATTTCGCCGAGGGGATTCGCGCCGCAGTCATCGACAAGGACCGCACTGCGCAATGGACGGAAGCAGTCCCGGGGCTAAGCCCGGGCCAGCGCACGCAACGGCATTTGGAGCCCCTGTTCGGGGCAGAACTAACTTTCGCACTGCTCGGTGAAGATCTAGCGGAAAAGAGCCACTCATGAACGCAAAACCAGTTATCGGATTCCTGGGCATGGGCCATATGGGATTGCCCATGGCCATCAACCTGCACAAGGCAGGCTACCGGATCAAGGGCTTCGACGTGGTTCCTGGCGCGGTGCAGGCCGCCCAAGAGGCAGGCATCGGCACTGTGGCTACCGGAGCCGAGGCGGCCGCCGGCGTGGACATCGTCATCACGATGTTCCCTTCGGGCAAGCACGTGCTCGATGCCTACCGCGAATACCTGCTCGATAGCGCCAAGCCCAATACGCTGTTCCTGGAGTGCTCCACAATCGACGTAGCGCAGGCCCGTGAAGCGGCGCAGCTTGCGGTCGCCGCGGGGCATCGAAGCGCCGACGCTCCGGTATCCGGGGGCGTGGTCGGGGCAGAAGCGGGGACTTTGACGTTCATGCTCGGTGCGCAAGCCGAAGATCTCGGAGAGATCACCCCGCTGCTGGAGCACATGGGCAAGCGGATCGTGCACTGCGGCGGGTACGGCGCAGGCCAGGCCGCCAAGGTCTGCAACAACATGCTGCTGGGCATCTCGATGATTGGCGCTGCCGAGGCCTTCGTGCTCGGAGAACGGCTGGGCTTGGAGCACCAGGCGCTCTTCGATGTCATTTCCTCCGCGTCGGGGCAATGCTGGTCGGTCACCACCAATTGCCCGGTGCCCGGACCTGTGCCTGCTTCCCCTGCCAATCGCGATTACCAGCCAGGATTTGCCGCAGCGCTGATGGCCAAGGACCTCGGCTTGGCAGCTAGCGCGCTGGAGCATACGAGTACCGATGCCCAGCTCGGCTCCCTGGCCGCAGCGCTGTACCGCAAGTTCAGCGATGAGGGCGATGCGGGAACCGATTTTTCCGGGATTATCAACGCGATCCGCGACGGATCGCTATAGGAAGTCCCCGGAGGCCTTGCGGAATCGGGCCAGGATCTCGAAAATCTCGGTGGCGTCGTTGCCGGAGAGATCGCTCTGGGCAAAGAGCTTTTCGTTCAGATCGCCGCGGGCCGCAGGCAGCACTCGCTGGCCTGCGGCCGTGAGCTCCAAAAGGCGGGTGCGGCCGTCGGTCGGGTGCGGGATGCGCCGCACCAAACCGGTGGCTTCCAGGCGGTCTACCGAGTTGGTCAGGCTGGTGGCGTGGACCTGCAGGAGCTGGCTGGCCTGGCTCATGGGCAGGGAGCCGCGCTTGGAGAAACCGAGCAAGGCGAGTACTTCGAATCGCGCAAAGGTCAGCCCGTGCGGCTTGAGGATGGCATCGGCTCGCTGCAGGTAAATCGATGCCGTGCGCATCACCGCGGTAATTGCGGCCATGGAGTCGGCCTCGGCTGACCATCCATGGGAAATCCATTGTTCCCTGGCTTGCGCGATTGGATCGCGTGAGAGCGGAGAAGTCATGTGCATACCCCCAAAAGAAGACTTAGTCCAACAATATACTTGGACATCCTATGGTTTGGAAGGAATCCCCGGATGGACCTCTTGAATGTGGCCGGAGAACTAAGTGGAACCGAACGGCAGCGACTGCTTGGAATCAAGCAGGTAGCGCAGCATCAGGTGCGCAAGCAGTCCGTTGGCTATTGGAACCGCGAAGAATTTCCGACCGAGCTGATCGGAAAACTGGCCGAACTCGGACTGGGCGGATTGCAGCTGGGGGACAGCTCGCATTTGCTGCGGGGGCTGATCCATGCAGAACTCGCCCGCGCCGATATTTCAATCTCATCCGTGGTCGGCATCCACAACGAACTGGTGCTCGGGATGATCCGCGAATTGGGGTCGGAAGAGCAGCGCGCGCAGTGGCTGGGCAAGCTCGCCGGCTTTGAAGCCTACGGCGCATTTGCGCTGACCGAACCGGAACATGGATCGGATATCGCCGGCGGCATACGGAGCACCGCGCAGCGCGACGGTGACCAGTACGTTCTGAACGGGGCCAAGCGGTGGATCGGCATGGGCACCTTCAGCGATTTCGCGCTGGTCTGGGCCAAGGACGAGGAAACTTCGCAGGTCGGGGCCTACCTCGTTGAAGCGGACCGCCCTGGATATAGCGCCTCCAAGATCGAACACAAGATCGGGCTGCGCAGCATGCAGAATGCGGATATTCGGCTGGAGAATGTGCGGATTCCCGTCGCGAATAAGCTTCCAGGGGTGACCAGCTTCGCTGCGGCAAACCAGCTATTGATGCAATCTCGCGCGTGGGTGGGGTGGCAGGCTGTCGGCGCGATGATGGCAACGCTCGACATCTGCAGCGAGTACGTCGCGCAGCGCCAGCAGTTCGGGCAGCCGCTGGCCGCTTTCCAGTTGATTCAGCAGCCCCTGGCCGAAATTGCAGGCAACCTGAGCGCCTGCCTTTCCATGATGGGCGATATTGCCCGCAAGCAAGAGCGCGCGGAATTGCACATGGTGGATGCGGCAATGGCGAAGTCCACTGCCACCCGCCTGGCGCGGGATTCGGCCGCCTTGGGCCGAGCGATGCTTGGCGGCAATGGCATTGTGAGCGATTTCGAAATGGCCAAGGTCTTCTGCGATGTCGAGATTCTCCATACCTATGAAGGCACCTATGAAATCAATTCGCTGATTGTGGGACGTGCCCTGACCGGAGTCAGTGCCTTCGTGTAGCCGGGGCATCCGTCCGTTGGAATCTTTCCAGCTAATTCATAACGAGTACTTTCCAAAGTGGAAAGTACTTGTTATGGTTGGGGAACTCGGAAGATCAAAGCCAAAGGAGCAGGACAATGAAGATTCCATTCAGCACCTGGTACACCATCATCACCGTTGCGGCAGGTCTGGCCTTCGCGGCAATGGCCATGACCGCCTATGCCACGGGCAACAACTCCCTGATCTTCATTGGCATGGGCTTCTTCATGGCAATTTGCATGACCATGACGTCCGTCTACGCACAGCGCCAGCAGAAGGCTCGCAAGGCGGCCAGCAAATGAGTTCCGGCAAGAAAATGAGCCCTGAAGAGCAACTGGCCGCCCTGGGGTTGGCGCAGCAGGGAATGCAGCGTGCCGCCGGGTACGGAGCCAAATTGCTGGGCACCTATTGCATCATCTTGGGAGTGCTCATGGGCGGCCTGGCCGCACTGCTGCAGGTCTTTCGTCCCGATGCGGATTTTATCGGCTTCATCGTCATCATGGCGTTGTTCTGCGTATCCGTTGCAGCAATGTCCTTGGCTTACGGGAAGCTCTACCGCTCGCTGCCGCGCGGGCATTCCAAGATGTATCTTCGGGGGTTCATTGCGAGCATGGTGCTTTACGCGGTGGCAGTGGCCTTGCTCGGGGCGGGACCCATGGGCTGGGGCGCCATCGCGTTGATCTGGATTATCGTTGCCGCGCCGTTGTTCCTGACCGGAATTGCGATGGTGCGCAAGTGAATGCCCATGCTCGCGAACGGCTCAACGACGACTTCTCCAACCCGGTACGGCTTTCACTGATGGGCTCCTTGCAAGCCGTGGACGAAGCCGATTTCAAATCCTTGAAAGAAGCCATCGGCATTTCGGATTCGGTGCTTTCCCGGCATCTGAGCGCACTGGAAGCCGGCGGTTACGTGCAGATCAAGAAAGGGTATGTGGGCAAAAGGCCTCGTACCTGGGCGAAGCTGACTTCAGCTGGGCAGGAGGCCTTTGCGCAACATGTCCAGGCGCTGAAGGAAATCACCGGCTTGGGGTAATCCTCAAGCGCGCCACCATTTATCCCAGTAGGTGGCCGGTACGGTGCGCTTGTGCCGGGATCCCACGAAGCGCCTTTCGATGACCTCGGCTGCCGCGGGGTCAATCTCGCGGCCTTCGAGGTAGTCATCAATCTGCGGATAGGTCAGGCCAAGTTCCTCTTCATCTGCGCGCAGCGGCTGGCCGTCCAGCAGGTCCGCGGTAGGCTCCTTGGCCCACAGCAGCTCAGGAGCCTGCAGCTCGCGCAGCAGTGCCTGGTTCTGGCGCTTATTCAGCCCGGCCAGGGGCAGGAGGTCCGCTCCGCCATCGCCGAACTTGGTGAAGAAGCCGGTGATCGATTCGGCCGCGTGATCGGTGCCCAGGACCAGCATCCCGCGGTCCCCGGCCATGGCGTACTGCATGATCATCCGGGTGCGGGCCTTGAGGTTTCCGCGGTTGAAATCGCTCAGAGCCAGGTGGCCCGCATCGGCCAGGGCTTCATCGAAAGCGGCGACAGGCTTTTGGATGTTCACCTCGAACTGCTCGTCGGCAGCCACGAAATCCATGGCCGCTTCCGCATCGGCCGCATCCTTCTGCACGCCATGCGGCAGGCGCACCGACACGAAGCGCGCCTCGCCGCCGGATTCGCGCACCTCTTCGACGGCCAACTGGGCCAAGCGGCCAGCCAGCGTCGAATCGATGCCGCCGGAGATGCCCAGCACGAAACCCCGGGCACCGGTAGCGGCCAGATAGTCCTTGAGGAAGTCGATACGACGGCGAATTTCGTCGGCCGCGTCGATTTCCGGGCGCACGCCCAGCTCTTCAATGATCTTTGCTTGCAGTTCACGCATGCTTCTAATCCTAGGCATGAGCCCTCGCCGTGCGGTACCGCTGCACAGGCTGGGAACGAAAGTTAATCTGTTCTCAACAAATCCCGGAGGGGCTATTCGGAGTCCTGGTCCGGGTCCCAGCCGAGATTGCGCGCGATCTTCTCCAAGGCTTCGACCACCGCGTCATATTCGGAACCGTCCAGATCCTGGCCGAACTGGGTGCGGATCTTTTCCACGAGCTCACTGAGCTTGAGCAACGAGGTGTGGCCCCGATCGGTGATGGAATACTCGCCGTTGATTGCCGTAACCCAGCCGGATTCGATCAACTCGGCAAGGTGCTCTCTCAATGATTGCGGTTCATCCGGCGAGGCGAAGAACGGAGAAAGCCCGGCGTCCAGTTGCGCCTCGGTGGCAGGTTGCTGCTCTAGCAGGTTGAGCACCTGCCATTGCCTGCGTGTCACACCGTGCTCTTCCAAAGTCGCTGCAAACTGCTCGTCAATCAGCGAATCCACCAATTTCAGCCAGTAACCCAAGGGGCGTTTTGCGTTCATGGAATCAGCCTAGCCATGATGCCGACTAGAATCGAGGGTATGAGCGAAACCAGCGCCCGTGAGCGACTAAAAGAACTGATCCAAGAACTAGCCATTGTGCGCGGCAAGGTCACCTTGTCCTCGGGCAAGGAAGCTGATTACTACATCGATCTGCGCCGTGTAACCCTGCACCAGGAAGCCTCGGGCTTGGTTGGCGAAGTCATGCTTGGCTTGCTGGACGAGGCCAAGCTGGAATTCAGCAATGTGGGCGGCTTGACCATGGGCGCTGACCCGGTAGGCACCGCCATCATGCACACCGCCCGGGCCAAGGGCCGCGCCATCGACGCTTTCGTGGTCCGCAAGGCGCAGAAGTCCTACGGCATGGGCCGCCAGGTCGAGGGCCCAAGCGTCGAAGGCCGCGATGTCATCGTGCTCGAGGATACTTCCACCACCGGCGGTTCGGCGCTGACCGCTGTCGAGGGCGTGCGCAAGGCCGGCGGCAACGTGATTGCCGTGGCCGTGATCGTTGACCGCGACACCGGAGCCAAGGAACGCATCGAAGAAGAAGCCGGCGTTCCGTACCTGTTCGCCTACGGCAAGAACGAGCTGGGCCTGTAGCCGGCAAGCGATTCCCTGCACAGCACCTCGTTGCCCACCGGAGAATTCCCGGTGCGCGGCGGGGTGCTCTGCTTTTCCCGGCTAGCTGCTGCGGGCGGGGCCCGTGGTCTCGCGCGGGACGAGCACGGCAGGCAGGTGGCCGGGGGAGCGGACGTCCTCGCCCGCAAGCAGGCCCAGCAGCATGTTCACGGCCTGGGCCCCCATCTCATGCAGCGGCTGGCGCACGGTGCTCAGCGGGGGAGAGGACTGTGCCGCGGCCGGGATGTCATCGAAGCCGATGATCGAAAGATCGCCGGGAACCTGCAGCCCGCGCTCGCCGGCCACCTGCAAGGCGGCCAGGGCCGAGAGGTCATTGGCCGCGAAAATCGCCGTGGGCGGCTGGGGCAGGTCCAGCAGGTCATGGGCGGCCTGCACCGCGGCATCATGCTGGTAATCGCCATCGTGCGACAGCTGCCCATCGAATTCCACGCCGGCCTCTTCCAGCGCTTGGCGGTAGCCCTGCTCGCGCAGGTGCGCGGAAGCCAGATCCCCGCGCCCGCGGATGTGCCCGATGCGGCGATGGCCCAGATCCAGCAGGTGCCGGGTGGCCGTATAGGCCCCGGAACGGTTGTCCACGTCGATGGCGATCGGCATTTCCGGACCGGCATGCGGGTCAATGGCGACGACCGGCACCGAGCTGTGCGGGACTTCCACGGTGGGGGTGACGATGATGGCGCCGTCGATCAGCGTTCCGCCCAAGCGGGACAGGGAGCGGCGTTCCCAGCCGGCATGCCCTTCGGGGGAAAGGTTGCCCGCGTAGGCCATCAAATCGTATTGGGTTCCGCGCAGGGTCGCGGAGATGCCGTTGAGCAGGCCCAGCGAGAAGGGCTCGAACTCCGCCACCAGGATGCCGATGATGTTGGTGCGGGTGCTGCGCAGCGAGGAGGCGACCAGCGAGGTCTCGTAGCCCAGTTCGCTGATGACCTGGTGGACCTTGGCGATGGTGGCCGAGGCGACCCCGTAGCGGCCGTTGACGACCTTCGAGACGGTGGAGACGGAGACCTGCGCGGCGCGCGCGACGTCGTTGATGGTCACGCGTGCGCTGGAAGGCTCGCCGGGGATCTGCGGCTGCTGGGCATTGGCGATCCCGGGGATTCCGGTCTGAGGGGTCATCACGTCACTAACAGTAGCGCAAAATACTCCGGAATTCCGTGACTTCACGGGGGCATGACGACCGATTGCGGATCTTTCGACAACGTTTTCGCAATGGATTTCGAAAACGTTATCGAAAACGATTGACATGACCTGCGTCACGGTGCAATTCTTGGTGGAGCCAATCGCCTGCCGTCCGATGCCGGCAGGTCTTCATCACAGCTGAGGAGCACGAGCATGTTATCCAAGATCCGAGGTGCGCAGATTCTGGCGCTGGCCGCCACGACTGCCCTGCTGGCCACCGGCTGCGCCGCCGATGCAGGCCAGGAAGGGACGTCGGCAGACGGAACCACCACCATCACCTGGTGGCACAACTCCAATAACGGCGACGGCAAGGCCTACTACGAACAGGTTGCAGCCGACTTCGAAGCCGCCCATGAAGGGGTGGAGGTCGAAGTCAGCGCCATGCAGCACGAGGACATGCTCACCAAGCTCGATGCGGCCTTCCAGAGCGGCGACGCCCCGGATGTCTACATGGAACGTGGTGGCGGGGAGCTCGCAGCCCACGTGGCCGCCGGGCTGACCAAGGACCTGACCGAGGCGGCCTCCGAGGAAATCGCCTTCCTCGGCGAGAACGCCGGCGGCTGGCAGCTCGATGGCAAGACCTACGCCTTGCCGTTCTCGCTGGGCGGTGCGGGGTTCTGGTACAACAAGGCGCTGTTCAAGGAAGCGGGCATCGACTCGGCCCCGCAGACCTTCGATGAACTGATTGCGGCCACCGGGAAGCTGAAGCAGGCCGGCATCGACCCGATTTCCATCGGCGCCGGCGACAAATGGCCGGCAGCCCACTACTGGTACTACGCGGCAGTGCGCGAATGCTCCCAGCAGACCCTGGCCGATTCGGTCGCCAATCTCGATTTCAGCGACCAGTGCTTCACCAAGGCCGGGGAAGACGTGGACCAGCTGATCAAATCCGAGCCATTCAACCCGGGCTTCCTCTCTACCCCGGCGCAGTCCGGCCCCACCTCCGCTTCGGGCCTGCTGGCCACCGGAAAGGTAGCCATGGAATTGGCTGGCCACTGGGAGCCAGGGGTCATGCAGGGCCTGACCGAAGACGGCACTGGCATGGGGGAAGACGCCGGATGGTTCCCCTTCCCTGCCATTGAGGGCGGCCAGGGCGACCCGGCCGCGCAGCTTGGCGGAGGCGACGCCTGGGCAGTTTCCGAAGGCGCCCCCGACGCGGCGGTGGACTTCGTGAAGCACATGCTCTCCGACGAGGTCCAGCGCGGTTTCGCCGAGCTGGACATGGGCCTGCCGACCAACCCGGCGGCCAAGGACGCGATCTCGGATCCGGCATTGGCTTCGCTGATGGACGTGCGCGACAAGGCGCCATATTTCCAGCTGTACTTCGACACCTCGTTCGGCGCCTCCATTGGCGGGGCCATGAACGACGAGATCGCCCTGCTCTTCGCCGGCAAATCCGACGCGCAGAAGATCGTCGACGCCAGCCAAGATGCCGCTGACCTGGAGAAGTGATCCACGCCGTGGCCCCAGAAGTAACCTACGCAGCCAGTCCGCCAGCCAGCGGTGGCCCAGGGCTTTCCGAAAGGCGGCGTTCCACGCCAAGCGGACTGCCGCCTGCCGGTGCCAAGCGCACGCGCAAGCCCGCGCAGCGGCGCAAGAACCTGGAGATCCTGTTCTTCGTCAGCCCGGCATTGCTGCTGATCGCGGTCTTCATGCTGGTCCCCATCATCCAGGCCGTGCGCTTCTCGATGTACAACTGGAAGGGCTTCGGCCCGCTGGTGGACTTCGTGGGCTTCAAGAATTACGTCCGGGTGCTGGGCAACGAGGTGTTCACCGATGCCCTGGTCCATAACCTGGTCATCATCGGCGGCTCCATCGCCCTGCAGCTGCCGATCGGCCTGGGCATCGCCCTGCTGCTGAACCGGAAGATGAAGATCCAGTCCCTGCTGCGCACCATCATCTTCGTGCCCTACGTGCTGTCCGAAGTCATCGCCGGGGTGGTCTGGTTCCAGCTGCTGCAACCGCAGTACGGGGTGATCGACACCATCTTGTCCAAGCTGGGAATCCAGGGGCCGGCCCAGGGCTGGCTGGGCACGCCGGAACTCGCTTTGGGGACCGTGCTGGCAGTGCTGACCTGGAAGTATCTTGGCCTGGCGGTGATCCTGTTCCTTGCCGGGCTGCAGGGGGTGCCGTCCGAGCTCTACGAAGCGGCGGAAATCGACGGCGCCTCCTGGTGGCAGATCCAGCGCAAGATCACCATCCCGCTGCTGGGCCCCACCCTGCGCACCTGGGGCTTCTTGTCCATGATCGGCTCGCTGCAGCTCTTCGACATGGTCTGGATCCTCACCGGCGGCGGACCGGCCAACGCCACCACCACGATGGCCAGCTTCCTGATTTCGGAAGGAACCAAGCGCCAGAACTTCGGGATCGCCGCGGCCGCCTCGGTCATCTTGTTCATCGTCGCCCTGGTTCTGGCCATCTCCTACCAGCAGTTCATCCTCAAGCGGGATTCGCAGCCCGATGATGAGCGCACGAAGCGGAAGAAGGCCAAAGCATGAGCGCCACCCTGGCTACCAGGCCCCAGCACACCCCCGCCCAGGCAAAACTCGCCAAGAAGCGCAACGGCCGGCAAGGCGGAAACGTCCTGGTCTACGCCATCGCCTTGGCGGTTGTCGCGATCACCCTGGGCCCGGTCCTCTACGGGGTGCTCGGCGGGTTCCGCACCAACGCGCAGCTGGCCGAGAACCCGGCAGGCCTTCCCGAGCCGTGGGTGCTGGAGAACTACGCCGGGGTGCTGAAGAACCCGGATTTCTGGCAGTACGCGCTGAACTCCACGATGATCGCGGTGATCACCACCAACGTCGTGGTGGTCTTCGGCATCATGGCTGCCTACCCGCTGGCCCGCTACAAGTTCCGCCTGCGCGAGCCGATCTTCATGGTCTTCGTGCTTGGCTTGCTGTTCCCGGCCACCGTGGCGATTGTTCCGCTGTTCATCCTGATTACCCGGGACCTGGACATGGGCAACACCTGGTGGGGCGTCGCCCTGCCGCAGGCGGCCTTCGCGCTGCCCATGACCGTGGTCATCCTGCGCCCCTTCCTGATGGCGCTGCCCCAGGAGCTGGAAGAAGCCGCCCAGCTCGATGGCGCCAGCCGCATCGGCTTCTTCTGGAGGATCCTGCTGCCATTGTCCGGGCCGGGCATGGTCACCGTCGGCGTACTGGCCTTCGTCGGCTCGTGGAACGCCTACCTGCTGCCGTTGCTGCTGCTGCAAGGGGATATGCGCACCTTGCCGCTGGGCGTCGCCGACTACTCCAGCGAGCACTCGGCCGACACCGCCGGCGTCTTCGCGTTCACCGCGCTGGCGATGATCCCGGCACTGATCTTCTTCCTGGCCATGCAGAAGCGCATCGTCAATGGACTGCAGGGCGCAGTCAAGGGCTGATCCGCCCCCGCAAGCAATCGAAATCTTTGAAGACAAGGAACTGCCATGAAAACCGTCGAGCAAACCTGGCACGACATCTCACTTCCTGCCGAACAGCGCGTCGCCGCGCTCATGGATGAAATGACCCTGGAAGAGAAAGCCGGGCAGCTGGGCTCGTTCTGGATCCGCCCGGAGGAAGAAAACCAGGACGGGGAAGGCAACGTCGCGCCGATGGCCGACACCTTCACCGCAGGCCCCAGCTTCGAAACCGCCATCAAGGACGGCTTGGGGCATATCACCCGCGCCTTCGGCACCATCCCGCTGGCCCCCGCCGAAGGCCGCGAACGCCTGGTCGAGCTGCAAGAACAGGTCATTGCCGCGAACCGCTTGGGCATCCCGGCCATCGCCCACGAGGAATGCCTGACTGGCTTCACCACCCTTGGCGCGACCTGCTACCCGGCGTCCATTGCCTGGGGCGCCACCTTCAACCCGGAACTCATTGGCGGCATGGCCCGGCGCATCGGCGCCGACATGCTGAAGATGGGAGTGCACCAGGGCCTGTCCCCGGTCTTGGACGTCACCCGCGACTACCGCTGGGGCCGGGTGGAAGAGACCATGGGCGAAGACCCCCACCTGGTTGGGGAGCTGGGCGTAGCCTACGTGCGCGGCCTGCAGGACTCGGGGGTGCACGCCACCTTGAAGCACTTCGCCGGCTACGCGGCCTCGCAAGCCGGGCGCAACCACGCGCCGGTCTCCATGGGCCCCCGGGCGCTGGAAGACACGGTGTTCCCGCCGTTCGAACGCGCAGTTCGCGAGGGTGGAGTGAAGTCCGTGATGAACTCCTATGCGGACGTGGATGGCGAAGCGCCCGCTGGCAGCCACCGGCTGCTCACCGAAGTGCTGCGGGGCCGCTGGGGCTTCGCGGGAACCGTCGTGGCGGACTACTGGTCCGTCAGCTTCCTGCACAGCATGCACGAAGTCGCAGAAGACGAGGACGCCGCGGGCCGGCTGTCCCTGGAAGCCGGCATGGACGTTGAGCTCCCGGAGACCACCGCCTTCGCCAACCTGGCCCAGGCGGTCCGCGCCGGAGCGCTGGAGCAGGAAGTCCTGGACACCGCGGTGCGCCGCGTGCTGGCCCAGAAGCTGCAGATGGGCCTGCTGGATCCGGGCTGGAACCCGCGCCAGGCCTGGCTGGGCGATGACGTGGAACTGGATTCGGCCGATAACCGTGCCCATGCCCGGAAAATGGCCGAGGAATCGATCATCCTGCTGCGCAACGAGCAGATCCTGCCCTTGGCCAGCCCGGCACGCTTGGCGGTCATCGGGCCCAGCGCCTCCCAGCCGCGCACCCACCTGGGCTGCTACTCCTTCACCAATCATGTCTACTCGCGCTTCGCCGAGCAGCAGGACTACGGCGTGCCGATGGCCTCGATCCTCGAAGCCTTGCAGCAGGCTCCCGCGCTCGCCGGATCGCAGATCGAGTATGCCCGTGGCGTGGACTTCACCGATCTGGATGATTCGGGCATCGCCCAGGCGGTCCAGGCCGCCCGCAACGCCGAAGTCGCGGTGGTTGCCGTTGGCGACCTCGCCGGGCTCTTCGGCCGTGGCACCTCGGGGGAGGGCTGCGACGTCGTCGACCTGCGCCTGCCCGGGCGGCAGGGGGATCTGGTGGAAGCCGTGCTGGCCACGGGGACCCCGACGGTGCTGGTGCTGGTCACTGGGCGCCCGTATTCGCTGGGGCAATTCGCTGATCGCACCGCGGCCATCATCCAGTGCTTCATGCCCGGGGTGGAAGGCGGGCCGGCACTGGCTGGCGTGCTGACCGGCGAGGTCAACCCCTCGGGCAAGCTGCCGGTGCAAATCCCCGACCATATCGGCGGGCAGCCGGGCACCTACCTGGCTTCCAAGCTGGCGTGGCATTCAGAAGGCGTAACCAACCTCGATCCGCGTCCGCTCTACCCCTTCGGCTACGGCAGCTCCTACACCAGCTTCGAGATCTCCGGGCTGGCACTGCCGGAAACTGAAATCGCTGCCGACGGCACCATTCGGGTCAGTGCCACCGTGGCCAATACCGGAGCGCGCTCCGGTGCCGAAGTGGTGCAGCTGTACCTGGCTGACGCGGTGTCGCAGGTGGTGCGCCCGCGCCGCTGGCTGGCCGGCTTCGCCAAGGTGCAGCTTGAGGCAGGGGAGTCGAAGCGCGTGGCTTTCACCGTGCATGCTGACCGAACCTCGTTCACCGGGCTGTCCGGGAAGCGCATTGTGGAACCGGGCAAGTTCACCGCGCTGGTGGGAACCAGCAGCGAGGACCTGCCACTGCAGGCCGAGTTCCGGATCACCGGGAAGGTGCGCGAAGTGGCCGAGGGCCGCGTGCTGGACACCCCGGTGGACATCGCGTAGCCGCTAGGCGGTGCGCCGCCGCAGGGTCAGGGAACCGACGATCAGCGCGGCGGCGATCCAGGCGGCGATGACCAGCATGCTTCTTGCCGTCGCCGAATCCACTGTTCCCGCCGCGGCATCCGAGAGGGCGTCGATGGCGTGGGACAGCGGAAGCCAGTCGCCGATGGCCTCCAGCGCGCCGGGCAGCTGCTCGCGGGGCAGGATGATTCCGGACAGCAGGAACTGCGGGATGACCAGCGCCGGCATGAACTGAACCACCTGGAATTCGGTGCGTGCGAAGGCGCTGGCCATCAGGCCGAGGCTGATGCCCAGCAGCGCGTCGAGGGCGGCCACCGCGAACAGCAGCCAGAAACTGCCTTCGATCTCCAAGCCGCAAACCCAGATGGCGAAACTGACCGCGATCATGGTCTGGAGGATCGCAACCAGGGTGAACGCCAGCGCGTAGCCGAAGATGAATTCGCCCTTGGCCAGCGGCATGCTCAGCAAGCGCTCAAGGGTTCCGCTGCGCCGCTCGCGCAGTGTTGCGATGCTGGTTACCAGGAACATGACCACGAAGGGGAACAAGGCGATCATTGCCGGGCCAATGCGGCTGAAGGCCGGGGTGTCGGTGAAGATCCATGCGATCAGGCCGATCAGCAGGCTGGGCACGATGAGCATCAAGGCAATGGTCCGCGGGTCATGGCGCACCTGGGCCAGAACCCTCCCGGCGGTGGCGAACGTCCGTTTCATGGCTGGTTCCCTTTTGCCGCGACCAGGGCAACGAAGGCATTTTCGGGATTGTCTGCACCGGTTGACTCCATCAATGCAGCCGGGCTCATCTGGCCGAGCAGCTTCCCCTCGCGCAGCAGCAGGATTTCATCGCAACGCATGGCTTCGTCCATGACATGGCTGGAGACGACAAGGCACAGGCCGGTGGCCGCCAACTGCGAGAACATCGCCCACAGATCCGCACGCAGCACCGGGTCCAAACCCAGCGTGGGTTCATCCAGGATGACAATTTCCGGCGAGCCGAGCAGCGCGATGGCCAAGGACACCCGATTGCGCTGTCCGCCGGACAGGCCCATGGCCAGCCGGCCAGCCTGGTCCGCCAGGTCCGTGGCTTCGAGGACTCGATCCACTTCGGCTGGGGGCTGGCCGAGGATCTTGGCGAAGTAGGCGATGTTCTGCCGGACACTCAAATCGTCATAGACGCTGGCTGCCTGGGTCATATAGCCGACCCGGTTGCGCAGGGACTTGTGTCCGGCGGGCTTTCCGAGAACGGAGACTGTTCCGCTGCTGATGACCTGGTTGCCCACGATGCTTCGCAGCAAGGTGCTCTTGCCGCTGCCGCTGGGGCCGAGCAAGCCGATGATCCGTCCCGGCGCGAGCTGGAATTCCACGTGGTCCAGGACCAATGCTCTTCCGCGTCTGATGTCGAGCCGCTGCACATCGACACAAGCCGTTTTATTCATCACATAATGAATTAGGGACCTCTGCCAGCAGCATGTCAATGGTTCAACGCAGGCAATTGGCCGGTGAGGTAGCGCTGGATGGTGGGGGCCACCAGCTCGATAACCCGCTCATCATCCATGGAGGCCAAAGGCTCCAAGCCAATGATGTAGCGCGCGACAATCAGGCCGACAATCTGGCTGGCCACCAGGGCTACCCTCGGCTCGGCGCTTTCTTCCGGCAAACGCGCACCCAAGCGCGAGAAGATCTGCTCTTGCAGGAATGGACGGAGGATTTTCGCCGCGCTGCTGCTGGAGACCAAGCCCCGGATCATTGCCGTTGCAGCCGTGCGGAAAGCCGGCTTGCTCCAGGTAGCGAGCAATGCGCGAGTCAGCGCCTCGCCCATCTCCTCCAACGGCGCTGTTGCCGCCTCGGCGATGATTTCCCCTGGGTTGACGGGGATGCGCATGGTCTGGACAAACAAGTCGCTCTTGTCCTTGAAATAGTGGTGAACCAGTGCTGGATCCACCCCGGCTCGGCGCGCTACCGACCGGAGGCTGGCTGCCTCGTATCCGGCACGGGAGAACTCCTTGGACGCGGCTTTGAGGATCGCCGCTCTAGTTGTCCCCGTGTTGCTGCCTTTGGGCCGTCCACGCTTCCGCGCGCTCGGGACCTCGTTCGGTACTTGCTCGGTCACGGTTTCAGCATACTTCCGGAATCTTGCGTCAACGCAGCAAGGCCGGGCAAAAGCCCGGCCTTGCTGAATCCGCTAGCTGCTACTTCTTGGCTGCAGGCGCTTCCGCTGCAGCGGCACCCTTGGCGAGTTCCGCGTGCAGATTCGCCACGGATGGGAACTGCAGGTCCGGGCGGAACGGGAAAGTGTCCATGTCCTCGCGGGCGGTGATGCCGGTGTAGACCAATGCGGTCAGCAGTCCGGCTTCCATGCCCGCAACGATATCGGTGTCCATGCGGTCGCCGATCATTGCGGTGGTTTCCGAGTGCGCATCGATTCGGTTCAGGGCAGAACGGAACATCATTGGGTTCGGCTTGCCCACCACGTATGGCTCGCGGTTGGTTGCACGCGAGATCAAAGCCGCGATCGCACCGGTGGCTGGCATAATGCCTTCGGTGGACGGCCCGGTAGCGTCCGGGTTGGTGGCGATGAACTTCGCCCCGCCTTCGATCAGGCGGATGGCCTTGGTGATGGCTTCGAAAGAGTAGGTGCGGGTTTCGCCCAGCACGACGTAGTCAGGGTTCTGGTCGGTCATGATGAACCCCGCATCATGCAGGGCAGTGGTCAAACCGGCTTCGCCAATGACGAAGGTGCGGCCGCCGGGGCGCTGGCGAGCCAGGAACTCTGCAGTGGCCATCGCGGAGGTCCAGATGTTTTCCTCCGGGACGTCCAGGCCTGAGGCCAATAAGCGGGCACGCAGATCGCGCGGGGTGTAGATGGAGTTATTGGTCAGGACCAGGAAGCGCAGGTTGTTGTCGCGCCAGTAGCTCAGCATCTCGGCGGCGCCCTTGATGGCCTGGTTCTCGTGAACCAATACGCCGTCCATGTCCGTGAGCCAGCATTTGATGTCGTGGACAGTTCGCGTACCGCGGATTGAAGTTGTCACGAGGCGTGGATCCTCCCTAGGGAAATATGTGGTGGGAGCTATCGGCACTGAAAGTATCCCGTTCTATTAAGAGATTACACAGGCGCACGCAAATGCGCCGTGAACAAGGGCGCGAACATAACGAACTAGGCTTAATACTGTGAACGAAGAAACGCATGAACCAGTTAATGACCCGAGCGCGCAGCATGTGATCGGAGTAGGCCCCTGGGAGGGGGAACTGCCAACCGACGGAAAATACGATCCCCAGTTGCTTGCCGAGGGCGACCGGCGCAACGTCGCGGACAAGTACCGCTACTGGACGATGGACGCCATCATTGCTGATCTTGACGAACGCCGCCACGATTTCCATATCGCCATTGAAAACTGGCAGCACGATATGAACATCGGCACCGTGGTACGCAGCGCAAACGCTTTCCTGGCCAAAGAAGTCCATATCATCGGCCGTCGCCGCTGGAATCGACGAGGCGCCATGGTTACTGATCGTTACCAGCACGTACGGCACCATGCAACGGTGGAGGAGTTCGTTGCCTGGGCTGAGGGCGAGGGGTTGACGATTCTGGGAATCGATATCTTCCCGGACTCCGTTCCCCTGGAGACCTACGACCTGCCGAAGGACTGCGTGCTGGTCTTCGGGCAGGAAGGTCCGGGACTCAGCCCGGAAGTCCACGCTGCGGCCAAGGACACCTTGTCCATCGAGCAGTTCGGCTCGACTCGTTCAATCAACGCGGCATCCGCAGCCGGGATTGCCATGCATGCGTGGGTACGCAGGCACGTGTTTGGGCAAAAAGTAGGTTAACAAGAAATTTAATACTGACGAGTTTAGTCGAGCATCTGGATTAGTTATCATTTTCCGCCTACTCTGGGTTTTAGTTATGAAAACGTGATCTGGGAGAGGGCGGTCGTGAAACGACGTCATCAAGTAAACCGTGACTTACTGTTGCCCGGGCTGCCTCGACGCAGAAGGCCATTGGTTATATGGTCCACTTCTATCGTCGCCGCGCTCGGACTGACGGGAGCCCTGGCGATCCCGATCATGGCTCAGGCCGGTGACTCCAGGCAGGGCGATATCCCTGTAGGCATCGATGCTGTGGCAGATCCATCAATGTTCAACGGACCGGTCTACGTCAGTGCAGATGCGCCGCTGAACTCATTTGGCGGTTCCGGCAAGGAGCTGGCTATTGACGGCCGTCCCGTTGGAATGCTTGATGGCGCTGACGCGGGCTCAGAAGCGTCCGGCAATGACAACGAATCCTCAGCTCTGCTTGCGGGCATGGTCGGCGAGCTCGGCAAATTGCCTGGCGACCTGCAACTGATGCACCCGGTCAAGACCCGCAGTATTTCCAGCCCTTATGGCTGGCGTGCCAACCCTACCGGTCCTGGCAACCAGATCCACATTGGCCAGGACTACCCTATTTCCTGCGGCTCGCCGGTCTACGCTTCTGAAGCTGGAACGGTGACCGTATCGGCATGGGCTGGGCACTCCGGCATGCGCGTGACTATCGACCACGGCAGCAATGTCCAGACTGGCTACAGCCACAATTCGAAGTTGATTGCCAAGGTGGGGCAGCGAGTCGAGCAGGGTGAACTGATCGCCCTGGCTGGCACTACCGGCAACTCGACCGGTTGCCACGTGCACTTCGAGGTCATCATCGACGGCCGTTGGCATGATCCGCGCAACTACCTGCCAACCATTCCGGGCCAGCGCCAGGCGATGATTAATTCGCAGCGGCTGACAGTCAATGCGGGCAGTGCTCCCAAGGGCAACGGCTCCCGCCTTCCTGATCGGGCTCCAAGCGGCCCGGATCCAGACGTCATTGTCCCCGAGGATGACACTCCAAGCATTCCACGGCCGAAGCCAAGCCCATCGGAATCACAGCCCCCGTCGCCGAGCGAGAGTGAAAGCCCGAGCGGTTCGCAGTCTCCAGATGGTTCACAGAGCCCGGACGGTTCGAAGAGCCCTGATAGCTCGAAGAGCCCAGATAGTTCCAAGAGCCCTGACGATTCGAAGAGTCCAGACGCTACGAAGAGTCCAGGCGCTACGGACGGACCCGAAGATCCGGATGCCACTGATGAGATGGAGGCTCCAACTCCAGAGCCAACGAAGCCAGAAGAAGAAGCCGTTACGGATACTCCAACCGGCTCAGCTTCTGCACCAAAGGCGGATTCGTCGAAGTCGGCCTCGACCGGAACTGAAACTCCGGCGGCTTCCAAGAGCTCTGCATCAGTGCCCAGCACCACGACCAAGACACAGCTAGCTCCGTCGGGAAGCACCTCTGTAAGCGCAACAACCGAATAGAGAACGTAAAAAGCCAGCGGCCAACCATAATGAGACAAGCTCTGGGTTGGCCGTTTGCTTTGCGGTAAACCGCGGAATTCCCCGTGTCACGATACGAGATTTAGGGCTTAGTTAGTGACATAGCCGATAGGATGGATGGCGAACCGCCGTCAATGGAGACGCGTAACCTCGCTAATCACCAGGAGTGAAGCATGCCTATCGCAACCCCCGATAAGTACAATGCAATGATCGATGCTGCCAAGGCAGGCGGCTACGCCTTCCCAGCAGTGAACGTGACCAGCTCGCAGACTCTGAACGCCGCAATTCGCGGCTTCGCAGAGGCTGAATCCGACGGCATCATCCAGGTCTCCACCGGCGGCGCCGCATACTGGTCTGGTGCATCCATCAAGGATATGGTTACCGGCTCGCTGGGCTTCGCGGCCTTCGCGCGCCAGGTTGCCAAGAACTACGGCGTGAACATCGCCTTGCACACCGACCACTGCCCAGCGGACAAGCTGGACGGTTTCGTGTTGCCGCTGCTGGCCGCTTCGGAGGCTGAAGTCGCTGCAGGCCGCGATCCATTCTTCAACTCCCACATGTGGGACGGCTCGGCTGAGACCCTCGAAGAGAACCTGCGTATTGCTGCTGAACTGCTGCCACGCACCGCTGCCGCGAAGCAGATCCTCGAAGTTGAAATTGGTGCCGTGGGCGGCGAAGAAGATGGCGTCGAGAACGCGATCAACGACAAGCTGTACAGCACCGTCGAAGATGCCTTGGCTACCATCGAGGCTTTGGGCGCCGGTGAAAAGGGACGCTACATCACCGCGCTGACCTTCGGCAACGTCCACGGCGTTTACAAGCCAGGCAACGTAAAGCTGCGCCCAGAGATCCTGAAGGATATCCAGGCCCAGGTTGGTGCCAAAATCGGCAAGGCTAACCCATTCGATCTCGTATTCCACGGCGGATCGGGCTCCTCCGAGCAGGAAATCGCTGACGCTGTTGCCTACGGCGTGATCAAGATGAACATCGACACCGACACCCAGTACGCATTCACCCGTCCGGTCGCAGGCCACATGCTGGGCAACTACGATGGCGTGCTGAAGATCGACGGCGAAGTTGGCAACAAGAAGACCTATGACCCGCGCGTTTGGGGCGCCAAGGCTGAAGAGTCCATGGCTGCCCGCATCGTTGAAGCTGCCCAGCAGCTAGGCTCGGCCGGAAAGTCGCTGAAGTAACCATGGTCGGAGAAAACCTGCTGGGTATCCCGGAAACCCTGCTTCCGGAAGAAACCGAAGTGCTGGCACGCTATGAAGCCGGTGATGAAGCCACGGACCTGGCGGCAAAGTTCCCTGCCTCGTCACTGGTTTGGGCGCTGCTTGCCAACGAAGCGCACAGTGAGGGCCGCATCGTGGAGTCGTACGCGTTCGCACGAGTTGGCTACCACCGAGGCTTGGACTCGCTGCGCAAAGCCGGCTGGCGCGGACAGGGCCCTGTGCCTTGGCGCCATGAGCCAAACCGAGGCTTCCTTCGCTCGCTCTATGCGCTGGGCCGTGCGGCCGCAGCCATCGGCGAGACTGAAGAAGTCGACCGCATCGGCAAGTTCCTGAACGATTCGGATTCGACGGCCAAGGCTGAAATCGAAGCTGGCAAGTAAGCGATACTCCAACAGCTAACGGCGGCTATTCTCGCAAAGAGAATAGCCGCCGTTAGCTGTTTAACGCTTCGAGGGCATGCTCAAGAAGTAAGAGAACTCGGGTGCGCGGAAGCTGAGTAAAACCAGCCAGACGGCACACTCTCCGTCAGCAGAAGGCAAACATGCAAGTCAAGACCTATTCAGTAACATGAGGGCGTTCTCATGTTGTTCTACTTTTGGACTCATTTAGTTCACCTAAAGTTCATAAAGAAGGGATCATCACTTCACACTTTCGAAAGGGATAGCAATGTTGTCATTCTGGACGGGACTAGCCTCAAACGTCATCGGCATTACGGTTCTGGTGTACTTCGTATACTTCCGCCGCCACTTCCGCCGCGACCTCGTGCTCGCATATATCGCCTTGAGCATGGGAATCTTCGCGGTCACCTTGCTGCTTTCAGGCAGCGGCGCAGGCATGGGGCTGGGGCTGGGGCTCTTCGGCATCCTCTCAATCATTCGCCTTCGCTCAGACACGCTGACCCAGGAAGAAGTCGCCTACTACTTCATTTCGCTGGCCATTGGTTTGGTCAACGGCCTGCACCCGGACCCGGCATGGCTGGCTCCAGCGGCCACCGCGGCCCTGGTTCTGGTGATGTTCCTTGCTGACCACCCGAGCTTCGCTCCGCGCACCGAGCGCCAGACCGTGACCCTGGAACGTGCCTACCCGAAGAAGGCGGATCTGCAGGCTGCATTGGAAGAACTGCTGGATGCCAAGGTGCTGCGAACAGTAGTTGTCGAGCTGGATATGGTTCGCGATCTGACCATCGTTGATGTCCGCTTCCGCACCAACGTTGCCGGAGGCAAGTCCACTGCTAAGGCCAGCGCATCCGAGAGCTTCTCCGGCACTTATGAATTGGCGAACAGCCAGTCCGCACCGGCAGCGCAGAACGGAGCCAAGCAGGAGACGTGGTCCTGATGACGACATATGCGGCCAAGGGAGCGGACCTCGTCGTCTCCCAGGCGCGCGCGGCTCTTGAAGAAGCCGTCATCGGCCGGGAGCCGATCAGTCTCGAAGACGTGATCTCCGAAGCGGCGCTGCAGACCCGAGTCGACAAGAAGTTCCTGTTGGCCCCAGAGGAGTTCACGGCATTATCCGAGCGCTTGGGCGATCAATTCAAGATCATGCAGATCGATGGCCTGCGCACCTTCCGCTACGAATCGGTGTATTTCGATACCGAGGACTACGACCAGTACCGCGCCCACCGCCAGGGTCGGCGACGGCGATACAAGGTGCGCTCGCGCACTTATGCTGACACCGGGCTGTCGATGTTCGAGATCAAGACCAAGGGGCTTCGCGGCTCGACGGTGAAGCATCGCGTCGAGCAGGATCTGGACAGCGCCGGCGAGCTGACCGAAGAGAACCTCGAGTTCTTGGAATCGGTCCTGCGCAGCGAGTACGGGCAGGACGTGCCCCAACTGCAACCTGTGCTGGACAGTGCCTACCGGCGTGCAACTTTCGTGAACCCCATCGATGGCGAACGGCTGACCTGCGACGTTGAACTGGAATACGCCAACGGCGATTCGAGGGTTGACGGACCGGACCTGGTTGTCGTGGAGACCAAGTCCGCTGATGGCCGGGGCGCGTCGGACCAGGCCTTGGCCGAGCTGGGCATCCGAGAGGTATCGATGTCCAAGTATTGCATCGGCATTGCACTGCTGAACCCGCAGCTGCCGGCCAATCGCTGGAGCCGTTTGCTCCAGCAGAGCTTCGTTCCGGATCCGACGTTGCGCTAGATCCCGTGCAGGATTCGGCTAGCGCTCCGAGGCGAGTCGGTAGCCGAATCCGCGTACCGTCTCAAAACGTTCCGAGCCGAGCTTGTTGCGCAGGTAGCGGACATACACATCCACCACGTTGGATCCGGGGTCGAAATCATAGCCCCAGACCCGGGAAAGCAATTGCTCGCGGCTCAGCACCTGGCCCGGGTTGCGCAAGAAGGCTTCGGCCAAGGCGAATTCACGCGCGGAAAGGTCGACTTCGCGCTCATTGACCGTCACCCGGCGGCGCAGCAGGTCCATGATCAGGTCTTCGTGGGCCAGCGAGGAAACTTCAGGTGCATTGTCCTCGGCGCGCAGGCGCAAGCGCACCCGCGCCAGCAACTCATCGAAGTGGAATGGCTTGGCCATGTAGTCGTCGGCGCCGTTCTGCAGGCCGGCTACTGTGTCTTCCACGCTGCCGCGTGCGGTCAAGATGATCACCGGCGTATCGATCTGCGCGGCGCGCAGACGCCGCAATACCGAGAAGCCGTCCTCATCCGGCAGGCCGAGGTCGAGGATGATCAGCTCAGGGTCACCGTCAATGGCCTGGGTGAAGCCATCATGCCCGGTTTCTGCGATGGATGAGGTCAATCCCGCAGCACGCAGCCCCTTGGCTACGAACGAACTGATTCGCGGTTCATCTTCAATGATCAGTATCTGGCTCATGCTTCCTTGCTTCCAGTCGTCAACGGCATGTCAATGTAGAACGTCGAACCCTTGCCATGTTCCGAGCTCACCCACACGCGTCCGCCGTGGGTCTCCGCTATGGCCTGCACGATGTTCAGCCCCAGGCCGGACCCCGAAGAACGAACAGAGTTCTGGCCCCGTCCAAAGCGCTCGAAAATACGTTCAAGATCTTCAGCCTGGATGCCCACGCCCGCATCGGATACCCACCAGCGCAAGGTGGTGTTGCCATGCCCATCGCGCACGATCTCGTTGCCCAAGCCGATGCGGCTATCCGCAGCAGAGAACTTCACCGCGTTGGCGCAGAGCTGCAGCATGGCTTGGGTGGTCCGGATCGGGTCGAGAGCAACGGTGGCCTCGGTGCGGTAGTCCACGCGCCACTGGCGAGGCCCCAGGCCGCGGGCTTTGTCGAGGATGTCGTCAAGCAGCTTGCCGACTTCTGCCGGCTCCACCTGGAGAAAATCCGTGCGGTTGGACTTTGCCAGGGTGACTAGGTCATTGATGAGCAAGGACATGCGCCCGAGCTCGTCCATGGCGATATCGCGGCTCTGGGCAACGTCGTCCGGATCGTTGGGATCCATCAATTCCAGATGCCCGTTGATGATAGTCACCGGCGTGCGCAGTTCGTGCCCGACATCATCGAGCAGCTGGCGCTGGGACCTGAGCGCGCCTTCAAGGCGATCCAGCATTTCGTTGACGGTGACCGTCAATTCGGCGAATTCGTCATTTCCGGAAACTTCAATGCGCTGGGATACGTCGGTCTCCGAGATCTGCTGCGCGGTAGTTTGCAGGCGGCGGATCGGGTCGAGCATTCGGCCAACCACAAGCCAGGCGGCCAGCGCGGCCACGAGCATGACCGAGGCGCCGACGGCACCATAGATCATGAAGTTGCGGTCGTTGGCGATGGCCTCGGCAGAGTAGTCGTAGGCCAGCACGAACGCGCCATGCTCGTGGTCTGCAGGGAGGCTAACCGGAACAACGACGGCGCGGTAGGTCGTGATGTCCGTGTCGACAGTTCCCAAGCGGATATGGTTGGCGTCCTGGACGCTTCTGGCCCATTCGAGGAATTCCGGATCATCTTCCAGTCGGGTGTTGACGATATCCGGTGCGGTCCAACGCACCTCGTCACCAACCAGGGAGAGCATGCCCTGCTTCGGGGAGGGCAGGGTGCGTTGCATTGCGATATACAGCAAGTCTTCGGCGTGCTTGAAGCGTTCCATGGTTCGCGGATCGACACCAGTATCGGTGAGAACTTCGAATTCCTTGACAGTGCGGGTCAATGACTCGTCGAGGCGTTCATTCAGTTCGTGGCGTTGAACCGCAAAGCTCGCGGTACCCGCTGTCAGCAGGGCCAGGCCTACCAGGAGCATCATGCCGGTCAGGACCCGTGCTCGGATGGACCAGCGGCGTTCTGGCGCTCTAGTCATCGTCGTCGTCATCGTCGTAGTCGTCGTAATCGTCATCGTCGTCGTCATCATCGTCGTACTGGGTGCCCGAGGGAGGCAGCGGAACGACGGTCTTCTTTGGCGGTGCCGGTGCTGGAGGTTTCGGCTTGGGCTTCGGTGTCGGGGTAGCGCTAGGCTTAGGCTTTTCCGAGGTTTTCGGCTTGGCGGAGGTGCTCGAGCTGGAAGACGGCTTTTGGGATCCAGTCGCTGGGGCAGAAGGCGAGGAGGAGGGGCTGTTGGGGGTGCCGCTCGTCGGAGACGGAGTTGCTTCTTCGAAGATGAACCCTTCCCCGAGGTCCTGGTCCGCCGGACCTTCCAAGGCTTGGGTGATTCCGAACGCGCCAAGAAATACGACTGCGATGACAGCGATTGTCGCAAAGACGCGGCGCAAAGCTTCCTTTCCCATGTTTTTCATTGTGGCTGAAATAAATGAGATATAGATGAGAGACGCCGTTAGATGACAAAAAGCCTGTCTCGGCTAAGCCAGGTGCTCGAAGATAATTACCGTCTGGGTGGATGAGAACGCGCGGTTGGAGCCCAAGTGCGCGGCCACGAATGCCCGTAGGTCTTCGATGCTTCGGGTAGCCACCCGAACCAGCAAATCCGGCGAGCCGCCAAGAACGAAGACTTCCTTGACCTCGGCGAGCTCTTTGAGCTGATGCGCCGAGGAGAGCAAGCGGTCTCGGGCTGTGGACGAGACCACAATAGAGATCATGGCGTTGACGGCCACGCCAAGAAGTTGCTCATTGATCGCAGCATGGTAGCCGGTGATCACCCCCGCCTTGGAGAGGGCTTTCACCCGGCCCAAGCAGGTGGACGGCGCCAGGCCGACTTTTGCAGCCAGGACGTTATTGGCAATTCGAGCATCCTTGCTCAGCTCGGCGAGAATGGACAAATCCGCTTCGTCTACACGAACAGGATTCGGCTTGGCGTCGCCTTGAACTGTCCATAATGAACCTGCCACGGTTGATCAACTCAATTCTTTGGGAAAGTTCAGATTTAGTCGCACTATATCGAATTTGATTCTACGATGGAAACACCATGGAGAACGGAAGTTCTCCCGCTTTGATCTTGGCTGAACAGGAGATCCAATGACCACGGAACTGACCCGAGAGACCCTTGCCCAGTTGGACGCGGCAGACCCGCTGGTGGCCTTTGGCAACCGCTTCAACCTCCCGGAAGGCGTCATCTACCTCGATGGCAACTCATTGGGCGCGTTGCCGAAGGGTGCGGCCGAACGTGCCGCCCAGGTGGTGACCGAAGAATGGGGCGAGGGCCTGATCCGTTCCTGGAACACCGCCGGCTGGTTCGAGATGCCGCTGAAGCTCGGCGACAAGCTGGGGCGGCTGCTGGGCGCGAACCCCAGCGAAACCGCGATCACCGATACCACCACGCTGAATCTGTTCAAGGCCTTGGCCTCGGCACTGCGCACGCAGAAGGCCGATGCCCCGCAGCGCCGGGTGATTCTCACCGAACGAGACAATTTCCCCACGGACATCTATATCGCCGAGGGGTTGGCCGACCTGGTCAACTCGCTCTCGCAGGAAACCGGTGTGGCCTATGAAGTGAAGCTCATCGATGGCGAGGCGTCGCTGCGCGCTGCACTGGACGAGACTGTCGCCGTGGTTGCCCTGTCGCACGTGAACTACCGCACCGGTTCCATGTGGGACATGGACGAGACCACCGCAGCAATCCACGGCTCCGGAGCCCTGGTGGTCTGGGACTTGGCCCATGCCGCGGGTGCAGTGCCGATTGACCTGAATGCCGCAGATGCAGACTACGCCGTGGGCTGCACCTACAAGTACCTCAACGGCGGCCCGGGTTCTCCGGCTTTCATCTGGGTCAATGCCCGCCACCATGAACGTTTCTGGCAGCCGCTGTCCGGCTGGTGGTCGCACAAGTCGCCCTTCGAGATGGCTGGCAGCTACACTCCAGCAAATGACATTCGCCGCTTCATGTGCGGTACCCAGCCGGTTACTTCGCTGGCCATGATCGAGGTCGGCCTGGATATCGCGCTGGAAGCGGACATGGACAAGGTGCGCGCCAACTCGCTGGAGCTGGTGGACCTGTTCATCGAGCTGGTTGAAACCCGCTGCGCCGGCTACGGCCTGGAACTGGTGACTCCACGCGAACATGCTGCTCGCGGCAGCCACGTCAGCTTCCGCCATGAGCATGGGTACGAAATCATCGCTGCGCTCATTGACCAGGGCGTTATCGGGGACTACCGCGAACCGGAAGTCCTGCGCTTTGGCATCACCCCGCTGTACCTGACGCGTACCGATATCTGGGACGCCGTGGAGAAACTGCGTGAAATTCTGCACACCAATGCCTGGCAGCGCGAAGAGTACGCCGTGCGTAATGCCGTGACATAACGCAAATTCCGCCGCTTTCGGGTCTTGGTGCGCCGAAGCCGGCGAATCTGCGCGAGAGTAACCTTAACAGCAGCACGGCATTTTCGATGCCGTGCTGTTCGCATAGGTCTAAAGGGAGCATCGTTGGGCAAGCAGCCGGTACGCGCCACTGAAGTCGGTTCGGGTTTGAAGAAGTCGCTGACTCCTGGGCAGATGTCCATGATCGCGCTGGGCAGTGCCATCGGCACCGGTCTTTTCGCGGGCAGCAAGCTCGCCATCGCCATGGCCGGTCCCTCGGTGATCATCAGCTACCTCATTGGCGGGGTCGTCGCCTTGCTGGTCATGGGCGCATTGGCGGAAATGACCGTCAAGCAGCCGGTGGCCGGTTCCTTCGGGGTCTACGCCGAACGCTATCTTGGACGTTTCGCCGGGTACCTGACCAAGTACCTGTACTGGTCTGCGCTGATCTTCGCCGTGGGCACCGAAGTCAGCGCGGTAGGCGAGTACATGCAGTACTGGTTCCCCGAGATTCCAGGGCTGGTTTGGGTCCTTGTCTTCTCGGCCGCGCTTTTGGGCGTGAACTTCTCCAGCGTGAAGATCTTCGGAACCACCGAATACTGGTTCTCCGCGATCAAGGTCTTCGCGGTGGTCGCGTTCATCATCATTGCCCTCTGGCTGGTGTTCCACGACCCCAGCGACCAATACGGGTTCCATAACTACTCGGCCGAAGGCGGCTTCTTCTCCAATGGCCTGTTCGGCATGTGGACCGCTGTCATCGTGGCGATCTTCTCCTACATGGGCATCGAGGCGATCTCCATTGCCGCCGCAGAAGCAAAGAACCCCAAGATTGCCGTACGCAAGGCCTTCAAGGTCTCCTTCCTGCGCTTGCTGCTCTTCTACGTGTTCACCATGGCTCTGATCCTCGCGGTGGCGCCCACCAGCGAACTGCTGGCCGGCGGATCGCCATTTGTCACTGTGATGTCCCAGATGGGTATCCCGTTCGCCGATTCGGTACTGAACTTCGTGCTCATCATTGCCGCGCTCTCGGCCATGAACGCCCAGCTCTATGCGGCAACCCGCATGCTGCATTCGCTGGCTGATTCCGGGCACGCGCCGCGCCTGGCACACCGGACCAACAGCGCGGGCGCTCCTATCCACGCGGTGTGGATGTCTGCCGGAGGCATCGCCGTGGCAGCACTGGTCTACGCGCTGGTTCCGGAGGGAGGCTTCGGCATCATGATGTCGCTGGCTACCTTCGGTGCCCTGGCGACGTGGTTCATGATCCTGGTGACCCACGTGTCCTTCCGCCGCCAGGTGCGCCTGGACCGGGCCGTCCTGGAGTACAAGCTGCCAGGCTACCCGGCCGCGTCGATTCTCGGCTCGGTACTGCTCGCCGGCCTGCTGGTGACCTCGTTCTTCGTGCCGGAATTCAAGTACACCCTGATCTTCGGTGTTCCCTTCGTCATCGTGATGTCGGTGCTCTACAGGCTGGTTTTCGCCGGCAAGAAACAGCCTGCGGTGAAATAGCAGGGCAATCGTCCGCGGCGCCGGTTCGCTGGCGATCCGCGGCGCGGGCACTAAGATCTTAAGGGGCCTGCCAGTTGGCAGGCACCGCAACTTTCGAGGAGCAATGGTGGCCAAGCTGTATTTCCGCTACGGAGCGATGAACTCGGGCAAATCCACGAGCTTGCTGCAGGCTGCCTTCAACTACGAAGAACGCGGCCAGCGTATCCTGCTGGCCAAGCCGGGGGTTGACACCAAGGGCGAGAAATCAATCGTTTCCCGCCTGGGAATCGAACGCGAAGTCGACTTCAGCGTGGGGCCGGAAGAGAACCTTCGGGAGAAGTTCGCGGCCCATTGCCTCGGCGATGACCCTGATGCCTTGCTGCCGCATGTGGATGCGCCGCCGGTAGCCTGCCTGCTGGTCGACGAAGTTCAATTCCTCTCCCGCACCCAGGTCGATGATCTTCTGCGCATTGCCGTGCTCGATGATGTCCCGGTGCTCGCCTACGGTATCCGTACCGACTTCCGCACCCGTGCCTTCCCGGGCTCGGCACGCTTGATGGAACTGGCGCACTCACTTGAAGAGCTGAAGACCATCTGCCGCTGCGGGCGCAAGGCCATGTTCAATACCCGCCGATCGGGTGACCACATTGTTTTTGATGGAGACCAGGTCGCTATCGACGGTGAAGAGGTCTGGTACGAGTCGCTGTGCGCTGCCTGCTATCTGGAAGCCTCCGGCGGCAAGCTGAGCTAGCTCGGTAGCCTTTCGGACCGGAAGCCTCGCGCCGGCCGAAAGCCGCCGGAGGCCGGTCCACCCAGTGGCGGCCAGCCGGGTAAGGCGCTGGCCGCGGCCCATTCGGCGTTTTCGCTGCGGGTCAGAGTATCGCTGTAGCTTCGATCTCCACGAGAACTGCTGGCTCGTACAGTTGGGCCACGGCGATCAACGATGCAGGCGGCATCGGAAGCTGCAACCCGATTTCCTCCGCGACGGATTCGACTCCTTGCATGAACTCCGATATTTTGCTGGTTTCCCAGTCGGTTACGTATACGGTCAGCCTGACGACGTCTTGGAACCCCGCCCCTGCCGAGTTCAAGCCTGCGGAAACGTTGCGTAGCGCCTGCGCCACCTGGCCAGCCAAATCGTCGGGGATCCTGGAGCCGTCGGGCATGTGGGCTACCTGTCCGGCGATGTGGATATGCCGCGTGCCGGATCCCACCGCTACGTGGTGGTAGGGAGTTCCGGGGAGCATCCCGGCGGGGCTTGAATAATTCACTGGCATGGAATTCTCCTTCAGTAGTTCGCTGCTGGATGCAGGTATAAAACTTATACTTGGTCTACAAAAGCAACTGCAACGAAACTAGGTGCAATGGAAGAAACCTCCGAATCGCCGCTGGGCATATCGGCTTCCCACCGCGAACTGCTCGACCAGGTCTTGGACAAGTGGTCTTTGCATGTCTTGAGCCAGCTTTGCGAATCACCCAAGCGATTCAACGAGCTGCGGCGAGCCGTTCCGGGAGTGAGCCAGAAGTCCTTGACCAATACGCTGCGCCGGCTGGAGCGAAATGGCGTCATCGACCGCAGGGTATTGCGCTCCCGTCCGGTAGCAGTCGAGTACCGTGTTGCGCCGATAGGCAAGACCATGCGCGCACCGATCGATGCGCTCCTCGACTGGACAGTGAGCCATATGCCCGATATCGAACAAGCGCGGGAACGATACGACCAGTTCGAAGAACAGAACGGCGATGGCTCATTCCAGGAAGAACCTCCAGAATGAAGATTCATCCCGCTGGCCCTGCCTCCGGCGCATCGGGATCTCTCGAAGGCGCGGTACCGAAGGCCACGGATTCGAATATTCATCGACACCGATTCATGCCGGACAGCTAGAGGGCGCAAAACCCATTGCGGAAGGAATCGCCTGCTTGCGGCCGCAGGCAAATACCAGGGATTCCTGGAGGGAGTCGTGAACAAGGAATTGATGCATGATGCGATCGAGAAAGGGCGTGCAGCCGAAGCTGTTGCCATGGCAGTGCTCCACGACCCTGGCATGCTGGTCGAAGAGCTCGACAACCAGCGGATCACGCAGGACGCCCAACCATACTGGGACTTCGCGCAGGAATGGATCGCTGCCGCTCGGGTGCTCGACAAGCCCAGCTGCTTATCGACTCGGTGCAGGAAGCGAAGAACTACCTGGCAAGTTTGATTGAGGACGTCTCGGTCCTGAGCGATAACCCGGAAGCTGCCTTGGCCAAGAAGGAAGTTCGAGAATTGACCGCTAGCGCGCGGGAGCTGGCAGAGTTGGGAATTCCCGGCGCGAGGCGTTAGCCGATGAGGCCGGCAACGGCCCGCTGCAGCCCCCAGTCGAAGCCATCAGCCAGGGGTGCGTCGACATCGAGCTGCACTAGGTTCTGGCGGTAGGCAACCGAGCCGAGCACGTGGTTCAGCAAAAGCTGCTGGCCATGGCGGGCGTTTTCGGCAGGCAGTCCTGCTGCTTCCAGCAGGGTGCGAAGCTGCAGCACCGGCTGGAGCTCGGTGGCCCGCATCGCGGTGGCGACTTCGATGACCTCGGGGCTGTCCTGGATCGGCAGCAACGCGAGGTAGAGCTTGCGTGCCAGCTGCAGGATCGCCTCGGATGGGGAGTTGTAGTCCTCGGCAGCCACCGACAGCGCAGGGGTGTTCAGCAGCTGGGCGGCAACCTGCGCCAGCAGCTCCTGCTTGTTCTTCACATGCCAGTAGAGCGCACCGACCTGGACATCGAGTTCCTTGGCCAATCGGCGCATCGACAAATCAGCCAACCCGAACTGTTGCAGGATGCCGACCGCGGTGTCCACGACCGTTAACTGAGTCAATGCCATGGTGACAAGTCTAGTCGCAACGCCGGTGCGCGCTCAGGCTCCAAACACCGTGCGGTCCAGGAAGTCGTTGCGGAACTTGCCGGACGGATCCAGGCGCTGCGCCAATGCAATGAAGTCGTTGAACTTCGGATACAGCCCGGCCAGCTGCGCGCAGGTGGCTGCGAAGAGCTTGCCCCAATGCGGGCGTGCCGCAAAAGGCGCCAGTGCTTCCTCGATCCGTGGAAGGAGCGCCTCGACAGCCTCCTGCCGGGGCTTCCAGGTGAAGTGCAGGGCGATGCCGTCACGGCCGTAGTTTCCACTGAGCCACAGGTCATCGGCGGCAATGGTGCGCACTTCCGAGACCAGCAGCAGGGGAGTGATGGCGGGGGAAAGGCTGCGGATAGCCTGGATCGCTTCTACCGCGTGCTCGCGCGGGACCAGGTATTCGGTCTGCAATTCATCGCCGGCGCTGGGGGTGAAGTCCATGCGGAAATGCGCCAAGCGATCCGACCATGAACCCGCCTGGCCCAACTGGATGCTGCAGATCCCGCCATCGGCGCCGGGCAGCGGGTGCAGCGCAGCGGTCGCCGGGAACCCGCCGAATCGGCCCTGGTCAATATGCTCTGCCAGCGCGTCGCCGACGCGGCGCTTGAGCCAGGCCTGGCCTACCTGCTCGCCGCTCCAGTCAGTGAACAGGCTGACGCTGTAGGCCGAAGCCTGAATGGTGTCGAAGTCCTCGAGCACCTTGTCCCAGGACAGGTCCTGGTAGACGGTCTGCTCCACCTCGAAGCTGGGCACGATATCCAAGGTGAGGTGAGTCAGCACGCCCAGCGCACCCAGGCCGACCACGATGCCATTGAAATCCTCGTCGCCGCGCTTCACGCTCAGCTGCGAGCCATCGGCCAGCACCAGTTCCACCGCGCGCACGGCGGTGGCGAGGTTGCCATGGGTTTCGCCGGAACCGTGGGTTCCCGTGGATACCGCCCCGGCAACCGAGATATGCGGCAGGGAGGCGAGATTGTGCAGGGCATAGCCGGCGCGTTGCAGTGCATCAGCCAGGGCACCGTAGGTAGTGCCGGCGCTGACGCGCACGGTCATGGCCTGCTCATCAATCTCGATGGCTTCTGGCATCTTGGCCAGAGTGATCATCAGCTCCTCGGTATCGGCGATGTCATTGAAGGAATGGCGCGATCCCAGGACCTTCACGGATTTTGCAGCACGCACCAGGTTCCGCAACTGTGCAAGGCTGGTGGGGTAGAGCAGTTCTTTGGCCCGGTATTCAAGATTTCCGGCCCAGTTCAGTTCCCTGTTGCGCAGTTCCACGGCTATTCCCTACTTGTCGAGCCACTGGCTGGAAACCAGTGCGCGGTAGCGTTCCAGTACCTGCGGGGCCGGTTCCATCGCCGGGACTTGGGCAGTGCCCTGTGCCCAGTGGGGGAATTCTCCGGCCAGGACGCCGGCCGCCTGGCGGGCGGCTCCATCGGCCACGTATTCGCCCGGGGCGGGGACCAGGATTGGCAAGCCCAGGATCTGTGCGGCGATCTGCTGGACCGCGCGGGACTGCGCGCCACCGCCGACCAGGATGACGCGCTGGGCTTGGACGCCTTGCGCTTCCAGTGCGCGCAGGCCGTCGGCCAGCGAGCAAACTACCGCTTCCACCGCGCTGCGGGCCAGATTCGCGGCGGTGTAGTTGGCTCGGGTGATGCCATGCAGCGAGCCGGTGGCCTCTGGCAGGTTAGGGGTGCGCTCGCCGTCGAAGTAGGGCAGCAAGGCCAGGCCGTCGCAGCCCGGGGCGGCGGACAGCGCCAGGTCATTGAATTCTTCGAGGCTGGCCTGCAGCAGGCTGGCAGTGGCGTCGAAGATGCGGGTGGCGTTCAGGGTGCATACCAACGGCAGGTAGTTGCCGGTAGCGTCGGCGAAGCCTGCCACCAGGCCGGAAGCATCTGCCGAGGGGGAATCGGCAACCGCGAAGACGGTGCCGGAGGTGCCCAGGGACATCACCGCATCGCCCACCTTGGCGCCTACGCCCAATCCGGCTGCGGCGTTATCGCCCGCGCCGGCACCGATCAATGCGCCAGACGCGGTGCGGCCAATGGATTCCAGCGGCCCTGCAACGGCTGGCAGCAGCGGGGCGTGGCCTAAGTGCTGCTCCAGCGCCTCGAGGTCGTAGGCGTTTTCGGCGGGACGGTAGTATCCGGTGCCCGAGGCATCGGAGCGATCGGTGCGCAGCGCGGCCAAGCCTTCGGCGCCGCTGCCCGGACCGTAACCGGCCAGTCGCCAGGACAGCCAGTCGTGCGGCAAGCAGACGGCGGCGACCTTGGCGGCGTTTTCCGGTTCGTTGTCCTTCAGCCAGCGCAGCTTGGTCAGAGTGATCGAGGAGACCGGGAGGGTGCCGGTGCGCTGTGCCCAGTACTTGGCGCCGGCTTCCATATCGCCGTCACCGGCATCGGAAATGATGTCGGTGGCGGACTGGGCGCTGCGGGTGTCATTCCACAGCAGCGCCGGACGGATGACGGTGCCCGATTCATCGAGCACCACCATGCCGTGCTGCTGCCCACCCACCGAAACTGCGGCTACATCATCCAGGCCGCCGGCCTGGGCGATAGCAGCCTGCATCGCAGTGAACCAGAACTCTGGATCCACTTCGGTGCCCTCAGGGTGCGAGGCACGTCCGGAGCGGATCAATGCGCCGGTTGCGGCGTCGCGGATGACCACCTTGCATGATTGGGTGGACGAGTCGATGCCGGCAACGAGCGTCATTGTTCGGGCTGCTTCCTTCGGTGGGGTGGGTATGCGGGGTTTAGCGGGCGTTGAGCAGGTGCTCGATAGCCAGCTGGTTCAGGCGGATGAACGCGAAGTTGCGCTGCGCCGCGGCGTTGGCGTCGAAGTCGGCGAAGCTTGCCGCATCGTTCATCAGCTGTGCTGCGGTTTCGCCAGCGTTCAGGGTGGTTTCGCCCAGTTCGAAGACACCGGAAAGCTTCATGGCTTCCTGTACTTCTGGATCTGCGCGGAATGCCTGTGCGCGTTCCTTGAGCATCAGGTACATGGACATGTTGGCCTTGGCCGAGTCCCAGACGCCAGCGTAGCCGTCGGTGCGCGATGGCTTGTAGTCGAAGTGGCGTGGGCCGTCGTACTTCGGTCCGCCGGTTGGGAAGCCGTTCTCCAGCAGGTCAACGGTGAAGAAGGCGCTGGTCAGATCGCCGTGGCCGAAGACGAGGTCCTGGTCGTACTTGATGCCGCGCTGGCCGTTGAGGTCGATGTGGAAGAGCTTGCCTGCCCACAGCGCCTGGGCGATGCCATGGGTGAAGTTCAGGCCAGCCATCTGCTCGTGGCCGGTTTCCGGGTTCAGGCCAACGATGTCGCCGTGTTCCAGCTTCTCGATGAAAGCCAGGCCGTGGCCAACGGTGGGCAGGAAGATGTCGCCGCGTGGTTCGTTTGGCTTCGGCTCCAGCGCGATGCGCAGGTTGTAGCCCTTGTCCTTGATGTAGCCGGCCGCGGTATCCACGCCTTCGCCCATGCGGTCCAGTGCTGCTGCCAGGTCCTTGGAGCCATCGTATTCGGAGCCTTCGCGGCCGCCCCACATGACGAAGGTTTCGGCGCCCATCTCGGCTGCCAGGTCGATGTTGTGCAAGACCTTGGCCAGTGCGAAGCGGCGGATCGAGCGGTCGTTGGAGGTGAAGCCGCCGTCCTTGAACACCGGGTGGCTGAACAGGTTGGTGGTCACCATCGGGACCTTCAGGCCGGTTTCTTCCAGTGCTGCACGGAAGTCCGAAAGGATCTGCTCGCGCTGGGAAGCGGTGGCGTCAAAAGGAATCAGGTCATTGTCGTGGAAGGTGATGCCATAGGCGCCGAGCTCGGCAAGCTTGTGGACGGCTTCTACCGGGTCCAGGTTCTTGCGGGTGGCGACACCGAAGGGATCGGCACCGGTCCATCCCACGGTCCACAGTCCAAAAGTGAAGCGGTCGGCGGCGGTTGGCTGAAGAGTCATGGGATGCATCCTTGGATCGGGGTGGTATGGCTTCCGCCATTTAGTTTATGTTCTGAACTATATGGGTGGCAATACGCTAGAGTCAATAGCGAAACCCGCAAATCCATTCCAGGAATTTCCACAAGGAGAAGGCATGCGCCAACCAGCGTCCAGCGCCCGAGCCGCAGCATCCTCCGCCCCGGGCAACGTCGGGGACGTGCGCAAAGCCAACTTGGCCAGGGTCCTGTCGGTGATTGCCGGCACCGGCGATGCCGGGAGGCTATCGCGAGCTGATATCGCCCAGCGCAGCCAATTGACCAAGGCCTCGGTCTCCAGCTTGGTCGCCGACCTGTTGGCTGCCGGGTTGGCCATTGAAATCGGCGTGCACCGCGACGGGGAGCGCGGACGGCCCTCGGTGGGGCTGGTGCTCAATCCCGCGCGCTGCGTGATGGGCATGGAAATCAATGTCGACTACATTGCCGCCGGATTAGTTGACCTGAGCGGGAAACTGCTGGCGCACGAAATCCGGCCGCGCACCAATCACCGCTCGCACTCCGGAGAAGTGCTCGCCGCGCTGGGGGAACTGAGCCGCAATCTGCAAGAAGCGGCCCAATCCCAAGGACTGGCGATTCTTGGCGGAGCGCTCGCCGTCCCGGGCTTGGTGGACGAGGAGCAGTTCACCGTCTTGCAGGCCCCTAACCTCGGTTGGGTGGAGCAGGAACTGGATGTCGCGGCGCTGCTGCCCGAACCCAAAACCCGCTTCAGGCTCTTTAACGAAGCCAACGCCTCGGCGCTGGCCCAGCAGCAATTGATGGCGGCCCAGGACCGCGACTTCCTCTTTGTCTCGGGGGAAGTGGGCATTGGCGGCGGATTGATCATCGACGCTGAACTCTTTGTCGGACCCCAGGGGCATGCCGGCGAACTCGGGCATGTGGTGATCGCCCCCGATGGCAAGGCGTGCAGCTGCGGCGGGCGTGGCTGCTTGGAAACCGTCGCCGGGCAGGAAGCTATTCTGGCCGCTGCCAACCTCGGGGCGGTTGCCGATAGCGAATCGCGCCAGGAGCGAATTGGCCGGCTCTACCAAGCGCTGGAAACCGGTGCCGAACCGGCAGTGGGCGCGGTGGCCGAGGCCGGAAAATCCTTGGGAATTGCCGTAGCCTCGGCCATGCGCCTGTACAACGTTTCCACCGTGGTCTTTGGCGGGCATTTTGCCGCCCTGGAGCAGTGGTTGCGTCCTGCCATGGAAGCCAGCCTGCAGGTGCACGCGCCAAGCATCGCCGCCCAAGCGCGGCTGTTGTGTTCGCCGCTGGGCCAAACCGGTGCGCTGGTCGGCGCCGCGCGCAGCGTAGTGGGAGACCTGCTGGAGGCCCCGCATCAGCTGGTTGGCTGAGGCTTGCTGACCGGTTGCTGCAGCTCGGTCACCCAATCCGCTTGGTTTTCCGACACGGCGCGCACATAGGCTTCGCGGCACGGACCGGATGGGACTAGCCCGCGGGCCAAGACTTCCTCGTGCACGGCCTGCCAGCTTTCATGGATGGTGTCCATGGCTCCCAAGTGCACCCCGCAGATCGCCTCGGGCACTGCAGGAAGCTCGATGATCTCGACCCCGGCGAGGTTCATAGCGCTAGTGGCGTATCCGGCAATGACCTCTACGCCATCCTCGGTGCCATCGTATTGCGCAATGGGGGTGGCAAGGCTCTGGCCCTGAAGGGACTGCGCGATTCTGTCGAAGAGGGGACCGACGCGACCGGCGATTTCAGGTTGCTCGGCCACCGTGAAACGGCCTGCGGCCAAGCGCACCGCGGGCAATGGCTTGTGGATGATTTCAATACGTGACATGTGCTTCTCCTTGGAGATCAAGTGCAGGCGCCGCTGTACATCTGCCAAGCGCTGCGTGGCCAACTGGTGTTCGGCCTCAACCTGCGCCCGGCGAATGTGCAGAAGCTCGGCTATTTTTCCAGCTGTTGCTCCCTGATCCAGGATTATGGAAATCTCTTCGAGCCCGAACCCCAAATCCCGCAAGGCGACGATTTGATGCAAACGCTGAAGCTGGGAAGGATCATAGGAGCGGTAGCCGCTGAACGGGGCCACATGGGCGGGGGTGAGCAGGCCGGCAGTATCCCAATGCCGCAGCATACGGTGGGTAACCTGGCCGATCTGCGCAAACGCCCCGATGGATAACATGCTTCAGTTCTCCGCCCTCACACTGTGTCAGGGTCAAGTCTGCGCGAGAAACTCGTTGATATCCATGATTAACCCCGACTTCGTGACGTGCAACTCGAGATTCGCTAATCGTTTCGGTAAACTTTGGTCGTAAGAGCCCCTAACTCTTGCAACGGACCTCCGGGTTTCAGTGAGCAGGACAGGGGCATATTTTTTGCCCGGCACCGTGCCGGGACGGCGCTAAGCACGCCGTAACCACTGCTTTTTGCAAGGGGGAGGATCCCATGCCAGCAATCGTGATCGTCGGAGCCCAATGGGGCGATGAGGGTAAAGGAAAGGCTACCGACCTGCTCGGTGGCAAGGTTGACTATGTAGTGAAGCCAAACGGCGGCAACAACGCCGGGCACACCGTGGTCGTCGGCGGAGAGAAGTACGAGCTTAAGCTCCTTCCTGCCGGCATCCTTTCCCCGAACGCCACTCCGATTATCGGCAATGGCTGCGTGGTGAACCTTGAAGCCCTCTTCGAAGAAATCGACGGCCTGGAATCGCGCGGCGCCGACACCTCGAAGCTGCGTGTCTCGGCCAACGCGCATCTGGTGGCCCCGTACCACCAGACCATGGACAAGGTCACCGAGCGCTTCCTGGGCAAGCGTGCCATTGGCACCACCGGACGCGGCATCGGCCCGGCCTACATGGATAAGGTCGGGCGCTTGGGCATCCGCGTACAGGACGTCTTCGACGAGTCCATCCTGCGCCAGAAGGTCGAAGGCGCACTGCGCCAGAAGAACGAGCTGCTGGTCAAGATCTACAACCGCCGCAGCGTCGAGGTCGAGGAAATCGTCTCGTACTTCCTCTCCTACGCCGAGCGCCTGCGCCCGCTGGTCATCGACTCCACCTACGAGCTGAACAAGGCTCTGGACGAGGACAAGGTCGTGCTGATGGAAGGCGGCCAGGCCACCTTCCTGGACGTGGACCACGGTACCTACCCATTCGTGACGTCCTCCAACCCGACTGCTGGTGGCGCGTCGGTGGGTTCGGGCATCGGCCCGACCCGCATCACCCGCTCCATCGGCATCATCAAGGCCTACACCACCCGCGTGGGTGCTGGTCCGTTCCCTACCGAGCTGTTCGACGACATGGGCCTCTACCTGCAGAAGACCGGTGGCGAATTCGGCGTAAACACCGGACGCCCGCGTCGTTGCGGTTGGTACGACGCCGTGCTGGCTCGCCACGCTTCGCGCGTGAACGGCTTCACCGACTACTTCGTCACCAAGCTGGATGTGCTCACCAACATCGAGCAGATCCCGGTATGCGTGGCCTACGACGTTGACGGCGTGCGCCACGACGAAATGCCGATGACGCAGACCGAGTTCCACCACGCGAAGCCGATCTTCGAGTACTTCCCGGGCTGGACCGAGGACATCTCGGGTGCGCAGAGCATGGAAGAGCTTCCGGAGAACGCAAGGAACTACATCCTGGCCCTGGAGAAGATCTCCGGCACCCGGATCTCCGCCATCGGCGTGGGACCGGACCGCGATCAGACCATCGTGCGCCACGATCTGATCCAGGACTAGGTTCCCGGGACTTAGGAGCTATCGCAGTTCATCAATGAATGAACTGCGATAGCTCCTTTTTCGTGTGCGCGGCCCTGAGCCGAGCAGGTGACCAGCTTCTGTCACGTCAAGCGGAATTCCTAGGATTGAAAAGCGCATGGTCGTAGTGACGTACATGCGCAACCAACACGTGAACGTATCAAGGCGGAAGCCGAATGCCAGAAGAGGCTACTTTCAGCGCAGTCATTATCAGAAACGATGCGGACAGGTTCCGGCAGTCGGCAAACGAGGTGCGGCATCTTTCATATTCCCTAATGGAAAGCCGGAGCCAGACGAATCTGCTATCGATGCGACCATGCGAGAAGTCAGTGAGGAATGAGCCAGGTGGCAACCCCCTAGTGGTTATGTGCTTGGCGGGATGAGCCGGTCGATGCGCTCTCTGGTGTCAGCGGCAACGTCGAGGAGCATGAGGGTGAACCAGCCTTCTGCGCGTGATTTTCGATGAGCTCCGGGAGCGCATCCAGCATTGCCTTCAGGGTAGTGCGTATTTGCCTGGCGGCAATTTTCGCAGGGACACCCCAAGAGGCCGCTTCGTCCATCTAGTGCCTGCCGTTGACCTCGTCGATGTGCACGCCGGTGCCTACGTACAGGCACAGGTTTCGGTCGGCGTCCTCCCATACGGCAGTGGGGACCACATCGTAGGCCGGAGCCAGTCGCATGGTTCCGCGGTCGATGGTCAGCCCGATGTTCCCAGCGTGCATGTCGCAGTTTCCCAAGGCCAGGTTCACGGTCAGGTATTTGAGCAGCCGTGGTCGGTGATGGTGGCCGTGTGCACCCCGTCGTCAGGTGATGAAAAGTTTGAGCATCAGCGACACAGCGGCAATGAAGGGTTTCGACTTTGCGGGAACGATAAAGATGCCCAGATTCCAACGCTGCAAAACTGGCGTTTGCAAGTTCCTGTACGGCAAAGAGGGCCCTACTGAACTGTGGCCTCAGAATTTCATAGCCCACTTGGAGTCCTGCGGAGTCAATTCTGCGGCGCCGAATATCGAGGAGCAAAACGATCCCCGTGCTCAGTAGTGATCACGGCTGAGCAACACTGAGCCCGAGGCTCGAATACAAGGGTTCGCTTCGATGTTGCTTACTGGCCTAGTACGTTGGCTCCTGTGCAGTAGTGCTGGCCGGAGTGTCGTGGGTCTTGCCGGCAACTCGCAGGTTCCAGTGCTCGATCACCTGCCGGTTAGTGGGCTTGGTCAACAGCGAAACAGCAATGAACGCTACTGCCGAAGCGATCAGGCCGTAGTAGATCGGCTCATTGGCGTAGACGCCATCGAACTTGTTCTCAGCCTGGGTCTCCAAGATGATCATCGTGCCCAAAGTGGCTATTGATCCTGCCGCCATGGAGGCTGTGGCACCAGTGCCGTTGCCGCGCTTCCACAGCAGGCCGCCGATGATTGCCACCAGCAATCCGCCCACCAGGATGTCGTAGGCAATGGTCAGTGCTGCGACCACGTCGTCCACCAGGATTGCCAAGGTGACCGTGACTACGCCCAGCGCCATCACCCAGATGCGGTTGGCGCGAACATCATGCTCGGGGTTCTCATCGGTATTCACTTCCACGCGCTTGCCGAACCAGCTGGCCGCAAATGGGGTGACATCGGTGCGGGCCACGGTTGCGGCGGCGATCAGCGCCCCGGAGGCGGTGGACATCATCGCGGCCACGGCTGCGGCCATGACCAAACCTCCCACCGCAACTGGCAGCAGCTGAGTGGCGACCTCGGCATAAACCACGTCCTTGTTCTCCGCCGCGCCCGCGATATTCGGCAGCGCCACCTTTGCGGCCATGCCAATCAGTGCGCCGGCAGCTCCGTAGAAGATGCAGTAGATTCCGGCGGTCATCCCGCCCCAGCGGGCGACCTTCGGGGTTTTGGCGGTGAAGACGCGCTGCCAGATGTCCTGGCCGATCAGCAGGCCCAGGGTGTAGACCACGAAGTAGGTGATGATCGACTGCAGCCCCATGCCGGTGAAGCTGAAGAATTCGGCGCCCATGCGCTCGCGGATGCCATCCAGGCCGCCGGCGGCATGCATGGAGAAGGGCAGCATCAGGGCGAAGATGCCGATGGTCTTGATGATGAACTGCACCTGGTCGGCCAGGGTGATGGACCACATGCCGCCGATAGTGGAGTAGATGACTACGATGGCGCCGCCGATGGCGATGGCCAGCCATTTCTCCCAGCCGAAGAGCACCACGAAAATGGTGGCGTAGGCGCTGGTTGAGGTGGCGCAGAGCATCAGCGTGTAGGCCAGCATGACGATGCCGGAGGTATTGGTTGCCGCCGCGCTGCCGTAGCGCAGGGTCAGCATCTGCGAAACGGTGAAGACCTTGAGCTTCTGCAGCGTCGGGGCGAAAGCCAGCGACAGCAGGATCACGCCTGCGCCAATAGCCACCACGAGCCACATGCCGGAGATCCCGTGCTTGTAGCCCAGGCCAACGCCGCCCACGGTCGAGGCTCCGCCGAGCACCACCGCCGCCATGGTTCCGGTGTAGAAGAAGGGGCCCAGGCGCCGGCCGGCCACCAGATAGTCGCTGCTGTTCTTGGTGCGGGATTTGCCCCACCAGCCAAAGGCCAGCATTGCGGCCAGGTAGGCGGCGACAATCGCGCCGTTGATGAATTCCATGGAGAACCTCGATGTCCGGATAAAAGCAGCGCTTACCTTAAGTAAACTTTTGTTGCATCACAGGCTACTAGCGCTGGCGCTGCCGATCAATGGAAATCGCGAACATTGCCCACCGCACTGCTCTGGCCAGCCGCAATGTGACGAAGCAAACCGTTCCATTCAGTGAAACTTTCTAGACATTTTGCACTCAAATATGATTCACATACGGCATCGTGTCACATATGCGTAGCATTCGATCGGCAATGTGTGCAATCGCAGCTTGTTTAGTACTGTTTCACGTTGACGCAGCGTTGCATCATTGGCCAGCAGGGCCGTTTTCTCCGCCGTTGCGTCAGACGATTTCTCGAAACCAGAAAGACGCCTAGAAGATGAGTGAAAATGGTCAGGGCCTGACAAAGAAGTCGGCCGGACACGTCATTGTCGACACGCTTGCCACGCACGGCGTGGAACGCGCCTACGTGGTGCCGGGTGAAAGCTACCTGGATGTCCTTGATGGGCTGCACAACTCGCCAATCGAAACCGTGGTCTGCCGCCACGAAGGCGGAGCCACCTACATGGCCGAAGCCGAAGGCAAGATGCACCAGCGCCCCGGCATTGCCATGGTGACCCGTGGCCCGGGAGCTGCCAACGCCCACGTCGGCCTGCATACCGCATGGCAGGATTCGACCCCGCTGGTGCTATTCGTGGGGCTGATCCCGTTCGAGCACCGTGAAAAGGAAGCCTTCCAGGAATTCGATCCCAAGGCATGGTTCGGCACCGGCGCCAAGCGCGTGATGATCCTGGACCACGCCGATCGCGCCAGCGAAGTCGTCGCCGAGGCCATGTTCGCTGCCATGTCCGGACGCCCGGGCCCGGTGGTCGTCGGCCTGCCAGAAGACATCATCCGCAACGAAGTTTCCGCCGAAGTCCATCCGGAAATCCCGGTGGCTACCGGCGGCATGACCGTGACCGACTGGAAGGCGCTGAATACTGCCTTGCAGGAAGCGGATAAGCCGCTGTTCATTTTCGGCGGCAACGACTGGTCCCACGAAGGCGCAGCGGACTTCACTCGTTGGCTCGAGGAACACGACCTGCCAGCCGCTGCCGAATGGCGTTGCGAGGGTACCGTGCCTTTCAACTCGCCATCCTATGTTGGCCCGATCGGCTACGGCCGCCCCAAGCCGACCTATGACCTGCTGGAAGAGACTGATCTGCTGATCTTCGTCGGCACGGTTCCAGGCGACGTCATCACCGACGGCTTCAATGTCCGCCAGAACTGGGACAAGAAGAACTTCCTGGTCACCATCGACCCGTCGCTGCGCGGACGTTCCGGCCCGGTATCGCACCAGATTGTCGCCAAGCCCGATGTCTTCGTTCGCGACCTGCTGCTGATGGATTTGCCGGTCAAGGAATCCTGGAAGGAGTGGACTTCCCGGATGCGCGGCGAGCAGGAGAAGTTCGCCGAACTTCCACCAGCGCAGCCTTCCGCGGGCCAGGCGAGGATGGCGACCATGATGGCTAATCTGGTTGGATCCCTGCCCGAAGACGCCCTGGTGACCTTCGGCGCTGGCGAGCACACCAACTGGGCCCACCGCTACTTCCCAACCAACGGCTACGCTTCGATGCTCTCGGCACGCAACGGTTCCATGGGCTACTCGATTCCTTCCGCCGTCGCCGCTTCGCTGAACTACCCGGGGCGCCGCGTGGTGACCATCGCAGGTGACGGCGAGTTCTTGATGAATGGCCAGGAGCTGGCTACCGCTGCCCAGTACGGCGCCACCCCGCTGGTGATCGTCATGGACAACCAGCAGTACGGCACCATCCGCACCCACCAGGAACGCCAGTACCCGGAACGGGTTTCCGGAACCCAGTTGGCCAACCCCGACTTCGCGCTGATGGCGCAGTCCTTCGGCGGGTTCGGCGTCCGCGTCGAGAATGATTCAGATGTCCCGGCTGCCCTGGAAAATGCGCTGAAGGCCATTGACGAAAACAAGAAATTCGCGTTGATCCATTTGGTGGTAGAGCAGGGAGTCAAGGCCTACTAGGCACTGGGTGCGCTCAGCGAACAGTCGGGTCTGCGACGTATAATTCCAGCGGGTGTCGTTTCTAGCGATACCCGCTGGATGCTTTAACCAGCAGAGGCAACAGACCGAGACCTTCAACCGTGGAGCGGCCCTAGAATGAACGATGCCCTTATTGCTAGCCTTCTCCGGGCCGTAGAAGCAGCGCCGGATGACCATGCCCTGCGATTGCACCTGGCTGAACAGCTCGATGGTGCCGGTCGATCCGCCGAAGCGCTGTCCCATGTCAGCATCGTGCTGCAGCAGGATCCGGGGAACGCGTCCGCGCTGGGAAGGCTTGGAACGATCAGCGCGTCGATGGCCGCAGCGATGGCCCCGCAGGCGCCCGTCGAACCCGCAGCGTATGCCGCGCCGGCTGGAAACCAGCAGAACGATACGCCACCAGGCTACGACTGGGAAGCGGGTTCCAAGGAACTCGGCAGTTCGCTGCCGGCGCCCTTTATTGAAGGACGGGTCCCACTGCGCTCAGATGCGGGGTCCGATGCCCCGGAAGCTCCCATCGAGAACCCGGCCGGAATGGGTGTCACCCTGGATGATGTGGGTGGATTGCAGGCGGTCAAGGACCGCCTGGACGAATCCTTCCTGGCACCGATGCGCAACGCCGCAATTGCCAAGGCTTTTGGCAAATCATTGCGCGGCGGGCTGCTGCTGTATGGGCCACCGGGATGCGGCAAGACTTTCCTGGCTCGCGCGGTGGCCGGTGAGCTGAAAGCCAATTTCATGTCTGTCACCATTACCGATGTGGTTGACTCCTACATCGGTGAAACGGAAAAGCGGCTCAAGGCGATTTTCGACCGGGCCCGCAAGAATGCTCCAACGGTTCTCTTCATCGATGAGATTGATGCCATCGGCATCCGCCGCGGTTCGCTGACTGGATCGGGCGCGTGGATGCGCCAGATGGTCAATCAGCTGCTGATCGAAATGGATTCGCTTGCGGGAAACAACGATGGCCTTTACGTTCTGGGGGCTACCAACCACCCATGGGATCTGGACGAAGCACTGCTGCGTCCAGGCCGGTTGGACCGGACCCTGCTGGTGACTCCGCCGGACGCGCCGGCACGTGAGTCCATCTTGCGGTACCACTTGAAGAACCGCCCGATTGCCGGAATCGACCTGGAATGGATTGCGGCACAGACCGACGGGTTCTCGGGTGCGGACCTGGAGCACGTATGCACCACTGCCGCCGAGAAGGCAATGATGCAATCCATCGAGCGCAACGAGGTTCTCCCCTTGGACATGAGCCATATCAGAACTGCCCTGGCGGAAATCAAGGCGTCGACTTTGCCGTGGCTGGAATCCGCGCGAAATGTGGTGCGCTTCAGCAACCAGCATGGCCGCTACGATGATTTATCCGAGTATCTGGTTTCGCAGAACATGCTCTAGAAAGCACCGGGGGAGTACACCGCATGGAATTCGAGCGACTGCATCACCGGATCACCCACCACCTGGCGATCGGACGGGAAACCGAAGCGATTGCCTTGCTGAAGGATAACCTCAACGAGCACCATCAGGTCCCTGCCTTCTGGATTCTCTATTCGTCATGCCATTTGAGCCTCAAGCAGTGGGCCGAAGCGGAGTCCGCTGCCAGAGCCGGGCTGAATCTGGATCCTGCCAACCCGGTGGCCGGGGAGTGCCTGGCCGTCGCCCTGATGCGCCAGCATCGACGGGAGGAGGCGCTGCTGGCGATCCGGCAAGTAATCGAAACGGAACCGGAATACGGCAACGGGCACTACTGGCTGAGCATGATCACGCTCAGCGATATTCGGAGCAACGACGACAGGGTGCTGGCCCGCCAAGCCATCGAGCACGCGATTCGGCTGGAGCCGGGGAACCCCGATTACTACCAGGGCGCGGCAATTGCTGCCGAAGCCCAAGATGACAACCTGGCGGCTCTCGGATTCCTCCAATCCGGGCTGCAGATCGACCCCAATCACCAGGGGCTGTTGCGGGCGGCCGGAAGTATCGGCAATGGCGAAAAAATCGTCGGGGAACAAGGCGATGTGCTGCGTGGATTGATATCCATGGATCCGATGAACGAAGGCCTGCATCAGGACTACGCGGAAACCTTCGTTGCGAAGCAAACTGCCTACGCTAATCGGTTCTGGCTTTTCACTCCGGTGCTGGCAGTTGCCGCCGCCCTGGGGCAGCGGGCTGGTGGAACCGGGGCGCTGCTGGCGATTGCCGCCATTGCCATCGTGGCCGGGCTCTTTGGATGGTGGAACAAGAAGGCGTACATCAAGGCGGCCAGGTCGTTGCCCGCCGGCTACGCCAAGGACATTGATGCGCGCTTCCCCAAACTGCCCCGAGCCATTCGCTCCTACCGGATTGGTTGGCTCCTGAGCACGAGCGGAGCGGTCCTGGGCTGTTTCCTGCCGGTGGCTGGCATCATCGTGATGCTGCTCGGTGTGCTGGCATGCCAGCTAGGAGCACTGTGGATCCTGCAAGAAAATGCTGGCCCGCCAAGAAAGGGCTCCGACCGCCACGAGCAACGCCGGTACCTGGTCCGGTGCAGCGGCTTGCACGCGGCTGGCTTCTGGAAGCGGGCGTGCCTGGCGCTCATCCAGCTAGTGCTCTTAGGGATTTGCTTGGCCAATGAAAGCAGGATCGCTGCCGTGCCAGCCGGATCGGTGGCCGCCGGACTGCTGGTGCCTGGCATTTCCTTGCTGGCAGCCCAAGTCCGTCTTGGATTCAAGGAAAATGCCTTTGCCTACGGGCTGGCTGTCAGCTCCTCGGCCAAAAACCGGAACTTGGCCATGCTTCGCGGCAATATCGGCGGCCTGTATTTCATCGGGGTGCATCTGTTCGCCGGGCTGTTTGCCGCGGCTGCTTCGCTGGGGCTGCTCATATCGGGAGTGGAGGGTTCGCTGGATTCGCCCCCGGAGCCCCGTCATCCAAGCCAGGATAGCGTCCTCGACGAAGACTTGCTGAATCAGCTCAAGGATGTGGAAACTCCGGATTCCCAGCCCCGTGAATACTCGATCCCTTCGCTGCCGGACATGCCCGATATTCCGTCCCTCGGCGTCCCGAACCAGTGAGCAGGAACCTACGCGGAAAAGATCACAACGCCGTGGGCCTTTCTGTCTTGGCACGCGCCCGCTGAAGAAATAAGATGAATTGCTACCGATTCCCGTGAGCACTAGAACCCCAACCACGAGGTGGATAATCTGATGGCACAGATGAGCGAAGAGCTCATTGAGCAGTGGGCTGACGCAACTGCTGAAATCTACAATGAGTCCCTGACTGGCATTAATCTGAGCCGTCTGCCCGAGGCAGTGGCTCAGTACGTCGACCTCTTCGCGCAGAGCGAGAACTTGACGTTCAATGGGGAGGCCACCCCCACCGATTACTTCGATAATCACCCATTCCTCGCGGTGACCGCAGTGCTCAACAGCCCAGAGGCGCTGGAAGCCCTGGATTCCGACGCGCAGGACGCGTTGGATGCGATGGTTGACTTCACCGAGGCCTGGTACAACTTCGACCTCGAGAATGAGCCGGAACTCGGTATCTCCGAGGCGGATGGCGACGACGAAGAAGACTGGTAAGCCTTCTGCCGCCCAGGGGCCGGCACCCAGCAGCGTACGCGCGCTGGGTGCCGGCCTTTGCTGCGGGCGGCCGGAAACCGGATTGCATGCCAACAGCCATGAAGCTATTCCATTTGGCCGCCCAGGGTGGCACTATGCGGGTATGAGCCAGTTCAGCGTTTTCGAGAGCACCGTGGTCATTCACCTGCCGGTGCACCGTGTCTGGGAGCTGCTTACCGATTGGGCAGCAACACCCTTGTGGATCCATGGGATCGGCTCCATGCATTCGGACGACCCGCAGCTCAAGGTCGGCACCCAGCTGGTATACCGCGTTGCCGGCCATGAACGCGTGTATCGCGTCCATGACCTGATCGAGAACCGTTTGCTGATCCTGCACACTTCGGAGAATCCCGATGGGCTCTCCTACCGCTACGACCTGAAGGACGACGCGGGGCATACCGAGGTAGTGCTGCAGGTGGCAATCATCAACCCGGATCTGACGGTGGAGCAGTGCGAGGAGCTGGCGGCAAATATCCGCGAAAGCGAAGGGGACAAGCTGGACCAGCTGCGGCTGTACGCAGAGCAGGCCCCCTGAGCACCCTGCGCGGCGCAAAACTATTTCGTCGCGCCGGGAGCAGGAGCCGAAGCATAGGCCGTCGAATTCTCCAGCTGGCCATTGAATAGCTGGTCCACGGTGACCGGGGTGTAGCCCTCGGCCTTCAGCTTCTCCACGAGATCCGGCAGTGCCTTGACCGAGCTCTCATGGATGTCATGCATCAAGATGATGGAGCCCGGATGGACTTCGTCCATGGCGATGCGCACCGTTTTCTCCGGATCGTGGTGCTTCCAATCCAGGGTGTCAACATCCCACAGTACCAACGGGTAGGGCACCAGCCGGTCATAGACGGCACCGTGATTCCCATAGGGCGGGCGGAAGACGGTGGGCTCGTGGCCGGAGGCCTTTTCTACCGCTTCGCTGGTCCATCCCAGCTCATGCTGGATCTGTTCTCTGGTCAGCGTCGTGAGATCCGCATGGTCCCAGGTATGGCTGCCCAGCTGGTGGCCTTCGGCGGCCATGCGCTTGACCGCGTCGGGGTATTTGGCAATGTTCTTCCCGACCATGAAGAAGGTGGCTGGCGCATCCGCGGCCTTCAGCTCGTCGAGCAGCCGCCCGGTGTACTGGCCAGGTCCGTCATCGAAGGTCAGCGCCACGCATCGAGCCACGGCGCAATCCACCTGCTCGCTTGCCGCGGAGCCCATGGGCTGCGCATCGGGAGCAGGCGCTGGTGCAGGGGAACAGGAAACCAGGAATACCGGGCCCAGCGCCAACAGGGCCAGGCGCGCCATGTCGGGCAATCGAGAAGTCATCCTTCCACCTTCCCGTCATGCCCGGTCCGTGCCCGGGAACTACACGCGAAAATCTGCTGGGAGTTTGATCAGCGCCGGCCCAGCGCCAGCTGGTCGCAACCGGTCAACTGCGCTCGCCGTCCAGCTCCGCCGGAACGGGGTCCGAGAGCGGATGCGCTATTTCGTCGCGGGCAAATTTCCCGGCCCACCATGCGATGATTCCGAACAGCGGCGAGGCGAGGCCGGCAATGACGAATATCGCCTGCAAGCTGAGCACCTGGGTCAAAGGTCCCGCCGCCGCCATGGACAGCGGCATCAGCGCCAGCGAAACGAAGAAATCCAGGCTGGAGATCCGCCCGAGCAGGTGTCCGGGAACCCGGCGCTGGAGCAAGGTGCCCCAGATGACCATGCCCACGGCGTCGGTGATGCCGAAGGCCAGCAGGATCGCGAAGAGCATCCACGCGGCATCGACGTAGCCCACCAAGGCCAGGGGCAAGGTGCCCAGGCACCAGCAGGCGGTCATCAAGCTCAAATAGCGCCGCGGGAATTTCGCGGACGCGACCAGCAGCGAGCCGATCGCCGAACCGAGGCCGAAGAAGGCCAGTGCGAAGCTGAACAGTTTCGCGTCCCCGTGCAGGTTGCCGCTGACGATGAAGGGCAGCAGCACCTCGAAGGGCCCGATGAAGGTGAACACCGAAATGACCGAGAACAGCAGCGTCCACAGCAGCCAGCGGGTGCGCACCGTGTAGCCGATGCCTTCGCGCAGCTGCCGGAACATCCCCGGCTGTCCCTGGCCGTCAACGGGGCCTGGCGCGTTGTACGCCTGGCGGTTGGGGATCCGGCGCAGCATCAGCAGCGCCGCGAGGTGGATTACGCAGATGCCGACGATGGCGTGCGCCGGCGAGAGTCCCGCCACCACGAATCCGGCGGCCATCGGGCCCAGGGCGGTGTGCACCACCGGCCGGGCTGTCCCTTCCAATCCGTTGGCGGCCAGCAGCTGCTCGGCGGGCAGCATCTTGGGCAGCAGTGCGGAGTAGGCGGGGTAGAAGAAGGCCGACCCGGCCCCGCCGCAGAAGCCGGCGAGCATCAGGTGCCACAGCTCCAGGGCACCGGCCATGGCCAGCACCGCGGTGATGCCCATGACCGCCAGCGACAGCGCCTCGACCAGCATCACGATGCGCCGGCAGGAATGACGGTCCGCCATGATCCCGCCGAGCAGCACGAAGCAGAGCAGCCCGGCGGCACTGGCGGTGGCCACGGCAGAAAGCTGGATGGGCCCGCCGCCCAGCTGGCGCACCTGGTAGACCATTGCCACGGCCCACATGCCGGCGGCGAAGGTGGAGAGGACAAGTGCGCTGGCCAGCAGGGCGTAGTCGCGGTAGGCGAACGGCTTGATGAGGCGCAGTGCAGAGGTTTTGAGCGCGCTCATGGAAGCTCCTGCGGTAGTGCGTAGGAACTATCATCCATCCACTGATTGAGCTTTGTCAATCAGTGGATGGTAATTAAATAACTCCGGGGACCACGCGATGGCGCGTGGTCCCCGGAGCTCGGCTTCGTGCTACTCGGCGTCGTGGTCGGTTTCCAGGATGGCCGCCAACTGCTCCAGGGCAGCTTCGGCTCCTTCGCCCTCGGCACGCAGCACTACGGTGGTTCCGTATTCCGCGCCCAGGCCCATCAGCGAGAGGATGCTGGACGCATCCAGCGCCTCGTCCACGGGCTCGCCCTGAAGGGCGATGGTGACCTCGACCGGCGCCTCGGCTGCGGCCTCGGCGAAGATGGCTGCCGGGCGGGCGTGCAGGCCGACGCGGCTGCCGATGATTGCTGTACGTTCTGCCATGATGGCTCCTTCAGGATCTATTGAACGGTTGATTGCGGTAAATTCGGGGGGCCTAGAGGCCAAATCGGTCCAGCTCGCCCAACTGCGCGCGCACGGCAGTGCGTGCCGCCTCGGCTGACTCGGCGTCCAAGGCCAGCTGGGACAGGCGCTGCGCAGTGGGCAGGTCCACGGTGCGCAGCACCGCGGCAACCGGTGCCAACGCCCGCTTGTTCATGGACAGGGTGTCCACGCCCAGGCCCACCAGCACCACGGCCAGCGCCGGGTCGGCGGCCGCTTCGCCGCACACCCCGACGGGTTTGCCGCCGGCCGCCTGCGCACCGGCGGCGGTGGCGGCCACCAGGTGCAGCACTGCCGGCTGCCAGGGGTCGTTGAGCTCGGCCAGGGCACCGAGCTGGCGGTCCGCGGCCATGGTGTACTGGGTCAAGTCGTTGGTGCCGATGGAGACGAAATCGCAGCGCTGCAGGATCTGGCCTGCCAGCACCGCCGCCGAAGGGACCTCGATCATGGTCCCGGCGGTGGCCAGGCCAGCGGCCTTGGCCAGCTGCGCGAATTCCTGCGCTTCGGACGCAGTGGAAATCATCGGCGCCATCACCCAGATTTCGGCCTGGTGCTCGCCGGCGGCTTGCGCGATGGCCTGCAGCTGGCGTTCGAGCACGCCCGGGCTGGACAGGTCGGTGCGGTAGCCGCGCACGCCGAGGGCCGGATTCGGCTCGCTGGTATCGGTCAGGAAGGGCAGCGGCTTGTCCGCTCCCGCATCCAAGGTGCGCACCACGACCTTGCGGCCGGGGAAGGCGGCGAAGACCGCACCGTAGGCTGCCACCTGCTCGTCATGGGAAGGCTCCTTGTCCTTGCCCAGGAAGCAGAACTCGGTACGCAGCAGGCCCACGCCCTCGGCGCCCGCCGCGGCGGCCAGCTGCGCGTCGTCGCCGCTGCCGACATTGGACAATAGCGGCACGCGGTGCCCGTCGCGCAGCTGCCCGGTGCCGGAGAACTCCGGCAGCGCCTCGCGGTTGGCGTAGGTGGCGGCCAGGTGCTCTTCGGCCTCGCCGGGACCGGTGATGACCAGCCCGTCGATGCCGTCCACGAAGACATGGTCCCCATCGGCCAGCGCCGTGGTGCCGGCAGCGGCCACGATGGCAGGAAGGCCCAGCGAGCGCGCGATGATGGCGGTATGCGATTGCGGCCCGCCATCGGAGGTGACCAGCGCCAGGACCTTGGCCGGATCCAGCGTCGCGGTATCGGCCGGAGCCAGGTCCACCGCGGCGAGGATGAAGGGCTGGTCGGAGTCCGGGATGCCCGGGGCGGGCACGCCGCGCAGCTCGGCGACGATGCGCGAGCGCACATCGAGCACATCCCCGGCGCGTTCGGCCATGTAGCCGCCGAGGGCCGACAGCTGCGTGGCGACCGCGTCGGCGGCCTCCCAGATGGCCGATTCGGCGCAGGTGCCCGATGCCACCAGCCTGGTGGCCGACTTGAGCAGCGTGCGGTCGCTGGCCATCAGCGCGGTGGCCTTGAGCACGGCTTGGGCATCGCCGGTGGCCTGCGCCGCGCGTTCCTTGAGCTGCGCGGCGACCGCCTGCGTGGCCTCGGCCAGGCGCAGGGATTCGGCTTCCGCGCTGGAACCTGCTGGCAGGGGCGCGCCGTCGGCGGGCGGGAGGATGGGGTCGGGCATGCGGCGCACCGATCCGATGACCCGTCCGGCGCTGACGCCTACTCCGGTGAATTTCTGGCTCATGCTGCGGCCTTTGCCTCTTCAGCGGCCCGTGCGGGGGCCTTGCGGACATATTTCTTCAGGATGATCACCAGCGCCGCGGAAACCAGCGTGCCGATCACGGTGGCCACCAGGAACATCGGCCAGGTGCTGTCCATCGCGAAGAAGACGAAGATGCCGCCGTGCGGTGCCTGGGAGAGCACATCGAAGCTCATGATCAGCGAGCCGGTGACCCCGGCACCCACCATGGAGGCCGGGATGACGCGCAGCGGGTCGGCCGCGGCGAAGGGGATGGCGCCTTCGGAGATGAACGCGGCACCCAGCAGCCAGGCCGCCTTGCCGTTCTCGCGTTCCGCCCCGGTGAACAGCTTCGGGGACACCGCGGTGGCCAGGGCCATCGCCAGCGGCGGAACCATGCCGGCAGCCATCACGGCTGCCATGATCATCAGCGGGGCCGGGTTCTCGGCCACCGAACCGGCGCCCAAGCCGGCTACCGCGAAGGAATAAGCGACCTTGTTGATCGGCCCGCCCAAATCGATGGCCATCATCAGGCCCAGGACCAGGCCGAGGATCGCCGCCGCGGTGCCGGACATGCCCGCCAGCCAGCCGTTGAGGGCTTCGGTGAGCTGGGCAATCGGCCCGCCAAGGAACAGGAACATCAGGCCCGAAGCGATGATGGAACCGAGCAACGGCACGATGACCACTGGCATCAGCCCGCGCAGCCAGCGTGGCACGGTCCAGGAATTGATCCAGCGGCAGGCCAGGCCAGCGATGAGTCCGCCAATGATGCCGCCAATGAATCCGGCACCCATGAAGCCTGCCACGGCACCCGCGGTGAAGCCCGGGGCGATGCCCGGACGGTCGGCGTAGGCATAGGCGATGTAGCCTGCCAGCGCCGGAATCAGGAAGGACATGGACAGGGAACCGATCTTGAACGCGACGGCGCCCAGATAGGCGCCCAGCGGACCGAACGGGGTATCGAGCTGCGCCATGATCTCGGCACCTGGCAAGTTGAACAGGGTACTGGAACCCAGCACGCCATCGGCCACGTTGCTGATCGAGTACCCGCCGAGCAGGAAGCCCAGCGCGATGAGCAAGCCGCCGCCGGCGACGAACGGGATCATGTAGGAGACGCCGGTGAGCAGCGCGCGCTTCAGGCCTGCGCCGAAGGATTCGCTGCCGCCGGATTCCTCGCCGGATGCGGCGGCACCGGCGGGAACGCGGCGGGCCTTGGGATCTTCGGAGGCGGCGATGGCGTCATTGATCAGCTTCTTCGGCTCGTCGATGCCGCGCTTGACCGGAACCTGGATCACCGGCTTGCCGGCGAAGCGGCCGCGGTCGCGCACATCGACGTCCACCGCGAAAATCACGGCGTCGGCGGCTTCGATGACCGCCGGGTCCAGCGGGGTGGAACCCGAGGAACCCTGGGTTTCCACCGCGAAGCCGACACCCATTTCCTCGGCGGTCTGGGCCAGCGAATCGGCGGCCATGTAGGTGTGGGCGATGCCGGTGGGGCAGGCGGTGACTGCGACGATCGACTTCTTCTTGGACGCGGCAGGGGCGGCGGCGGCCGGGGAAGAGGTGGATGGGGCGGCGGCCGGAGCGTCGGAAACTACCGCGCGCACCAGTTCCACGATCTCGGCTTCACTGGCTGCTGCCCGCAGGGAGGCGGTGAAGGACTTCTTCACCAGGGCGCGGGCGAGCTTGGAGAGCAGCTTGAGGTGGGCCTGGTCGGCGCCATCGGGGGCGGCAATGAAGAACACCAGGTCGGCTTCGCCGTCCTTGGCGCCGAAGTCCACCGTCGGTTCCAGGCGGGCCATGACCAGGGTCGGCTCGGTCACCGCAGCCGAACGGCAGTGCGGGATGGCGATGCCTCCGGGCACCCCGGTAGCGGTCTTGGCTTCGCGGGCCTTGGCATCGGCGGCCAGGGCGACGGCGTCGGTGGCGCGCCCCTGGTTGGCCACCAGCAGGGCCAGCTTCTCGATGACCTCGCTCGTGCTGTTGCCCAGGTCGGCATCGAGCAGCACGAGCTCTGCAGTGATTAGTTCACTCATGACTCGGTTCCTTGCGTTGAAGTAAGTTCGTGGACGGTGACGGCGCCAACGGTGAGATCGGATTGGGTCGGGATGGTGGAGCCGGGCAGCTGCGTCGCGGCGGCCCCATAGGCGACGGCATTGCGCAGCCGTTCAGGGGCGCTGGCCCCTGCAGCATCGGCCAGCAGGTAGCCGGCCAGCGAGGAATCGCCAGCCCCCACGGTGCTGCGCGGGGTGATCGGGGTGTGCGATCCGTGCCAGGCACCGGCCTTGGTGACCAGCAGTGCGCCCTGCGCCCCGAGGGTGGCCAGTACCGCGCCGACGCCTCGGTCCAGCAGCTGCTGCGCGCAGCCGGTGGCCAGCTCGAGGGAGCCTTCCAGTGCCGCCTCGCCGTAGCCGCCCGCCAGCTGCGCCAATTCCTCGGCATTGGGCTTGACCAGATCCGGGATGTGCTGCTGGCTGTGGGCGAAGAGCTCCAGAAGCGGTGCGCCGGAGGTGTCCACGGCGATCTTCGGGCACTTCCCGCCCAGGGCCGCCCTCAGCTTTGCGGTCAGCTGCGCATAGAAGCTGGCAGGAACTCCCGGCGGCAGCGAACCGGCCATCACCATCCAGCTGGCGCCGGCGGCGGCCTCGGCGACCAGGTCGCCGAGATCGGCCAGCTGCTGCGCGTCCAGGGTAGGGCCTGGCTCATTGATCTTGGTGGTGGTGCCATCGGGATCGGTCAGGGTGGTGTTGGTGCGCAGCGCTTCGGTGATCGGCAGGTTCCGGTGCGCCAGCTGGTCGCGGGACAGCGCGGTAATCAGCGGGTCGGTGCCGGCTCCGGGCAGCACTGCCAGGGTGGGAACACCGGCCGCGGCAATGGCGCGCGAGACGTTCACTCCCTTGCCTGCCGCCTGGACGTGGCTGGAAGCCGCGCGCTGCACGGCGCCGGGGGCCAGTGGCGCGCCTAGCTCGATGGTCTTGTCCAGCGCCGGGTTGACGGTCAGCGTGATAATCATGCGATCACCACCTCGACATCCGCCGCTTCCAGCGCAGCGGCAAGTTCAGTGCCGGGTTGCTGGTCGGTGACCAGGGTGTCGATGTCTTCGAGCCGGGCGAAGCAGACCAGGGTTTCCTGGTCGAATTTGGATCCGTCGGCCAGCAGCACCACGCGGCGGGCGCTGGCGACCAGGGCGCGCTTGACGGCAGCTTCCAGCGGGTCCGGGGTGCTCAGGCCGAATCCTGCATGCAGCCCGTTGGTGCCGATGAAGGCGATGTCGGCCCGGTACTGGGAATATTCCTGCACGGTGCGTGCTCCGCTGGAGGCGCCGGTGATGCCGCGGACCCGCCCGCCGATCAGCTCCAAGGCGACATCCGGGCTGTGGACCAGCACCGAGGCAATGGGCAGGGCGTGGGTGATGACCACCAGTCCGGTGCCCGCGGTGCTCTTGAGCATGCGTTCGGCCAGGATTTCCGTGGTGGTTCCCGCGTCGATGATGACTGAGGCGTCGGAGACCGGCAGCAGGCTCAGCGCGCGCTGGGCGATGCGGGCCTTGGACTCTGAATGGATGGCGGTGCGCACTACGTAGCTTTCCTCGCGGGTGCTGGCTTCGGTGATGGTGACCGCTCCGCCGTGGACGCGGCGCAGGTAGTTCTCGGATTCCAGCTGGGCCAGATCCCGCCGCACGGTTTCCCGGGTGATATCGAAGCGCTGCGCGAGCTGGGCGACGGTTACTTTCCCGTCAGCTTCCAGCTGCTCAACGATCAGCCGGTGTCGTTCTTCGGCGAACATTCTTGCCTCCGCAATTCCTCATGACCTGCAACACATTGATCTGTGTTTCCATGACTTTATGCCCGATTGTGTGGCATCGTCAAGTGAAAATCCGGGGAATATTTGGCTTTAGTTGGTTTTGAGTGGGTTTGCTAGGGGTTATGCAGAATCAACGGTGGGAGATACGCGCAACCCAAGCAGCGTGCGACTTGATTCTGTCCTCCGGAAATCGCCATCTGTGCGGCCTCAGTTGACTGGAAACCCAGCTAATGGGCAAGACGTCTGTACGGCCAGGAACCAGGGCGGGCAGTTCATGAATTCGACAGGCATCATAGGTTGCTGGGCGAATGAGTTGCGTCAGGACGACGTGCCTGGATCAAGCCATGCCACTCTCCGCGCTTGAATGCGTTCGGTCGAGTTGGCTGAAATGCAACAGCCCTTGTGCATTCCTTTTCTCCTCGGATGTTACTCTGCCAAGGTATAACTTCGACCGGAACAGCGTGGGGGCGATCTGAGGTCAGCTCTGATATTTGCACTAGTGGGCGTCTGTTAAAGTCTTTCCGTTGGATTGGCATTTGGCGATGGATTCGTTAGTGCGTTCTTGCAGGCTTCCTAGTTGCATTGGGGTCGAATTTACCATGACGGTGAAAACCATGGGGCCCACCGGCAATCTCGGATCGGCGTCACTGCCATAGATGCCAGAGGCCCGCAGCTCGAGGTTGTATTCGCGAACTTCGTCGGAGAGTTCGATTGTTATCTAGTTCGAGCGTTACTGCCGAACCAAGTTCGTGATCACCGAAGTAGCATCGGGGAAGTATCGCGTCGAGGGCTGTATCGAATTCGGGCCGGCCTACCAGAGCACCGAATAGCTCGTGATGAATCCAGTGGTCATCGCAGCGGAATCGAATGACGAGGAAGCCCTGGACTTCGTGATCGGCGGCCTTAGCCTTGATTGATCCGCGAGGGGATCCGATGAGACTTGTCGTGGAGTCCTTGAAAAGCCTCTCGCGACTAATGGGGCCCGCATGATCCAACGATATTAGTGCGACACATAGTCGGGAGAATCTAGGACTAGTGAGTTCTCAAGGATTCCCGGCTGGGGAGCGGTGCCCGGCGAGACTTCTCGCAACCATTGAGTTGAAAGATGTCTCTGGACGGGTGTCGAACTCTTTTGTCATTGACGAACTTGATTGGTGATTACTGAGCACTCTCAGTCAGAATTAGCGCAGCTCGATAGCCATCTGACTCGAGACAAGACATGGCTTCTAGTTGCTGGAAAGCTATCGGTAGGCAGGTAGCATCCACCCAGCTCTCCCCGCTACTAACATCGACCCAAGGGTCCTCGATGAGAATGACGGGACGTTCCGTGGAACCAGCCGTTCCGTGGCAGAGTAGCCAGTGCGGAACATCGTAGCCGAGCATCTGCTGCAATGACACCAGCAACAAGACGCGGGCACCCTGACTTAATACTTTGTGAATCTGTGAGATTTCCATACGCATAGAGGTCACCGGCAACCCGGTAGCTTCTGCACGGCGGCGCGAGTCAGCCTGCAAGATGCCCCGCCAGCCACGTTCAACCTCGGGATAATAGTCGACGATTACTGGCTTATCGGTATCCAAAGACACCTGAACTGAGCTTGCTGGCCAGCGCTCAGCGATGGCCAGCCCGAGCCCCACGGGTTCGCAAGCCATGAAATTAGTCGCTTGACGCCACAGTAACAACTCGGCGGTACGCAGGCGATCCATCGTTGCAATGCTCATCGTTTCCCCGTGCGCGGCCAGCGCGGAAACCGCCGCGCAGGTGAAGTTCTCGCTTTGCTGGTAGTGCGAGGTACGCAGATATCGGGCTGGATGTGACCAGTGCACATAGCCGAATTTTGGAATCGATACCGAAGCATCTGTGGTGAAGCGTGGAGCAGGCAACGACTGGAAACCCATTTGTTCAGCCAGGTCTGCGAGCCACGGTTCTCCCGACCAGCTTTCCCATTTCACGCAGGCCAGATCTTTTTCCCTGGCGTAGTCCAGCACCGCACGGACGAGCTCTTCATATGCAGCTGTGTCGCGGGCAAGAACCCCAGAGATCTTCACGTATGCAGTCGCCGAACGGGCGGTAAGCAATGCGGCACCGAGTATGGTGGCATCTGATGACTGTATCGTGAGCAGCCGAGCGTTGACCGTTGCCATGAGACTTTCCCACGGACCTGATATGGAACCCAGATGCCGTAGTTGCGCCGGGTGCTGCTCGGGGTCAAAGGCCTGGATTCTCGTTTGCCGGGCAGAGCGTTTCGCCATGATTCCTTACTATTAGGTGGGGTGGAGGCGGAGTCGGTTAGGATCCTCGCTTAACACCTAGCCGCGTGATCGGTACAAAAGCCAAATGAAGTACGGGGAGCCGAGCAACGACACGATCAGACCGGCGGGAATCTGTGCCGGCGCGATTGCGGTACGGCCCAAGGTATCGGCCAGGCAAACTAGCAAGGCTCCGAAAACCATGGACACCGGGATCGCCCGGTGATGGCGGGAACCCACCAACGACCGCGCCAGATGCGGGGCGATGAGTCCGACAAAGCCAACCACACCTACGGCCACGACGCTGAGTGCCGCAAGCAGCGCGGCAATGGACAATGAGACTAATCGGATGCGAATGGTCTTGACGCCCAGCACCCGGGGCAGGTCTTCGTCGATGGCTAGCAGGTCCAGTTTGCGTCCCATGAGCAGTACGACCGGAAGAGCTAATGCCAACACCGTCAGAACAGGTAACACGTCTGCGAACTGACGTCCATAAGTTGAGCCAGACAGCCAGGTGTAGATGCGCGGAGTTTCCCACGAATTAATGCTCAGCAGCAGGTAGGTGGTGACCGCAGAGAGCGTGTAGCCTGCACCGATGCCGATTAGCACAAAACGTTCAGGGGAGAATCCTCGACGCCAGGCTAGGGCGGTGATGGCAGTGAAGGTCGCGAGCCCGGCAATCACCGCAAAAATCACCAGTAGCGAGCGGGAACCGCCAAAGGCGGTGACCACTACAGCCGCGCCCAGCCCTGCCCCCGCGGTAATACCCAGGATTCCGGGCTCGGCCAATGGGTTGCGCACGGCGCCCTGCACCAAACAACCAGCCAGTCCCAAGGCGGCTCCGGCACCCAGCGCCGCGCTGGTCCGTGGTGCACGTTCGGAGAAGGCGCGGGCAATGAGCTTGGGCGCATCATCCTGGAACCACAAGGCGAGATCTCCCAGCTTGAGTAACATGCTCCCGGCCAAAAGGCCTAGAATCACCGCTCCCAACAGCAAACTGAATCCCAGCGTCATGGTGAGAATGAATCGGCGGTTGCTACGCAATTTGCTTGCTACCTGTAACGGGTTGCGGGAGCTGGAAGCTTCGGGCAGTCGCATTGCCAAGATGATGATCAGCACGCCGCCCAGGATCGCGGTGGGAACTCCAGTAGGAATGGAAGCCGCACCTTGCGCACCGAGCGAGGCACGAAGCGAAACATCGGCCAGTAGGATCAGTAGCGCACCAATCAGGCCGGTGGCGGGGAGCAAGAACAGTTGACGGCGCAACGCTACCAGGCGGCGCGACAGCAGTCGGGCGAGCACGGGGGCGCCAAGCCCTACAAAAGCAATCGGGCCGGACAGCGAAACGGAAACGCCGGTGAGCAGCACAGCACACAGGACGGCCAGAGTGTGGGTTGAGCGCACCGGGATGCCGAGCACCGCAGCGTTTTCATCACCCAAGGACAGGACATCCAGTCGGCGAGAGAGCAAGAGGCAGATGGCCAGCACCACCAAGATCACTGGCAGACTGCGCAAGAATGCATCGAGATTTAGTTGGGCCAGCGACCCTGAACCCCAGGCATACAGTCCAGTCGTATTTTCCTTGAACAGCAGCAAGATGATTCCGCTGCCTGCTTCCAACGCCATGGCGATGGCTGAGCCAGCGAGGATCAACCGGGTGGTGGCGGTTCCCGCGCTGCGCCCAGAGATAGCCAATACGATCCCGGCGGCGAGCAGCCCGCCAGCGAATGCGAGAGTGCTGGAAGCCAGCGTGGACATGCTTATTCCCAAGGCAGCAGCCACGCTCAACGCGAAGAATGCACCTGAGGTGACAGCCAATGTGTCCGGCGAGGCCAGCGGGTTGCGGGTGACGGATTGGAGCAGTGAACCTGCTACCCCCAAAGCCAGACCAACGGCGGCACCCGCACAGAGGCGCGGTAGCCGGGAGCCGGTGAAGATCTCGGCGGCTCCCACCCCTCCGATACGGGTGTCATCTCCGGTGAGTGCGCGTAGCAGTTCACCCAAACCAATACCGGAGGTCCCCTGGGTGAGGTGCCAAGCACCCACCAGCAGTACCGCTGCCGCTAAGGCGGCTAGCAGACCTAGGCCAGTGGCGAGACGGGTACCGGTGACCGGCGCGGGGGAATAACCAAGGCCGGTCATTTGGATGCCGACCCCGCTGTCCACGATGTGTCGCTCTGCTGATTTTTCAGCGGTTTTCATTTCAGTTGTACGCTACTTGGCTTCCGATGCGGAGGTTAGTGCATCGGTGAAGGCATCTACCGCTTGACTGGTGGATTTCGGCCCGCCGGCACCCCAGATGTTTGGGAACTGGAAGGTCCGGCCTTCCTTGACTGCGGTCAAGTTGTTCCAGATCTCGCTGGATTCCAGCTCGGTGGTCCACCCGGTGCCTGCGTCGTTGGAGTAGAACAGGTTGACGTCGCCAACGCCCGCTAGGCCTTCTATGTCCGTCTGGGCCAGCCCGTATTCTTTGTTCACGCCGCCGGATCCGAAGGACTTGTTGATGTCATCGTTCCAAGCTGGGCTCAGGCCCAGTTCCTTGCCAAGCTCTGTGAACAGAGCCCCATCAGTGTATGGGCGAATCGTCAGGTTGGAGCCGTCAACCCAACCGTCGAAGAAGAGGAAGTCGGTGGTTTCCAACTTCACCTCGGAGACTTCCTGTTTTTTCTGCGCCAAGTGGGCGTCGAATTCGTTGAGCACTAGGGCAGCACGCTCGGTGCGGCCGGTGGCTTCGGCGACCTGTGAGAAGACATTTTTCATGTTGCCGATGGGATCCGCAGAATCGTTGCCCTTGACCGCCAATACGGGAACGTCGCCCTTATCAAGCTGCGACAGCACGGGGTCTTCTTCACTAAAAGCGTCCACGATGATTAAGTCGGGGTCCAGCGCGTAGATCGAATCCAGATCTGGCTCGCCACGTTCACCCACCGAAGCGACACCCTCAGGCAGCTCCTCTGCAGTGACGTAGGTGCTATATCCATCTGGGGAAGCGACGCCCACCGGAGTGACGCACAAGGTCAGTACATCTTCAATTTCCTGCCATTCGAGCACCACCACACGCTCGGCTGGTTTATCCAATTCAAGTGTGCGGCCCAGATCATCGGTCATAGATACCGGGTCTGTGCTAGTGGCGGTGGTGTCATTCGCGCAACTTGCGGATGCGGCAGCGGGGCTCCGTTCGGCACCAGCGCTGCTAATGTCCGTGGTACCGCAAGCGGTGGCTGAGAACAACAGTGCTAGAGCGGCCGCTGAAGTGACTGCATTTCGAGCGAGTGTAGGCATAGGTTTTCCCTTGTAATTATATGTTTCGGTGGTAGAAAGAAAGTGGTCAGCTCATCCGGTGGCGGCTAACCGGTTCGATGCGCAACAATCCATTCTGCTTATCAGAGAGGACCTGCACGGGGATCTCATAGACCTCCGAGAGGTTATCTGCTGTGAGGACCTCAGCGGGGGTTCCTGAGACGTATACCCGGCCGTGTTTCATTAGCACCAGCCGATCAGCCAACGCGGCGGCTTGATTCAGGTCATGCAGGATGATGCCGATGGCTAGCCGATCTTGACGGGCTAGATCATGGACCAGGTCTAGGGTCTCGACCTGATATCTCAAGTCGAGGTGATTGGTCGGCTCGTCGAGAAGCACCACATTGGTTTGCTGTGCCAAGCACACGGCCAACCAGACACGTTGCAGTTCTCCACCGGATAGTTCCCCAGCTGCCTTCCGGGACATCGAGGTAGTGCCAGTCAGTTCCATGGCCCAGGCAATCGCCGCATGATCCGTATCGGATAGCCCCGAGAAACCGCGCCGATATGGATGGCGACCGAAGGCGACGATATCTGCCACGGCTAACCCTTCCGGGGTGGCGTGGGACTGCGCGAAGAGCGTAACTTCGTGGGCGAATGTTCGTCCGTTCAGCGTGCTAATTTCGCGGGCCTCCCCGTGAGAATTGGAGAGCGTGATCACCCCCGCGGCGCGCTCATGCAACCTTGCCACGGAACGGAGAAGTGTGGATTTCCCGCTGCCATTGGGTCCAATGAGTGCGGTGACTTCACCCGGGGATAAACGGATGGAAGCACCGTCCACTACAGTGCTTTTGCCGTAGCGCAGCACTACCTCGTGGGCGAGCATCGTTCCGGCTGCAGCGGATGCTGCTCCGGACGCCACGTCTAGCATGCGTAAGGAACGGATTGAATACGTCCGATTTGATTAGGTATTTTCACTTAGGTAAGTCTAAGTTAACTAATCGATGTCAGCAATCGATGATTTCTGACAGTGCATCCGGCTTTTCGGTCACCTACTCACATTTGCTATGGCGAATGTGCCAGGTGTGGAGCCCATGGTGCGTCGAAAAGCGTCGATAAAAGTACTCGGCTGCGCGTAGCCGAGCATTTCAGAGATATCTTGGACGCCTTCACCGTTGGTGAGCAGCTCCAGGGCGCGATGAATTTTCACCGCTTGACGCCACTGGGCAAAGGATAAGCCGGTTGCTTCGCGGAAGACTCGCGTGATGGTTCGTGAGCTGATTCCAGCATCTATCGCCCATCGCTCAAGAGATCGGTTATCCGCAGGGTTGGCTAGCAAACGGTTGGCAATGCCATGGATACGTGGGTCATCGGGCAAGCGCAGCGCTAGCTGATGAGCTGACGGTTTGAGTACGTCGAAAACCACAGCCTCCGCACGCGCTCTGGCTTCTTGGCTCAGTTCCCGACTGGATAAATGGACCAGCAACGACTTAAGCAACGGTTTCATGTCGATCACTGTAGGGGTGCTGAATGGGGTGGTGGTTCGTTCAGGGGAAAAGAAGGCGCTGAAAAGTTTTACATGTGCGGTCAGGCGTCCACCGTGCAGCGCTCCGGTCGGAATCCACAGACCATGATCCTCGGAGACCGTAAAAATCTGCCCTTCGATTTGAGCGGTGAGTGTCCCATCTTGGGTCCATAAGAGCTCATGGGCCAGATGCGAATGAGGCTCCCACTCTGTAGAGACCTCAATGGTGTGCGTTTCGCTCAAAATCACAAATGATGAGGTCGCATCGCTAGGCAGGGCAGTTGCTTGCGCCAGAGCTGTATCTGGTTCACGGGACCAAGTACCAAGCCCGATGGTGGAGGTAGGAGGGGCAGTCATATTTGCAGTATAGAAAGTATTCGGCATGACATAGCAGGTTTCATGTTAGATCTACCGAACCCCTTGAAGAACGGTTCAATAATCGCGTGCCAAAATTCTACGGATCGGCTATTGAACCAAATACATTTCACCCCCCAACTGGTTCAATCAGGAATCTAGGCTGCGTTCGGTTACCCACAGAAGGCTATTCCAGTGTGTAGTACTCAAGCATGTCATCACGTTTTTCCAGTCTGAATCCTCGACTGGTGAGCAGTCGGGTTGAAGCAGTGTTAGCCGGAGCTACGCGGGCACTGAATTTCGTAATTCCGTATATCTTGGGAATTGAAAACAGGGTGCTATCGAGCACGGCTCCACCAACTCCTCGCCCCCATTGATCTGGAGATACCCAGTAACCGACCTCCACGCAACTTTCCTGCCGGGTGCAAAACACGAGGCCCACTGCTGCATTTGCTTCAGTAGCTAGGAACCATCGAGAGCCCCCCACAGTGTCGAGTGGTTCATGTTGGAGGGATTGCTTAACACAGGCGTTGATGGTTTGCCGGTCCCATGGCTCCCCATACCCAATAAAACGAGCTACACGTTCATCCGAGGCCATGCTGGCAAAGAATTCGGTGTCTGCGCTGCGAAATGGACGCAGGGTAATTGATTGTGAGCGCGACATCCAAAGCCTTTCGATGTCGTAAATTTAAAAAACTCTTAAATGCATTAAACAGTACTAGACCTACCTATGGCGCTCTTATTTCAAATAGAGGTCAATGAGCGCTCAGAATCCCGCGCCGACCGCGCCGAGCGTCCCATAGCGGAAACCGAAGAACACGGCCCAGTGAAACGGTCCACAACGAGAACCTGCGCAAAGAACTGTTGAAGGTGAAACGGGAGAACGGCTTCATAAAAGTTGTCGGAGCCTATCGCGCCTCGAACAGTAAGGAGTAAGCGCGGTCTTAGACTTCATCGAAGCCCACATAGGCGAGTATCCAGTGAACTGGATGGGTAGGAAACCCAGAATTCCAGGGGCAGTCACTACCGATGTCTGAACGTCTGCCAAGAGCTGAGCGAAGCCTAAGTCCTGCGAGCACACCGCACGAAACTGCTCCAGGACGAGTGTGAGGCGTCCAACCAGGTCGCCGGTGGCGGACAATTAGTGGATTTGATCCGCAAAAACCATGAGGAAGACATCTCGACATCCACGGTGATGTCGCTCATGAAAGAGCTGAGAATCCGGGCCAGGCGGATGAGCGCCTTCAAAACCACGACCGTGCGTGAGCGCCAATCCCGGACGGTGCGTATAGAAAACCATAGGGTCGACAATCTCGGCATGCGTGACTTCCGCTCCTCGCGGCTTGCGGCGAAACTGTTAGGCGATATTGCCTGCCTGCGCGCCGGTGAAGGCTGGTTGTATTTGGCGACGGTGATCGATTTGAATTCGCGACAGATCGTGGGCTGGTCAATGGGTAAGAACATGTAAACGTAGTTGGCCATTGACGCGAGGGGGCTTGCTGCGTCGCAGGCGTTCATCCAGTTTGGTAGTGTGTTCCATTCAGACCGAGGCCCAATGTACCTCGGCGCGTTCCAGAGGTGGTGTGCTGCGCACAGGGTGCGGTAGTCGACGGGACGCGCCGGGGTGTCCCTGGGATAATTCCGTCGCCGAGTCAGCCTTCTGGACGATCAAGAAGGAAATGTTCCACCACAGGTTCTTCAGCAGCAGGGTGGCTGCGTGTGCCGCAGTGAAGGAGTGCATCGCGGTTTGGTGCAACCGGAAGTGCCCGTATACGGCAAATGGCGGAGTTAGCCCCAGGCGGTTCTGGACTCGTATCAGGAAAGGGATCCTCTAGCTTTGACGGCTTGAGGAAATGTACAAAAAGATCAAAGTTCGTGTCCCAAAAACTTGACCAGCTCAGGAGCGAGCTCATCCCTTATGAGCTAACAATCGACGACACTGGCAAGATCCAAAACATCGTAGTGAAGGATGATGAGTATCTTGTCTCGCAGTCTGCGGCACTAGCTCTAGCTACCGAAGAAGAGGAAATCGAAGTTGACCCCACTGTCCCTGGCAGCGAGGAGGACAGTGGGGCATTAATCAATCCTCTCCCCCTGAACGTCGCCGAAATGGCGGCTTCAAAGCTTAGTTCGTCCAACAAGACGAAAGTTGCAAACTACGCAATCAAGTGGGCTAAGTCGTACAATCCTGCCTATAAGAGGCACGGCTACGACTGTACTAATTTCGCTTCCCAAGCGCTTTATGCAGGTGGATGGAAGAAAATTGAAGGCTACTACAAGAGCAACTCGAAATGGTTTGGCAATGGTGTCATGACCAGCTGGACTTGGAGCGGTGCTGAAAATTTCTATCGTTTTGCCCGGAATGAATCAAAGCGGGCTTCACGTCTTGCCAGTGTCTACAGCCTCGTTCCTGGAGATATCCTTCAGTACAAAACGAACGGTGCCAAGATTAAGAATATGACGCACACCATGGTGACCACTAAGAAAATCAATGGTGTCCCATACCTCTCGTACCACAGCAACGCTACTTTGAATAAGCCCTTCACTCAGCTGAAACCACTGAATGTAACTTGGTACGCGCATAGGATCTAGTCGTACAGCTCATTCGATTTGCAAAGGTCATTTGTGTACAAAAAACGCATCTCAAAGATTATTGCCCCACTACTGCTGTTTCCGCTAGCTCTTTCGGCAGCAGGGTGTTCAGCCGATAGGAAGCAGGCTTGTGACGGAGGAAAATCCGTCAGCGATCCACAGGAAGCAGTTCGAGTACTACTTGAGGCTGCAGAAACAACTGACCATGACAAAGCGTGTTCAGTGATCATGGACAAATTAGACGAAACAGTCATGAACACACAGCTAGCTGCGCTGAAGACCGACATGGATTCGGTAGAAGTCACCTCATCCAACTTCACGATGGTCGAGTTCGAGCGCGGCGGTCCAGCACACTTCTACCATGTGTATGCTGATCAGCCTGATAAGTCCGGGGACCTTACGTTCATGGACGTTGGCAAAGGATCGCGAATAGTATTTGGCGAAAACTACTGAGTCACTACCGTATTATCAAGCCCCGCGATAAGGACGTAGACCCTGAATCTCATTCAGGGTCTGCGTCCTTTCAGCTGATTGCTCATCGATATGAGCAGGGGTCGGTGCTGGTGACCTCGAATATGCCTTTCGGCCGGTGGGGTGAGGTTTTCGGTAATGATGTTGTTGCTTCGGCGATGCTTGATCGTTTGGTTCATCATGCGGAGGTGTTGTCTTTGGCTGGGGATTCATATCGGGTGAAGAACCGTCAGGATCTGCTGCGCAACGCTGAGCAGGTATAGAACAAATTGGGTGTGGAGGGGTCAATTTTCGATTGGCGGTAGGGGGTCAATTTTCAGTTAGCGTTGATAAACTTTGGCTACGAATCCCGCTGTGGGTTCTGAACATGCGAGCATTCCCCGTTCAGGATAGTCGTGGACGTTAGACGCAGGCTAGGTATGCCATGAGGTTCTCGTCCCGTTGAACACCCTGGGTCCTCGCAAGCTCGTCTCCAGGGTGTGTCGGGCGTCCGCTGGCGTGTCCGGTTGGTGGCCCGGACTTCGTCCGGTCTTTTCCTGTTTTTGCTGCTGTCCTTCGGAGTGTACGGGCCACCTCCAAACCCACAAGCCACTCGCTGCGCTTCGGGCGTGCTCCACCAGAAATTCTTGGTCCGCGCTCCTTCGTCGCTTCTTTCGGCCCAAGATTTTCGTGGATTGCGCCCCCCTGACGGGTTGATGGGTTTCCGGCTGGCCCCGCTTCATTTCTTTTCGCCAGCAGGCAGAAAAACAACCGGGGGAGGGCTTCGACGGGAGGCTGGCAATCTGCCCCACTTTCCGTGAAGCGAAAGGATGCAAAAACCTATGCAGACCACGACCAAAGACAGCCGCGAAACCGTTACCGTCCCGGCAACTGTCGAGCGCGACATGTACGGCGAAATGTATGACTGGATGGAATCGCTGGCCGGTACCGGGTGGTACGAAGTTCCAGGGTGGGGACGCGACGGATGGGACCTGGGATCCTGGCCTTACATCATCTTCGCCGCGACGAAGACGACCGATGAAACCGGGAAGCTGTGCGGATACACCACCTACGTGGAAGGCGACGTAACTGGTCAAAAGAACTAGGCCGTCCGGCAGAACGCTCCGATTATGGACAAGGGGAGCAACAGCTAGGAAGCCTTTTTGGTTTCCTTGGTAGCAAACCAGCCGGGCAAGCTAATCAGCAGCCCCACGACACCAACAATCGCCACCACCCAAAGAGCCGGGGCAGGCCATGAGTCCAGGTTGTTCTCATCCATGATGACCCCCGTAGAATACAGGGCAATCCCGCTGCATACCAAGGCAGTCAAGCTCATCCCGAGGGCCACGGACCATAGGGTTCTTCGATTTGCATCCACTGTCTGCTCCTTCGTATCTCCAGTCAACTGGCGCACCTCCAGTCAACTGGCGCACCTCCAAGGAGGCTTCTGCTTCCGGAGAATTCTGAATAGTGCGTCAACCCAGAGTACTGTCTCCGATGCCTCTTAGCTGGGTGCCGCAGATGGAATCCTCGCCCAGAGAAATTTCAACTCCGTGCAGCATCGAGGGTGCGGCACCATGCTATTGCGAGATGCTGGAATGTTCTCGGGCCAGGGGAATTGAGTTTTCATATAGCAGTGCGGGCGGGATTTTTCTTCTTTCGTTCGCGCTCGTAGCGAATCGAAATCGATTCTCTCTGCCTGTTTTAGGGTTTGGGTCGTTTGGCCTTGCGTTGCAGTGCTGTGGTTTGCAGATTTTTCGATCTGTGATTGAACGCGTCGAGCACTTCGGGGCCACACCCACGGCATGCCGTGGGCCAATTGCGTCGACCATGGTTCGGCAGAGGTCTTGTTCTTCCTTCGGAATGCTCCGTGCAAAAGTTCAGCGTCGTTGACCAAACCGGCCATTTCCGGGGAATTGCCGCAGAAAAATGGGTGCATGCAACGCAATGTTGCATGCACCCATTTCCTGGAATCTTGGACTCCCTAGGCAAGTACCTGGCGCTTGGAGGAAATGACGCCGGTATTGAATCCAGCCAGGCGCAGGCCGCCGTGGAAGCGGGCGTGCTCGATCTTCACGCAGCGGTCCATGACCACATTCATGCCCGCGGCCTCGGCGCGCCGGGCCACTTCCTCGTGCCAGGATCCCAGCTGCAGCCACAGGGTCTTCGCGCCTACGGCCAGGGCCTCGTCCAACACGGTAGGCAGGTCATCGTGCTTGCGGAAAACCTCCACCAGATCCGGGGTCTCCGGCAGATCGGCCAGCGACTTGTACACCGGCTGGCCCAGGATCTCATCGAGTACCGGGTTGATGAAATACACCTTGTACTTGGAGGAGGAGAGCAGGTAGGTAGCCACAAAATAGCTGGCGCGCGATGGCTTGTTCGAGGCGCCGACAATGGCGATGGACTTGGTGTCACGCAGGATCTCCAGGCGCTGTGCGGCTCCCGGGCCTTCCCAAGCGGTATCAACGGCAGTCATTAGATTGCTCCCTTCGAAGCGGTTGGCAATGCGCAGGCGGAACCGTCGTAGGCCGGTGCCTCGAACCCTGCGGCGGAACCGGCAATCGCTTCCTGCGAAGCGGCCAGCGCCTGGTCCAGATCCCAGAGGATGTCCTCGACATCTTCCAGTCCTACCGACAGGCGGATCAAATCTTCTGGCACGCCAGCGGAGACCAGCTGCTCGGCGCTCAGCTGCTGGTGGGTGGTGGAGGCCGGGTGCAGCACCAGGGTGCGGGCATCGCCGATGTTGGCCAGGTGGCTGGCCAACTGCAGGGCTTCGATGAACTTCGAGCCGGCTTCGCGCCCGCCCTTCACCCCGAAGCTGAAGACCGAGCCGACGCCCATGGGCAGCAGCTCCTTGGCCTGCGCGTGCTGCGGGTGGGATTCCAGGCCGGCATAGTTCACGTAGGTCACGCGCTCATCGGCCTGCAACCAGGCAGCGACCTGCTTCGCGTTGGACAGGTGGTTGTCCATGCGCTGCGGCAAGGTCTCCAGGCCCTGCAGCAGCTGGAATGCGGACTGGGCCGGCAGAGCCGGTCCGAAGTCGCGCAGCTGCTCGCTGCGCAGCTTGGTCAGGAAGCCGTACTCGCCGAAGTTGTCCCACCAGGAGACGTTGCCGTAGCTGGCAACCGGTTCGGTCATGGTGGGGAACTTGCCATTGCCCCAGTTGAACTTGCCCGACTCGATGACCACGCCGCCCAGGGTGGTGCCGTGCCCGCCGATGAACTTGGTGGCCGAGTGGATCACGATATCCGCGCCGTGCTCGATAGGGCGCAGGATGTACGGGGGAGTGAGCGTCGAATCGACTACCAGCGGGAGATCGTGGCGGTGCGCCACCTCGGCCAGGCCCTTCAGGTCAGCGATGTCGCCGGACGGGTTGGCCACCACCTCGGTGTAGACGGCCTTGGTGTTTTCCTGGATCGCCGCTTCGAAGTCGGCGGGATCATTGGAGTCGATGAAAGTGGTGTTGATGCCGAAGCGGCGCAGCGAGACATCGAGCTGGGTGATGGTGCCGCCATAGAGCTTCGAGGAAGCCACAATGTGGTCGCCTGCCTGGGCCAAGGCCGCGAAGGTGACGAATTCCGCGGCCATGCCCGAGCCGGTGGCTACCGCTCCGATGCCGCCTTCCAGCGAAGCCATGCGCTCTTCGAAAGCCGCTACGGTCGGGTTGCCGATACGCGAGTAGATGTTGCCGTACTTCTGCAGGGCAAAGAGGTTGGCCGCATCGTCAGCGTCCTTGAAGACGAACGAAGTGGTCTGGTAAATCGGCACTGCGCGTGAGCCATGCTCGGCATCGGGGGTGCCTCCGGCATGCAATGCGCGGGTGCGGAATCCAAACTTGTGATCTGCCATGGTGGCTTACGACTCCTTGTCGATTGGGGTTTCGCGGGCACCGCAGGGCGGGCCGCGATCGAGGCAGGAATCCCGGAATCAATGTCGCTTCCTGCTGTGGTCCAACGGGTAGGCGGCTGCATCGTTTCTGGCGGTAGCACCGTAACCACCGGATGTGGCAGGTTGCTGCGGCGTCATCGAACCAGATCTCTCAGCCGCTCGGGATGGTGTAATAATCTTCGCAACATGACCGTTCGTGACCCAACTATGAGTCGTAACGTTGCGTATTGGAGCTGTTGTCGGAGATTCTTCGATACCTATTACCCTGGTTAGGCTGGAGTCATGGATACTTCGCTGGCACTGGTGCGACACGGGCAGACCGATTGGAACCTTGCAGGGCGCCTGCAGGGGCGTACCGATATCCCGTTGAACGCTACCGGGCGCGAACAAGCTCGCGAGGTCGGGCGCCAGCTCATCGGCCAGAACTGGTCGCTGGTACTTGCTTCGCCCTTGGAACGTGCCCGGGAAACTGCCGCGCTGATTGCCCAGCAGATCGAGGCCGAGACGGGGAACGCTGTTCCGGAACTCATTGAACGCGGCTTCGGCCCGCTGGAAGGCCGGATCATGGCCGAGGTCAGCGAAGCGGAATCGGCTGCTGCCAAGGACCTGCGTGAGCCGCGTGCCCAGATCTTGAGCCGTGCGGTGCCAGCGCTGCTGGACTTGGCCAGCAGGCATGCCGGGCGCAAGGTCATGATTGTCAGCCATGGGGCCACCATGCGCACCATCCGTGACGCATTGGCCGGAACCACGGATCCCCAAGGCGTGGAAAATGGCGAAATGCTCCACTTGGACTTGATCCGCCTTGAGCAGATCGCCAGCGAATTGGATCTGATGGCATTCTAGGAATCCATGGGGTCTCTGCGTGAAGGAAATTTTTTTCATTCACGCCTCACAAAATGGTCTCCTCGTACGTTTACATGGTGAGAAGCCATGAAGGCGCAAAATGCCAGGAGATCCATGCAAGCACCGTTCGAGCGGATAGTCCAGGACTATGGACTGAACGTCCTGCGCGTTTGCCGTGCCCTGCTTGATGAGCATCGCGCGCAAGACGCCTGGTCCGAAACGTTCCTTGCCGCGCTCAAGGCGTACCCGCAATTGCCTGAAGACGCCAATGTCCTGGCATGGCTAGTGCGTATTGCCCGGAACAAAGCCATTGACGAGTTGCGCAGGAACAAGCCGGAAATCCTCATCGGCCAAGACGTGGACAGCCTGGCCCCATCGGCCCAGCGGCCGGATCTGCAGTTGGAGAACCTGCAGCTGTGGCATGAGGTGAACCAGCTTCCTGGCAAGCAGCGGCAGGTGGTGGCCTACCGCTATCTGGGCGGAATGAGCTACGCGCAAATTGCCGGAATCCTTTCCGGCACCGAAGCTGCCGCCCGGCGTTCGGGCGCCGATGGGATCAAGAATCTGCGGGCCCGGATGGATGACCAAGAACTATGGAGGGAGCAGCCATGAACGGAATAAATTATCGGCAGCAGGCTACGGCCGCTGAAGCGCAAATCCTCGACTCGCTGCAGGGCCGGCTCGTTGAGCGGGCCCGTGCACGGGAACTTGTTGATGTTGCCTATCGCGTGGTCGATAGCCCCGTGGGGGCCTTGCTGCTGGCCAGCACCGATGCCGGGCTGGTCCGGGTCGCTTTTGAATCCGAAGGCCATGACCGGATTCTGGAGGTGCTCTCGGAAAGGCTCAGCCCGCGGATCCTGCGCGACAAGTCGAGCCTGGATGGTGCCGCCCGGCAACTGGAGGAGTATTTCGCGGGCCAGCGGCATGGCTTCGATCTTCCGGTGGACTTGCAGCTCTCCACCCAGTTCCGCCGCCAGGTGCAGCTGGAACTGGGTCATATCGATTACGGGCATACCCTGAGCTACGCCCAGCTGGCGCAGCAGATCGGCAAGCCGAAGGCGGTGCGGGCCGTCGGTTCAGCCTGCGCCACCAACCCGATTCCCATCGTGCTGCCCTGCCATCGGGTGCTGCGCACCGATGGTTCATTGGGCGGCTACCTGGGAGGCTTGGAAGCCAAGTCCGAGCTGCTGAAGCTGGAGAACCCGGACTTCGCCAGCGGCGCCGCGACGCTGTTCTGACGGGCAACTCCCGCATGAAACAAGTGCTGGGCTGCTGCCTCCCTTGCGGGAAGCAGCAGCCCAGCACTAATTGCTACGGGCTCGCGGCCCAGCAGCTGCTACTTGCTGCGCAGTTCGAAGCGATCTGCGTCCATGAGCTTGGCCCAAGCGGAGGCGAAGTCATTGACGAACTTCTCCTTGGCATCATCCGAAGCGTAAACCTCGGCCAGTGCACGCAGCTCGGAGTTGGCACCGAAGACCAGATCCACGCGGCTGCCGGTCCAGCGGCCATCGGTGGTGGTGTAGGTCTGCTCGTCAGCGGATGGGGTCCATTCCAACCCCAGCTCCAGCAGGTTCGCGAAGAAGTCGTTGGTCAACGCGCCTGGGGTGTCGGTGAAGACGCCCAAGTTGGAGCCGTCCCAGTTATTGCCGATGACGCGCAGTCCACCGAGCAGTACGGTCGCTTCCGGTGCCGAGAGGCCCAGCAGATTCGCGCGGTCGATCAGCAAGTACTCGCTAGGCAGCTTGACGAAGCCCGAGTCGTAGTTGCGGAATCCGTCGGAAACTGGTTCCAGCCATGCGAACTGGTCAACGTCGGTTTGCTCCTGGGTTGCGTCTACGCGGCCCGGGGTGAATGGAACCTCGACCTGCTGGCCAGCTGCCAGGGCTGCCTGCTCGACTCCGACGTTGCCGGCTAGGACAACGACGTCCGCGAAGGAAGCCTTGATCCCGGAAGTGGCGTTGAAGTTGTCAACAATCTCTTCCAGCTTGGCAATTACCGGTTTGAGCTGCTCAGGCTGGTTCACGCTCCAGGAGACCTGTGGTTCCAGGCGGATGCGGCCGCCGTTAACGCCGCCGCGCTTATCCGAGGTGCGGAAGGTCGAAGCGGCCTTCCAAGCCGTGGATACCAGCTGCTGGACGGTCAGTCCCGAATCGTTGATCAGGGCTTTAAGTGCGGCAACTTCAGTTGCACCCAAGGTGGTCTGCGGAGCTGCTGGCAGTGGATCCTGCCAGAGCAGGTCCTCAGCAGGAACCTCTGGGCCGAAGTAGCGGGACTTCGGGCCCATGTCGCGGTGGGTCAGCTTGAACCATGCGCGGGCGAAGGCGTCTGCGAACTGGTCTGGGTTCTCCTTGAAGTTCTTGGAGATCGGGCCGTAGACCGGGTCGAAGCGCAGGGCCAGGTCGCTGGTAAGCATGCGTGGCTCGCGGTGTTCCAAGGTCTCGAATGCAGGCTGGACCAAGCCGGCTCCGCCATTGTTGACCGGGCGCCACTGCTTGGCGCCTGCTGGGGATTCAAACAGTTCCCATTCGTAGGCGAAGAGGATGTGGAAGAACTCGTTGTCCCAGCGGGTTGGGTGGTAGGTCCAGGTGACTTCAAGACCCGAGGACACGGTGTCCGCGCCCTTGCCGGTGCCGTGGCCGTTCTTCCAGCCCAGTCCCTGCATTTCAAGCGGAGCTGCTTCTGGATCCGGGCCGATCTTGTCATCGGCATGCGCGCCGTGGGTCTTGCCGAAGGTGTGGCCACCGGCGATCAGCGCGACGGTCTCCTCGTCGTTCATGCCCATGCGGCGGAAGGTTTCGCGGATGTCTACGGCCGAGGCCAGCGGATCCGGATTTCCGTCAGGACCCTCAGGATTCACGTAGATCAGGCCCATCTGCACTGCTGCCAGAGGAGCATCCAGGTCTCGCTTGCCGGTGTAGCGTTCGCTGTCCAGCCAGACCTTTTCCGGGCCCCAGTAGACATCGTCATCTGCTTCCCAAACGTCCTTGCGGCCGCCGGCGAAACCGAAGGTCTCGAAGCCCATGTCTTCCAGAGCCACGTTGCCAGCCAGCAGGATAAGGTCGGCCCAGGAAATCGACTGGCCGTACTTCTTCTTCACTGGCCACAGCAGGCGGCGAGCCTTGTCCAGCGAAACGTTGTCAGGCCACGAGTTCAGCGGAGCGAAGCGCTGCTGGCCTGCGCCGCCGCCGCCGCGGCCGTCGTGCGAGCGGTAGGTGCCTGCGGAGTGCCAAGCCATGCGGATGAAGAACGGGCCGTAGTGGCCGAAGTCTGCTGGCCACCAGTCGTGCGACTGGGTCATGATTTCGGTCAGGTCGGCTTTTACTGCCGACAAGTCGAGGGCATTGAAGGCTTCAATGTAGTCGAAGTTCTCGTCCAGCGGGTTGGAAACCTGCTGGTTCTTGGCCAGAATCCTCAGATTCAGCTTATTCGGCCACCATTCGGTGTTGGCATTGCCCTGGGTAGGGTGAATTCGACCCGCGCCGCCAACTACTGGGCACTGACCTGCAGTCATCTCAGACATGTGCTCTTTCCTTCCGGATTGTTTAGGGTTTATCTGGTTTTATCCATCGCACAGCAGCTGCGCTGATGACGATGGCAAATCTAGGGGTTTACTTAGACAGCAACTATGCGTTCGCAGCCTGGCAATCCGGGCAGGTGCCCCAATAGATCACTTCGGCTTCATCAATGCTGAACCCGTGGTCATTGGAAGCATGCAGGCACGGGGCGCCGCCGACAGCGCAGTCGACGTCCGCCAGCGTTCCGCACTGGCGGCACACCACATGGTGGTGATTGTCGCCAACGCGGGCTTCATAGCGGGCGGTATGGCCCTGTGGCTGTATCTGCCGAATGACACCCAGTTTCGTGAAGAGCCTGAGTGAATCGTAGACAGCTTGGTGCGACACATTGGGGTGATCTTCACGGACAGCCGAAATGATGGTTTCGGTATCCGCGTGCGGGTGCGCCGCGACGGCGGAAAGTACCGCAACGCGCGGTTGCGTGACCCGCATCGATGCCGCCTTCAGCACCTGCTCGATCCCTGCCTGTGATGTCATGTACCCAGCATGCCTGCTTATTTTGAATCAGTCAAGATAAGTTCCAGTGTATTTCGCGTTAAAAGTGGGTGGACTCCAGCTGACTGGTTGAATCGATGCTTCATTAGTAAGTATTCCGTATGATGCATGTTCAAGCGTGATGTGCTTCTGGGGGAGGAAAATTACGAAATCGCAGACATTTCACCCGAAATAAGAAAGCGAATAGTGCGTGGTTTTATCTTGGGAAATATTGCGGTCCAATTGATGATTCCACGGGTTCGGGGAGCGAAAAATCCTGTGGGGCGAGGAAGCTCACATGGATGGCGCTGCCAGCGTAAACAATGTGATCCCGGGGTGCTGAAGATCCGGAAACGGCGAGAAATCAAGGATCTGATTTGACCCTTGATGAGATGTCGACCATGCTGGAAAAGGCCCATTTTGGGATTTATCGTGTCAAAATCGTGCTAAATCGAGTCAACTCGCAGGAATAATTCGCGGGATATTAGCGGAGAATAGTTGTTTCTTTCAGGCTGCTTCAACGCGAGATTTAGACACAGTGGACCGACACCCGAAAAGCAATTCGCAATCAATCACACTGCATGGCGATCGTTTACTCGAGAGGCGATGGCTCGGCAGATTCCGCCCGGATCTTATCCGCGGGATCTCACCAGTGAAGGAAGACCGCAATGAAGCAGACGGATCAATCAATCGGCGACCTCGTTGAGGAACTGCATTCAGTTCGTCACAGACGACCTAAGAAGTACTCACTTTCCGGTACGGATTACTGGGTATTCGGAATCGCCGGCGCTCTAGCGCTGGCCTTTATTATTTGGGGTTTCGCTAGCCCCGAAGGGCTGGGCAAGGCCTCCAGCGCGGCCCTTGACTGGGTTATCACCAACACTGGCTGGCTTTTTGTCATTGCTGCCGCGGTTTTCGCGGTCTTCGCCATCGTCGTAGCGGCCAAGAACTTTGGACGCATCCCGCTGGGCAAGGACGGCGAGACGCCAAAGTTCTCCACGGTCTCGTGGATCTCGATGATGTTCGCAACCGGCATGGGCATCGGCTTGGTCTTCTACGGCGTGGGCGAGCCGCTGTACTTCTACATGTCGCCTCCTCCGGGAACGGTGGAAGGTTCCACCAGTGATGCATTGAGCACCGCTATGGGCACCACGCTCTTCCACTGGACCTTATTCCCATGGGCCATGTACGCCATCGTTGGCTTGGGCATGGCTTACGGCAGCTTCCGGCTGGGACGCCCCCAGCTGTTCTCAGCCATGTTCAGCTCGATCTTCGGCGACCGCGCCATCCATGGTTGGGGCGGGCGCACCATCAATATCCTGGCCATCATCGCCACCCTCTTCGGCTCGGCTTGCTCGCTGGGTCTGGGCGCATTGCAGATTGGCGGCGGCATCCAGGCCACTGGGATGATGGAGAAGGTCGGCTCCGGCGTTCTGGTTATCATCATTGGCATTCTGACGGCATTGTTTGTCGCTTCTGCCGTTTCCGGCATTGAGCGCGGTATCCAGTGGTTGTCCAACACCAACATGGTATTGGCATTGATCATCGCATTGATCGTTTTCATTGGCGGCCCAACTCTGTTCATCCTGAACGTCATTCCCAATGCCATTGGCGCTTTCATCGGCGACTTGCCGGAGATGGCTTCGCGTACGGCTGCCGGCGATGGTGCAATGTCTGATTGGCTGTCCTCGTGGACTGTCTTCTACTGGGCATGGTGGATCTCTTGGAGCCCATTCGTAGGCTTGTTCATCGCCCGCATTTCCCGTGGCCGCACTATTCGCCAGTTCGTCACCGGCGTGCTGCTCGTTCCATCCAGTGTCACCCTGATTTGGTTTGCAATCTTCGGCGGTGGCGCAATCGGTATTCAGGAACGCGCTGAACGCTCCGGGGAAACCGGGGAAAAGCTGGCCAGCATTGTTGATGGCGCACCAGACATCAACTTCGATTTGATCCTCTTCGACATGCTTGGCAGCCTCCCGCTGTCGGGCTGGATGGCTACCGTGCTGATGGTCGTCACCGTGCTGCTGATTGCGATCTTCTTCGTGACCGGCGCAGACTCGGCCTCGATCGTGATGGGTGCGCTCAGCGAACGTGGCGCTGAAGAGCCATCCAAGAAGGCCGTGATCTTCTGGGGCGTGGCCACCGGCGCTGTGGCCGCGGTGATGCTGCTGGCTGGCGGCGATCATCCGGCGGAGGCATTGACCGGGCTGAAGAACATCACTATTGTTTCGGCGCTGCCATTCGTGATTGTGATGCTCCTGCTCTGCGTGGCGTTGTGGAAGGACCTGAGCAAGGATCCGCTGGTGCTTCGCGGCAAGGTGGCTCGAAAGGTCCTGGAGCAGTCCGTGGGCCAGGCGGTTGACCGCCATGAGGGTGGCCAGTTCAGCTTGATGACCACCGAAATCCCTTTGGTCAGGGCCGAGGGAAGGGCCTCCGAAGTGAAGCTTTTTGCCACCGAAGCCACCGCTGACCCGGTGCAGGACGGCAAGGGCAGCGCGGCCGATGACCAGAGCCAGAAGCCAACGGCCGGGGATTCCTAACCGGCAAATCAAATGAAGCTTCTTCCCCAGCCGGGGAAGAAGCTTCATTTGTTTAACCCCAAGGGGCTTGGGAGCAGCGATTAGCCGCGCGCGCGGCAGATCGCGTTGATCTCCGGAATGCACGGCTCATTCTGCAGGCTCGTTGTGTCGCCGAGCGTGGTGCCCTCGAACAGCTGGGTGAGCAGGCGGCGCATGATCTTGCCCGAACGGGTCTTGGGCACATCTGGAACCAAGACGATTTCCCGCGGCTTGGCAATCGGGCCGATCTGCACCGCGACGGTATCACGGAGTTCAGCAATGAACTCGGCCTGCCGTGCAACGAGCTGCTCGTCAGGCGACTCGGCAACCAGGGTCTTGTCCAGCGGTACCACGAAGGCGGTTGCAGCGTGTCCGGTCTTGGAATCCGGGGTGGGGCAGACGCCGGCTTCCACCACGCCGGGGTGGGTGACCAATGCCGATTCGATTTCAATGGTGGAAAGCCGATGGCCGGAAATATTGATCACGTCGTCGGTGCGGCCCAGGATGTAGATATCGCCGTCCTCATCGAAGCGGGCACCGTCGCCAGCCAAGAACCAGCCCTGCTCTACGTATTGTTCCCAGTAGCTGGTGTAGTAGCGCGTCGGGTTGCCCCATACGGTACGGGCCATCGACGGGCCAGTGCGCGTGATGACAATATTGCCCTGCTGGTTGGCCGGCACGCTCAGGCCGCCGTCATCGACAATGTCCACCGAGATGCCCGGCAGCGCGCGTGCGGCGCAGCCTGGCTTGAAATGTCCATCGGTCGGCAGGGGGGAAAGCACGGTCGCGCCGGATTCGGACTGCCACCAGGTGTCAACCATCGGCAGTCCTGCTTCGCTGTCCCGGCCGATCTGCTGGCGGAACCATTTCCATGCCTCGGGATTGACGGCTTCACCCACAGTGCCGCCGATCTTCACCGAGGACAGATCGTATTGAGCGGGGATGCCGTCCGGGAACCAGCCCATCAACGAGCGGACCAAGGTGGGAGCAGTGTAGTAGCTGGTGACCTTGTAGCGTTCAATGACCTCGAAGTGGCGGCCCGGGTGCGGGGCGTTGGGGACGCCCTCGTAGATTACCTGGGTGACGCCATTGGCCAACGGGCCATAGATCTCGTAGGTATGCGCGGTGACCCAGGCGAGGTCGGCGGTGCACCAGTGCACGTCCTTGGCGCGCTGGGATTCGTCCGGGTTGGCGAACAGCAGGTTGTAGCTGGCGGCCGCCTGCGTCAGGTACCCGCCGGTGGTGTGAACCAAGCCCTTCGGCTGGCCGGTGGTTCCCGAGGTGTACATAATGAACAGCGGTGTTTCCGCATCGAATGCCTGCGCGTGGTGCTCGGTGGATTGGGTATCAACCACCTCATGCCACCAGATGTCGCGGCCTTCGGTCCACGGGATTTCGTCGCCGGTGCGGCGGATAACCAGGACCTTTTCGATTTCGTTCTCGCCGGCAACGGCCGCATCGGCGTTGCCTTTGACCGGAACCGAAGTGCCACGGCGGAACTGGCCGTCGGTGGTGACCAGGACCTTTGCCTTGGTGTCCTCCACGCGGAACCTCAGCGCTTCGGCGGAGAACCCGCCGAAGACCAGCGAATGGATGGCGCCGATGCGGGCGCAAGCCAAGGTGATGACAATTGTTTCAATGAGCACCGGCAGGTAAATGACCACGCGGTCGCCCTTCACCACACCCAGGGATTCCAAGGCGTTGGCTGCCTGGGAGACCCGCTCCTGCAAATTCGTGTAGGTGACGGCTACCCGGTCACCGGGCTCGCCTTCGAAATACAGTGCGACCTTCTGGCCGCGTCCCGCAGCTACATGGCGGTCGGCGCAGTTCACTGCGGCGTTCAGCTTGCCGCCGAGGTACCAAGAAATTTCCGGTCCGCGCTTGGCATCCGGATCGGCCGGAATGATGCGGCTGGTGGTGTGCCACGGGGTGTCCCAATCCAAGAGGTTCGCCGCTTCGTCCCAGAATTCCTGGCGTGCTGCCTCTGAAACTTGAGTTGAGGTTGTTGCCAATTCGGTGGTCATCGCAAACTTTCTTTGGTGAGGGGTAGTTTTGTCAGCGGGTACTAGCTGGTCCGGTTTCAGGTCCAGCGCTTGATAGCCCAGCGTTCTGCTATCGACAGCAGGGCATCGGTGATCTTTCCAAAGACGGCCAGCAGCACGATGGTCATGATTAGGCGGTCCAATCGGCCGTTGTTCTGCGAGTCGGTGAGCAAGAAGCCAAGGCCCATTGACGCGCCGAGGAGTTCGGCTGCGACCAGGAAGAGCCAAGCTTGGGCTAGTGCCAAACGCAGTCCGGAGAAGATCGAAGGGACCACTGCGGGCAGCTGGACCGTGCGCAGCAGCTTCAATCCCTTCAACCCGAAGGCGCGGGCTGCTTCGACCAGGTGGGCATCGACATGGCGCAACGCCAAGGCGACGGTGGTAAAGACCGGGAAGAAGGCACCAATGATCACGAGTGTGACCTTGGAATCTTCACCCATTTTCATCCAGAGCACCAGCAGCGGAACCCAAGCCAAGGAAGGGACTGCACGCAGGGCGCTGATGCTCAGTCCCAGAAATGCATCTGCCAATTTGGACAGCCCGACAAGCGCACCCAGCGCCAAGCCCAGCAATGATCCGAAGGCGAAACCGAGAAGAACACGCTGAGTGGAGATGCCGATGTGCTTTCCGAGTTCGCCATCCTGGAAGAGCTCAATGGCAGCAGAAACCACTGAACCCGGAGTTGGCAGTGTCCACGGAGCAACGATTCCGGTAACGGTGACAAATTGCCACACAGCCAGGGTGGTCAGCGGCAAGACCAGCGCAAGCAGCCATTTCGGGGCACGCAGGATCGTTGCGGCCATGCTGGCCTTCTGCTTGGCAGGTGTTTGGCTTCCGCGGGTTCCAGCCACGTTAGTGGGACTCATGGCTGGTTACTCTCCGGAGATCTTTGTTGCGTCTGCCTTGACGGCAAACTGGTCATCGATGAGGGTTTCCAGAGCTTCATCAACGGATTCCTGCTCCGAGACATCGCCGCTAGCGACCAGCGTGGGAGCAATCTTGCTCAGGACTCCAGTGAATTTGGCGTCGGGAACTGCCGGAACGTCCAGATTGGAGCGTTCCTCAATGACGGTGGCAGCAACTCCTGGTTCGAGCCCTGCTACGTCGGCCAGGATTTCTGCGGTTTCCTCGGGATTGTCAGCTGCCCAGCCACGAGCCTTTTCGTAGGCATCGACAACGAGCTGGGCGAGTTCGGGGCTCCGCTCAATGAAGTCTTCGCGAGCGTTCAGCGCACCGTAGGTGTTGAAATCCAAGTTCCGGTAAACCAGTTGCGCGCCGTCTTTTTCGGCAGCGGCCATGATCGGATCCAAACCGCTCCAGGCATCAACCGAGCCGTTGGCCAGGGCGGTACGTCCATCGGCATGCTGGAGGTTCTGCAGCTTGATGTCAGCTTCACTCAAGCCCGCGGATTCCAGCGCCTGCAGCAGGAAGAAGTATGGGTCGGTGCCCTTTGTAGCGGCCACGGTCTTGCCAGCGAGATCTTCAACGGACTCGATTTTTGAGTCCCTATCCACTACCAGGGCTGCCCATTCCGGCTGCGAATACAGTGCGATGGTCTTGATGGGTGCACCGTTCGAACGGTTCAGGAGCGCAGCGGAACCGGCTGTGGAACCAACATCGATTGCGTCGGCGCGAAGAGCTTCATTGGCCTTGTTGGAACCAGCGGACTGGATCCATTCGACATTTACGCCCTGCTCCTTGGCGGCTGCTTCCAACCATCCCTTTTCCTTGAGCACCAGGCTCAGCGGGTTGTATGTGGCAAAGTCGATGGACAGGGTCTGACCATCCGAGGAGGCTGTAGCGTTTTCGCCAGCACAGCCGGTCAGGGCAATTGCGCCAACGAGCAAGGCGGCGGCGGACAATGCCGTGCGGCGGGTGAGACGGTTCAAAAGCATGGAGAATCCTAGAATTGTGCGTGCAAGCGGTGTAGGTGAAAGGCAGAGAGGCCGCCGAATGGTTCGGGCCCCACGGCGTGCCCGGGACTAATGGTTGGTTGGGTCGACGCCGAGCAGGCGCAATAGGTGCAGACGATCTGCAACGAACTTTTCATCGGTATGCCGGCGTGGATGCCCAGCTGAGATGGACAGATCTTCGATGACGCCCGCTGCACTATGCCCAGCGCCTCGCCCCAGAACAATCACGCGGTCAGCCAAAGTCAACGCCTCGTCCACATCATGGGTCACCATGAGAACGGTGGTGGGGAACGATGCGTGAATCGAGAGCAGCAGATCCTGCATCTTCAAGCGTGTCAGCGCATCGAGGGCTCCGAAGGGTTCATCAAGAAGCAATACACCCGGGCGCCGAGCCAGCGCGCGAGCCAGCGAAACCCGCTGCGCCATGCCTCCGGAGATCTCTCGTGGGCGCAAGCTGGCTGCATGGCTCAGACCGGTCAGCTCGATCAACTCATCGATCAGCGAGTTGCCGGCGCGCTTATCGGTTTCCGGTGCCAGGCCTAGTGCAATGTTCTGGCGAACCGAGCGCCATGGCAGCAGCCGGGGCTCCTGGAAGGCAACGGCGCATAACTCGTTGATGCCGGTGACCTCGCGGGTGCCGGTGCGAATGGTGCCGGTGGTGGGGTGGTCCAAGCCCGATACTGAACGCAGCAGCGTGGATTTTCCGCAACCGCTGGCTCCAAGAATGGCCAGGACTTGACCTGCTGGAATTTGCAGGTTGATATCGGCCAGGACGGTGCGGCTTTCCATTTTGGTGGTGAAGGTCCGCGACACGTTGCTGAACTGCACGTCCAGGGCGCTTGAAGCTGAGACAACGGGAGCTGCCTCGGGCGCTGCAAAGGAAAGAGTCATGTTCATCTCCATCGGTCCTGGCGGTAGCACCGGCCTGCAGAGCAAAACTCCAAAGGTGGTTGCTGCGGCGTCAACGAGCCAGATCTCTCGGCCGCTCGGGATGGTTACGTGTCCATTACAACGAGTCGAACGATTTGAACGCAAATCTCGCGTAATATGAAAAAATCTTCGACAACTACGTCACATTGCCCAGAAATTTCGTTATTTATTTTATTGCAGGCCGGTTTGCTTGACATTAAGCAAAACTTTGCAACTCATCTTCGGCAGGACACGGATTAGGCTGTGAAATTTGAAGATGGGCACTGCCGGCACTGGGACGAAATGTGACTTCGCGGGTTGGAATCACCGGTTTATTACCGTTACAAATGAATTACGACCCATCCAGAGCGGCTGAGAGATCTGGCTCCACGACGCCGCAGCAACCACCCCAATAGCGGGACGGTGCTACCGCCAGGACCGATGGAAAGAATTGAGAACCCTGATGCCTATTGGTGAATCGCACAATGCCCTCGGACTGGACTTCAACCAGCTCAGTGACCCTTCGCAGGCCACCGCAATGGGCCTGGACAAGTTTGAAGAACAGTTGCCGACTAGGCAATTGCTGAAAATCACCCCCGGACCAAGTGCGGATGAGCAATACGACCGGCTGGCCGAAATCTTCCGTCCCGTTTTTGCGCAGATCGCCGCAACCGCCAAGGACCGCGACTTGAACCGCGTGCTTCCTTTCGAGCAGGTAGGCCTGCTGAATCGCGAGCGGTTCGGTGCGTTGCGCCTTTCCGTTGCCGATGGGGGCTACGGCGCACGGCTGGTGGATGTCTTCCGCTTGCTCATCGAGCTGTCCGAGGCGGACTCCCACGTAGGCCAGCTGTGGCGTGCACATGTCGCATTCGTCGAGAACGTCTTGGCGCTGGAGGACGAAGAGCTGCGCAAGAAGTGGGTCGCTCGCATCGCTGCCGGGCAGATTATCGGCAACGCCTACACCGAACGCGGTGGCAACGCCCTGGGCACCTTGAACACCAAGGCCAGCACCGTGGACGGGCGCTGGGTGATCGACGGTGAAAAGTACTACTGCACCGGCACCATTTTTGCCGACTGGACCACCGTTGCCGTGGCCCACCCGGAGCTCGCCGGCCGCCAGATCGCCGTGGTCTCCACCCAGCGCAGCGGCGTCAAGATCCTCGACGACTGGGATGGATTCGGCCAGGGGCTCACCGGAACCGGCACCACCGAATTCCACCAGGTCCCGGTGGATTGCTTCATGCCGCAGCAGACCAATGACTCCGAAGCGGCGATCTTCCAGCTGGTGCTCATGGCCGTGCAGGCCGGCATCGCCCGCGCCGCGCTGAACGACCTGCGTAGCGCGGTGCAGGCGCGCACCCGCATCTTCACCACCGGAACCGGGGTGCCGGTATACCAGGAACCCCAGGTCCTCCAGCTGGTGGGCGAAGTTTCCGCGGAGTCCTTCGCTGCCGACTCCGTGGTGATCGGCGCGGTACTCGAAGTTGAAGCCGCCTTGGGCGACCCGGGACTGAACGACGAAGAACGCTACGCAGTATGCGAGCTGGCCGCCAACCGCGCGCAAACCGTGGTGCAGCCACTGGCCATCGGCGTGACCAGCAAGCTCTTCGACGGACTGGGAGCCTCGTCCACCAGAAGCGGCTGCAACCTGGACCGGCACTGGCGCAATGCGCGCACCATCGCCACGCATAACCCGGCGATCTACAAGGCGCGCATCGTCGGGGACTACGAGATCAACGGTGTCCAGCCGCAGCGGCTGTCCGTCACCGGCGAAGATTCAACCCAGCGGGCTTGAGGGCCTGCGACGCAAACCAGCAACTTTCCACGATTACCGACCTATGGGGGCAAAGCCATGAGCGAGAACAAGCGCGAGATCTTATTCAACGCATTCGACATGAACTGCGTGGTGCACCAGTCGCCGGGCCTGTGGCGCCATCCGCAGGACAAGGCCTCGACCTACAACACCCTGGGCTACTGGACCCACCTGGCCAAGGTGCTGGAAAAGGGGAAGTTCGACGGGCTGTTCCTCGCCGACGTGCTGGGCACCTACGACGTGTACAAGGGCACCAACGTGACCCCGCTGGGCTCCGGCGCGCAGGCACCGGTCAACGACCCGATGATGCTGGTTTCCGCCATGGCCGCTGTGACCCAGAACCTCGGCTTCGGCGTCACCGCAGGTACCGCCTATGAGCACCCGTACGCTTTCGCCCGCCGCTTGGCCACCTTGGACCACCTGACCAACGGCCGCGTGGGCTGGAACGTCGTCACCGGCTACCTGCCATCGGCGGCCCGCAATATGGGCCAGGAAGACCAGATGGAGCACGACGAGCGCTACAACCACGCCGATGAGTACCTCGAGGTGGTCTACAAGCTGCTCGAAGGCTCGTGGGAAGACGACGCGGTGCAGAACAACAAGGCCACCGGCGTCTACACCGACCCGGCCAAGGTGCACCCGATCGAGCACGAGGGCAAGTACTTCAAGGTCCCGGGCATCGCCATCACCGAGCCGTCCACCCAGCGCACCCCGGTGATCTACCAGGCCGGCGCCTCCAAGCGCGGCACCGAGTTCGCCGCGTCGAACGCCGAAGCGATCTTCGTCAATTGCCCCACCCGCGACCTGCTGAAGGAAGCGGTCAGCAAGATCCGTGACGCTGCCGAGGCCGCCGGGCGTGGCCGCTACGACATCAAGGTCTTCGCCATGCAGACCATCATTACCGCCGAAACCACCGAACTGGCCCAGGCGAAGTTCCAGGACTACAGCTCCTACGTGGATATCGAGGGGTCGCTGGCACTGCTGTCCGGCTGGACCGGCATCGACATGTCCGTCTACGGTCCCGACGATGTCATCGGCGACGACGTGAAGTCCAACGCCATCCAGTCCTCGGTGGAAACCTTCAAGAAGGCCAGCGGCGATACCGGCAAGCCGTGGACCATCCGCCAGCTGGCCGAATGGATCGGCGTGGGCGGATTCGGCCCGGTCTCCGTTGGTTCCGGCGCCGAGGTAGCCGAGAAGCTCATCGACTGGGTGGACTACACTGACGTGGACGGCTTCAACCTCGCCTATGCTGTCACTCCGGGCACCTTCGAGGACATCGTCGAGTACGTGGTTCCCGAGCTGCAGGCGCGCGGGGTCTACAAGACCGAATACACCGAGGGCTCGCTGCGCCACAAGATGTTCGGCGCCGGCGACCGCGTGAAGGACACCCACCGCGCAGCCCGGTACAAGATCTCCAACCGGATGGCCGCGCAGGCCTAGGCGCATCGCCTGCTAGCGCAGCAGACAGCGGCCCCCGGCACCTTCGAATGAAGTTGCCGGGGGCCGCCGTCTGCCTGCGGGCCTATTCGGTTGGCTGCAGCACCATGGCTGAACCGCCGCCGCGCCTCGTGGGCTCGGCCGCGGCGGTGAGTGTGCCGTCGGCAGCGATTTCCACCGCTTCAACCGCCCCGATTTCCGCCTGCGGAGTGAAGGAATCCCCAGCTGGCGCGAGCTTGTGCCCGAAGGCTTCGAGCGCCGAACCATGGGCTTGGATGAACTCCGGTTCCGCGGTGACCACTGCCGTATTGCGCTGGGAAGCACGTGGAGCGGCGATGGCTTCGCTGATATCCATGCCCAGATCAATGCGGTTCACCAGGGTCTGCAGCACCGTGGTGATGATGGTTGAACCACCGGGGGAGCCGATGGCCAGCACCGGCTCGCCGTCCTGCAGGACAATGGTCGGAGCCATCGAGGAACGCGGGCGCTTGCCAGGTTCAATGCGGTTCGGATCCTGCGGGTCGTACACCGTGGAGAAATCGGTCAGCTCGTTGTTCAGCAGGAAACCGCGATCGGGGACCACCATACCCGAGCCGCCGGTCTGCTCGATGGTCAACGTGTAGGAAACGGCATTGCCCCAACGGTCCACGACCGACAGATGGGTGGTGGAGATGTTCTCCGTATCCTGCTCCACTACCGGTTCGCTGGTAGCCGCAGGGCATTGGCCATCATAGTTTTCAAGGTCGCCCGGAGCGACCGGCTTCGTTGCGGCCTGATCCGGATCAATGGCGCAGGCACGATCCGCGCCGAATAACTTGTCCGTCAAGGTCCGGGTCGGGACGCTGGTGAACGCGGGGTCGCCGACGTACTTGCCGCGATCAGCGTAGGCGAGCGCAGTTGCCTCGAAATAATGATGCTAGGCATCGGGTTCTTCCATGGCTGGCAAATCGAATTCGCCCAGAATGTTCAGCGATTCGCCGATGGTCGTTCCGCCACTGGAAGAAGGAGCCATGCCGAAGACGTCGTAGCCCCGGTAGTTCACCTTTGTCGGTGCCTGCTCCACCACTTCGTAGCCGGCCAGGTCGGCGGTGCCCAGCTGCCCTGCGGGAACCGGGAGGGTGGTGTCTTTGCTCTTTGGCGGCGCCTGTACCGTTTGGGCGATGTCGGCAGCCAGTTCGCCCTCATAGAATCCATCAATGCCTTGCTTGGCCAGCATCCGGTAGGTGTGTGCGAGATCCGGATTCTTGAAAATGCTCCCGACTTCCGGAGCATCTCCGCCGGGCAGGAACAATTCGCTCGTGGAGGTGAACGCGGCGAACCGTTCCTTGTTGTCCAGGGTCTGCTCGCGGAACGTCTCGTCGATGACAAAGCCGCGTGAAGCGATCTGGGTCGCCGGCCGCAGAACCTGTTTCAGGTTCTGCGAACCCCAATTATCCAGTGCGCGCTGCCAGGTGGCCACTGTCCCGGGCACGCCTACGGCCACACCACTGGTGACCAGGTCCGGGGTGAAGTTATACGGCTCGCCGGTTCCAGGATCGATGAAGGCATCATGCCCAATGCCTGCCGGGGCGGTTTCGCGGCCGTCGATGGTGCTGACCTTGCCCGACTTCGCATCGTAGTGCATGAAGTATCCGCCGCCGCCAATGCCTGCGCTATAGGGTTCGGTGACGCCCAGTGCCGCCGCGGTTGCCACAGCCGCATCGACGGCGTTGCCTCCCTTGCGCAGGATTTCGATGCCGGCAGCCGTGGCTTCCGGATCAACCGACGAGACTGCGCCTCCAGTGCCGATGGCGGTCGGGTCCTTCTGGGTGTGCCGTGGTTCGGCGCTCGCCGGAAGCGCTGAGAAAGCTCCCAGGCCCAAGGCGATGGCTGCCGCGCAGGCAACTGATCTTAAACGTACTCGTGGCATGCTTTGATCTCCTCTGCAGGTGGGGATGAAGTATGCGCAAATTTACGGGAGCGGGAACTCGCCACGCGGTTGTGACACGCAGCACCATGGGTTTGCGCGGCAATTTCGGCATTGCCGCGCGAATATTCCGGGTTGTGACGCGTTAAAGCGGCGGGCAGGCACCGCGGCCTCGATCGCCGCCAGTGCCTGCCCGCTGGAACCCTAGTACACCTGGGCTACTTGTCCAGGTTGTCCTTGATGACTTTGCCCAAGGAAGCCGGGGCGCGGCCGATCAGCTGAGCCAGCTCCCCGGAGTCCACCTCCAGCGCTCCTTCTCGAATGCGCATGTCGGTATCGACGAGGATGTGCGCGAACGGTCCGGGGACGCCGGCATCAGCGTAGATCTTTTCCAGTTGCCCGGGATCCATTTCCTGGTAGGCGATGTCCTGGCCGGCGGCAGCGCCAACCGCGCCAGCAAGCTGGGCGAGGGTGAATGGCTTGTCGCTGCCCAGCTCGTAGATCCTGCCGTTCTGGTCTTCCTCGGAAAGCAGCACGGCCGCAGCGGCATCCGCATAGTCTGCACGGGCGGCAGCGCTGATCTTGCCGTCGCCGGCGGCACCGAGCACCGTGCCGCTGTTGAGGTAGCCCATCAACTGGTCGGTGTAGTTCTCGATGTACCATCCATTGCGCAACAGCACGTAGTCGATGCCGGATCCGGCCAGCAGCCGTTCGGTGGCGATGTGCTCCTCGGCGAGCTTCATGCCGCCGGACAGGGCGTTGGCAATGGAGGTGTAGGCGATCAGCGAGACATCCACGTGCTTGGCGGCATTGATGACGTTCTCATGCTGGGCAACGCGCTGGCCCACCTCGCTGGCCGAAATCAGCAGCAGCTTGTCTATGCCTTCGAGTGCGGACACGAGAGTTGGCTGGGCGTTGTAATCGGCAACACGGGTTTCCAGGCCTTTGCCTGCCAGCGGTTCCAGCTTCTGCTCGGAGCGGCCAATGGCGACCAGATCAGCGGCATTCGCCCCGCGCGCCAGCAGCGCGTCGATGACTAGATTTCCAAGCTGTCCGGTGGCACCGGTAATTGCGATCTTCATGGGGTCCTCTCGTTGGTCTGCATCTGCTACAACCACCGTAGGCATCGCTGAATTCCCCACCCAAGATTGCTGGCACAAGCCAGCGAGAGATGGGCAGAAACTGCAAGGCTTTCGTCACAAAGAGGGGAAGTAGCGAAATGTGTCAGATTGCTACGTGGATTATTGCGTGATTTCAGCGTGGATCCGTCCGGACTATGACTTGATGACGCCGATTGAAGTAACGTTTGCCGGCCTGCGGGCGTGGACTCCAGACTTGAATTGTTCGGCTCGTACAACCGAACGCACACCATCCAGAGCGACTGAGAGATCTGGCTCAACGACGTCGCAGCAACCACCCGAGAGGGAGCGGTGCTACAGCCAGAACCGATGGAGTACTTTCACTTCGCGACGGAAAATCTGTGGAACGCAGATGATTTTCGCGAAGTGCGCTCCGCATAACCAAGCACCAAGGGAGCGATGATGATTCGTCTTGAAAACGTAACGACCGCCTTCGGCAAGGGCCAAGATCAATTCACGGCCGTCAAGGATGTCTCGCTGGAAATCCAGGCCGGAACCATCCATGGAATTATCGGATTTTCCGGTGCGGGAAAGTCAACGCTATTGCGCAATATCAATTTGCTGCAGCGTCCCACGTCGGGCCAGGTCATCGTGGATGGCGTCGAACTGACCGGGCTCAGTGAAGGAGACCTGCGAAAGCAGCGTCATGAGATCGGGATGATCTTCCAACACTTCAACCTGCTGAACAATCGCACCGCGCAACAGAACGTCGAGCTGAATCTGAAGTTCGCTGGTGTTCCGAAAAAGCAACGCCGTGAACGTGCGCTGGAAGCCCTGTCCATAGTGGACCTCGCTGACAAGGCTGCCGCCTATCCAGGACAGCTTTCGGGCGGCCAGAAACAGCGCATCGCCATTGCCCGCGCGCTGGTCACCGAGCCCAAGGTCCTGCTGTGCGATGAGCCAACCAGTGCCGTGGATCCTAGAACGACAACGTCGGTGCTGCAATACCTCAGTGACATCAACGCCAGCCTTGGCATCACCACAGTCATCGTCACCCACGAGATGAACGTTATTAAGGCCATTGCCGACAAGGTTTCGGTCATGGAAGACGGAGCGGTAGTTGAAGAGTTCGCCCTGAGTTCGTTGCGAGAACCAGGCTTTGAACCAGTGACGCCAATCGGCCGCTACCTGATCAGTGACGAACTCACGCTTAACCGCCAGCCAAAGCAGGACCAAGCCGTCGCTGCCACCGTAGCCCGCGTATAGAGAACCTGGATTACCAATGAATTTCACGTCAGTAGTGCTAGCCACGAGCAACGGCAACGCAGCAGCTTTCAGTTTTGACCGCATCATCGAACTTGCCCCGGAAATCTGGGTCGCCATGGCGCAGACCTTTGCGATGCTGCTGGTTTCCATCCCGATCGCGATTCTCCTGGGAACCCCGCTGGGCATTTGGCTTTACTCGATGTCTCCCAACGGTTTGCGCCCACGTCCGCGACTGCACCGAATCGTTGACGGGCTGGTCAATACAATCCGTTCCTTCCCATTCCTCATCCTGCTGATCGCCATCATCCCGTTCACCCGATTCGTTGTGGGAACTACCATTGGCACCGCGGCGGTTATCGTTCCGCTGACCATCAACGCGATCCCCTATTTCGCCCGGTTCGTGGAGCAGAACATCAGCCAGCTTGGCAATGGCGTTGTCGAAGCAGCGCAGGCCATGGGCGCCACCCGGGGACAGATCATCCGTGAAGTGCTGCTGATTGAAGCCAAGCCTGCACTGCTGTCTTCCATCACCATCATGACCGTCAGCTTCATCTCGTATTCGGCCATGGCCGGACTGGTCGGCGGAGGCGGTATCGGCGACTTCGCAATCCGCTACGGCTACTACCGCTATGAAACCGGAGTCATGCTGCTAGCCATCGTGTTGATGATCCTGCTGGTGCATGCAGTTCAGTTCGTCGGAACTCGGCTATCGCGCGCCGCTGACAAGCGCTAAACACAAAACCCGCTCAACTCGCATTTCAGTAAAGGACAACACCATGGCATTCTCTCGCCGCACCTTCCTAACTTTCACCGCCGGCTCCGCCGCACTCCTCGCGCTGGCTTCTTGCGGCCTGGCAGGTGGACAGGCCGCCGGCACCGGTGACAAGACCATCAAGGTTATTGTCACCGAATCGGCCCCATCGCAGGAACCAACCAAAATCGCACAGAAGCTGCTGGCCGAAAAGGGCTGGACTCTGGAGGCTACCTACGTCACCGACATCGTGCAGCCGAACCACGTGGTGTCCAATGGCGAATACGATGCCAACTTCTTCCAGCACGGCGCTTACCTGGAACAGTTCAAGAAGGATCAGAACGTCGACGTGGAGCCGGCCTTCTACATGTACAGCTCGCCTGCCGGCGTGTACTCGAAGAAATACGACGACATCAAGGACCTGCCCAACGGTGCGACCATCGCACTGCCTGTGGATACCGCCAACAACGGACGCGCTCTGGCCCTGTTGGATAAGGCCGGTGTCCTGAAGGTAGCTGAGGGCAAGAGCGTGATTCACTTGTCGCAGAACGACATCCTGGAGAACCCCAAGGGCTTCAAGTTCGTTGAGGTAGATCAGCAGTCGCTCTCAAAGACCCTGCCTGACGTGGATGCCGGGTTCCTTTTCGCCCGGCTCGGCGCCGAGATCGGACTGAACCCGAAGGACGCACTGCTCTTCGAAGAGGAAGAAGAAGCGCTCCCGTACATCAACATCATCGGCGCAAAGCCAGGGTTTACGGACACCGAAAAGGGCAAGGCGCTGGAAGAGGCCTACCACTCCGATGAGGTGCGCGAATGGTACGCGAGCTACCTCGACGGTGCATTGGGCACTCCTTGGGACCGCGATCTCGAAGCGGACTTCGCCACCTGGAATAAGTAGGCCCTTGGCCCCACGACGCTGAACTTCGGCGTTGTGGGGCACCACATTTTCCGACTCCTTTACTCAAAGTATCGACGTTCTGCAGGGAGAACCCATGACGATGATCGCCGCGCCCGCAATCGAAAGCCGCTACCAGGAACTTCTGGAGCGATTCCAAGCGGTCTTTGCCAGAATTGCTGAAGGAAGCTGTGAACGCGAGCAGCAGCGCATCCTGCCTTTCGAGCAGGTGCAGTGGCTCAAGGATGCCGGTTTCACCACGCTGCGTGTGCCAGAAAGCCATGGCGGTTCGCCTATCAACCACGAGCATCTGTTCCGCTTGCTGATTGAGCTGGCCGCGGCGGACTCGAATGTGGCGCACCTGCTGCGCAGCCACTTCTCCTTCGTAGAAACCATCTCCCTGCAGCCGGCAGAGTTCCAGGACCGCTGGTTCCCGCGGGTGCTTGCCGGGGAAATCTTCGGCAACGCTGCGACCGAGCGTGGCGGCAATGCCCTTGGCACCACCAATACCAAGCTGGTCCAGACCGGGCAAGGCTGGGTGCTGCGCGGCGAGAAGTACTACACCACTGGCTCGATCTTCGCCGATTGGGTAGTGGTCATGGCGACCACCGACGGGATTGAGGGGCGCCAATACGCCATCGTCGATCGCCATGCCGAGGGCGTGGAGATCTTTGACGACTGGGATGGCTTCGGCCAGCCGCTGACCGGTACCGGCACCGCGATATTCACTGACGTTGCGGTGGAAGAAGCCAATATCATTCAACGCAAGATAGCTTCCACCCTCGAACCTGCCTTCTTCCAGTTGTGCCTGCTCGCCGTACTGGCAGGTATCGGCAAGGGGGCCCGCAATGCCGCAGCAGGCATCGTTGCCAACCGCACGCGAACCTTCAGCACCGGCTCCGGCGCGCTGTTCAAGGATGACGTGCAGATCCAGGAACTTGTCGGCCGTTTGGCGGCCAATGTCTTCGCTGCAGAGAGCATCGTGGTCACCGCAGCCCGGGAACTGGATTCGGCGCTCGACGAGGATCTGGGCTTGGACCCGCAAGCGGCCTACCTGCGCGCAGAGCTTGCCGTCCAGCAAGCTCACGTGGCCACGCCGAAGCTGGTCCTGGACGCCACCAGCGAGCTCTTCGACGTCACCGGGGCCTCGGCGATTTCGACCACCAAGTCGCTGGACCGCTTCTGGCGCAATGCCCGCACGGTGGCCACCCACAATCCGGTGGCCTTCAAGGCACGCTCGGTGGGGGACTACTTCATCAACGGCACCGTTCCTACTGGATTGAACTCGATCGGCGAAGCAAAGGCAGGAAAATAATCATGGGTACTTTCAACGAACGCCCGCGCTTGCTGCTTTCGGCCTTCTTGATGAACACCTCCAGCCATATCCTTGGCGGAATGTGGCGCCACCCCGAAGCGCAGCAGCATCGGTTCCATGAACTGGGCCTATGGGTTGACCTGGCCAAGAAGCTGGAGGATGCAAAGTTCGATTCGCTGTTCTTCGCTGACGTGGTTGGCCTTTACGGCGAGCATGAGGGTGGTTGGGCATCGCACGTACGAAAGGGACTGCAGGTCCCCAGCCATGATCCGCTGGTCCTGCTTTCGGCATTGGCCGCCAACACCAAGGACATCGGCCTGGCGATGACCAGCTCGGTCATCCAATCCCATCCATTCCAGTTTGCCCGGCAGATCTCCACCCTGGATCATCTCTCGCAGGGGCGTGTGGCCTGGAATATCGTCACCAGCGTACTGGAAAATGCGCACCGCAATTTCGGCGGGAAAGAACTGGTCGGGCATGATGACCGCTACGGTTGGGCCGAAGAATACGTGGACGCCGCCTACAAGCTGTGGGAGGGCTCCTGGGAAGAGGATGCCTTGCTGGCCGACAAGATTTCCGGAATCTACGCAGATCCGGCCAAGGTCAACAAAATCAACCACCGCGGCGACTACTACTCCATTGACGGTCCGCACCTGGCACTGCCAAGTGCCCAGCGCACCCCGTTCCTGTTCCAGGCTGGTTCGTCGGCACGCGGTTCGCAGTTCGCGGCCACTCACGCCGAGGCGACCTTCCTCTTTGCCCCGCACGCACAGTACGTGGCGAAGAAAAATGCCCAGCTGATCGAGCACCTGGCTGCTGCCGGACGCGGCCGCGATGACATCAAGGTCTTTGCCGGCTTGTCCTTCCTCATCGGTTCCACCGAAGCTGAAGCCAAGGCATTGGAAGCCGAATACGAAGAGTACCTGGACTTGGATGCCATCATCGCGCACATCGGCGGCGGTATCGGAGTGGATCTGGGCGGACTGGATCTGGATACCCCGATCGGCCAGATCCAGACCGAGGGTGCGCAGGGAGTACTTGAAGCAGCCCGGGCTTCGGTGCCCGGCGGCAATCCGACCCTGCGCGACTTGGCCTACTACCGCGCCAAGGCACAGCAGATTTCGGGGACCCCGGAACAAATTGTCGATGAGCTCGAACGCTGGCAGGATGCTGGTATCGATGGCCTGAACGTGATGAATCATGTTCTTCCCGGCTCCTACGACAACTTCATTGAAGGAGTGCTGCCCGAACTGCGCCGCCGTGGCCTGGCCCAAAGTGGATATGCAGAGGGCAGCCTGCGCCAGAAGGTCTTTGGCCGTGGCGATTACCTGCCCGCCCATCATCCGGCGGCTAAGCACCGCGGGGCGTTCTCGCAGAACAGCGCGGCAGCCACTGGGAAAGCGGTTCAGCTGCAGCAGTGAATTCCGAACGCTTGGAAGGCCAGCGGTGTGAGCGGTTCCTGCCAATTGGACGTACTTCAGTACCTGGACGCCAAAAGTGCCAGCAACGCGGTATGGTGTCGTGCATGGACACGCAGCACGTAAATAATTCGGCAACAATCCGCAGGCTGTTGAGCACGCCTGGACGCTGGGCGGTTGTCGGGCTGACCAACAACCCAGCTCGCGTAGCTCCGTCCATCGCCCGTTTCCTGCGTGATGAACTGTCGATGCAGATTATTCCCGTGTCGTTAGGCGCGGAAACTGTAATGGGCGAACCGGGCTTCGCGAAGCTTGCTGACATTCCAGGCCCCATTGACGTGGTGGATTGCTTCGTGAACTCTTCCAAGGTGGGAGACATCGTTGACCAAGCCATTGCCGTAGGAGCGAAGGCGGTGTGGTTGCAGCTGGGCGTCATTGACGAAGCTGCCGCCCGACGGGCCAAGGATGCGGGACTGGACGTAGTGATGGATACCTGCCCCAAGATCGAGTACCCATTTCGCTAGTGAGACATTGATGGCAACAACAGCTGGGCAAGAAGAATTGGAAAATGCGTGGGCGCAGCTGTGCCTGCGCATGCCGTGCGCTTACGCCGATTACCCCTTCGGCCCTGACAGCACCGTATTCAAAGTGGCGGGCAGTGATCCGGGCAAAGGCAAAATATTTGGGCTGCTCATGCACCTGCAAGGCGAATTAGTGCTGAACCTGAAATGCGAACCGGCTCTGGCAGACCAGCAGCGCAGCGAGCATCCGCAGATCACCGCGGGCTATCACATGAATAAGAAGCACTGGAATTCGGTTCGTGCAGGACTCGACCCGCAACTGATGGGCGAGCTCATCGAGGATTCATACGATTTAGTGGTCGACAGCATGCCCCAAAGGGATAAAGAATACATTCGTTTGCAAGGCGCAATTAACAAGGGAACCCTAGACTAGAGACATGTACTTCATCGTTGTTAAATACCAAGTAAAGCCAGAGTCCACCCCGAACTTCATGGGCCATGTCGCTGAATTCACCGCGGCAACCCGCGCCGAAGAGGGCAACATCTTCTTCGATTGGTCCGTGAGCGTCGAAGACCTCAACGAATTCGTCCTGGTTGAGGCCTTCCGCGATGACGAAGCCGCGGCAAACCACGTGAACTCCGCCCACTTCGCAGCCGGTCTTGAGTCCATGCGACCACACCTGGTCTCCACCCCGAAGATCGTTTCCCGCAAGGTAGACGGCGAAGGCTGGGATTCCATGGGCGAACTGGTCATCGACTAAGTTATTGGGATAAAGGCAAAGGGAAGAACCTCTTGGTTCTTCCCTTTGCCTTTATCTTTGCCCTTGGGCTCTAGCGTCCGGCCTTGTTGCCGAAGCGGCGTATCAGTACCAAGGCGATGCCTGCCAGGACAACGACACCGGCGACGATGCCGATCCAGCTGGTGCCGAATCCGGTATCAGCTAGGTCTTCGGAGTCCCGGTTCTGGGAATCATCCTTCTGCTCATCCTTAGGCTCGCCAGACGAGTCAGGGGACCGGGTCGCGTCCCCAGTTGGCTCTGGCGAACTGGTAGGTTCTTCGGTCGCGTCGTCGGTTGCATCCTCAGATGGTTCCGGCGAATCAGTTGGATCCCCGGTTGGCTCATCCGAAGGATCCGGCGACTGCGTTGGCGCAACAGGCTCTTGCAGGACCGCGCGGCCCAGCGGAGCCGGCTCAACAACGTCATGTGCCTTGAAGTAGTTCACGGTGGCGTCCAAATCGATCTGGCCGGAGTCAGCATGATCGGTGCCGGCGGCAAACGCGGCGAAGTTATCGCCACCGGTAGCCAGGAATGCATTGGCTGCGACACGGAAGGTTGCTTCCTCGTCCAGTGGCTCGCCCTTGAAGGTGATGTCCTTGATGTGCTCGCCCTGGGCAGCGTCCTCGACGTAGGTGTAGGCGAGACCCTCGGAAATACCCAGATGCAGCTTGTTGCGTTCCGATCCTGCAGGCTGCCACTGCTGCTCCAAGGCCTCGCGGATCTGCGCCCCGGTGAGGTTGAAGGTGATCAGGGTGTTGGCGAATGGCTGGACCTCGGCTGCGGCCTTGTAGGACACTGTGCCATCTTGGCCGTAGAGCAGGTCGGCACGCAGGCCGCCTGGGTTCATGAATGCGATCTCGGCTGGTTCGCTGGCGAAATCCTCATTAGAGGTAGCCCATAGGTGGATGTCGGCTACGGTGTTGCCCAGAGTGGATTCAACGCCTCGGTCCTGGCCGGGTTCTTCTCCACCACGAAGGATGTCTTCAGAGATGGCGCCGATCTTCACGCTGCCGACCACTTCAGCTTCCGTTTCAGCGGCGCTAACGATTTCTGCGACCTCGGCATTGGCATCAAAGTTGCCCACCCATTCGCCGTCAGCGCCCTCGGTTGCCAAGGCGATGCGCTCGGTAGCGGCCTCGGTGACTTCGCCAGTCTCAGGATCTACCTGCAAGGAAATCTTGCCCAAAGTGGTGCCGTACTGGTGGGACTGGATCACCGGGCGGCCCGCGATTTCGCAGTCGTAGGACTGGTGGGTGTGGCCCGAGAAGATCGCGTCGATCTCGTTGCTGGCCTCGCGAACGAGCTCGCCATAGGCGCTGTCTTCTTCGGCAATATCTGCGCACTGATCGCCAGCGGAACCGTTGTGGGTCAGCAGCACCACTACATCTGCCTCGCCGTTCGCTTCATCGCCATCGGAGAGCTGCTCAGCTACACGGTTCGCTGCTTCCAGTTCGCTGCCGAAATCCAGGTCGGCGATGCCAGCTGGGGAAACCAGTGAAGGCATGTCTTCGGTAACGGTGCCAATGAAGCCCACGGAAATACCGGAGATCTCGCGGATCGCGTATTCCTGGAGGGCAGGAGCCGTGGTGCCCTTTTCATAGACATTGGCGCCCAGTGCGAAGTCTGCGCCGTCGACACCGCTGGAATCGGCGTAGCTGTCGATGACGCGTCCGGTCAGGTCCGCGAATCCCTTGTCGAACTCGTGGTTGCCTACTGCCGAGACATCCAGGCCGCCAGCACCCAGGGCAGCGATGGTTGGTTCGTCATCCTGCGAGGCGGAAGCGAAGGTTGAGGCGCCGATGTTATCGCCGGCGGAGACGAATAGGGTGTTTTCGTTTTCTGCACGCATTCCATCTACAGCACCGGACAGCACAGCAGCGCCGGCAGAGCTTCTGTCAGCAGAAATGCGGCCATGGAAGTCATTGATGCCAACTAGATCAATGGTGACGGCTTCAGTACCCGCAGCTGGCGACAGGGAAGCACTCTGCGTGGATGTAGCCTGAGCTGTTGCGGCACCGGTGGCGGCCAGCGAAATCGTTGCCAGCGAAGCGAGACCGAGTTTTCTTATCTGCCTGAATGCAGGCATGGGTACTCCTAAAAGTGACGAGTGTGACAAGACATATGTCTATCGCATCTGAATGAACCTGTCGATGCTTTGGCGTTAAATTTAGGTGCAGAAGTACAAGTACTGTCGGTTATTCAACAGAAGCAACCTCCCAGCCATAGGCCAAGAGGTTGCTTCTGATTAGAGGAGTATGCAGTTATTGCTGACGCTTATGCCGCGGGTCACCTGCGGTGACGGTGGAAGTTCCAAGGATCGCACTCAGCAGCAGCATGGCTGCTCCAATGAACATGAGGGTGGAGACGACCCAGCAGGCAGTGGCTGCCTCGCGCTGCGTGGTGGTCAGTGCAAAACTGAAGATGCACACGCTGGAAACCAGTAGGAGGACTCCGGGGATTCGTGTCTTCATCATGCGCCCTTGCAGTAGAGGATCAGGCCAAGCCATCGCAGAACATAATCGCTAACGTGTTGAATAATATCCATTTTGCCACAAGTCCATCGATTTGACGATAAGCCTTAAGGTGGATGTTTCCGTGCGATGTCCTGCGTGCGGCTATGAAGCCCGGCGAAGCTGCCTGCCTGCTAGATGCAGGATTTGAGGATGTTCCCGATCACGGTGTGCTCTGCCTTGGTCATCCAAACGTCGTATTTGGCTTTTACCTGGGTCTGCCGCGAGACGTAAGTGCAACGGAAGCTCTTGTTGGGTGGCAACCATGATGCCGCGTCCTTGTCGCCTTTGGAAGCATTAGTGGGGCCATCGGAAGCCAGCAGGTTCAGCGGGTCATTGGCAAATTCCAAGCGGGTCTCGGCATCCCAGCGCTGCGCGCCCTTTTGCCAGGAATCGGACAGGGCGACAACATGGTCGATTTGCACGGAGGTGCTGGTGCCTTGGCCGCGCTTGAATTCGATGGTCTTGCCCGTGTAGGGATCATCGAACGTTCCGCTCAATACAACGCAGGGTCGCGTGGCCGGTTTATATGTCACGTCCACCAAATCGCGCGAGAGGATGTCGTTGCGCGCATCGCATCCATTGCGGTCCGGATCTTTCCATCCCTTGCCGAATTCCGCTCTGTCGTAGCCGGTTTTTGGTGCGCGGCCTTTGACCCTAACTTCATTGAGCAGTTCAAGGGATTCTGCGTAGATATCACGTTGTTCTGCGGTGCTTGGCGTCGGTGCGGCTTGGGCATCAGGAAGGGGCGGGAACTCAATGGTCTCCAATGAAGAGCACGAGCTCAGAGCCAGGGCGGACAGGAGGGCGAACAAAGATAAGGTGCGACGCAGCGAACGCATGCGGTAGTACTACTCCTAAGGTGGCTGGTGCTTGAGCTAGAAGATGCTCTGACTTGAACTATAGGCAGTGGAGCGGACCATTTAGCCGTCCATGATCCGTGTTGTGGCGTGAGGTCGGATGTACCGGCTTCAAGGAATGCTGCTACTCGAGCTCAGAAGAGCCCAGACCTGGAAATTCGTGTTCGAAATAGTCCAAGATCTTCTGGGTTGCGTAGTAGTCCAGAAGGTGGGCAGTGGTGAGCGGGAAGACGCTGCCGCTCTGCACCGATGGCAGCTGGGCTAGTGATTCATCCGAGGTAAATGCCGTGGTCGCTTTCTTGTTTGCGGCCAAGAGGAAGGTGGCATCTCCAGTGAGCGTTGCTGGCAGATCCCTGTAGCTGACGAAACTGAAATCTTCCCTTGGCTGTGTGGAAGTGTTGAACTTCTTTGGCGTGGATACCACCGTGAAGCCGAGTCCTCTGAACAGCTGCGCATGCGGACCGGTGGTTTTAGCGATCGGGGATATGCCATGGGCTGCGTAGGAAATGATTGAAGCCGTGGTTCCGGATGGGATTGCCAGCATGCTTCTCAGTGCTGAAACCCGTTCGTTAATGGCTGCAGTGTTCTGCTCTGCTCGTTCTTCGGTACCAGTGACTTCCCCGAGCAACTTTGAAAGTTCGTTCCAGTCCTTATCTGCGTAGTCCACGACAATGGTTGGTGCAATCTTCCTCAGCGCACCTACGTTGTCGACTTCGGAGTCTGCTCCTGTTGCCGCCACGATGATGAGGTCGGGTTTCTGGTCCTCGATTTCTTCCAGATCGAACTTCCCGATCTCGTAGAGCGGATCAACTTTGCGATCCGAGGCAACATCAGCCCAATGCTTGAAGAAACCGTCACCATCGGTATCAGGCCCCGCCGGCGCCGTTGCGCTGGCAATGACCGGTGCGTCCAGGGCCAGCAGTGAACCCGTGAGTCCTACCGAGGTCGAGACGATACGTTCAGGTTTTGCCGGGATCCGTATGGGGTCATGCATTGAATCAGTCAAGGTGCGTGGCCAATGCCCGGATTCAAATGCCGCGGTGCCCGCATCTCTCCCTTGCTCGTCAGGTAACGCCACGCAAGAGCCAAGGGAAAAGGCCAAGATGCCAAGGCACAAGGCAACTGCGATTCGGGACAAGCTGGGACGCACTAGGATTCTCCTGGGCCGACGGCCAGAAAATGGCTAGGCGGCATTGAACGGCAATGAATTACTGGAAGTCTTTCCGAACCTATTTTATGTTCCCCAGACACGGGCCCGTGCGCTGGTACAAGAACAAAAGGAATCAGAGTGGCATCGCAAACGGTTATTTCCTGCACAGGGTGGAGCCTTCAGGGAAAGCTGGCTTCCCCTCAAGCAGCGAGTGGGTGAAGGCGACAAGATCTTCATTGAGTGCCGAGTCTGCCCCGACGAGCGGCATGTGGTCCAGTCCGGAGTACTCGAGGTAACCAATCTGGGCATCCGGGGTGCAAGAACTTCTGAAGAACTCGCGCTGCATCGAGGGCAAGACCAATGAATCAGCAGCGCCCTGGGCAATGAACGCCGGGTAGCCCGCCGGAACGATGGACGAATTGCGTTTCAGCACCGAGTGCAGCTGGCCGTCGAGAGCCTCGGAACTGAGAATCGGTTCGAAGAGCTGGCTGGCCTGGGCCAACCCGGTCAGCGCGCCCGTACCGGAAAAGCAATTCTGGGATAGCTGGTTTACCGCCATGCGAGAACGGGTCGTCAACCGCTGGTCGATGCCCAGATCCGGATACAGCTGGTTCCAGCTGGCGGCAATGTAGCTGGAAATGATTTTTCCCGCCGCGGTATCAGCAACCGACTCGGCCAATTCCGGAAGGTTGGTTGCCGGGGCCATGGCGGCGATGCCGAGAATCTCCAGGTTCGGAGCGTAGTCCCCGGCGGCTTCAGCCGTAGCCAGAGCCGCATGCCCGCCCTGGGAATGGCCCCACACTACGCTGGACTGTCCTAGCCGGACTCCTCGTGAATGCAGGTCTTGCAGCTGGCCTGCAGCAAGAGTCGCGTCAAGCACCGCGTACGCCTCGGCAGCCGGAATCAAATAGGGATGAGGGCCGGCGGTGCCCAAGCCGACGTAATCGGTAGCGACTACTGCCCATCCGCCAGCCAACATGGTTTCACGGGCAGCAGCTGGACCATCATCATAAGGATTCGGTCCCATGGACAGCGCGCACTGGGACATGACGCCCTTGGTCCCATTGGCCCATGAGATGACAGGTAGGGTTCCCGTGGCGGACTCGGCCACGGTCACCACGCCCGAAGCTATTGCAGGAGAGCCATCGTGACCTTGCGTCGTATACAGAATTCGCCAGGCGAGAGTGTTCGGCGGAGTGCTCTTGGCCAGCGGTTCCGCGCGCAGCAACTGGCCATGGGCAGCAGGAACGCTAGCTGGCGGCAAATAGAAATCATCCGCGGCGGCCGTATCGCTTTGGCTATGCAGAAAAGCGGTGATCGTTCCGAGTCCGAGCACGGCGACGAGGCCAATGGCGCTCAATCCTGTCAGGCTAGCGCTACGCGCAGTGCGGAGCCAGCCAGGAATTGCCGGAAGGCGAGGCCGGAGAAAAGACCACAAGCAGTGGACTCCCAAAAGGAATAACCAGCCGCCGAAAGCGACGCCGAGCACCCACAAGGAAAGCCTGGGCCAAAACATCACCAGAGCCGCGCCAAAGACACCGGCAAGTGCTGTGAGAGCGCCGCGGAAGGAATGCTGCCGCTGCCCGCGGAGCACCGCTGCAAGTCTGAGCACTCCGCCCAGGAGAAGAACCAGTGAAGTCGCCAAAGCCAGGACCGGCAAGCTGGCGCGATGCCAGAGCGGGAGGGCGACCCCGCTGAGCACCAGCAGGCCGCCAGAAAGCATCACTGGCCAGCGGCGAACGGAGTCCTGTTGAGCCTCGGCAAGGCGCACCAGGCCCGCAATCAACAGGCCAGCGCCCAGCAGCCAAATAATCAGCCGGACCGCGCTCGCCGAGTTGAGCATCAGGACGAGTCCGAGGGCAATCAGCAAAACACCGCCGAGAAAGCGCGCGAAGTTGCTGGTGCTATCGGGCTGAGCCATGGACACTCCTCGGATAACCAGTGCGGATGCGATGCTTCCAAGGTTATCCGGAGTTAAAGAGCTTGTCCCTGTGCGTGCCGTTGTGATGCTGCGGATCACTCTGATCCAGCTTTTAGCGGCGTAATCTCCCCTCGCGCAGGGTCCAGTAAGAGGAAATGTGGGAGGAACGCTTGTCGAGGTGCCAGTGCCGCGCAACTTGGCTGATCTCTTTGACCGTGGAACGCTCGGCATGAGCGATTAGCCCAAGCCGCAGATGGGGCAGCGGCAAGGAACGGAGCTCATCGGCCAGCAGTGAGCTGCGGCCCGCCGGAACGCCGTCACGCGGCAGCCAGCGTAAATCAACGCCTGGAGGATGTTTCACGTCAAACATTGCGTTCTGATCGGCAACTTCGAGCAACGCTAGACCGCGCGCATCCGAGGGCAATGCTTCGAGGGCTTTGCAGATCGCCGGGATGCCTGCTTCATCCGCGGCCAGCACGTAGTAGTCGGCATTCAGCGACAATGATGACTTGCTCCGTGAGGGGGAAATAACCAGTGGGTCCCCGGGCTGCGCTGTCCCGGCCCAATGGCCAACAGTCCCAGACTCCCCATGAACTACGAAGTCGATCGCAATTTCCGGCACAACCGCGTTGATCCAACGTATCGTGTACGACTTGGAACGCGGAACCTGGTCGCGGGGCAGGCGCTGCCGCAAGGCGCGCAGATCATAGGGAGGCTCTAATCCGAGGGCGGGGTCAGCGGCAAAGACTTTCACGTATTCATCAATCGCCCCGTTGGAACGGTAGCCATCCAGATCGGGGGCGCCAGCGATGATGCGCACCATCTGGTCGTTCAGCTGTTCTACCCGGGTGATGGTCAGAATGTGCTGATCCACCTTTTCCCTTGGCGGATCCAGATATCCCAAGGCGGGGGTGTGCTGGGCCAAGGGCTCCTCGTAGGTTTCCGAGTAGCTGCGCGTCTGCGCAGGAGCAAATGGCTGCGGGGCAAGCTGCTGCGCGGGCCCCTGCGCCGTCGAGTGGTGGTAGTGCTTGAACGAGGTGCGCAGTGTCTTATCCAGGACTTTGCGTGCCGCGGTGAGTGCCGCCGCGGCGCCGGCACGTTCGGCAGCGGCCAGCAATTCGTCGGTTTCCTGCTCGTTGAGCACAGAGCTGTTGCCGATGTTCCGGTACAGCTGCTCTTTGGCCATCGCGTATCCTGCCTTTGTCCCGGCCTTTTCGGCCTGAGCGAGGATTTCCAGGGTGAGCCCTTCCCTTGGCGTCACCGTGTACTGCGGACCGTAGCTCTTGTACTTGTGGTGCTTAGACATGGTGTGCCCCTAACCCGGCCGGTGTGGGCACCAGCCTGTATGCCTGAGTATGGGGTATATCCGGCGTGGAAAACAAGTAATTTCAAGCTGGAGGGCAGGAAGTGTTCAAGGCCTGGGGTTCGTGCCATTTCCAGCGCGGAATTCCGGGGATTATTCGATATCCGATTCATTCGACATGGGGCATATCCGGTCACTAAAATCAGCTTCATGTCTGATACCTTGCCACCGTGCCCTGAATGCTCCAGCGAGTACACCTACGAAATGGATGCCCTGCTGGTCTGCCCAGAGTGCGCACATGAATGGAACGCTGAGGCCGAAGTAGCCGAAGCTGTCGAAGCAGTGATCAAGGATGCTGTCGGCAATGCGCTGCAGGACGGAGATACCGTCAGCATCACCAAAACCATGAAGGTCAAGGGCGCGCAGAGTGCGCTGAAGGCCGGAACCAAGGTGCGCAATATCCGCTTGGTCCAAGGCTCTGGCGACCATGATATCGCCGCCAAGGTGGACGGCTTCGGCCAGATGGAACTGAAGTCTTCCATCGTCAAGAAGATCTAGGCGTTCCGCCCGCAGTTCCTCAGGCTCCCAGCATCTACGGATGGTGGGAGCCTTTAGTGTTCCATGCTGCTTGGCACGTGCCACGGCATGCAAGGTGCTCGGCTGCGCCGCCGGCGGGAATCCTCAGGCCATGGGCTAGGCGGCAGAAGAATCCTGCTGGCTCTTCTTCTTGGCGTACGAACGGGCAGCCCGCACGCGATCACCGCAACGCGTGGAGCACCAATGCCGGCGGCCATGGGTCTTGAGCAGGTAGCGGGTGCATGGCTCGGCTTCGCATTGGGCCAGCAGGCCCGCTTCTTCGCTGCTCAGAAGTGCTGCGGCGTCCTCGGCAAGTCGCGACATGGCGTGCTCGGTCAATTGCGTGGCGGGGTGTTCCAATGCGCGGAAGAATCCCTTGCCCGGCTCATGGTGCAGCAATGGGGTGCTCGGTGCTGCCAGCAGTGCGGCGTTGATGCCCTGCAGCACTTCCCGGGCCACGGGTGTGCCCGTGGCGATGGCATGGAAAGCTTTCCTGATCTGGCTGCGAAGGGTGACCAACCGATTCTGGCAATAGCTTTGCAGTGCCGCTTCCTGGGGCACGAGACCCCGCACGATGAGCCATTGCGTGGTGTCCGCCGGGCTAGCCAGCGCGTCGAAGCTCTTGCCGCCAGGCAACTGGATTTCGCTGTTGGCCAGATCGATGCTGCAGTGCTGCGCGGTTCCGGGGCTCGGGGGAAGGGGCATCTGGGACATGTTCCTCATGGTACCAGTATCGCTTTACCGTGATCACCTGCTAGTGTGTGTATCACGGTAAAAAATAGAAATAACATGAGAAAAGAGGTTGGCCTTGCAGCCAGTGCCACGATTCGGCTCCGCTCCCTTCGCCCTGTCGGTTCACACCGGAGGCGGACCCGGTGTAGGGCAAACCGCCCAAGATGGCCTGCAGGACACCATCGATATCGCCAAGGCTGCGGATCAATCCGGATATCACCGTTTCTGGATGTCCGAGCACCATGCCATGCCCGCGCTGTCCGTGGCATCGCCGCTGCTGATGATGGCCCGGCTCACCGCCGACACCCAGCGGATCCGGTTGGGCGCGGGCGGAGTGATGCTGCCCAACCATGCGCCGCTGGTGGTCGCGGAGCAGGTTGGCATGCTCGAAGCGCTGGCTCCCGGGCGCATCGACCTGGGAGTCGGGCGCGCGCCAGGAACCGATGGGGCCACCGCGGCCGCGTTGCGCCGCGGAACCGGAGCCAACGAAACCTTCGACGAGCAACTGGCCGAGCTGGTGGGATTCCTGAATGATGATTTCCCCGCAGGGCACCCCTACAGCGAAGTCCATGCAGTGCCCGGCCCGTGGCAGAACGAGCAGAACCGCCTGCCCGCACCGGAAACGCAGACCCCGTTGTGGATCCTGGGCTCCTCGCCGTATTCGGCGCAGCTGGCCGCGCGGCTGGGCCGGCCCTACGCCTTCGCCTTGCAGTTCGGCGATGCCGATATCGACACCGCGCTGCGCATCTACCGCGAGAACTTCGTGCCCTCGGCAGTGCTCGACCGTCCGTACGTGCTCATCAGCCAAAGCGTCATCGCGGCCGAGGATCCAGAATACGCCCGTGCCGAGGCCTCGACCATGGCGATGGCCATGCTGCGGATGTTCAAGCGTGAACCCTTTGCACTGCTATCCGCCCAGGAGGTCGCAGAATATCCGGCCACGCTCAATGAGCGGGCGATCATTGACATGTACGCCAACCGCACCCTGGCCGGCACGCCTTCCGAAGTGGCCCAGCGCCTGGAAGCGCTGCAGCAGCGGACCGGAGCGGATGAGTTGATGATGGTCCTTGGCAGCCACACCCCTGGCGCAGCGGTGCAAACCGTGCAGCTCATGGCCCAGCACTACCGGCCGGCTAAATAAAACCTGAAACACCCGGTGCCGTATGGCACCATCTGGACACATCGGAAAGAGGAACTCACTATGTCCGCACCACGCAGAGCACTAATCGTCATCGACGCACAGCAGGAATACTTTGAGGGCCTGCTGCAGATCCAGTACCCGGATCGCGAGCAGTCGGTAGCCACCATCGCCAATGCCATGGACGAAGCGGCAAAGGCCGGAATCCCGGTGGTTGTCGTGCAGCACCAAGCGCCCGAGGGATTCCCCGTCTTCGCCCCGGAATCCGCTACCTATGCCCTGCACCCGCAGATCCAGGATCGAATGGAAGCTGCAGAGCACCAATTCTCCAAGAACTATGCCAGCATCTTCGCGGGTACAGGCCTGGAAGAGTGGCTTCGCGAGCGTGAAATCACCACGTTGACCCTGGTGGGCTACATGACCAATAACTGCGTGATCGGTTCTGCCGCGGCTGCCGAACCGCTGGGGTTCACCGTGGAAGTGCTCTCCGATGCTACCGGCGCGATCGACATTGTCAACGCTGCCGGTTCCATCCCCGCCCAGCAGGTGCATGAAACCCTGATGGCCGTGCTGAATTCCAGCTGGGCTGCGGTGGCCCCGACCGCTACCTGGATCGAGGCAGTGGCATCGGGTGCTGCACTGCCCGGCGATAACCTCATCGAATCAGCTGCTCGTGGCCGTGCCGGCCAATAGCCAGGTGAGCGTCCTGTAACTGGCGGATCGCATCTTGTAAAAGGTGTGGTCCGCCATTGTTCATCTCCGGGGTGTCCGGGCAAAGGTTGACGCAAGCGGCCTGCGCGAACAAGACTCGGGCTAGGACAAGGCGGCAACAGCTAGGGGTTCATCGTGGGTTCAGCAAGCGCGGACGGACAACTCGACGCGATCATCATCGGGTGGGGCAAAGGCGGCAAGACCCTGGCAGGCACCCTGGCCCGGGCCGGGCAGCGGGTGGCGTTAATCGAGCAGTCCACCCAGATGCATGGCGGCACCTGCATCAATATCGGTTGCGTGCCGACCAAGGCCTTGATCCACGATGCCGAATCCCGCGATGGCGCCGGATACGACCAGCAGGCCTTCCAAGCCGCCGTCCAGCGCCGGGACAAGCTCACTGCCATGATGCGCGCCAAGAATTTCTCCATGCTCGACGACCTGGAGTCGGTGCTGCTGGTCAACGGCAAGGCCGCATTCACCGGACCTCGAAGCGTCAGGGTCACTGCCGGTTCCGATGAGCTGGAGCTGAGCGCGGCGAAGATCATCATCAACACCGGCGCGCTTCCCGCGGTCCCGGACATTCAAGGGGCGCAGATCGGCGGGCGGGTGCATGATTCCACAACGATCCAGCATGCCCAGCTGCCCAAGACCCTGGCTGTGGTGGGCGGGGGATATGTCGGCATCGAGTTCGCCTCCATGTTTGCCCAGTTCGGATCGAAAGTCACGGTGCTGGATCGCGGAAGCCGTGCACTGTCCAAGGAAGACCCGGATGTGGCCCGGGAAGTCCAGTCCTGCCTGGAAGACGCCGGCGCCGTGATCACCAGTTCTGCTTCGGTGCGTTCGATCAGCCAGGACGAGCATGGCGCCACCGTCAGCTACGAACACCAGGGCCGGATGCACCAGCTGAAGGCGGATGCGGTGCTGATTGCCCTGGGGCGGGTGCCGAATACTGCCGGCCTGGGGCTGGAAGCCGCCGGGGTCCGGACGGGCACCCGCGGGGAAGTCGTGGTGGACGAGTTCCTGTCCACCAATGTCCAGGGCATCTATGCCCTGGGCGACGCCAACGGCGGTCCCCAGTTCACCTATGTCTCGCTCGACGACCACCGGGTCGTGGCCAGCGGGCTGCTGGGAGACGGAACACGCAGCACCAAGGACCGGGTTGCTGTTCCGTACACCATCTTCACCACCCCGCCGCTGGCTCGCGTCGGCTTGAGCGAGGAGCAGGCTGAACAACAGGGACTGCAGGTCAGGATCGCGGTGAAGAAAGTTTCCGAGATCGCCGCCATGCCGCGCCAAGATCGTGGGCGACCCGCGGGGCATCATCAAGTTCGTCGTCGATGCGCGCAGCGAGAAGATCCTCGGAGCGGCGCTGATGCACGTGGACTCCCAGGAAGTGGTGAATCTGGTGGCGCTCGCCATGCGGCAGCGAATGAGTGCCGCTGAACTGCGCGACCAGATCTTCACCCACCCCTCGTCCACCGAAGCGCTGAACGAGGTGCTAGCGCAGCTCGGCTGAGGCCTGGACCTGGGCGGCGTCGATGAGCGCTGCGAGCTCGGCCCGCGGCTTGTTCGCGCCGAAGGCGGGCTGGCCAGGCTGCAGGCGCAAGCCTTCAGCCAGGGAGCCTATCGGCAGCGGGTCGAAGCCGAAATCGTCAACGATCCGGGCTGCCTGGTCAACGTCGGAGTCCAGGTCGCCGGCCAGCGCGATGGCCTTGCGGCGCTCGGCGCCGGCCGGACGGGACTCGTCCTCGAGGTCGTGGTAGCCCATGTGGTTGAAGGCCTTGACGACCCGCGAACCTGGCAGGAACTCCTGGATCAAATTGCTGGTGGAGACCTGAGGGCCGTTCAGGTCCTCGCGGATGCCATCCGTTTCCCACCAGTAGTTCATGGCGTCGATGACCAGCTTGCCTTCGAGCTCGGCAACCGGAATATTCCGGTACTTGCCCAGCGGCAGCGCCAGGATGGCGATATCGGCTTCCCGCGCGGCAGTTTCCGGATCCACGGCCACCGCTCCGGGAGTGAGGATCTCGATGGTCAGGGCAATGGCGCCGGAGTCGCCGGAGCCGGCGATGAGCACCTTGTAGCCGGCCTGCAAGGCGCGGCGGGCAAGGACCGTGCCGATCTTCCCGGCGCCGAGGATGCCGATGGTCTGCTGTGTCATTTTCTCTCCTTCAGGCATGTCTTCGAATCCGGGTCTAGCTCTCGGAAAGCATTTCGCGTACCAGCGGGATGACCTTCTCGCCGTAGAGTTCCACGGCACGCAGGCGGGCGCCAGCTTCTACCGCGCCGCCGGAGTAGATCAAGTCGAAACGGCCGATATCCAGGGACTTGAGGGTCTTGGCGATCTTGCGGGCCACGGTTTCCGGCGAGCCGACGTACAGCGAGCCTTCGCTGATCTCGTGCTCGAATTCTCCGCGGCCCATTGGGCTCCAGCCACGGGACGCGCCGATGCGGTCACGCTGTTCCTTGTAGGCGTCGAACATGTGCTCGCGGGCCAGCTCGTCGGTTTCTGCCACGAAGCCGGGGGAGTGCAGACCCACGGGCAGGGTTGGGTGGCCGAACTGGTCGTTGGCCCGGCGGTACAGGTCGATGTAGGGTGCGAAGCGCTCGGGGGACCCGCCGATGACAGCGAGCATCATGCGGAATCCGTAGTGCGCGGTGCGGATGACCGACTGCGGGGAACCGCCCACGCCCACCCAGGTGTTCAGGCGGCCGGACTCGGTCTTCGGGAATACTTCCATATCCTCCAGCGGTGCACGCTTGGTTCCCTGCCAGGTCACCGGCTTTTCGTCGAGCAGCTTGTGGAACAGGTCGATCTTCTCGTCGAAAAGCAGTTCGTAGTCAGCCATGTCATGGCCGAACAACGGGAAGGACTCGGTAAAGGAGCCGCGGCCCAGCATGACCTCGGCACGTCCGTTGGACAAGGCATCAACAGTGGCGAAGCGCTGGAAGACGCGGACCGGATCGTCGGAGGACAGCACGGTCACGCCGGATCCGAGGCGGATCCGCTCGGTCGCCGTGGCAATGCCCGCCAGAACGGTCTCGGGGCTGGAGATGGCGTATTCCGGGCGGTGGTGTTCGCCGACAGCGATCACATCGACGCCGGCCTGATCGGCCGCGATGGCTTCCTGGACCGTGGCGCGGATGCCCTGGGCATGGGTTACCAGCTTGCCTGACTTGTCGCTGGGTACGTCGCCAAAGGTGTCGAGGCCGAATTCGATGTTCTCGAAGGCGTTCATTGCGTGTTCCCCGTTTCAAATACTTGGTTGATGCATCAATTATCACCTTAATTCATTGACGTGTCAACTACTTTAGTTTGGCCCTCTCCAGCTGATCTATTGAGAGCTGCAAAGGAGCCAAACTGCAACGGATTCGTGCTGGATTGGACTCGCCGCGCACGGCTACGGTGGGAACGCCATTCGTTCGAGTTTGGCGAGGAGGAATTACCATGCGAACTCAACGAACCTCCCCGGTGCCATTGGCGCTCGCTTTTGCGGTGCTCATGCTTGCGGCCGGCTGCAGCCAAGGCCCCGGCAGTGAAACGCCCGAAAGCCCGCCGCAGCCAACCAGCGCTGATACTGCTACCGCGGAGCCGCCAGCCAGCACCGGCGCCTCTACTGAGGCGCAGAGCGCGGGGGGATCCGGCGGCGAGTTCCGCGGAGCCAACCACAGCCGCCCTGACGCTGTTCTATGTTGCCGTGGGCGATGAGGGGAAGTCGGGGTCGGAGATCGGCTGCGGCGACTCGCTGGTCGCGACCGAAACGGGACCAGAGGAATTCACCAACCAAGTCGAGGCCTCGATCACCGCACTCCTGGCTGATGACGAGGAAATGCTCGGAGAATCAGTGCTGCGCAACGCCTTGGCCGGCTCCGACCTCGACTACGTTTCATCGGCGGTGGAAGGCGATGCGGTGACCGTCGAATTGAGCGGAACCGTGAAATCCGGCGGCGCCTGCGATGATCCGCGCATTGTCGAATAGCTCCAATACACCGCGATGACCGCGGCCGGTACCGGCGAGTCCCGGATCCTTGTCGACGGAACAGAGCTCGAAGAAGTGCTCAGCGCCAAATAACCGGAACCAGCAAAACGGCGGCCCTGCCCAATGAGCAGAACCGCCGCCAGCTGCACTCAGTGACCAGCTGCGGGATAGGCGCGTACCAGCGCAGAAAGCAGTTCCGGTGCCCACCAGGCCCAGTCGTGGCCGCCGGAGATCATCTGGTACTGGATGCGCTGTGCCACGTCGCCGCCTTGCAGAGCGCCGAGGGTCTGCGCACAGGATTCGGCAATGCGCGTTTCATAGCGCCCTGCCTGGATTTCCAGCTCAACGTGCGCAGCCAATGATTGCAGCTGGGCGGAGATATCGGTATGCCACAGCGAGGGGGACTGCGCCACCGCCCTGCCGAACAGCTCCGGGTAATGCATAACCCCCAGCATGGCGGCAAGACCGCCAAAGGACGAGCCGGTGAGCAGCGTGCCGGCGCGATCTGCGCGCACATTGAAGTTGTTGCGAGCCCAGGGCAGGAACTGCCTCGCCAGCGAGCGGGTGGTGCCCGAGGTGTGCGGCAATTCGGCGGAGCGCAGGGGGATGGAGGTGGAATCCACGAACATCACGTGCACCGGCGCCAGTGCCCTGGCGTTGATGGCATTGTCCAGGCTCTGGGCGAAGGACAGGTGCTTCACCCAGGTGGCCCCGTCATGCACGACCACCAGCGGGGTCGGTTCCTGCTGGACGCCGGATTCGCTGCCCGGCGGCCGGTACATCCACACGCTGCGCTCGCGCCCGCAGTTCTCGTCCTGCACAAGGTGGTGGCTCACCCGCGGAGGCAACCCCTGCGTGCCGGCCTCGGACGCACCCCAGCCGCCCAGTGACGGGCCACGGTGTCCCGCGGCGGGAACCGCCGGGGCCAGATGCGGGTTGGCCGTGGCCTGGGGGCCACGGAACACCGACACCGCGGCGCCGTTCATGGTTGCCGAACCCCGCGGGTTCAGCGGATCGGGGACTCCGGCATCTGCCGCCAGCCGGATCGCGCGGCGGTCCGCTGCCTGATGCCAGGGGGCCGGGCCGGCCCCGCGGTGCACGGTGATCCGGTAGGAGGCGACCCAGTCGGCAGGCACCAGCAGGGTAATGCTCCACAGGCGCTCGCCGGCCTGCTCGAATTCGCTGGCCGCCAGATCCTCATGGTCCACCAGCGCATTGGCCGAGAGGATCACCGCCTGTGCGGGATCCGCTGGCTGCTCGTCGATGAACAGGAATGTCGCATGCACCATCTCCTGGCCGCCAACGCCTGTCGCCGCGCAGCGGTCGACCAGCGGGTAGTCCAGGCTGCCTGCGGCCAGGGCCGCCGGGAGCGCGGCAATGCCCTCGGGGCTGACCCGGGAAGCGAGGAATCCGCGCACCCGCGGAGTTGCCGCCCCGTTGCCGCGGGCCCCGGCCTGCGGTGCTGCCATGGCGTGCTGGGCGCGCTCAGTGTGCATGGGCATGCTCATGTCCCGGGCGCTCGTAGCCCATCTCGTCCTTGACCCGGTCATGGTCCGAGTCCTTGCCGTAGGCCACCTCGTCCATCGACTGGTGCCAGTAGCCGATGATCAGCCGGTTGGCGCGCTCGATCCCGACGCGTGCCGCCCATTTGCGGGCGAAGCGCACCACCTGGGATTCAGCCCCGACCCACAGGTGCACCCCGGAGAAGTCCGCGTGCCCGGCCGGCGGCTGCAGCCGGTCCATCGCCTCGATGAGCAGCCCGGTGCTTCCCGCCGGCGCCCCGCCGCGCGGCAGCCAGTGCACCTGCACGCCCTCGGGCTTGGCCAGTGGGTGGATTTCGTCCTCGTCCGCCACTTCGATGAACACCTGGCCAAGCTGGTCGGCGGGCATCTGCTCCAGGGTGTCGCTGATGGCAGGCAGCGCGGTCTCGTCGCCGAAGAGCAGGGCATGGCCGCCGGGCCTGAGCACCAGCCCGCCGCCGCCCAAGGCGCCGAGCACATCGCCCGGTGCGATGCGCTCCACCCAGGCGCTGGCCAGCCCCTCGTCGCCATGCCGGACGAAGTCGATGGCCAGCTGCGAGGCCTGCTGGTCCATGAAGCGCACCGTGTAGGTGCGCACCCGCGAGCGCTGGTCGCCGGTGAAGACCCAGCGTCCGCGCTCGTCCTCGCCGGGCTGGTCCAGCGCCTTGCCCGGGGCAGGGAAATAGATCTTGATGTTCGGCACGCACGGCGGGGAGGCCAGGTAGTCGGCCACCCCGGCTCCCCGGAACACCACCCGGCGCATGCGCGGGGTGTAGTCGATGATCTCCTCGACGATCATTTCATTGGCTGGCATATTTGTTCCTCGAATCAGGTTCGGGTATTCGGTCGGGTGAGCAGGTAGAGCAAGTAGAGGCCGCCGGCCAGCGAGGTGGCCAGGCCGATGGGCACCTGCGCGCGCAGCGGCAGATGCTGGGTGGCCACGTCGCAGGCCAGCAGCAGCAGCGCCCCGGTGAGCGCCGCCTGCCAGATCGGCACCGTGCGGTTGCCGATCAGCTGGCGGATGATCTGCCCGGAGGCCAGGGCCACGAAAGCGATCGGGCCGGCGGCGGCGGTGGCCGCGGCGGTCAGGCAGACGGCGGCGAAGATCGTGATCCGGCGGACCAGTTCGGCGCTGACGCCCAGCGCCTGGGCGGTGTCATCGCCCATTTCCAACAGGGTCAGGTGCCGGCCGTGCGCCATCAGCAGCGGCAGCAGCGCCAGCAGGCACAGGCCCACCAGGCCCGCGTCGGCCCAGCTGCGCCCGCCCAGCGATCCCGAAAGCCACAGGTTCGCCTGGGCGGCCAGGTCCGCGTCCCCCTTGGAGAGCAGGATGGTGTTCACCGCGCCGAGCATGGCGCCCACGCCGATGCCGATGATCACCAGGCGCTGCCCGCCGGTGGTGCGCTTGGAGAAGGACAGCGCGTACACCGCCGCGGCGGTGAGCAGCCCGCAGACCATGGCGGCCAGGCCGGTGGCCCAGGCGCCGGCGCTGAACAGCACGATCTGCGCCACGGCGCCGGTGGCGGCACCCGTGGTGAAGCCGATGATGTCAGGGCTGCCCAGCGGGTTGCGGGAGATCGACTGGAAGCAGGCGCCGGCCGCGCCCAGGGCCGCGCCCACGCCAATGGCGGTGAGCACGCGCGGGGCGCGGATCTTCTGCACCACCAGCACGTCCTTCGGCTCGCCGGAACCCAGCAGCGCGCCGAGCACCTGGCCCGGGCCCAGCATGATGGTTCCGGTGCCCATGGCCAGCAGCGCGCCGAGCGCCAGCAGCAGCGCCAGGATGCCGAGCACCAGGCGGGTGCGGGTGCGGGTGAATCGCTGTGTTGCAGGGGTTCGGGTGCTCATTTGCCCGCCTTCAGTCGTCGACGGGCCAGGTAGATGAACACCGGTGCGCCGATCAGGGCGCTCATCGCCCCGGCACCGATTTCCGCCGGGGCGGCCACCATGCGCCCGGCGATGTCGGCGATGAGCAGCACCCCAGCGCCCAGCAGCATGGACAGCGGCAGGCTGCGCAGGTGCTGTGCGCCAACGAGCATCCGCGCCGCATGCGGGGCGGCCAGGCCGACAAAGCTGATCGGCCCGGCGGCCGCGGTGGCGGCCCCGGCCAGCAGCATCACCGCGAGCGAGGACAGCAGCCAGGCCCGGGTGGGATTCACGCCCAGCGCGCGGGCGCTGTCTTCGCCCAGGGCCAGTGCGTCCAGCGAACGGGACAGGCCCAGGGCGATCACCGCGCCGGCGAGCACCACCAGCGCGGCGATCGGCAGCACGTCGTAGCCGCGGCCCTGCAGCGAGCCGGTGGTCCAGGAAGCGAAGCGCTCATGGGTTTCGGTGCCGCCGCCGATGACCAGGATCTGCGTGGCGGCCATCAGCATCACCGACAGCCCGGCGCCGGCGAGCACCAGGCGCACCACGTCATTGCCCGACTGCCTGCGGCTGCCCATGAAGTAGACGATGAGGCTGGCCGCGGCCGCCCCGGCGAAGGCAAAGGACATGTAGCCGGCCGGCTGCACGACCCCGACGGTGATCGCGATGGCCACCGCGAAGGCGGCGCCGGCGTTCACGCCCAGCAGCCCGGGCTCGGCCAGCGGGTTGCGGGTCATGGACTGCATCAGCGCGCCGGCCAACCCCAGCCCGGCGCCGACCACCACGGCCAGCAGCGTGCGCGGCACGCGCAGCTCGCGCACCAGCAGGTGGTCGTTGTTCCCCGGATCGAAGCTGGCCAGGGCGGCCCAGGACTCGGCCAGCGAGATGTTCTTGGTGCCCAGTGCGCAGGAGAGCAGCCCCAGCAGCATCAGGACGGCCGAAGCCGCCAGCCAGGGCGAAACCCTGGGCCGGCGGCGGGCACTGCGTTCTTGAAGCACTGCCGGTGGCCTACTTGCCTGCGTTCAATCCCGGGAGCTCGTTCTCGAAGTAGTCCAGGATGTCGTTGGAGGAGTAGTAGTCCAGGCGGAAGGAGTTGGCCAGCGGGAAGATGTTGCCGCTGGTCACCGAGGGCAGGTTGGACAGCGTCGGATCCGCGGCGAAGGACTTCGCGGTCTTGTCGTTGGCGGAGATCAGGAAGACAGAATCGCCGGTGGCGGATTCGGACAGGCCTTCGTAGCTGGTGAAGGCGAAGTCCTCGCGCTTCTGGGCGGAGGTGTCGAACTGCGCCGGAGGCTCGATGATCTCGAAGCCCATCGCGCTGATCAGGGCCGAGTGCGGTCCGCTCTGCTTGCCCACGGGGGAATCGGCGCCCTTGTTGTAGGAGACGATCGACGCGGTGCTGCCGGCCGGGATGGCCAGCTTCTCCTTGATCTCGGCGGCGCGCTGGTCGAATTCGCTGACGATCGATTCGGCGTTGGCTTCGGTGCCGGTGGCTTCGGCCAGCTCCTCGGCCAGCGACTTCCAGTCCTTGTCGCCGTAGTTGACCACGTAGGTCGGGGCCAGCGACTGCAGCTGCTCGAGGTTGTCCATTTCGGAGTCGGCGCCAGAGGTGGAGACCACGATCAGATCCGGATCCTGGGCCACGACGGCCTCCAGATTGAAGTTGCCCAGATGGTAGACCGGTGCCACCTCGCGCTCGACTGCCACGTCGGCCCACTGGGTGAACCATCCGTTCTCGTCGCTCTGCGGGCTGATGGCGGCGGTGGAGGAGCCGACGACCGGGGCATCCAGGGCCAGCAGGGTGCCGGTGGTGGACACCGTGGTGGAGATGATGCGCTCCGGCTTGGCCGGGATCTGCACCTCGTTTCCGGCGTCATCCGTGAGCGTGCGCGGCCAGTTGCCGGTGTCCGCGGAATCGGCGGCCGGAGAGCCGTCTGCTGCTGCAGTTCCGTTTGCGGCGCAGGCGCCAAGCGAAAGGGTGAGGGCCGCTGCAGCGGCCAGGGATGCGAATTTGCGAGCGGATGAACGCATGGGGGTTGCTCCTCGGTGGGTATCCGCGCCGAAGGCGGCGCGGTGGAGTTCAAGGGTGACGGTCTCCCACCTTAGCCGGGGTTAATTTAGGCTCACCTTGCCCCTATGGGTCCAACCGAGCATTATCTGCCGGAATTTCCGGGATCTCCAGCGGGTTCCGGTGGTGGATCGAGAAGGCTAAGATGTCGTTAAGTGATCAAAAAATGTCCGTTGGGAGGGTGTAGTCTGCCGGCTTGGGACGGCGTCCGCGGGTCTTAGCGTAGGCGCGGGAGAAGTTCCCGGCGTCGCTGAATCCGAGCTGGAGGGCGACCATCGGCACCGGGAATCCTGCATTCAGCAAGGCTTCGGCATGCTGGAAGCGGGAGGCCTGGCGCCAGGCGCGCAGGCTCATGCCGGTCTCGGCGCTCCAGCGCCGCTGCAGCTGGCGCAGGCTCAGGCCATGCTGCGCGGCGGCAGCGGACGCCGGCAGCTTGCCCCGGGTATCGGCGGCCAGGGTGCCGGCCAGCGAACGCATTTCGGCAGAGTGCGGCCAGGGCAATCCGGGATAATTCGGCACCAGCTGCAGCAGCTTCACGGTGTCGAGCGGGTCGAAGTGGACCGGACGCAGCAGCGTGATGTGCGAAACCGCGCGGTGCAGCATGGCCTGGAAGAACTCGACCGGCAGCTGGCAGGGCATCCGGTGCTGCTGCCCGGACGGCAGAGAACCGGCTGGCAGGGACAGCGGGATCAGCAGCGAGCCCTGCTCGATCTGCAGGCGCAGGGACTGCCCGGCAGGGACCAGCATGAATTGCCCGCCCTGCAGCTGCTGGGTGCGTTCGCGTCCGGTGCCTTCCCCATGGGCCAGCTGGCAAATACTGGCTCGTCCGCGCACCGCCCAGAGCACCAGATCCTGGTTGGCAAGGTTCATCCAGCGGGTGGTCAAGGCCGGAGGCTGGCTGGCGCTGTGCGGAAGCACGCGGTCCAACGCGCCGAGCCGTGCCTGCTGGCGCCATTGCCGGAAATTCAGTCCGGTTTCGGCGAGGAATGCGCGGCGCAAGGTCCGTTCGGACACGGCGAACTTCCGCGCATAATCGGCCAAGTGCAGCGTGCCGTGCGGATGGGCCAGCAGGTGGGCGACTACCTTCCGGGCTGCGCTGTGCCGTGGCATGGCCAGCGGAACGGGCCGGGTGGAGGAGGGGGAGGCGACGGCGAAATGCGCCAGCGTATCGAGCACCCGCTGCGCACTGGCCTGGCCCTGGTGCACGGGCGAGAGGGTCAGCAGCATCAGGTGGAACATCCACTGCGATTGGGCCGGCGGCACGTTGATCAGCCGCCACCCGTCGCCCAGCCTGTGGTTGGACGTTGTCCTGACCATGATCGACAAGGCCAGGGAGTGGGCATCATGCTCCACCTTGTGCGCAATGAACCGCGGGATCCACAGCGCTTGGCCGGCCTGCAGCAGCTGCACCGTTTCCTCGAAATGCACGCGCGCCGTCCCGTTGCTGACCCAGACCACGATGCTGTAGGTCAGATTGCATTTCCAGTTCACCACCACTGGCTGCAGGGCCGCGGCGGGCAGCCCGTCGGGTTCAGCCATGGTCAGATCCTTTGGAAGCCGGGAACGGGAACTGTGGTGTTCCCAGATTATCGTTTCCGAGGTGCGGCGCGCGCGGGGACAGCCTGGGTGCAGATGGACAACGGCGGCCCTCCTCGATGAGGAGAGCCGCCGTTGACAGGTTGGCTGGAGCCTAGCCGAAGTACTTCTTCATGGTGCCTTCGGAAGCTTCACGCAGCTCATCCACCGAAACGGTGAACTCGCCCTGGACTTCCAGGACGCCGGACTGCGCATCGACAATGCCCATGCGGGCCACGGTGACACCGCGGGCACTGGTCATGTCGTTGAAGCGGACCTCTTCGCTGCGTGGAACGGCAACCAAGGCGCGTGCCTGGGACTCCGAGAACAGCGCGGTGAAGGAATCGATGCCGTCACGCTGCTTGATCTCGTCCAGGGCCACGCGAGCGCCAACGCCGTAGCGCAGGACCATCTCGGACAGCGCTGCAAGCAGGCCGCCCTCGGACAGGTCGTGCGCGGCGTCGATCATGCCGTCGCGGCTGGCGTTGATCAGGATTGCGCCCAGTGCCTTCTCGGCAGCCAGGTCGACCTTTGGCGGCAGGCCGCCGAGGTGGCCGCGCAGGTTGGCGAACTCCGAGCCGTCCAGTTCATCGGCGGTGGTGCCGATCAGGTAGATGGCCTGGCCGTCGGCCTCTTCGCGCCAGCCCGAAGGGGTGCGGCGAGCGACGTCGTCGAACTTGCCCAGGGTCGCCACCACAGGGGTCGGGTGGATGGCCTTGTCGCCGGTCTGGTTGTACAGCGAGACATTGCCGCCGGTGACCGGGACGCCGAGCTCCATGCACGCATCGGACAGGCCGCGGATGCCCTCGGCCAGCTGCCACATGACATCCGGGTCCTCCGGGGAGCCGTAGTTCAGGCAGTCCGAAACCGCCGCAGGGATCGCACCGGAGGTGGCGACGTTGCGGTAGGACTCAGCCAGCGCCAGCTGGGCGCCGGCATACGGGTCCAGGTAGGTGTAGCGGCCGTTGGCATCGGTGGCGATGGCCACGCCGAGTCCGGTGGACTCGTCGATGCGGACCACGCCGGCATCGTCCGGGGCGGCCAGCGCGGTGTTGCCGCCGACGTAGCGGTCGTACTGGCTGGTGATCCAGGACTTGTCGCACATGTTCGGGCTGGCGATCAGCTCCAGGGCGGCGGCCTTCAGCTCTTCCCCGGTAGCTGGCAGGTTGGCGCCGGCTTCCGAGGACTTGAAGGTGTCAGCCTGCAGCGCATCCTGCCACTGCGGGCGGGCATACGGGCGGTCGTAGACCGGGCCGTCGTGGGCGACGGTCTTCGGGTCCACGTCCACGATGACTTCGCCATTCCAGGTGATGATCAGCCGATCGGTGTCGGTGACCTCGCCCAGCCAGGAGTACTCCACGTTCCACTTGGCCATGACGGCCTCGAACGCTTCGATGTTCTGCGGGGTGACTACGGCCATCATGCGTTCCTGGGACTCCGACATCAGGATTTCGCCCGGGGTCAGGGTGGAGTCGCGCAGCAGCACGTTGGTCAGCTCGACCTGCATGCCGCCTTCGCCGTTGGAAGCCAGTTCGCTGGTGGCGCAGGAGATGCCTGCGGCGCCCAGGTCCTGGATGCCCTCGACCAGCGAGGCCTTGAACAGCTCCAGGCAGCACTCGATGAGCACCTTCTCAGCGAACGGGTCGCCCACCTGGACCGCCGGGCGCTTGGAGGGCTTGGTGTCGTCGAAGGACTCCGAGGCCAGCACCGACGCGCCGCCGATGCCATCGCCACCGGTGCGCGCACCGAAGAGCACGACCTTGTTGCCCACGCCCGAGGCATTGGCCAGGCGCAGATCCTCGTGGCGCAGTGCGCCCACGGCCAGTGCGTTGACCAGCGGGTTGCCCTGGTAGATCGGGTCGAAGACGGTTTCGCCGCCGATGTTCGGCAGGCCCAGCGAGTTGCCGTAGCCGCCGATGCCCGAGACGACGCCGTGCACCACGCGCTGCGAGTCTTCGTGGTCGATCGCGCCGAAGCGCAGCGGATCCATCACGGCGATCGGGCGGGCGCCCATGGAGATGATGTCGCGCACGATACCGCCGATGCCGGTAGCGGCACCCTGGTACGGCTCGACATAGGAAGGCGAATTGTGCGACTCGATCTTGAAGGTTACGGCCCAGCCGTCGCCCAGGTCGGTGACACCGGCGTTTTCGCCCATGCCGACCATCAGGTCCTTCTTCATTTCCGGGGTGACCTTCTGGCCGAACTGGCGCAGGTGGTTCTTGGTGGACTTGTACGAGCAGTGCTCGGACCACATGACCGAGTACATGGCCAATTCAGCGGCGGTCGGACGACGGCCCAGGATCTTCACGATCTCGGCGAACTCGTTGTCCTTCAGGCCCAGCTCTGCCCATGGCAGTTCTACATCCGGGGTGCCCGCTGCGTTATCGACGGTGTCGATATTGAATTCCTTAGTGGCTTCCTGGCTCACTTTTTGCCTCCAACAAGGTGGGTCAGAACGCTGGTGAAGAATGCCAGCCCGTCGGTGCCGCGGTGGTCCGGGCCGAAGCCGGCCTCAATGGCGTGCTCCGGGTGCGGCATCAGGCCGACAACGTTGCCGGCCTTGTTGCTCACGCCGGCGATCGAGCGGCGCGAGCCGTTCGGGTTCCAGCCCACGTAGGAGAACGCGATGCGGTTTTCAGCTTCGAGCTCGTCCAGGACCTTCTCGTCGGCCACGTACTGGCCATCCTGGTTCTTCAGCACGATGGTGATTTCCTGGCCGGCTTCGAAGCCGTTGGTCCATGCGGTCTGGTTGTTCTCCACGCGCAGCAGCTGATCGCGGCAGATGAACTTCAAGTGGTCGTTCTTGATCATCGATCCGGGCAGCAGGTGCGACTCGGTGAGGATCTGGAAACCGTTGCAGATGCCCAGCACGGGCAGCTTGGCATCGGAGTTCGCGGCATCTGCGATCTTCGCCATCATCGGTGCGAAGCGGGAGATCGCGCCGGCGCGCAGGTAGTCGCCGTAGGAGAAGCCGCCGGGGATCACCACGGCGTCGACATCCTGCAGGTCGGTGTCGGCGTGCCACAGGGACACCGCTTCGGCACCGGCTGCGCGCACGGCGCGAGCGGCGTCGCGGTCATCGAGGGTGCCCGGGAAGGTCACCACGCCGATGCGCGCTCCGGAAAGTTCAGTGCTTGGCGTTGAATAGTCGCCAATCAGGGGAAGTTCGGCGCTCATTAGTCTTCGAATACCTCGACGTTGACGACATCTTCGATCACCGGGTTGGAAAGCAGGGTTTCTGCAGCCTCGCGAGCCTGGGCGAGGATTTCTTCGGTCACCTCGCCGTCCACGGACAGTTCAAAGCGCTTGCCCTGGCGGACAGCTTCGAAGGAGGTGAAGCCTAGGCGGGGAAGAGCTCCCGCGATGGCCTTGCCCTGAGGGTCAAGGATTTCTGGCTTGAGCATGACATCTACAACGATGCGGGGCATCCGGCATATCTCCTGTTGGCGAGGTTAAGTTAAATGCCACACGGAGATGCCGTCTCACACCAGGGGGATTTGGCGCTCCGCGAGCTTGCCTTCATAGTCTACCCGTGAATGTGACGGGGAAAACGTCCCTGTGCGCGATAGCACCGATATCCTGCGGTTTAAGTCATGTGATCTTAGGCTCACGGGTTGTCGAAGCGCGCTCGACGCGTATGCTGAAACTGTGAAAAATGCTAGTCAAACCGTCTGCGCCTGCCGAGTCCTGGACGCTGCGAAGCTGTCCTACGAGAACTGCTGCAAGCCCTTGCATGACGGAAGGGAATACGGCTCCTTGCTGCCGCAGACCGCGGAGCAGCTGATGCGCTCACGCTACAGCGCCTTCGTGCTGGGGCTGTCGCAGTATTTGCTGGCGACCTGGCATGAGAGCACGAGGCCCAAGGAACTGGACGTGGATTCGCAGATGCGCTGGACCGGCTTGGAGATCATTTCAACCCGTGCTGGCGGCGCGGCGGCCTCCCGCGGGGTGGTGGAATTCGCTGCGTACTATCGCGACGGCCGGCATGAAGCGCAGCAGCATGAGGTCAGCACCTTCGTGAAGCAGGACGGCGCCTGGTTCTACCTCGACGCCCTCTAGGATTCAGCGCTTGGCTGCAGCCTGCAGCATGGTCAGCATCTGGCTCTGCTGGCGTTCACGCGCTAGCTTGAATGCATCAGAACCGGAGTGGTCCTCCAAATGCGGGTCCGCCCCGTTGATAATCAGCAAACGCGCGATGGTGATGGCATTGGCGGTGCCCTGGCCCAGGACAATGGTTTCGTGCAGGGCCGTCCAGCCCAGATCATTAACCTGGTCTACCGGGATATCGGTGCGGAGCAACTGGCGTACGGCCTGAACCCGGCCATTCTCGCTGGCGACGGTCAAAGCGGTCCCGCCCATGCGATTCACCGCCGTGAGGTCGGCCCCGCCGTCAATGAGAAGCTTCAGCGTTTCAACCTGGCCATTGGCGCTCGCGCGCAGGAACGGCGACTCGTAGAAGTCGTCCTTCTTGTCGGGATCCGAGCCTGCTTCGAAGAGGGTCTTGGCGATGGCAGGGTTCTTGTTGATGACTGCACGCATCAGCGCGGTGCGACCGGCCTCGTCCTGCGCGTCGAGGTCAGCTCCATCCTTGAGCGCCGCCTTGACGTCCTTCAGCTTGCCTCGATTCACTGCAGCGAACAGCTGCGTGGTGGCCTTGGACATTTCGGCCGCTGAACTGGGAAGCGCCTTGATGGAGGCACCAGTGTTGGCACCCGAGGCCAGGGGCGACAGCGATGTCTTGGAGCTTTCGGGCTTGGCCGGAGTGCCGGCGGGCTGCTTGGCTGAATTGCTCGGAGTCGTGGTGGGAGCAGTGGCATTGTTCCCGGTTGGAGCCGGAAGCGGGACGCTGGAGCTTGCTGCGGCCTTGCTCGGAGTGGGCAGGGATTTTTCGGTGGCACTGCTGGAAGACGGGGCGGGAACCGGGGTGGAAGAAACTTCATGAGCCTGGGGTGAAGAAGCGGCGCAACTCGTGCAGGCGCCGATCACGGCAGCAAGGGGGAGTGCAAGCAATGCAATGCCACGGCGATGCGTGGATAGCCCGGTATGAAGTGCCATCTGTCCTTTCGCGGTTAAACAACCCTTCCCCGTATGGCTTTCGCATCATGCAGGGATTCTGCTCAGTAACTTTTGATCAATTGAGAGCTTAGCGGCCAAAGCTGAAAATTTGCGGTCAATCAGCGCCAAGATTTCTCTGTGCTCGGTGCCGGCCGATCTTCGCTAAAATCATAAGCACCATGGAATGCCTTTACTTTTCTGCCTCCCGTTGCCGCTCATGCACCTTGATGACGGTGCCTTACGCCCAGCAACTGCAATCAAAGGTAGCGGATTGCCAGCAGCTGCTGGCCGGCTTCCCAGGCCTGGAATTCCTTCCGCCCCAAGCCAGCAGCGAACAGGGCTTCCGCAACAAAGCCAAAATGGTCATTTCCGGAACCACCGGCCAGCCGACCATCGGCATCCTGGATGCCGACGGCCACGGTGTCGATCTGCGCAACTGCGGAGTCATCGCAGCACCGCTACGTGCCGTATTCCCGGTCATCGAGCAGTTCATTCATGATCTGAAGCTCATTCCCTACGACGTTCCCAAGCGCAAGGGCGAACTCAAGCATGTGATTCTCACCCTGTCGGATACCGGCTCGGTGATGGTCCGTTGGGTATTGCGCACCAAGAAGCATTTTGTGGCACTGCGTGATTCGCTGCCGCAGTTCCTTGAGCAGCTTCCACGCCACAGCGTGGTGTCGGTGAACTTCTTGCCTGAGCACAAGGCAGTGCTGGAAGGCGAAGAAGAAATCATTCTTACCCGCCGAACCACCTTGGAATTCGGGCTGAACGGCGTACCGATGCACCTGCGCCCCCAGGGCTTCTTCCAGACCAACAGCGAGATCGCTGCCGCCTTGTACCGGCAGGCCCGCCAATGGATCAACGATGCCAACCCCGAAAGCGTTTGGGATCTGTACAGCGGGGTGGGTGGTTTCGCACTGCATTGCGCTACCGAGGACCGTACCGTGTACGGCATCGAGACCAGCGGGGAAGCCGTTGAATCGGCAAAGACCAGCGCCAAGACCATGGAGCTGGATGACATCCATTTCAGGGTCCAAGACGCAACCGAATTCGCGCTGGGTGCCGGCTGGGCGCCAGAGGCGGTAATCGTGAATCCTCCGCGCCGCGGTATCTCCGCAGAGCTATCGAAGTGGCTGAACGAGTCCGATGTCCAGCACATCATTTACTCCAGCTGCAACGCGAAGTCACTGGCCAGGGACCTGGAGCGTTTGGAGAACTACGCTCCGCAGCAGGCTCGCGTCATGGACATGTTCCCGCAGACCAGCCACTACGAAGTTATCGTGAAGCTGGAGCGCAAGGCCGCCTAGCGATCCAGGGTTGCGGTGCGCCGGTCAAGGCGGCCGACAATCTCGTCAACGATGTGCGGGTCGATATTCGGTTCGCGGCGGGCCTTGAGCAGCTCGTCGCGGGCGGCTTCCAGGGCGATGGCCTGGATCGAATCGGCCTTGGCGATCACCGCGCGAATCTGCGTGTACTTTTCGTCCGAGATCGCATCGTGCGGATCCGGGTCCTTGGCCAGGATGGTATGCAGCGAGTTCATGCGCCGGCGCACTGCCTGCTGGTAATTCTCCGGCAGCTCTTCGAGCTGCACGTTCTTGCGCAGCGCCGCCAGTGCGACAGCCTCGGCGCGGCGGGCCAGGGCCCGGCGGGCACGCTTGGCATCTTGCTCGTTGTTGCGCAGCTTCAGCACGCGCATCAGCGCTGGCAAGGTCAGGCCCGGGAGCACCAAAGTGCACAGCAAGACGGAGCAAGCGGCGACCACCACGAAGTTGCGTCCCTCGATGGCCGAGCCATCGGCTGCGACCTTGGGCAGTGCCAGGGCCAAGGCCAAAGTCGCCAGCCCGCGCATGCCGCACCAAGTGAGCACCAGCGCATCCTTGCGCGCAGGAATCTTGGGCTTGCTGCGGTTGGGCAGGTAGTAGGTCGCCAGCATCCACAGCGCACGCACTGCGATGACCACGAAGCAGATCGCGGCGATGCCCGGGATGAAGCCGATCAGGTTGCTGCCTTCCTCCTGGATCACCTGGTTCATCTCGATGCCCATCAAGCCGAAAGCCAGGCCGGTGGCCAGCAGCTCGAGCACTTCCCAGAAGGATTGCCGGGTTAGGCGTTCGGCAGAGTCCTGTGGGCGGTCCCGCCGCACCATTTCAAGGGCCGTCACCACCACTGCGATGACCCCTGAAATATGCAGCTCCTCCGCAATCATGTAGACCGCATAAGGTGCCACCAAGGTGGCCGCGCAACGCGCTGCCAGGTTGGGAACGAAACGGTTCAAGGCGCCGATGGCCCAGCCCATGGCCAGACCCAGGACTACCGCCCCTGCGGCACCGAGCAGGAACTGCGGAATGATTTCGAGTCCGACTTCCGAGCCATTCAGGGTTGCCTGGACGGCCAGCTGGAAGATCACGATGGCCATTGCGTCGTTGAACAGGCCCTCGGTTTCCAGCAGGGACGTCAGGCGCCGCGGCATTTTCACCTTGGTGGCAATTGCATCCACCGCGACCGGGTCAGGCGGGGCCACTACTGCGCCCAACGCCAATGCCAGCGGAATGGAAGCGATGGGGGAGAAGGCCAGCGCGGTAGCGGCCACGGTGCCTGCTGTCACCACGATGAGCACCACGGCCAGCCGGATCAGGGCCTTCCAGCGGAAGCGGAACACCGACCAACTGCTGCGCTGGGCCGTAGCGAAAAGCAAAGGCGGCAAGAAGATCGGCAGGATCAGCTCGGGCTCAATATGCATTTCGGGCATGAACGGCAAGAAACCTGCCAGCGTCGCGAAAATCAGCATCAAGATCGGGTAGGGCAATTTAATGCGTTCCCCGATGCCGACAATCAAGATCGTGGCGAATAGCAGCGCGATAACCAGCAGGAAAAACTCCATAGTCTTACTATTCTAGTTTCTCCGCGCAGTTATTCAGGGGTTATCGACTCATGTTTTCACGGAACCGAGTAGAAATGAGGCGGCATCCCAACGATCGATGGCGCAGCCGTTATGCCGTGAAAAGCTCGTATTCACCGTCTCGCCGTGCAGGGTTCCGCTTATTTCGGCCCGTTGCGGTCCACCGTATATTTCGGTGCAGATTTCCTGGGGATCAACTTCTCCGGCAATGGCACCGGGATCAAGCTCGAGCTGCAAGCAAGCTTTGGATGCGTTCGGCAATGTGCTGGATTCAGCGGCTTGTTCGCCGGTGCATTCCAGGGAGTACTGCTGTGAAATTTCGCTGCCGTCATCTCGAATGGTGATTTCCAATTGGGTCTGCGGCCCCTGTCCGATGCTGGTGGCGCAGGAAGCCAGCGAGAGGCTCACGCAGCCGAGCGCGATACCGGCCGGAATCAGGCGAAGGCCCCGTGCAGTAACCATGGATCAATCTTGCCTGCGGCCGCGAATAAGTTCTAGTCTTCCGGGAAGATTGGCAGGTTGTTGGCGACTTCCAGCAATTGATTGCGCAGCGAGTCGGCACGCTGGGCAAATTCCTTTTGCAATCTCACGTACGCGGCCTTGCCCTCGGGAGTTTCAATGCGGATGGGTTCATGGCCCCAATCGCCCAGATCATAGGGGGACGCCTGCATATCCATGGTGCGAATGTCCCAGGCGAGCTCGAAGCAGTCCATGACCAAGTCGCTTGGCACCGCAGGGGATAGCTTATAGGCCCACTTATACAGATCCATATTGGCGTGCAGGCAACCGGGCTGTTCCAGGTCGCGCTGGGTTTCCCTGGTCGGCTGCAGCTCGTTGAGCTCGATCGCCTGGGGAGTGTAGAAGCGGAATGCATCGAAGTGGGTGCAACGGATCTTGTGGGTTTCCACCACTTCGTCGGTTCCCTGCGCACCCAAGCGCAGCGGGAGATATTCATGGCGGATGCCGTTGACCTCGGATTTGTAGGCCATCGCCCATTCATGCAGGCCGAAGCAGGAGAAGTTTCCTGGCCGCTGCGCGGTGCCGGCCAGAATGATGCGGGCAAACTCGATGGCCCGGGCACGCGCCTTGCCGAATGCCTCCGCATCGAAGTGGTATCCCGTACCGTGGCCGGTTTGGACTCTGCGGTAGAACTTCCACTCGCCGCGTTCTTGGGCCGCGTCTCCGGCTAGAACCACGTTCATCCCTGGATGCCAGCGGTAGAGCTGGCCCGGCTTTTGCGTGTAATAGGTGAACAGGAAGTCCTCGATGGGATGCTTCTTGCCCTTCATCCGCCGTTCCACGAAAGGTTCGCCAAAGGCCCGCGCCCGCGCTTCATGCTCAGCGGCATGCGGCATCCACTGCGAGGGTTCCAAAACGGCGGCGGTCAGAGGCATACTTCTAATTATTCAATTCATGGGCCGATGAAACCAGTTTGGTACGCCAACTCACACTTCTCGCAAAGGGGTACGCCATGGAAATCCTGCCTCCCTGGGAACCGCCAATGAGCGGCTCCGACGAGCAGCATCTGTTCGGGATGCTTGACAGGCTGCACGCCACCTTCAGATACAAGGCCGAGGGGCTGGACATCGAACAGCTGGCAACCAAGTTGCCCAGCAGCCAGCTCAGCCTGGGCGGATTGCTCCAGCATCTTGCCCTTGTCGAAGATGAGAAATTCACCTACTTCATTGCCGGGCAACGACCTGAAGTCCTCCTTGGGTTCACTGCCAACGGGCGCGAGCACTTCGTGGTTGATCTGGAAGAGGATCCGGAGAATCTTTATCAACGCTACGACCGGGCCGTGGCCAAAAGCCGGGGAATCCAGCAGTCCGTTATCGAGGAAAGGAAGCTGGACACGGGCTCGGGGTTGGCCTTCGAAGGCAAGCATGCGTCGATACGCAGAATCATCTGCGACCTGATTGAAGAGTATGGGCGGCATGCAGGGCATGCGGATCTCTTGCGTGAAGCCATCGACGGGCGGGTGGGCGAGGATCCTCCCTTCGACTATCTTCCTGCATGGTATGCCTAGCTTTCTGGTTGCATTGGCAGCCGCTTCGGGCAACAGCCGGCCCGTTAGTTGTCCGCAATCAAGCTCTGTCCAGAAGTTCTTGTTCCTGCTCCAAGTCTGCCGGGATAGCGTGCTGCAGGAAACCGAGGGATTCATTGCGGCGCCGGACCAGACATTGCGACGGAATCCAGCAATTTCCCATCCTCGGGAACCGGCCTGCCTAAAGCCTCTAGGATGGGGCCATGAACACTGAGCGCTCCAGCCAACTTCCGGCATCTGCATCCGTTGTCTTCGACTGGTTCTCGCGACCCGGGGCCATGCAGCGGCTCTTGCCACCGTGGCTTCCGCTGAAGGTCATTGAAGAAGCCGGTTCGCTGAAGGACGGGACGGCCGTGCTGGGCCTTCCCGGCGGAGTGCTGTGGAATGCCAAGCACCAGCCTGAGGGGTTCGCGGAGAACCGCAGTTTCGTCGACCAGCTTGAACCCGAAGGGGTTCGCGGCCTTCCTGCCCGGGTGGTGCAGTGGCGGCATGAGCATTACTTCGAGCCCGCGGGCGCACAGTGCACGACCGTGGGTGACTGCATCCAGTCGAATATGCCAGGACGGCAGATCGAATCGATGCTTGCATACCGCCACCGCCAGCTGGCAGACGATTTTGCCGCACACCAGCGGGCGGCGCAGGCCGGGTTGAAGCCGCTGGTGATAGCGCTGACCGGTTCAAGCGGATTAGTCGGACAGGCTTTGTGCGCCTTCTTGTCCACCGGCGGGCACCGGGTCGTCAAGCTCGTGCGGCACGAGCCGGAATCGGCAAGCGAACGGCGCTGGAATCCGCTGGATCCTGACCCGGGCCTGCTCGATGGCTGCGACGCGGTCATCCATTTGGCCGGAGCCAGCATCTTCGGCCGGTTCAGCCAAGCACATCGGCAGGCAATTCTCTCCAGCCGCATCGAACCGACCCGATCCCTTGCCCTGCTGGCGTCACGTTCAGGTGTCCGGACCTTCATCAGCGCTTCGGCCATCGGATTCTACGGTGCTTCAGCCGGACCGCACCCATTGGACGAGACCGATTCCCCGCGGGCCGGGACTCCGGATTTCCTGGCTGACGTGGTGGACCGCTGGGAACGTGCGGCGAATGCGGGGGACAGCGGCATGCGCCGGGTGCAGATCAGGACCGGTATCGTGCTGAGCCCCAAAGGCGGGATGCTCGCCGTTTTGCGTCCTGTATTCTCCGCAGGCCTGGGCGGTCCCCTGGCAGGGGGAAAGCAGATGCTTTCGTGGATCGGGCTTGATGACCTGCTGGACATCTACCATCGCGCGCTCTGGGATTCGCAATTGGCAGGTCCGGTCAATGCGGTGGCACCGCAGCCGGTGAGCAACGCCGAATTCACCAGGGCCTTGGCGCGCGCAGTGCGGCGGCCTGCCATCATTCCGGTTCCTGCCGCGGCTCCCAAATTGCTGCTGGGAGCCGAAGGGTCCCACCTTCTGGCCATGGCCGATCAGAAAATTGTCCCGCGCAAATTGCTCGATGCCGGTCATCAGTTCCGCAATGAGCGCATTGAGCTGGAACTGGCTCATAGCCTGGGCAGTCGTTAGTTGTCGGCGACGCCCGCTGGCGATTCGGAGGCAAAGCAATTATTGTTAGCTTGGCTAGATAAAAGCTAATCTAGGTAATTGCTTGCGACTGCCAGCTCCGGGGAGTTTTGCCCATGGCGGCAGTTGCCCGAGAAGAAAGCGTGGACGATCCCGATGGGAAACATGCAGGTAGCGCCGTTTGATGCAGTTGTGCTGATGTCCTTTGGCGGGCCGGAAAAGCCCGAAGATGTCCTGCCCTTCCTGCAAAACGTTACCCGGGGACGAGGGATTCCGGACGAGCGCCTTGAAGAGGTGGGCGAGCACTACTACATGTTCGGCGGAAAATCGCCGATCAATGAGCAGAACCAGGCTTTGCAGCAAGCCGTTCAAGAGGAATTCGCAGCCCGCGGCATCGATACGCCACTGCTCTGGGGGAACCGGAATTGGGAACCGTACCTCACCGAAGTGGTCGGAAACCATGCGCGCAGGCACGGCTCGAGAAGGTTCCTGGCCATCGATACGTCGGCCTACTCCTCATATTCTTCGTGCCGGCAATACCGCGAGGATTTCGCCGGAACTGTGGCGGCACTGCAAGAAGAGGGCCTCGAGGTGGTGATCGATAAAGTCCGGCAGTACTACAATCATCCGGGATTCGCTCATGCGCAGTTGGACTGCGTGCGGAAGGGATTGAAGGAATTCAAGCAGCTCGTCGGCGGCCTGGACCGCAACCGGCACAAGATCTTATATGTCACCCATTCGATCCCTACTGCGATGCAAGAATCATCGCAGAAGTTCACCGCCGGCTACCAGCGGCAGCATGAGGAGCTCATGGCCTGGATTGGCGGGGAACTAGCTGGTGAGGAGCAGCTGGATGCCGAACTGGTGTACTGCTCCCGTTCTGGATCCATGCACACTCCCTGGTTGGAACCGGACATCAATGACCGCATGCGCGAGCTTGCGGAAACTGGAACTGAGGGCGTTCTGGTTGTACCCCTCGGATTCGTTTCGGACCACATGGAGGTCAAATTCGATCTGGATACCGAAGCGGCAGATACCGCGCGCGAGTTGGGGATGGCGTTTCTCCGTGCCGGCAGTGTTGGCACCTCACCGTCGTTTGTCAGCGGCTTGGTCGATCTGGTCCTGGAACGGGCAGCGCAAGTGCGTGGCGAGCAGCCGGAGTCATCGACCATCGCCGGAAGCAAAGCGCTGGGCCCGGGCAGTGGCGCCTGCTCCCTGAATTGCTGTGAAGGCACTACTAGGAAAAATACCGTTCCGAATTGGAGCGCCGGCGTGCCTACAGGCTAGGCCGGCAGCAGGCTGGTGGCCGATCCCGGGAATCCTTTTTCGGCCGGCCATCACGGTTGGCCGACGAATCAGCGAAGCTGGACCGATTGCGGATAGATGCCGGAATCCGTGCGATCCGGATGAAGGAACCGGGTGGAGCTTTGGGGACTGCGATGAATGAATTCTGTCCACCGGATCCGTATTCACTGCTCGCGCGGCCAGCGGACACTTGCGGCAAGGAGCAGTGGCGTCCTAAGTGCTTTCGTCGTCAAAAGGGGCCGGACCGGAGGGTTCTGGCGGTGATGATGAACTCCTGGTCTCGGGTCCCCTTGAGCGGGCAGAATCCGGGAATCCTTGGGCAGGCGGCTCTTCGAATTGATCTCGCAGCGCTTCGCTGATGATCCTTCGAGGATCATATTGCCGCGGATCGAACTTCTTCAGATCCATGTCCGCGAAATCCTCGCCAAGCTCCTCGCGGAGTTGTTCCTGGGCACCAGAGGCGAGTCGGCGCAACTCGCGAATCAGCGTGGCTAGTTTCCTTGCGTAGTCGGGCAATTTTTCAGGTCCGAGCAGCACGGCCGCCAAAATGGCCAGCACGATGAATTCATTGCCATTGATGCCTGCAATGCTCACTGTGAATCACCTCGCTGCAAGGGACGCGGTCAAACGGAATTGGCAGGTGCAGCCCAGCCGGAATACGAAGGCCAACAGCCGCGGGCAAACGGAGATTCGCCTGGCAGCCATTGCGGCATGGCAGGATTTTCCGGTGGCGCGGCCTGCCCTTGGGGCCGGCTCAGCCGCAGAGTTTCTGGTCTGCTTTGCGGCTGTTCACCTTGAGAGGCTGCTTTTCTGGCCGCCCCAGGTTTTGGTAATCCTGGCCCAGGATCAATTCGATGCTTTCGACATCGGCGACTGTTGCCTCGATGTCGAGATCGACTGTTTTGGCGAATGCGTCGGCTGTTTTCCTGGCTGCATCAGTATCCGGAATCAGCAGCCGTGTTTGCGCCTGCAAGGACGCCGCGGTAGTGATTGAAGTGACGGTGAAGCCTTGCTCCGTGGCTTCGTTGGCGAATTTGCCGGCCAGTCCGCTCACTCGCGCTGCGTTGGCTATGCTGACAGGCAGCTGCCGGGCGGAGGCTTTCGCCGTGGCAGTTTCTCCTGCATCCGATTCGGAGCCGGATTCGGACTCGGAATCCGGATTCACCTGGATGTCTTGCTTGATGCGTTCAAAGATGAGGGTCGCGTCCGGAGCCGGGACCACCCGGTTGGCGTTTGATGGTGCAGGCTGGGTCGGCATGGTCATGAAGGTGATCTTGTCCGTGGGAACGTCCTTGACCCGCGCAGCCAATCCTGCAAGTTCCGGTAGCGAACTCAGTTCCGGGTCCACGGTCATCGAGGAGGTAATCGCGTCAAGGAAAGAGTAGAGCCGGTCCGGGCGTGCGAGAACTTCCTTGCTGGTGGCACGCTGGACTATTGCGGACATGACCTTCTGCTGGTTTCCGAGCCGAGCGAGGTCGCTTCCATCGCCAACGGCATGGCGGGTCCTGGCCAGGGCAAGCGCATCGGTTCCGTCCAGCTCCTGCAGCCCGGCTGGAAGATCCAGGTTTGCTTTCGGATCGGTCATTGGCTGGGCCAGGCACACGCTGACCCCGTCGAGTGCGTCGATGATTGAAATGAATCCCTCGAAATCCACCTCAATGAAGTGGTTCAGGTGAACCCCGGTGAGCGCTTCCACCGCGGCGACAGAGCATGCGGGACCGTAATTCAGCGCAGAATTGATCATGCCGTATCCTCCGGCATAAGCGCCGGACCCGGTATCCGCGCAGGCCGGGCGCTGCAATACGGTATCGCGTGGGATCTGGACCGCCTCGATGCGCTCGTTGCCTGGCGACAAGTGGACAAGCAGCATGGAATCGCTGCGTCGGGAGCCGTTATCCGTGCCGAAGCCGGTGGAGCTGAAATCCCGGCTATCGGAACCGAGCACCAGCAGATTCAGGCCTTCGCTGGAGTCCGGGACATCCGCTTCAGACGCCCTGAGCGCCGAGACGGAAATATTCCCCTGCAGGCGCAGGAAGGCAATGCTGGTCGGCACCACTACTGCCAGCACCAGCGCCGCTGCAATGATGGCAGCTACCCGGCGCCGCGGCCGTTTGGAACTACGCCTGGCAGAGGAAGGTGTTCGTTGGGAATTCACGATCTTGCTCTCCTTGGTAGGACCATGGCCGGATTACCCATCAAGCTGACCACGTGGAACGGCGCTGGAACCAATAGCATGGTTGAGCCGAGCCATGCATGCGGCGCATGAAAGGCCGATTTCGCGCGCAGGTTCGGGAGAGCGGAAACCGCCTGGAGATCTCTGTCTCAGAGGTATTCGAGGAATTCGCCCAGCGCCGGATTACGGTATTCTTCGCGGCGGTAGATGACGCCCAGGGGCCTGCTGGCTGGCAAGCTCAGCGGGACCTGCTTGCCGCCGAAGATCACGGCGGTGCTGGCCATGATCCGTGGAACCAAGGTGATGCCGCCGGCGGCGATGCCCAGATGGACCAATGCGTCGCGTTGCGTTGTGGTGATGAGCCGCGGAGCGGTGGCCTTCAAGCTCCGGTAAACTTCGTCGGTGATCTTGCGAATCGAGGTGCCCTGGGGGAGGGTGGCCAGAGTCAGGGAATTGAGCAATTCAGGGCTTAGCCCAGTGTCCGGGTCCACCTCGGTATCCTCGGATACGACGGCCGAGAATTGCTGATCGCGCAGGGATTTGCCGATGAGGTCCGCGGGGATGCGCTCGTTCACGCCAAAAGCCACATCGGCACGATTCAGGCGAAGCGCATCGGCAAGCTGCTCGTCGTCCTCCACGCTCAGGATCTCTATCCGGACACCGGGGTGCTGGCGATGGAAGGGGCCGATGTACTCGGGCATGATTCCTCCAACCAGGGAGGGCAACCCCGCGATGCGCAGGGATCCGGTGGCCAATGCACGCGTGGAGGAGGCGATGGTTCCGATCGCGGCGACTTCACGCAGTGCGCGGCGGCCGGCAGGAATGATGCTCCGGCCAACCTCGGTCAGCACCATGTCCCTTCCAGCGGCCCGGAACACGGGCATGCCAAGAGTGCGCTCCAGCGCGCTAATGCGCCGGGACAAGGAGGGCTGGGAGATGCCAAGGATATCCGCGGCGGCGGTGAAGGAACCATAGTCCACAATCATGACAACCGCTTCGAGCTGGGCTAGGGAGATGCTGTTGTCCAGAGGTTCTCTTTCCATGCGCTGGAGCCTTCCTTTGCGTCGGGAGAAGACGGTTGAATTCGCGGTGTGGCCCAGTGGCGTGTCCATCCGGTCCAGGGGAAGCACGCGCTGTGCACGTCTTGCCCTGCCTCCAGTTTTTCACGGGAAACTGTGCTTGCTGAACCGGCGCCCTGTGCAGATGGTCAATGCTCGAATAGCTGCATGCGGCAGCCTCCGGCGGGCTGCCAACAGGGTCAGCCCGGGTTAAACACCGGACTCCGTGCCACCCGCTTGGAAATGTCCGGGTGGCACGGAGCCTGGCTGACGACGGACCTTTGGTCCTGGGGCGTTAGCCCATGTGGATGACACCAAGGAGCATGCCCGAAGCGAGCATGACCAAGGAGACCACCAACGCACGCCACAGCACCTTTTTGTGGTGATCGCCCAAGTCCACACGAGAGAGCGACACCAGCAGCAAGATGGCTGGAACGAGCGGAGACTGCATGTGCACTGGCTGTCCGGTGATGGAGGCGCGAGCCATATCCACCGCTGGTACACCGAAATGCGCGCCGGCTTCGGCGAGAACTGGCAAGACGCCGAAGTAGAAGGCGTCATTGCTCATGAGGAAGGTAGCTGGAATCGAAATCAGCCCGGTCAGTACTGCCATGTATGGACCCATGGAGGTAGGAATGACATCCACCAGCCACTGGCTCATGGCATCAACCATGCCGGTGCCGGAGAGCACGCCGGTGAGCACTGCCGCGGCGAGCACCATGGAGACCACGGCAATGATTTCGCTGGAGTGCGCGGCGATCATCTTCACCTGGTCGGAGACCTTGGGGAAGTTGACGATCAAGGCGATCGCGGTACCCACCATGAACAGGTAGGGCAACGGAGTGACATCGACTACCAGCAGCACCATGATGGCGACGGTCAGTGCCAGGTTGAAGTAGAAGGTCTTGGGGCGCAGGGTCTCGCGATCCGGATCCAGGACGGTGCCGTCCAAGGTGGAAGCTTCGGTGCCATCGCCCTTGCGAGCCACGGATTCCAGTACGGCCAGGTTGCCTCCGGCAGGGGAAGTGCCAGCAGGGCTCTTTCCTCCGGTTGGGGTGGAAACGTTGCCGCCACCGAGTTCGGTGCCCCAGATTTCCGGACGCTCGCGCTGCAAGCGGCGGCGTTCGGATACGCCCATCTGCCATGCGAACAGGGCAATGACAATGAGGGAAATTCCCAGCGCAGGGAGCATCGGCACGAAGATTTCCGAGGCGTCAACGCCAAGTGCCGCTGCCGCGCGGGCCGTTGGGCCGCCCCAGGGAACGATGTTCAGCGTGCCATTGGTCAGGCCTGCAACGCAGGTCAGGACCACTGGGCTCATGCCCAGGCGCTGGTAGATCGGCAGCAGAGCCGCGGTAACCACAATGAAGGTGGTCGAGCCATCGCCATCGAGGGAAATTACGCCGGTGAGCAGCGAAGTGCCCATGACGACCTTGGCGGGGTCGTTGCCCACTAGCTTCTGGATGCCGGAGACCAATCGGTCGAACAAGCCGACGTCGATCATGATGCCGAAGTACATGATGGCGAACATCAGCAGGGCTGCGGTACTGGACATGTCCTTGACCGCGTCCATGACCATGTCGCCAAGGCCGAATCCAGCACCGGTGAACAAGCCGAAGATGGTTGGAACCAGAATCAATGCCAGCAGCGGCGTCATGCGTTTTGTCATGATCAGCACCATGAAGGTGGCGACCATGAGGAATCCGAGTACAACGAGCATTGACCCGACCTCCATTTCAGTGTGAGTGAATCCTTAGTCCCCACAAGCTAGGAGGGGCACCCATTCAAGGTACGTGTCGGTGCTCACTTTGCGCGTCTTGTGCTTATTGTTGAAGGCTTAAGTTCTTTGCCAACTTTTTGCTCATTAAAATCACGAGAGTGGAAAGATGGGTTTATGCTGGGTGGCATGTTCCGTTCTGGCGCCGGCACCCGGCATTTCGCATCACGCATCATGCGACTTCAATTCCTGGTCGTAGGTGTTCTGATTGTTCTCGTTACCGCCGGAACGCTTTTCGCCAGCTATGACCGCGTCTATTCGAAAGCCGAGGATACCTCGCTGACCATAGCTCGTTCGGTGGCCGTCTTGCCGGAAGTAGTTGAACAGGTCTCGCACTATGCAAAGCTGGACGAGCTGGATGCCAAGGCGCTCGCCGATGGAAAACTGCAGCAACTGGCAAACGCTGTCATTGGGCAAGAGCAAGCGTATTTCGTGGTGATTACCGAGGACCGCGGACTGCGCTTGAGCCATCCGAACCCCGAGGAACTGGGCCAAATGGTTTCTACTGACCCGGTGGCGCTGGAAGGCATTGAAGCGGTCTCCCGGGAACACGGAACCCTTGGTGAATCGGTGCGCGCCAAGGTCCCGGTCTACAGTACCGCGGGTGCGGTCATCGGAGAGGTTTCCGTGGGCGTGACCACTGACTCCTTGACCGGGGCACTGCTTGGGTCCTTCGCCTGGATTGTATTGTTTGCGGCGATTTGCGCAGCCTTGGCAGTGCTTGCCGGACGAGTCACCGTACGCCGTTTGAAGCGCCAGACCCTTGGGCTGGAACCGGCCGAAATTGCCCAGCTTGTCAGGGACCAGCAGGCCGTGCTCTACGGTGTTACCGAAGGTGTCATGGGCATTGGCGCCGATAGCCGGATTACCGTGCGCAACAGGGCCGCCAGGCAATTGCTGGGACTGCCGCACCGCACCGAATTGGAGGACGTGGTCGGCCGCCACTTTGAATCCGCTGGTTTGGATCACCGGCTGGTCAGGGCGATCAAGGAATGCGACCCGGCACCGGTGCGCTTTGCGGCCAATGGCAACTCGCTCATAGCCCGCGTGACCAAGGTCGACCGTGACGGAGTGGACCTCGGACTGGTCGTGCTGCTCCATGATGTCACCACCCTTGAAGCGTTGGGAACCAAACTCGATGCAGTCCAGGACATGGCCGATGCGCTGCGCGCCCAGCGCCATGAATTCGCCAACCGAATGCACGCAGTCCTCGGGCTGATCAACTTGGGCAAGATCGAACAGGCAGAAGACTACCTGCGTGAGGTGATGGAATCCGGGCCGAAGATCGCTCGGGTTCCCGGGCTGGAGGCCATCCAGGACGCTTACCTCTCGGCGTTTATTTCGGCGAAGGCGGTGCGCGCCCACGAACAAGGCATAGAACTGAGAGTGTCTGCCCAATCCATGCTTTTCGGACACATCGCCTCGGCCCACGATGCCCAAGACGCCACCGCAGTCCTGGGGAATCTGCTGGATAACGCCTTCACGGCAGCTCTTTGCACAGATGCAGAACCCTGGGTGGAAATCGACTTGCTCTCCGAAGGGAACACCTTGCACATCGCCGTGGCCGATTCTGGACCCGGCATTACCACCGACGAGGATATCTTCGCCCGGGACGTCAGCACCGGGTCACATCTGGGTGGCGATCATGGCCATGGCGTCGGATTGCCGCTGATCAGACGGCTCGCCCAAGCCCGCAGCGGGGACGTCTGGATAGCGGACCGCGGGACGGATGGTTCCGGGGCAGTTATCGCAGCAAGATTGCCGGCGGTACTGGTGGAGCCAGCCAATACGGAAAACGACGAGATTGAAGGAGCGCAACATTGAGCGAGAATTCCAGCGGCAACTACCGGGTGCTAATTGTCGATGACGATTTCCGGGTAGGAGAGCTGCACGCTGAGATGGTCAACGCCATCCCCGGGTTCCAGGCCCTGGAGCCTGTGCAGGATCCGCGTGTTGTGCCCAAAATGGTGCAGAGCCTGAAACCTGATTTGGTATTGCTGGATCTCTACCTGCCGCATGTCAGTGGAATCGAGCTGTTGAGAGAACTCGATGTTGATGCGATCATGATTTCCGCGGCGATTGAACCGAAGAATATTGACAAAGCGCTGCGCTCGGGCGCACTGGCGTTCATCATCAAGCCCTTTGAGGCCAAGACCCTGGCCGCCAAGCTCAAAGGCTGGGCTCGCTATCGTCGCCAATTGACCGGGACCGCGGAGTTCAACCAGCAGGGCGTGGACCGGTTGTACCGGGCGCTTCAAGGGGGCGAAGAAACCAACGCATCGGTGGGTGCCGCCCCCACCGAGCAGGCAGTTCTTTCCTGCGTCAAGGATGCTACCGAACCCATGAGCGTCGCCGAGGTCGCGGAGGCAATTGGGGTTGCCCGTGCGACAGCGCAACGGTATTTGGCGGCGCTGGTGGCCAATGAATCCCTGGAGCTGCAGCTTGGATACGGAACTCGTGGCCGTCCCGAGCACCGTTACGTGGCACGCTAGCGGCTCGGCCTCCTAGGTTGCGTCCCAGACCTTTCGGTAGAACGACACCTTCCGCTCATCGGGTTCGATTCCGTACCCGGCGTAGACATGCTGTTCGAAACCAGGCCCGTAATTCCACTCGGTGCTCCATGCGGCAACGGCGAGATCCGCCCAGCGGTCTCCGACACCCAATTTCCCCATATCCACATGCGCGCTGAAATCATGGCTATCGGTGATGATCGTGTTGGGCAGGCAAGCATCGCCATGGCAGACCACAAGATCAAGCTCCGGGATTTCAGCCAGCAAAGCAGCTTGCTCCTGGGCAGGCAGGTGCTGGATGCGGGATTCCAGATCCCAGCTGAAGGGGCACTGGTCGACCGGCAGCCGATCGTGCAGGTGGCGCAGACCGGCGCCCACTGCATACGCGGATCGCGCCGGATCGCTTTTGCCAAGCTCGCTGACTGCACTGTGCCCGGGCAATGCTGCCGTGACGAGCAGCTGGCCGTCAGCATGCTGTCCGCAGCTGAGCACTTCGGGGACTCTGATGAATTCTCCCGCCCACCGCATGCGCAGGGCTTCAGCCAGGAGATCGCCGTCCTCTGCGGGAGGGTATCCCGGCGACCACTTGGCGAAGCGCATCTGCTCGCCCTGTCCAATCCGGTATGTTATCCCGCCTAATGCGTTCTGCCAGATACCCTCGATTTCCGCCTGGCCGGCTGCAGTGCGCGCAGCTGGAGGAATTGGGTGGCCAGCGGACGGCGGGCCAGAAATGACTTGAGGTGAACTCATTTTTCCAGTCTGCCAGTAATGGGCGTGCTTTGGAGTTCAGGATCTCTGGATTCGTGGCGTGGACTGGACACGAATGATTTCTCTTGGTGTTCATCTGGGCTCAAGGAAATGGCTGATCAAGTCGTGAACACTGAATCCCATGAATAATATTTCGCGACGCAAATTGCTCACCGGCGCCATTGGCGCAGGTGCATTGACCTTGGTTGGGCCCACTGGAGCAGCGCTGGCTTCCAGCAGTCCCCGACTCGTGCGTTCCCGCCTGGGATTGACCAGCGGATTTTCCATGGGGGATGTCTCTGCCAGCAATGCCGTACTCTGGGCTCGCAGCTCCGGGGAAGGCCGCTTGCGCGCGCAGCTGCGTGCGGTGGACGAAGCAGGGGAAATCATCCGCGGCCGTGGATCCTTCGCCAAGACTTTGCGCGGTGCCTACGCCCGCGAGGCCACTGACTTCACTGCAAAGATCAATGCCGAGCATCTGCCTGCCGGTACCCGTTTCGCAGTCAGCATCGGTTTCGAGGACGATAACGGCACCCTTGGCGAGACTCAGAACGGCTGGTTCAGCACCGCACCGGCGTTGACCGGTCGCCGCAACCACGACGCCTCCCGTGCCCAGAGTTTTGTGTGGTCCGGCGACACCGCTGGCCAGGGCTGGGGCATCAACGAAGAAATCGGTGGCATGCGCGCCTACGCGGCCATGCATGCAACCAAGCCGGACTTCTTCGTGCACAGCGGCGACACCATCTACGCCGACGGTCCGATTGCCGCAGAAGTTGTGGAACCGGACGGCCAGATCTGGCGCAACTTGGTCACCGAGGAAGTCTCCAAGGTGGCCGAGACCCTGGCCGAGTACCGTGGGCGGCACCGCTACAACCTGATGGACCACAATGTGCGTGCCATGTATTCAGAGGTTCCGGTGATTGCCCAGTGGGATGATCACGAGACCCATAACAACTGGTGGCCGGGTGAGGTCCTCGAAGATGAGCGCTACACGGTGCGCGATATCAACACCCTTGCCGCCCGTGGCCGCCAGGCCTGGCAGGAATACCAGCCGATCGCCGACCCGCGCGCCATGCGCGCAGGCACCGGATTCGAGGCGGCACGCATCTACCGCAAAATCTCGCGTGGTCCAGCAATGGACCTGTTCGCATTGGACATGCGCAGCTACAAGTCCGAGAACACCACCGGAATGGAAGAGAAGTCCACTTCAATTCTCGGCGAAGAGCAGCTGAATTGGCTAGTCGATTCCTTGGCCAAGTCCAAGGCAACTTGGAAAGTCATTCTCAACGACCTGCCGCTGGGCATCATTGTTCCGGACGGCAAGGCGCAGGAATCAATTTCCAACGCAGACCACGGCGCACCACTAGGCCGCGAGCTGGAACTTGCCCGCCTGCTCAAGGCCATCAAGGACCGCGGCATCAAGAATGTCGTCTTCCTGACCGCGGATGTGCACTATTGCGCGGCGCACCACTACTCTCCAGAGCGTGCAGCCTTCAGCGAGTTCAATGAGTTCTGGGAATTCGTGGCCGGTCCAGTCAATGCCGGTTCTTTCGGGCCGAACCAAATGGATGGCACTTTCGGTCCACGCGTGGACTTCTCGCTGGCTGGCACCACCAACCAGTCGCCGCGCGATGGCAAGGGCCAGTTCTTCGGCCACGTCGACCTCGATGAGCAGGACCTGTTCACCGTCACGCTGCGCAATGGCTTGGGCGAAATCGTCTATACCAAGACACTGGAACCGAATAAATAGCAGTTAATAGGGAGAACGCCTGCGAAACAGTAATTGTTTCGCAGGCGTTCTCCCTATCAGCTTGGCGGCGCTTAGCGGCCGGTGCCGCCGTAGACGGTGGCTTCCACATCGGTATCCAGATCGAACGCGGTGTGGATAGCGCGTACTGCATCGTTGAGCTTGTCGGCGTCGGTGACCACGGAGATGCGGATCTCTGAAGTGGAGATCATGTCCACGTTCACGCCCGCGCGGTGCAAGGCCTCGAAGAAGGTGAAGGAGACTCCTGGATTCGAGCGCATTCCGGCACCGATCAACGAGAGCTTGCCAACCTCGTCATTGTGCTCGATTTCCTCGAAACCGATCTCCGGCTTCGCGGTGTTCAGTGCTTCAAGCACATGCTTGGTCTCGGTCATCGGCAGGGTGAAGGAGATATCGGTGGCACCCGAACCGCGCGTCGAGATGTTCTGCACAATCATGTCGATATTGGCCTGCGCAGCGGCGATAACGCCGAAAATCTGTGCTGCTTTACCGGGGATATCCGGTACGCCAATGATGGTGACCTTGGCTTCGGAGTGGTCGTGGGCGACACCTGAGATGATTGGCTGTTCCAAGGGTTCTCCCTCTTGAATTTTGATTTTGTCTTCGGGATCCGGGAGCACCCAGGTGCCCTCGTTGGTGCTGAATGAAGAGCGCACGTGCAGCGGCACGCCGAAACGGCGGGCGTATTCCACGCAACGCAGGTGCAAGATCTTCGAGCCGCTGGCGGCCATTTCCAGCATTTCTTCACTGGTGATCTTCTCGATCTTCTTGGCCGAGGCGACCACGCGCGGGTCGGCGGTGTAGATGCCGTCCACGTCGGTGTAGATTTCGCAGACATCGGCGCCCAGAGCTGCGGCCAGCGCGACGGCGGTGGTATCCGAGCCGCCACGGCCCATGGTGGTGATGTTCTTGGATTCCTTGCTCATGCCCTGGAACCCAGCGACGATGGCGATGAATCCGCGGTCGATAGCACGGCGTACGCGCTGTGGGGAGACCTCCATGATGCGGGCTTTGCCGTGGGTCGAGTCGGTGATCAATCCTGCCTGCGAGCCGGTGAATGAAGCGGCCTGCTCGCCGAGCTGGTTGATCGCCATCGCCAGCAGCGACATCGAGATGCGTTCGCCAGCGGAGAGCAACATGTCCATCTCGCGGGCTGGTGCATCATCGGTAAGCTGGCCTGCCAGGTCTAGCAAGTCATCGGTGGTGTCGCCCATTGCGGAAACAACGACAACGACGTCATGGCCCTTGGACTTAGTATCAATAATTCGGCGCGCTACACGCTTGATGCCTTCGGCATCTGAAACGGAAGAACCGCCAAACTTTTGAACAATTAGGCCCATGGGCACTCACTCCACCTGTTGAAAGCTGTGCCTCGCCGCCGGTGCTTTTTGATGGAACTGTGGCGCGAGACATCTACCAGATAAATATTGTGACAGCTACGGGGCGACATGTCCTAGTTGTGAAGGTAACCATTGGTCATATTGCCTAGGAACCTCAATGCAGGTTGTTGAAAAACACTGGCTACCCCTTGAATTCAGCCAAAATTTGTCGCCAAAAGCTCTTCCATCCAGACACCTGTTCAGGTGTTCCAGCCTTAGTAATGTTTATGGCAACCGAGGATTTTCCACCTTTGAGGCCAATGTCTACCTGTGTCTTGGTTCCGTCGCTGAAATCAGCTCGCCAATAGCGCCATCGCTCTGAGCCGCTGGTGCGTGCAGGTTCGGAAAGCTGGTGGCCGTTGAACTCCTGGCGCCCCTGGACGCAGGCGATCCAGCGTTCCAGCGCGGTATCCAAATCAGCATCGATGGTGCTGCTCACCGAACCTTGGAAGGTGCCGTCTTGGGATTGGCCGGGCAGGCGTCGGCCAATGTGCTGCTCATAGGCTACAGCCACGGATTGAGCCCACCAGCCCGGAGTATCGACGGTTGGGGGCATGTGGGTGAAAGCCAGTTCGGCTATCTGCCTGTGCGTAAGTTGATCGGCTCCGCCAGCGCACAGTTTGGCGCACCACTGATCCCATTCAATGCCGGTGGCCTTGGCGATGGCCGGGAGGTTGCTGCTTTTTGTTGCCATGAGGACAGTCTAGGGCGGACTTGGAGCTGTCGGTACTCCGAAGCGATGCGCCGGGCCCGCAGGAGCCTGCCGCTTTTCTGCGGGTCCTGCATCAGCGGAAGCAGCCTCTGAATCCATTCGTTCTGCGTCATGTCGCGCAGGCCCGCGGCATCCATGATGCCTGCCCATTCCTTCCACTCTTGAACCAGTGCGGATTTCGATTTTCCCTGACCTGCCCAGTGAAGTGCTCATGTGCCGAAACCTGGCAAGCTCCAACAACAAGGTGGCCGCGGCGCCGCTGTCTGGCGCCGGGGAATGGGCCGTGAGCGAGGGCGCTGTGCGAAGCCGTGAACTGCCGGTGCATGTAGTGGGCTTTAAAAGCCCCTGGCCGGTCTTCTCGGTAATTCCGAGAAGACCGGCCAGGGATTGGACTGCTTTAGAGGGACTTGATTTCCAAATTCAATCGGCTCAGGAGGTCGATGAGTGCCGACAGATCCTCATTGTCCCAATTGGTCATGCGCGAGCGGAGCTCTGTACGCCACCCTTGGAAGCATTCATGCCACCTTTCAACCGCAAGCTCGGTAGGCAGGATGTGGAACACCCTCCGGTCTTCCGGGTCGACTTCACGCTTGACCAGCGCCAGCTGTTCCAGCTTGGTGATCATGCGCGATAGCGCAGCTTTATCGACCAGCAAGTGTTCGCAGATTTCAGACTGGGTGATGCGTTGGCTGCGCAGAATCATCCCGAGCACGGGCAGGTATCCCGGGGTGAGTCGGCTGTCGAGCCGAGTGGCCAGTTCCCGCTTGGCACGCGTCGTCAGCGCGATCAGTGAAAATAATTCCTGTTCGGCTGACGCATAGAGATCGGGGCGTTGAGTGGCGGGAACGTCTTCGGCTTTGCTTGAAACCTGCACCGGATCTCCTAGTTGCCAGCTGGCGTTTCTGCCTTGGCTGCGTCCTGGTCCTCAGCAGCCAGCTCCTGCATGCGTTCACTTGCAGTCTGGGTCTTCAGCGACTGGTTGGGGATCAGGCAGACAGCCACGACGATGAGCAGCGACAGCGGAGCGGCAATGGTGAACAGCGAAGGCACTGCGTCGCCGTAGATGGACTCGAAGATCACGCGGACCGGTTCAGGCATCGCTGCAACTGAAGGCAGGGTGCCCGATCCCAATGCTGCGGTCAGCTCCTTGGCTTGGTCGCCCAGGGAAGCCAGGGCTGCGGCCAAATCGGATTGCCGGTCGGCGATCATGTTCGGCACAGTGGTCGCCAGTATGGCGCCCAGGCCTGCGGTACCTGCAGTGCCGCCCAAGGTGCGGAAGAAGTTCACGGCCGAGGAGGCTACACCCAGTTCCTTGACGTGGACCGAGTTCTGCACGACCAGCACCATGTTCTGCATGACAAGGCCCATGCCGGCGCCGAGGATGAACATGTAGGCGGCGACCAACGCGTAGTTGGTGTCGTAGTGGATGGTTCCCAGCAGGAACAGCCCAACGACGATCAGCACCGAACCGGTGACAACCAGTGCCTTCCACTTGCCGGTGCGCGAGATCATCGCACCGCCGATGGTGGAGATGACCAGCAGGCCGCCCATCAGCGGGAAGGTCATCAGGCCGGCCATGGTGGCTGATGCGCCACGGGCCATGATCATGTACTGGCTGAGGAACACCGAGGTGCCGAACATCGAAACGCCAACGGCCAGCGATGCGATGACCGCGAAGGTGAAGGTGCGGTTCTTGAACAGGCCCAGGCTCAGCAGCGGCTCGGAGGACTTGGCTTCGACCAGAATGAACAGCGCCAGCAGGATTACCGCACCGGCAATCATCAGGTAGCTGGTCGTCGAGGCCCACTCGAACTGCGAGCCGCCCAGCGACATCCAGATCAGCAGCAGCGAGACGCCGGAGGAAAGCAGGACGATGCCCCAGTAGTCGATCTTGACCTTGCGCTTGGCCATGGCCGGAAGGTGCAAGGTGCGCTGGATCAGGATGACCGCAGCGATGGCGAAAGGCAGGGCGATGAAGAAGTTCCAGCGCCAGTTGATGGTGTCAGTAACGAAGCCGCCGATCAGCGGGCCGCCCACGGTTCCAACGGCCATGACAGCGCCGAACAGGCCCATGTACTTTCCGCGTTCGCGAGGGGAGAGGAAATCGGCCATGACGATCTGCGCCAAGGCGCCAACGCCGCCACCGGCCAGTCCCTGGACAACGCGCATGGTGATCAGGAAGCTGGTGTCCTGCGAGAAACCTGCGGCGGCCGAGGCCAGCACGAAGATGCCGAGCGAGATCTGCAGCAGCAGTTTGCGGTTGCCCAGGTCGGCGAGCTTGCCCCAGATCGGAGTGGAGATGGTGGTCGCCAACAAGGTGGCGGTGACCACCCAGGTGTAGGCGGTCTGGCTGCCGTTGAGATCGGAGACGATCACTGGCAGCGAGCTGGAAACGACGGTGCTGGCCAAGATGGATACGAACATGCCCATCAAAATGCCCGTGAGGGCAGTGAGGATTTCGCGGTGAGTCATCTTGGGCTTGGCGACCGGTGCGGTTGCGGTCATGGAAGCTCCAAAAATTTAGGGTCAGGCATAGAGGGCCTGAATGGTTGATTGATATCAACTATACGGCGATAGTTGACTATTATCAACTAAGCGTGTTTCACCCCACATCACCGTGCTGGCATAGAAAAACGCCCTGCGCTCAAGCCGGCGAACCGGAAGAGTGCAGAGCGTTCCAAGGCAACCAGGACTACTGGCTGCGACGGTTATCCATCTCGGGAACTACCGGATGCGAAGGCCCTTCGCCAGCGTTGCTGGAAGCAACCGGCGCACCGCCAACGTGCAGCAGGCGAGGTTCGGATAGCTGGGCTTTCGGCTTTTCTGCAGGTTCTCCGGACTGATCTTGCGGCGCCTGCTCCTCGGATCCCTGCTTCTCGGACTTGGCGCGGGCCGGACCCGGCGCGGTGCGGCCGGCAGCGCGACGTCCCTCGAAAGCGCGGGCCAGGGTCACTTCATCGGCGTATTCCAGATCGCCGCCCACCGGCAGGCCGGAAGCCAGCCGGGTGATGTGGATGCCCAAAGGGGCTAGCGCGCGCACCAGGTACACGGCGGTGGCTTCGCCCTCGAGATTCGGGTCGGTGGCCAGGATCAGTTCGGTGATCGAGTCATCGGCCAAGCGGGTTACCAGCTCGCGGATGTGCAGCTGTTCCGGGCCAATGCCTGCCAGCGGATTAATGGAACCGCCGAGCACGTGGTACTTGCCGGAGAACGCCCGGGTGCGCTCAATGGCCAGGACGTCCTTGGACTCCTCCACGATGCAGATCTTGGTGCCATCACGGCGTTCATCGCGGCAAATGGCGCAGGTTTCCTGCTCCGAGATGTTGAAGCAGATCTCGCAGAACTTCACCTTTTCCTTGACCAGCTGGATCGAGGCGGCGAGCCGGGTCATGTCCTCGGCATCGGCGTCTAGAATGTGGAAAGCAATGCGCTGAGCCGACTTCGGGCCGATGCCAGGCAAGCGACCGAGCTCGTCGATCAGTTCCTGTACAGCACCTTCGTACACGTGCGCCTACTTTCTAGCTTGCTTCAATACCGTGAAATTGTTCCGTGGTACACCCTAGTGTCTCACTCCGACAGTTCGCCGTGGTGCCGGCTACAAGCTTCGTTTGATTTCCACTACATTCCCGTTGACGTCGCGCTGCTCGATGACCATGCCGCCGAGCAGGCGTTCCACGGCTGGAACACCGATCAGTGCCGAATCCTCGACCTCGATATCATCGTCGCTCGGGACAAATTCCTCGGGCTCTTGCACCGGAGCAGGCGCGGGAGCCGAAGCAGGACCGCCCCAGCCGCGCGCCGCCTGGGCAGGCGCCGGCGCACTGGGTGCGTTCTTCGCCTGGTCCATCAGCTGCTGGTATCGGCTCATGCGGCCTGAGACCGCCGGTGCCGAGTCCGCAGGATCCGGTGCCGGTTCAGCCTGTGGAGCGCCCCATCCCGGAGCGGATACAGGGGCCGGCTGCGGAGCTGCCGGGGTTTGCAGCGGTGCGGCCGGCTCCTGGCGAGGCTGTTCCTGATGCTGGGGGCGGACCTGCGGCTGCGTTTGGGCAGTCCGCGGCGCCGGGGCTTCCGGAACCGATGGAGCTGATGGCGCCATAGCTTGTGGAGCCTGCTGCTCGGATTCGCCAACCGCTAGATTCCCGAAGGAATCGGTGGTGCTTTCCGGGTGCAACGGTGTCGAAGAAACCGGACGTGCAATGTTCGGAACACCGCCCTCAGCCTGGCGCGCCGTCATGCCAGCAGTCATCCGGGGCTTGGGAGCCACCGGAGGCCCACCGAAACTCCGTGGTGCACTAGCCGCCGGCGCTGGCGCTGCCGGGGTCGGCTGCGGAGCCACGGCCGGGACCGGAGCCTGTTGCTGCGGCTGCACCTGCTGCGCTTCCGGAACAGAACCAGCTGGCACGTAGTACGGGTCATCTGGGAACGGTGGCTCGTCGAAGTAGGGTTCATCCGCTGGAGGCGGGACGTCATCGTAGGAGCTGTCGTACCCGTCATGGGCGCGGGGTGCAGGCGCGACTGGTGCCGAGCTTGGCACAGCGGATACCGGACGCTGCTGCGGTGCCGGAGCGGCAGCTTGGGCCCGTGCCGCAGCGCGCGCGGCCGCCCCAGCAGAACTTACAGCCTTGGTGAACTTAGTTGGTGCTGGGGTTGGCGCCGGGATTGGCCGGCGCTCACCTTTTGGGGAACCACCACCGTTGGGGTTGGAGCCGCCTTCGGTGAGGACCACTTCGATCGGTGCACCGGTGACCTGGGACAGAACCCCGGTCAGCGTGTTCATCAGATCCGGCCGGTTGCGCAGATTCACGATTGGGCCAGTATTGCTGAACGCCAAGGTGAGGGTGCGGCCATCGAAGCCTGCCACAGAGCCATAGGTGGCAACCATGGAATGCAGGACGCGCGAGCTGCCCTGCAACTGCTGCAAGATCGTTGGCCACGCTTGCTGGAACATCGCCACCGGTGAGCCGGTGTCCTGTGGTGCTGGCTGGCTCTGCGGCATCCCGCTAGGGGCACCATGTTGAGGTTGCTGAGCACCCTGTTGTTGCTGTTGCTGTTGCTGTTGCTGTTGCTGTTGCTGTTGCGGTGTTTGAGCGCGTTGGGCTTGTTCTTGTGCGGCGCGCTGTTGTGCTTCGCGTTCAGCTTGTTCGCGTTGGGCTTGTTCTTGTGCGGCGCGCTGTTGTGCTTCGCGTTCAGCTTGTTCGCGTTGGGTTTGTTCTTGTGCGGCGCGCTGTTGTGCTTCGCGTTCAGCTTGTTCGCGTTGGGCTTGTTCTTGCGCCTGGTGGGCAGCATGGCGCTGGGCATCCACGCCAGCCTGGCTAGCTTCTGGTGCCTGTTGCGGCTGTGCCGACTGCGGTGCTTGTGGTGTTCGGTTGGCAGCCGCACGACGTGCGAATTCGGCCATGGCAGGATTTTGCTTCACGTCATCAATGGAGACCCCGGTGCCGAATGACAGGTCTTCACCGCTGGAAGGATCAGGGACCAAGCTGAATGGTGCCACACCTTCCGGACGAGCTGCCGGAATACTCGGACCAGGCTGCACCTCGGTGGTCACCGAGTAATTTTCGCCCTTTGGACCCCAAGTTGCGCCCCAGTCAGCGGCTTCGCCAGTGTTCAGCGACGCTGCCGCGCCTGGATCCAGCGGAGCATTTGGATCATCATCATGTGGCTGTGGCTGTGGCTGTGGCTGTGGCTGTGGCTGTGGCTGTGATGGCGCGGACTGCTGGGGATGTGTTTCCTGCGGGGCAGGTACTGGCTGTGGAGTCTCTTGAGGCTGCTCGGTGCGCTGAGCTTGAACTGGTTCTGCGTGCTGCGCGGGCTGCTGCATTTGCGCTGGAGCCTCGGGAGCCTGCGGTTGAGGCTGGGCATGATTTGGCTGAACCTGTGGGGCCTGTTCGCCAGCCACTGGTTCGCCCTGTGCTTCAGCCGGTTCGGGTGCACCGTCACGACGGGATTTGGCGGCGGCCAGGGCTTCGCGTACTGCGGCAGCACCCTGACGCGCGGCGCCCGGGTTAGGAGTGGCGTTCATTGAGGCACCAGCACTTGCAGCGTCGTTCTCATCAAGCGCAGGCAGCGCTCCACCGGTCATCGCATGGCGCTCCAACCGATCCAGCCGAGCGGCAAAAGCGCTGTCGGAATTCTGCGAACCGGGCAGCATCAAGCGCGCGGCCAGCAATTCCAGGTGCAGACGAGGCGAAGTTGCGCCGGTCATCTCGCTCAGGGCCTTGTTGGTGACATCGGCCCATCGCGATAGTTCGCCTGCACCGACCAAGCCAGCTTGCAAGCGAAGGGATTCAAGCTGGTCTTCTGGTACGCCGCGCAAGATCTTCTCAAGGCCTTCTGGCATAGCCTTGGCGATGATCAGATCGCGGAAGCGCTCCAGCACATCTTCAACAAAGCGCCGGGGATCCAGACCGGTCTGGATGATGCGGTCAATCGCACCGAACAGACCAGCGCCATCGGATTCGTGCAGCGACAAGGTGACCTCATCGAGCAGTGTCGAGTGGGTATAGCCCAGCAGTGCAATGGCCGTCTCGTAATCCAGGTTGCCATCGCGGGCACCAGCGATCAGCTGATCCAGCACCGAAAGGGTGTCGCGGACCGACCCGCCGCCAGCACGGATCACCAGTGGCAGTACGCCTTCGGCTACCGCGACGCTTTCGCGTTCGCAGAGCACTTGCAGGTACGCCAGCAATGCCTCTGGCGGAACCAGGCGGAATGGGTAGTGGTGGGTACGCGAGCGGATGGTTCCGATGACCTTTTCCGGCTCGGTAGTCGCGAAGATGAATTTGATGTGCGCCGGTGGCTCTTCAACGATCTTCAGCAAGGCATTGAAGCCTGCCGCCGTGACCATGTGGGCCTCATCGATGATGAAGATCTTGTAGCGGTCGCGAGTCGGCGCGAAGGTTGCGCGCTCGCGCAGATCGCGGGCATCATCGACGCCGCCATGGCTGGCTGCGTCAATCTCGATGACATCCAGCGAACCCGGGCCACCATTGGCAAGGTCCACGCAGCTTGGGCAGGTGCCGCAAGGAACGGGCGTAGGGCCCTGCTCGCAGTTCAAGCAACGGGCCAAAATGCGGGCAGAAGTCGTCTTGCCGCAACCGCGCGGACCGGAGAATAGGTAGGCGTGGTTGACGCGGTTCTTCTCCAGCGCCGTCATCAAGGGCGCAGTAACGTGCTCCTGGCCGATAACGTCGCCAAACGTATCGGGACGATATCTGCGATATAGCGCTGTACTCACACCGGTTCCCTATCAGTTGCCTGATGCTTTAGGCATCAGCTGTTGGACAATATTCAATGGTTCGACGGTCCACGGTTCACGTGGCAGATTCGCCGGATCGAAAGCTTCCAGGGCTGCCTGCAAACTTGTGCTGGGCAAGCCCAATGACTCTAGCAAAATCGCCACAACGTTGGCTGGATGCACACCTTGTTCGGTGATCTCTTCGAGTGTTACTGCACCGTCGCGTTTAGCCAAGCGCTGGCCCTTGGTGTTCAGTGCCAGCGGTACGTGCGCGTAGGCCGGGACCGTGTAGCCCAGTAGCGTTGCCAGATAGGCCTGCCGCGGCGCAGAAGAGAGCAAATCATCTCCGCGCACGACCTGGTCGATGCCTGAGAACGCATCGTCGACGACAACCGCAAGGTTGTAGGCGGGAGCTCCATCGTTGCGGATCAGGACGAAATCATCTACCGCACCGGTGTAATCGCCGAATAGTTCGTCATGAACAGAAAATTCGTTCACTTCTGAACGCAGTCGCAAGGCGGCTGGACGGTTCTGTGCTTTAGCCGAGCGTTCGCTGGCGCTCAGATCGCGGCAGGTTCCCGGGTAGGCGCCGGGCGCAGCATGCGGAGCACTTCCGGCTTCGGCGATGTCCTTGCGCGAGCAGAAGCATTCATAGACCAAGCCGCGGGCCTTGAGCCGCTCAACGGCCTGGAGATAAATCGGAAGGCGGTCGGACTGCCGGAGGATTTCGCCGTTGAAATCAAGGCCCAAGGACGATAATTCAGCAATTTGGGTGGCTTCGGCGCCGGAACGAACACGATCCAAGTCTTCAATGCGCAGTAGGAATTTGCGTTGCGAGGAGCGGGCGAAAAGCCAAGCGAGGATGGCCGTGCGCAAATTGCCAAGGTGGAGTGGCCCCGAAGGGCTAGGGGCGAAACGGCCAGCGCCCACGTGGACTCCATTCGGCTTGCGTAAGAAAGTAAAAGACCCCTCATGCACCTGCCAGAGCCCATCTACCCTTGCTACCTTCCGGTCCTGGGGGAGTTCAACAGGATGACACCACACGAGGGGTCACCAAAAATACTACCCGAGGTTGGCGCTTGGATGAAAATCGGCAGGCGTGCGCTTGCTCTCAGCTTGCAAATCATGGCTCAGAGATCTTGACCAAAAATGCTGTTCGTCCTCAGCCGGTCGCTTCTTCAGGCGGTTCTAGCCACCCAAGTACGCGTCGAACGCGGTCATTGAGCTGGACGGTAGGCAACATGGGCGTCTGCTCCTTCTCGAAGTCGAAGTTCTGGACGCTGGTGACGCTGCCGGGAAGCTCAACACAAATCATGCCGTTGGGGGAGCGCCAGTTCACTGAACCGTCCGGAAGATAGGTGGCTTGCCATCCCAGCACGTGCTTGAACATCTGATGCCGCTTGCACAATAAATGCGTATTGCTGCGCGTGGTGTGCCCGCCCTTTGCCCATGCATCGATGTGGTCAATCTCGGATGCTTCGGCGGGCCGATTGCACCCGGGGAAGCGGCAGACGATATCCCGATTTCGCAGCAGATCACGCAGCGCCTTGGACGGACGGTACTTTTCGCGGCCCACGTCTATAGCTGCCCCTGACCAAGGATCGGTGAGCACCTTGATGAAAGACGGGGCGTCTTTTGCGATTAGCAGCGCTGTCCCTACTGGGATCGGCCCGTAGCCCTCAAGGTCAGCTAGTGCGCGTTTAGGGTTGGCCAGCATTTCCAGCGCAGGAATCGTGACAGCTACACGAGCTTTGAGCGGGGTCCCTTCGGTTGCGGGCCAACCATCGAGCAACGCATCGCAAACAATGTCCAGCCGTCGTTGCTGTTCGGTCCGATTATCAGCTGGATCAACATTGCGTACGGCATGCCAATTGACCGTATTGATAATGCCCAACGCCTTTTCCACCGGCAGATGCAGCTGAATCACGCTCATTCCATTGGCCTCGTGCCAATAGGTGATCTTGCGGTCCTCCGCACCTTTCTTGTGGCGTTCTTCAATGGGCTTTGGATGCAATCGCTCACGCATTTTCCTGGCACGTAGGGCTATCGCGGAGTCAGCGGCCTGCCGCGCTATCGGCAGCAAGGTTCGTTGCATTAGTGCCACGTCCTCGGGTGCCAGATCCTGAGAGTGCTTGACGATCTCCTGCGCGGATCTGGTCGTGATCTCACCGACGCTCAGGGCGTCCAAAGTGTCTGCGCAAAGATGGCGCAGTCCTTCGGCGAAGAACAACTTGTCCTGGACTTTCTTTTCCGAGGAGCGCATTGCCACCGATGCCTCGGCAACAAAGGAAGAACGGATCAGCGACTCGTCGGAGCGATTGACACCGTAGAAGTAGGCAGAATGAGTTTCAGCTGTTTCTTCCGTTGTGCCGGGGTCATCCAGCAGCGGCTCTTGGGTTCCGTGGCTGATCGTCTCGGCGACCGAATATTCGTAGCTATCGGCCAACACCGCTGCCTCGGCAGCATCCAGCATGCTGTGCAGCCGGGCAATGGTCTTCAGCCGCTCCAGGCCCTGGGCGGATGCAGTGACCGGCGACTGGTCATAAAGGTTTATGGCGGTAGCGGCGATCTGGGTAAAGAGATTGTCTTTGTCCAGGTTCGCGGCCCAAAGACCATCGATTCCGGGGATACTCCTTGCCCCGGGCGGGCTGATAGGCAGTCGGCGAGGGTCGTCTTGGCTGTGAAATACCTCTCTTTTACTCATGTTTACAGTATTGATCCGTTCAAACGGCAGCCTTTGGAGAAAAGATCGGGATGGTGAAAAGGTGCAAAATGACCGAATTTCAGGGGTTTGACGCCTCAAGAATGAGCTGGGAAGCAACGTGGAAACGTCCGATTCGTGATTGAGCGAGAATTTAGATATGCTGGATCCTGCTCCACGGAGCAAACTGAGGAGGATTCGCCTAGCGGCCTATGGCGCACGCCTGGAACGCGTGTTGGGTTAACGCCCTCAGGGGTTCAAATCCCCTATCCTCCGCCGAATGTAATGTCCCGGCTCATCGTGAAAACGATGAGCCGGGACATTATTTTTTTGCGCTTACCGGCATTGCTAGAACCTGGCAGGTAGTATCCGTGGCAACTGTTCAGCAATCTTTCGGCAAGGTAAGACTATGGCAAGTGTATTGAGCGAAATCGCCGTCGACTGCGCGAACCCGATGCTGGTGGCGAGGTTCTGGTGCGAAGCGCTGAATTATGACGTATTGGAAGAAGAAGCCGGCTTGGTCAGTATTGGGTCCAAATCCCAAGGCCAGGGCGGGCTGAAATTGACGTTCGCGCAAGTGCCCGAAACCAAGAGCATCAAGAATCGCCTCCATCTGGACCTGCGTCCTCGAAACGCCCAGCAGCAAGAAGAAGCTGATCGCCTGATCTCTTTGGGGGCCAGCTACGCCGATGTGGGCCAGCGGGAGGACGAGAGCTGGATCGTGATGGCTGATCCTGAAGGCAACGAATTCTGCGTGCTTTCCGGCGTCGAATAAGCGAGGCGCTTTGAATGCCTATTGGCGCCGGGCCGGTAATCTCTCACCAGCTCGACGCCAACAGGTTTTGCGTGTGCAGCTCCTGATCCCTGCAGAAGCTCACGGCCTAGGCGCTTTTGCGCCCCTTGGCCAGCTCTGGGTAGTGGATGGCCGCGGTCTGCGGGTGGGCTCGCAGCCATCCCTTGAGCACGTTGGCGCCGTAGGAAGCCAGCATTGGGTTTTCCGGATCATCGGAGACGCCGCGAGCTTCGGCAGCCAGCTCGGCTGGCAGTTCGACCTTGTCGATCACTGCATCCAGTCGAGGGGAGTAGAAGAACGGCACCGAGTAGCGGTCAACGCCAGCTGGTGGCGCAATGACGCGGTGGATGGTGGCCATCAGGTAGCCGTTGGTCGCGACTTCGAGCATCTCCCCGAGGTTCACTACCAATGCACCCGGGGTCGGCGGCACCTCGATCCACTCTTCCTGGCCGTAGGGTTGCACCTGCAGCCCTCCAACCTGGTCCTGCAGCAGCAGGGTGACGAAGCCGTAGTCGGCGTGCAGGCCAACGCCCTGGTTGCCCGACTCTGGTACGACGTCGCCCGAAACGTAGTGCACCAACTTGCCCATCCATGACGGGGTGTTGGCGAATGGCTCGTCGAAGTGGCCTTCGGGCAAGCCCAGCCCCACAGCGATGGCCGAAAGCAGCTCGTGGCCGGTTTTGTTCATCAGCTCGGCCCACGCCATGGCGCGCTCTTCGAGCTGGGGGAAATCGGCAGGGAACTGGTTCGGGCCCTGCAGGTTCAAGTACGGCTTGTCCTCGGGAACGACCGCCAACGTCTCGCGTTCCGGTCCGTAGTCGATCTGTTCGCGGGCATCGGCGCGGCCGCGGGTGATTTCGGTGCCCATCCGGGTGTAGCCGCGGAACTGGGCGCTATTGCGGTTATCGAGCTTGATTTTCTGCTCAACGGGCTTCTGGAAGAATTCTGCGATGGTGTCGAGCAGTTCCTGGTCCTGCCCGGCATATGCGCTGTATCCGACGATCTGGAAGAAGCCGACGCGGTGTGCGGCGTCGCGAATCGCGGCAACGAAATCCTTGTTGAAGGAGCCGTCAGCATTGCGTGCGGTAGAAATATCGAGCAGTGGGATCTCGGTGACTACGTTGTTCATAAACCCAGAGTGCACCTTATGACGCGATTGTTACCAGCTAAAGTTACGCCCGGTTCCTCCAAGTTTCCCTTGGCGTAACAATCCTTGCTTTTTCGCATTGCGTGTCTGATTATTCGCATTCGCGTGTAGCATTCGCCCGGCAACTGCGCGGCGAGTCCGGCTGCCACCCGGCTCAATCGGCGCCGTCTCGGGAGGTGGCCTTCCTGCGGCCTGCCAACTAGCGCCTGATCTGCAGGTCTGTGGGTCTGGAGAGTTTGTCCGTATGCTTGAATAGTGATTTTTCGAGCGGTAGGTGAAGGCCGTCCATACCCGGACCACGGCTATTCTTCGGCGCGTGATTGGAGCGGACTTCCCCCGCAGCAAGTGAAACTAGCTGACTTGGTCACCACCAAAGCCACCTTGGATCTTGAAACATTGCTCTCTGAGGATTCCACCTTCTATGGCGACTTGTTCCCGCATGTAGTGCGCTATCGGGGCGTGTTGTATCTGGAGGATGGGATGCACCGCGCGCTGCGCTCGGCGCTTCATCATCGCTCGGTAATACACGCACGCATATTGGATCTGGACGCTAGTTAGATAAGCTAGCGCCACGAGGATGACGATGACGTCGCCTTCAGGCCAGCAGCTGCCGAAGGCTGACCAGAGCAAGGTGGAATGATGCGTGATCGCGATGACCCGGGGCAATGGCACGGTGCGCATATTGTCGACGAGCAAGAATTAAGTTTCAGCTCGGACGGCCAGGCTAAGCGGCGTGCCCGCAAACGCCAGAACATTGTTTTCTCCGTGATGGCCCTGCTGGTGATCGCGGTTTTGGCCGGCGCCGTACTCGTTTTCAACGGAACGCTGAAGTTGGGTGGCGAGCCTGCCGCTGTCGCGAGCCCGAAGCCAAGCGAGACGAAAATCGAAAACCCCAAGTGCCCGGCCATCGATTTCAAGTATCAAAAACCCTCAGATGTCGAAATACGCGTGCTGAACACTACCGATATTTCGGGTCTTGCGGGTGACACTGCCGAGGCACTGGAAAAGCGCGGCTTCAAGATTTCGTCGCTGACTTCCGGGTGGAAGTCGCTCTCCGAAACCACTGGCGCGGTCATTGCCGGGCCTGATGGCTATGCCCAGGCTTTCACCGTGCAGCGCCAGATCCCCGGCATCGTTTTCATCTACGACGAAAAGAAGTGGGGCAGCCGGGTGGACCTGGCGCTGGGGGAGAAGTTCGACGGCCTGGAAAAAGAACGCAAGCTCGATACTTCTGAAGGCAAGCTGGTCTGCAGCAAATAGCTGGCTACGGGGTCTGCACATCTCCGGAATGCACTTGGGCCAGCGCATTTGCGAAGACCTCGGCTGGCTGGGCGCCGGAAATGCCGTACTTTCCATCAATGATGAAGAAAGGAACACCGCTGATGCCCAGCTCGCGTGCCTGGACGATATCTGCGTTGACTTCCTCAACGTAGGATCCGGACGAGAGCTTCGCACGCAGTTCCCCGGTATCCAGCCCCAGCGTTCCGGCCAGTTCGAGCAGCGTTTCTAGGTCTCCGGTGTTCAGGCCCTTCTCGAAGTGGGCAGAAAGCAGCGCTTCCTTCATCTCGTTTCCGGCACCATGCTTCTTGGCGTATTCCAGTACGCGTAGTGCAGTGAAGGAATTAGCGACCTTCAAGTTGGCGAAGTCGTAGTTCAATCCTTCGGCAGCAGCCTGGGCGGTGACATGGTCAAGCATTTGGGCGACCTGTTCCTGGCCCAGTCCCTTCATCTGGGAGAGGTATTCGGCCTCGCTGCCGTCATAGTTCCCAGGCAGGCTCGGGTCCAGCTGGTACGAGTGCCAGTAGACATCCACGTTCTGGGAGTATTCGAACGCCTCGACACCCCGCTCAAAGCGGCGCTTTCCGATGAAGCACCAAGGGCAGGCAATATCGGAGAAGATATCCACGCGGATGCGCTTGTCTTCCGGGGACTGGACAGCAGTATTTTCGCTCATGCTTGAGGTAACAACTTTTGCTCACCGGGCATTCCTTATTCGCAGCTGCTGATTTCGGGGGAGATAATGGCAGGGCTCCTACGGAAACCGGATGGTGCTGATGGCGAGAGAAAGCAGGGCAGGTGGCAAAGAACCTTCGATGGCGCGGAATCCTCTTCGCCGGAACGATTACGGCGATGGCAGGCTTTGTTGATGGCGTCGGATTCGTGCACTTCGGCGGCTACTTCCTCTCCTTCATGTCGGGAAACTCCACGCGTTCCTCCGTGGCGCTGATGACAGGGGACCTTGCCGGATGGGCGATGGCGATGTCCTTGGTGGGCTGCTTTGTCGCAGGTGTCATCCTTGCAACGCTGATTACCTTCCGGCTCGATAGGCTGCGCCGGCCAGTGGCCATGTATTCCAGTGCGGCACTGCTGCTCGCTGCGGCCATCTCCGGGAATTTCTTGCCGCAGCTGACGGCTCTGCTGCTGGCCGCCGCGATGGGCGTGGTCAATGTTTCCTACACTCGTTCGGGAGAGGTTTCCCTGGGCCTGACGTATATGACCGGCACGTTGGTCAAGCTCGGGCAGGCACTCGGTGGAGCAATCATCGGGTTGGCCACCGGGTCGGACCGCGGCGGCTACCGGATGCTATGGATGCGCTACGCAGTGCTTTGGTTGATGATCACCATGGGTTCCCTGGGTGGCGTCTTGGCCTACCTGCGGCTGGGGCTCGGCAGCTTGTGGATCGTCGCAGGCGGCATGCTCGCGTGGGCCAGCCTGGCGTTGTTCCAGGAGCTGCGCACACCCCATGGCCTGGAGTCGCCCTCGGAGCCTCAGGCCGGAACCTCCACCGGGATCAAGTAGAAAGACATAAAAAATATGCTTGGCTTCGCTTTATGCGAAACCAGGCATATTTTATTGCGCGGTGGCTAACTCAGCAAGGAGTCGCTGTCCTGCTTGATTGGCGCCGCTGGGCGTACCAGCAGCTTGAAGAGCACGGCCAGAAGCACGAGCCATGCGATTCCGGTGTACAGGGCTACACGCGTCGTCGGGCTCAGGGCCAAGAGCACGACAACGAAGACCATGAAGGCCAAGGCGATCCATACGGCAACGGTGCCGCCGGGCACAGCGTATTCGCGGGCAACGGCCGGTCCGCGGCCCGCTGCGGCTTCCTTGCGTCGCATGGCCAGGTACGAAGTCAGAATCATGATCCACACCCAAACGGTGGCGAAGGTAGCGATGGAAGCGATGATGGTGAACAGCGACTCCGGGAGCAGGGCGTTGAGCACCACACCTACCAGCAGCACAATGGCCATGATGACCACGGTCATCCACGGCACGCCGTTACGCGAGATGCGGCCAAAGGACTTCGGAGCATGGCCGATCTCGGACATGGCGTAGAGCATGCGGCCAGCCCCAAAAGTATCGGCGTTGATCGCCGAAACGGCTGCGGTGATCACCACGGCGTTGAGCACGTGGGCGGCGGCCGGGATGCCCAGACCGTCGAAAATCTGCACGAATGGCGAAGCTGAGCCGTCGATCTGGCGCCAGTCAAAGAGCATCATGACTACGGCCAGCGAAGCTACGTAGAAGAGCAGGATGCGCCATGGCACGGTATTGATGGCGGCTGGAACCGACTTGGCAGGATCAGCTGCTTCACCAGCGGTGATGCCGATGGTTTCGATGCCGCCGAAGGCGAACATCACGACGGAGAACGAGAGCAGCAGGCCCACGAAGCCGTTGGGGAACAGGGTGCCAGCGCTCATCAGGGTAGCGATGCCGGTTGCGGTTTCGGTCTCAGGGGCGTTGAAGCCGAAGATGATCAGGGCGGCGCCACCAATGATCATGGCGATAATTGCGGTCACCTTGATGATAGCCAGCCAGAATTCGGTTTCACCGAAGACCTTGACCTTCATCAGGTTGATCGACGCGATGAGCAGGACGACCGCCAACACCCAGATCCACTGCGCCACCTGCGGGAACCAGAAGCCCATGTAGATGCCGAACGCGGTCACATCGGCGATCGCGACAATGGCCATTTCGAAGGCAAAAGTCCAGCCGGTGACGAAGCCGGCGAAGCGGCCCAGGTAGCGCGAAGCGTAGTGAGCGAAGGATCCGGAAACCGGATGCTTGACAGCCATCTCGCCCATGGCACGCATGACAATGAAGACGGCAGCGCCGCCAATCATGTATGCGAAGAGGACGGCAGGGCCAGCAGCCTGGATAGCAGAAGAGGAGCCGTAGAAAAGGCCCGTTCCGATAGCTGAGCCGAGGGCCATGAAGCGGATGTGGCGGGCAGTCAGCCCGCGGGCGAGAGACGCCTTTATTTCGTTCACGATAGTAATGCTCGGATCCTATAAGGGGTGCGTTCGATGGGGACGGGCCCGCGCCAAAGGCAGGGCACAGCCGTGAAAATCTTATGCGCTCCAGGCATCCATGGCGCGCTTAAGTGTTGCAGATCTATCGTGAGCTTGGCCACCAGCGGTTGCTGTTGGCCACCTGCCGGGTGGGAGAATGGGCTTATGAAACTAGGATTCGTCCGCCACGGACAGACGCAATGGAACCTCGAAGGCCGCTTGCAGGGTTCCAGCGACATCCCCCTGAACGATACCGGGCGAGCCCAAGCCCGCGAGGCTGTCTCGGTGCTGGACGGCGGCCAATGGGACGCTATCGTTTCCTCGCCGCTCTCGCGGGCACGCGAGACGGCACAGATCATTGCCGACGGGCTGGGACTGGAACTTGGTCCTAGCTACGACCTGCTGATCGAGCGCGACTACGCCCAGGGCGAGGGCATGGTTGAGACCGAAGCGCTGGCGCTATGGCCGGACAAGAACGGTGGTGGAATTGAACCACTGGAATCTGTAGTTGACCGTGGCCTGCGCGCAATCAACCAGATTGCAGCAGACTACCCGGGCAAGAACGTCGCGGTAATCTGCCACGGCACCATTATCCGCTACACGCTCTCGCACTTCGCCGGCTACAAGCTGGACACCATCCGCAATGGCTCGGTTGCCATTATCGGCAATGAGCCCGGCGATTGGCAGCTGGAACTGGTCAATGACCAGGTGCCCAGCAAGGTCGCGGGCTAAGCCGCACTAGATGCCGGAAGGAACAATCCGGCGGATGCTGGAGGCCACCAGCGAATCACGCTGCCGGTTCTTGACGACCGCAAGCCATGAGCCCAACGCCATGTAGGCCTTGGAGCGGATCTTTGGCGAGGAGAGGAACACGTCGTGCAGCGCGCCGGGCAGGCGCACCAAATGCAGTTCCCGGCCTAGGTCGATGCTGCGCTGGGCGACGACCTGCACATTCAAGGCCACGTCGGCGCGGGTGGCGGTGTCGTGCCAGCGAGGCAGCAAATAGTCTTCCGCCGAAAGCATCACCAGGGTGGGCATCTGGAGATCCAGCCCCTTCTTCACCTTGGCTTGCGCATCGAAGACTGCAGAGATGAAACCCGCGGTGAGCTTGAAGCCGTTGACCGGGCGCCAACCCAGATCGTAATCCCATTCGCCGGAAAACTGGCTGGAGACCGTGCGGGTGTAGAACCCTGGATCCACCGTCGGCAAGAAGCGGTGGGGGTTGCGGCTGCTGGCCGCCTGGACGATCCTCGCCAAGGCGGTGCGCCCGATCTCGCTGGCCTGGAATTCCAGCCACGGGCTGTTCAGCGCCAGCGCATCAACTTTCTGCGGGTTGGCTGCCGCATACAGAGAAGCGCTGAGCCCGCCAGTGGAGTGGGCGAGCAGGACAAAGCGGGTGCCCGGATGCGCGCTGGAAATGATGCGGTGGGCCGCGTCGAATTCCTCGAAGTACTCATCCAGATCGGTGGTGAAGCCCGGGCTTCTGTGCTCGGCGATTTTGGTGGCCTGGTCTACCGGCAAGTTCCGTCCATAATGGCGCAGGTCCAGTGCGTAGAAATCCGCTCCGGCTTCGCTGAGGAACTCGGCGAGCTCTTTTTGGAAGAAGTAGTCCGACCAGCCATGCACATAAAGCACCGCGATCCCGCGCAATGGCGGCGGCAGGCGCAGCGTTCTGCGCGGACGGTGCCTGATCAACGTCGCGGTCGAACCGTCCGACATCGGCAACGGCCGTTGCGAGAAATCCTCGCCCAGCAGATCGGGCTGCCACAGGTCCTCGGCCGGGTTCTTGAACTGGAAAGCCGTGGCTACAGCCTAGCCACCGCACACGCAAAACGGCATCCACCCGCTGGACTGGTTACCAACGGATGAATGCCGCTTTGCGTGGCCGACGTTCAGGGACGACTGTTTTCTATCGGCCGGGTCTCAGGTACTGCCTAACCTGCCATTTCCAGGGTGCGGGCTGGCGCATCCAGGTAGCGCAGGTAGGCGTTCTTGGTCAGGAAGGTCGGGAAGTCATCGCGCAGGGCGCAAGCTTCGAAGATTTCCACGGCTTCCTCGAAGCGATCGCCCTCGAAGCGCTCCAAGCCCTCCATGGTCTCCTCGGCCAGTTCCTGGACCCAGCGACGGGTGATGATCTCGCCCTCATCGGTGATCGCCGACTGGTGGATCCACTGCCACAGCTGCGAACGGGAGATCTCGGCGGTAGCAGCATCTTCCATCAGGTTGCGCAGTGCCACAGCACCGTTGCCGCGCAGCCAGGACTCGATGTAGCGGATGCCGATCTCGATGTTGTCGCGGATGCCGCGTTCGGTGATCTTGCCGGTGACGCTCTCGATGTTCAGCAGGGCCGGGCCGGAAACCTCGACATCTTCGCGGGTGCGCTGCAACTGGTTTGGGTTCTCGCCGAGCACCTCGTCGTACACCTCCCGGGCAACCGAAACCAGGTCGGGGTGGGCAACCCAGGAGCCGTCGAAGCCATCAGCTGCTTCGCGGGCCTTGTCCTCGCGGACCTTGCCGAAGGCCAGCTCGTTGATCGAGGCGTCCTTGCGGTTGGGAACGAATGCGCTCATCCCGCCGATGGCCGAAGCCCCGCGGCGGTGGCAGGCACGCACCAGCTGTTCGGTGTAGGCCCGCATGAACGGGGCGGTCATGGTCACGGTGTCGCGATCCGGGAAGACGAAGCGCGGTCCGCGGGAACGGAAGTTCTTGATGATCGAGAAGATGTAATCCCAGCGGCCAGCATTGAGCCCCGAGGAATGCTCGCGCAGCTCGTAGAGGATCTCTTCCATCTCGAATGCGGCGGTGATGGTCTCGATCAGCACGGTGGCACGGATGGTGCCGCGCTCGATATCCATCAGATCCTGGGCCATGTTGAACACGTCGTTCCACAACCGTGCTTCCAGATGGTTCTCCAGCTTCGGCAGGTAGTAGTACGGGCCGCGTCCGGCTGCCAGCAGGCGCTTGGCGTTGTGGAAGAAGTGCAGTCCGAAGTCCACCAGCGCACCGGACATCGGGGTGCCGGCAACCAGCAGGTGCTTCTCCGGCAGGTGCCAGCCGCGGGGACGAACCACGATGGTTGGCAGCTGCTGCAGATCGTAGCTGTTCAGCTTGTACTCGCGGCCATCCGGTGCGGTGAAGTCCAGGTCCTGATCCAGCACCCGGATCAGGTTGACCTGGTTCTTGATGACGTTCTGCCAGGTTGGCGAGGAAGCATCCTCCATGTCGGCCAGCCAGACCTTGGCCCCGGAATTCAGCGCATTGATAGCCATCTTGCGTTCGATCGGGCCAGTGATTTCCACCCGGCGATCTTCCAGCCCCGGTGCGATCGGGGCGACCTGCCATGAATCGTCTTCGCGAATAGCGCGGGTCTCGTCCAGGAACTTCGGATCGCGGCCATTGGCAATGCGCGCCCGGTTGACCTGGCGGCGCTGCATCAACTCGGCACGGCGCGGTTCGAATGCGGTGTGCAGGGCCGAAAGGAAGTCCAGGGCCTCGCTGGTCAGGATCTGCTCCTGGTAGCGAACGGGGGTAGCGGTAATGGTGATGTTGTTCAGGGTGATGGGGGAGTTCATGGCAGCGTCCTTAAAAATCTTGGAAATGGTGCTGGTGCTAGCCGGCGCCTTTGCCGGCTAGCACCATCGACCCATCAGGGTCTAATGGAATTGGCCTTCTTCGGTGGATCCCACCAAGGCCAGGGTTGAGGCGTTAGGGTTCAGCGCCGTGGAGATCGCATCGAAGTAGCCGGTGCCGACTTCGCGCTGGTGCCTGGTGGCGGTGTAGCCGGCGGCCTCGGAAGCGAATTCGCGTTCCTGCAATTCGACGTAGGCGCTCATGCCGTCCTTCGCGTAGCCGGAGGCCAGGTCGAACATCGAGTGGTTCAATGCGTGGAATCCGGCCAGGGTGATGAACTGGAAGCTGAAGCCCATGGCGCCTAGTTCGCGCTGGAACTTGGCGATGGTCGCATCGTCCAGGTGCTTCTTCCAGTTGAACGACGGCGAGCAGTTGTAGGAAAGCATCTGGTCCGGGAAGTCCTTTTTGACCGCTTCGGCGAACTTGCGGGCCAACTCCAGGTCAGGGGTGCCGGTTTCCATCCAGATCAGGTCCGAGTACGGTGCGTAGGCCTTGGCCCGGGCGATGCATGGCTCGATGCCGTTGGTGACCTTGTAGAAGCCTTCCGGGGTGCGCTCGCCGGTGATGAACTGCTGATCTCGTTCATCGACATCCGAGGTGATCAGCGTTGCCGCTTCAGCGTCGGTGCGGGCGATAACTACGGAAGGGGTGCCAGCCACGTCGGCGGCCAGGCGGGCCGCGTTCAGGGTGCGGATGTGCTGCTGGGTCGGGATCAGCACCTTGCCGCCGAGGTGGCCGCACTTCTTTTCGCTGGCCAGCTGGTCTTCCCAGTGGACGCCCGATGCGCCAGCGGTGATCATGGACTTCATCAGTTCGTAGGCGTTCAGCGGGCCGCCGAAGCCGGCTTCTGCATCAGCGACGATGGGGACCATCCAGTCTTCGACGGTTTGGATGCCTTCGGAGAACTCGATCTGGTCTGCACGCTGCAATGCGTTGTTGATGCGGCGCACGACCTGGGGAACCGAATTGGCCGGGTACAGCGACTGGTCCGGGTAGGTCTGGCCTGAAAGGTTGGCATCCGCTGCTACCTGCCAGCCCGAAAGATAGATGGCTCGAAGGCCGGCCTTGACTTGCTGCACTGCCTGGTTGCCGGTCAGTGCGCCCAACGCGTTGGTGTAGCCGCCGGTGGGGGTTTCCTCGGTGAGCTGTTTCCACAGCTTCTCGGATCCGCGTTTGGCCAAGGTGTGCTCTTCCTGGACCCGGCCCTGGAGCTTCACGACGTCGGCAGCGCTGTAGTCGCGGGTTACGCCGTTCCAGCGGGGGTTGTTTTCCCAGTCGCTCTCGATGGCTGCGATGCGGTTGTCGATCGAGGTTTCGTTGGTGTTTTCAGTAGTCATTGCCTTGGCTCCTTCGCACAAGCTGCGGGTTCATGTCGATCGGAAGGTGATCTTGTGAACTTCTTCGTGCCAACTACTTTTCCGCAGGTGCGAGGGCTTCAACAGAGGTTTTTCGAATTAAGATTTCCACTTCTTCACAAAAATGGAAATTTACCGCTTCTTGCGCTGAATGTGAGTCAAGGCATGGAAATTAGCTGATATCGAATCAATCCCTAGCGAAGAAGAGTGAAATTTAACAGCAAGCCTGGATAAGGGCGAAGCCAAAGCAGACCGATTCCGGGCTCTGCGAGAATCGGCGAATCACTGATGAGCTGGGATTTTATGGAAACCGCAGGTGTTGATTCGCCACGGCAGGCGTTGTGCAGCAGGCCAAAAAACGTGAAATATCAGAGTCTGGACTGGTAGCTGGATTTTGCCAGATGGGGGCCTGGACTTGTCGCTATGGCCGATATTCTTGGCCGGCAGTGCAGTTTCTGAGTGCGAAGATTTATGGATCTTGCGATAATGGCTGATTGAGCCGGAACGGGCTAGGGCTGGTCGAAAGAAACCACAGCCATGAAACCGCGGCCGGAGATGCGTGGTTCACCGGCGTCAGAGCCAACGACGGTGTCACGCAGGTTCAGCGACTGTTCGCTGTCGCCGAGCAAGAGCTTGGCGGAGCCCTGGACCAAAAGGCCCAGTTGCCCATCAAAGAGGTATTGCTCGCGCTTTTTGGACAGCTCGACAATGCGAACGGTGGCTCGTACCTGCTCTGGAACGGCGGCCACGTGCACGATGAGCAGTTCTTCGGCGGGCTGGCTCGCCTGGACAGGATTTTCCGTTTCGAATTTCAACGGGCGCAGCGGTTCCAATCCGTGCTCCTGCCCGTCTACATCCAGCTGCACGAAATCGCCGGCGATCAACGTGAAGACTTGAGCCGAAGGCGACGGAGTGAAAGCTGCAGATTTCTCGATAGAGCGAATCGACAGTTGCCAGGTTGCTTCCCGCAGTTCGCTGGACCGCAACGTTCCGTCCTGCGCCAGAATGCCGCTCGCAATGAGCCGGACCTGCCCCAGCTCCCATTGCTTCTTGGTGCTTTGCGCCAATTCGAGAATGGAACCCGGTGCAAAAGATGCTTGTGCTTCGCTCATGGGACGAGTCTACTTGCCGATGACCAATCGAAGTTGTTCAACCAGCTGGGATGTGGGCAGCGAGGCATCAAGGGTGATCCAACCGTGCACTTGCGCAAGGCGCAGATACTCATTTCGACTGTCGCTGAGATACTCCATGCTTTCGTCGTCTTTGCCGCGGGAATTGATCCGCTCAAAGGCAAGGATGGGGTCGATGTCGAGCAGGACAATTCTCGCGTGCTCGGTACTTTTCGCCGCAAGCCAGGTGAGAAGCAGTCCCGGAGGATGGCCACGTAAGCGCCGCAGCACTAATTGGCAATACAGGTGCCGGTCCATCACGCTGAGTCCGGGAGAGCGGGCCGCGAAAAGCATATTGCGGGCAACATTGAAGCTGCGAATGGAAGTTTCGAAGAAATCCTGGGTGAAAGTCGGGAACGTGATTCCCAGGGCGCGAGAGAATTTGGTAAGCCAGCTCCGCGCGGCGACGTTTGCGAGCCTACGAGCCTGAATGCGATCGTTGCGCAGCTGCTGTACTAAAGCTTCAATAGTGGTGCTTTTGCCTGCGCCATCGGTGCCGACGATGACCAAAGTCCGGGGTGGATCGTGGGCATGGCGCGGGGCCGGTAGGGGGCGGGTGGAGACTGCGTGCATGGTGCTCCTTGCGGGATCTCTTTGTAGTTTCAACGTTTGCGCTTCGCTGAAGATTCCGCAGAAAGGCTGTGCATTTGTTGAGAGTAGCTCGCCGGGGAAGCAAGGAAAGAACCGTGAATATTTGCTTCCGCGTCACTGCTGGGCGATTGAATTACGGGTTGAATCCGGAAGATCTAGAAATTTTCACGATCCTTGGCATAACCTTGTCATGTGACTGCAACCACATGGAATCGCTCAGTGAACTCAGCCGGCAATGGCGCTGGCAGCGAAGATACAGAACTCGACGCCATTGCTCTCGGCCGCAGAATCCGCTTTCTGCGCAAGGGCAAGCAACTGACCTTGGATGATGTCTCGGCGCTCGTTGACACCGCGCCGAGCCAGCTGTCGCTGATTGAAAACGGCAAGCGCGAACCGAAGCTATCGCTGCTCAAGTCCCTGGCTGGAGCCATGGGGGTTGGAGTCGACGATCTGCTGGGCACCGAACCGCCATCGCGCCGTGCTGCTTTGGAGATCGAATTGGAACGTGCCCAACGCGGTCCACTGTACGAGTCCTTGGGATTGCCTACCGTTCGTGTTGGCACGCGTCTGCCCATGGACGTCCTGGAATCCCTGGTGGGACTGCAGCATGAATTGGAACGCCGCCTGAACGAGCAGGCCGCGACCCCTGAAGAAGCCCGTCGGGCCAATACCGCGTTGCGCCATGAGATGCGCCAACGCAACAACTACTACAAGGATATCGAGCAGGAAGCCGCCAAAGTCCTCTCTGCAGTTGGCCACGATTCAGGGCCGCTCTCGCATCATCGTGCAGCAGATATCGCCGAGCATCTGGGATTCAGCCTGCGCTTTGTGGGCAATCTTCCGCATTCCACGCGTTCGGTGACTGACCAGAAGAACAAGCGTATCTATCTGACGCAGGCGAACCGCTCGGAACATGATCCTCGTTCGGTGTTGCTGCAGGCGCTAGGGCATCACGTATTGGGTCATAGGACTCCAACCGATTATTTCGATTTCCTCTCGCAGAGGGTCGCGACCAACTACTTTGCCGCGGCGTTGATGATGCCGGAAAAGTCCACGGTGGACTACTTGCGTCGAGCTAAGAACAACCGTGAGTTGGCCATCGAGGATCTGCGCGATGCTTTCGCCGTGTCCTATGAGTCCGCAGCCCACCGGTTCACCAACCTTGCCACCGAGCATCTGGGGATGACCTGCCACTTCCAGAAGGTCCACGAATCGGGCATCTTGCACAAGGCTTATGAGAATGACCGAGTGAACTTTCCAGCCGATCACACCGGTGCCATTGAAGGACAAACCATTTGCCGGTATTGGACAAGTCGCGTGGTCTTCGAGCAGATGGATAAGTTCCGTTCCTTCGAGCAGTACACCGATACCGTCAATGGGACCTTCTGGTGCACGGCGCGCACCGAGCGCCATTCCTCGGGACTGTATTCCTTGTCCATTGGCGTGCCTTTTGAGCATGTGAAGTGGTTCCGCGGGCGGGATACCAAGGAGCGCTGCCAATCCACCTGCCCGGACGAGAACTGCTGCCGCCGTCCACCTGCTGACCTATCCAGCCAGTGGTTCGGCAATGCGTGGCCGGCTACGCGCGCTAATACCCACTTGCTGGCGGCCATGCCAACCGGAGCCTTTCCCGGAGTAGACGAAACCGAGGTCTACCGCTTCCTGGAAAAGCAGGTGGACTAGGACCGTTGGACTATGCGATGTGCTTGGAGATGAAGGCAAGAGCAGTTTCCGCCAGCCACGCGCCATCCTGGGCAACGGTGCGGCCGGAGCGGGCTACCTTGAAGGAATGGTTGCCACCTTCGAACCAGGAAAGTTCGCTGTGCTCGTTCAGCTTGCTGGCGACTTCTTCCATCTTTTCGGGGTTGGCAAAGGGATCGCGGGTGCCTTCGAGGAAAAGCATCGGCACCGCAATCGGGTAGAGATGCTCATCGCGTAGCTTCTCTTCCTTCTTAGGCGCGTGCAACGGGTACCCCAGGAAGATCAACCCTGCCGAGGGCATGCCCTCGGCAACTGACAGGGAAGCGATGCGCCCGCCAAAGGACTTTCCTGCCGTGAAGATTGGCAGGCCTTCAGCCAAGTGTTCTTCAACCCAACGGCGGACCTGGTGCCACACTGCGACCGCCGCTGGCGCTTTGTCGGGAAACTTCTTTCCAGCATCCATGTAGGGGAAATTAAAACGCAGGACGCTGGCACCCAGATTCGCAGCGGCTAGCGCAAAGCCGGCCATGAAGTCATGATCCTTTCCAGCACCTGAACCGTGTGCGAGCACGATGACGGCCTTCGCCGCCTTTGCTCGGTCCCAGAGCGCGCTGAGTTCCAGGTCTTCGTATGGAATGGAGAGTTCTTGGGTCATAGGTACCACCCTAGGGGCTGAGGGCCCATCAACTGATCATGAAAGGAAATGAACTACATTTCCCAGTCCTTGCGGAGTGCCGTATCGGTGTCATCGCCATTTCTGGCCAGTACCGTCAGCTTTTCAACTTTTTCGCCGGTTGCCGCACGCTCGTTGATCTTGAGCATCATATTTCCCGAGACGAAGATCGATGCGGGCATGTCGTATTCGCCGTCGATCCATGGACCGTCTGCGAGGGTGACGACGAGTTCGCCAAGCGCAGGCGACTCGACTTTCTCAACGTAGGCGTTGGGGTCAGCGGGCAGGCATGTGCGGTAGATTTCCAGCTCAGTGATTTCAGCGCCGCATAGGGATTTGTAGGTATCGTTCATGGCGGACAGCCACTGCATGTACTTTTCCGAGGCCCAGGCTTTGCGGTCCTCGGGATCGGCACCAGTACGAGCCCGGGTGAAAGTTCCTGAGTTATTGCCGTCTTCAGTAGCGAAGGTGACAGATTCCAATTCCGGCGAGGCCTCGCCTACGCTTTCGAACATGATTCGGCCCATCATGCGCAGCTCATCCTCGTTGGTTTCGTAGCTTTCCCGCATCTGGGTTCCAAACTTCATGCTGTTATCCAAGAAGATATTGATGGCACCAGGTGCTGGAGATTCCCAAGAAGTCATTAGGTTGTAGGGATACAAGAAGCCTTTGGTGGACTTGATGCCAGAGTTTTCTTTCCACATCTCAATTTTGGAATCTGCCCAGGCCTGTCCCGAATTGGCGTTGGCGTCCAACTCCGCGGGTCCAGGCTCGGGGGCGGTTTCACCGGGTTCACCGGTTTCGGCCGCGGGCTGTGCCGCCGGAGTGGAGCCAGCGACGGAAGCCGCCCTCGAATCGGCTGGCGCTGCTTGTTCGGGAGCTGCATTGCACCCTGCTAGAAGCAAAGCCAACGATGACAGGGCAATGACCGAACGGGTGCGCAAGAATAACTCCTCATTATCGATGAATGGTCAGTCTATACAGGCCAGGCAGCGAAGGGAGAGCTGTTACGAGAATTTGGCAAAGGTCCGGATCGCACCGGGACGGAAATCCGACGCTTCCGTGAGCCCCATGGATTCGTAGAAGGCACGTTGCCCGGGTTCATCATCGGTGATCAGGACCAGCTGACGGACATGCTCATATTTCACTAGTACGGCAGAGAACAAAGCACGGCCTACGCCGGTGCGATGCGTAGATGGACGCACCAGGATGTCCTGGACGTAGCAGATGGTGGCATTATCCGAGACCACGCGCACAAGGCCGATTAACTGGTGGTCTACGTCGTAGGCGTAGATTACGCATGCTGAATTCTTCAGGCCTTCGAATAGTACGTCTGGGTTGTCTGTATAGGCGCTCCAGCCCACCGCGTTGTAGAGCGAGAGTATTTGTTCCTCGGAAGGCACCTTAGTGGTGGAGAGTTCCATCGAGTCCTTTTACTGTTGCGGGGAAACCGAAAGGATCTCCGCGTTGCCCAGCAACGGATGCTTCACCAGTTCTGTTTCCAATGTGTGGATGATGGCTTGGGCGGAGTCGCCGTTGTAAACGAACACCGGGCCATCATGCCGGTAGTAGACATCCTCATGCCATCCGATTTCGCCGTCACCCAATGCATGCTGCAGGGCCCTGACTGTTGGCTCCAGATCCGATTCCGATTCGGCCCCAAGCCTGGTTCGAAGCAAAACGTACTCGCTGCCGCCTACTTCGGTGCGTTGTCCATCAATAATCAGCCAGGAACCATGCCCCAGTCCTCCATCGATGAGCGAAGAGAGCAATTCGGAAAACAGCTTCTTCGGTTCGGGGGTGGCCACTTCAAGGTTAATGTCGCTGGAGATCGGCTCCTCGGCCGCGTCCAATGTGGTCTTGGCGCTGATGATGGTTCCGGAAGACTTGTATTTGGGCAACAATGTATCGAGCAGGCCCGCCTCATGATCTTTGCGCAGGCGTTCGGTCATCGGCTGGGCAAAATGGATCTGCACCCGGTGGGTCGAAGCCTCCGATGATTTCCTGGCGAACAGCGACATGTCCTCAGTCCTCGTGTGGGTCGGAAATGCAAAAGACGATTCCGTAAGGATCGCGCATAATGGTCCAGCCAAAAGTGGGATCTTCGGTGTGGTCCTCAACGCGTGTTGCGCCAGCGGCTATGCAACGGGCGACTTCCTGCTCGCGGCTCGTGCTTGCTTCCAAGTCGAGATGAACCCGGTTCTTGCCGGCAGTGATCTCATCAACTTTTTGGAACCCCAACCTCGCGCTGAAGCCAGGGACGCTGATCATGGTGAACCCCGGGTACTGGCCCAGATATTTCCCGCCCAGAACAGCCCTCCACCAAGCCGAGGCAGCTTTCTCGTCAAGGGCATCAAGGGTGATCATTCCAATGTTCGCCATGCAGTCAAAGGTACCGGGAGTCTTCCTGCTTAGCTAGAGGTTGACTGCATTTCTGCAGCTGACTAGCGCACTTTCTAAGTGAAGAAAAGGGGCTTGCTTGGCCGGGACGGAAGTCCCGAGCAGGCAAGCCCCTTTATGGGCTATGCCGGCCTAGCTATCGAAGTAGTTTGGCGCGTGCTCGTTGTGAGCAGGTGGAGTCGGCATCTCGACTTTCTTCTGCACCTTCAGCATGCCAGCGGCATAGTCCACCGAAACGGTGTCACCAGCGGCAAGCGAATCACTGATCAGCAGGTCGGCAATGGCATCCTGTACCTTGCGCTGTACCAGCCGGCGCAGCGGGCGAGCGCCGAACTCGGGGTCGTAGCCTTCGTTTGCCAGCCACTGCACGGCAGCGTCGCTCACCTCCAGCTTCAGCTCCTGGTCCACCAAGCGAGCTTCGGTCTCGGCGATGACCAGCTTGACGATCTGGCCAATCTCGGACTGCGAGAGCTTGGAGAACAGCAGTACCTCGTCCAGCCGGTTCAGGAACTCTGGGCGCATGAACTCGCGTACCTTGCCCATGACCTTGGCCCGGATTTCTCCAGCCTCGCTGGTGGCATTGGCGGAGGTGAAACCGAAGTTTCCGGCCTTGTTGGCCAAGTACTCGCCGCCCAGGTTGCTGGTCATCAGGATCAGCGTGTTGGAGAAATCGACAGTGCGCCCGGCTGAGTCGGTCAACCGGCCGTCATCGAGTACCTGCAGCAGCACGTTGAACACGTCCGGGTGGGCCTTCTCGATTTCATCGAGCAGCACGACCGAGTACGGGTTGCGGCGGATCTTCTCGGTCAGCTGGCCGGGCTCGTCATGGCCGATGTACCCCGGAGGTGCGCCAATCAGGCGCGCCACGGTGTGCTTCTCACCGTATTCGCTCATATCGACGCGAACCAGCGATTCGGCCGAACCGAAGAGGTTTGCAGCCAGGGCCTTGGCCAGTTCGGTCTTTCCGACGCCGGTGGGACCCAGGAAAAGGAACGAGCCGATGGGGCGACCTGCTGGCGACATTCCGGTACGGTTGCGACGCACGGCGCGTGCCACAGCGGCAACGGCATCGTGCTGGCCGATGACCGAAGCATGCAGGGAATCTTCCAGCGAAGCCAAGCGTGCCTTGTCATCTCCCGAGATGCGCGAGGTGGGGATGCCGGTGGATCGGGAGATCACTTCCGAAATCTGCTTCTCATCCACTACCCGGGTGACCCCTGCATCGCCGGCCTCCTCAGCAGCCTTGATGCGCGCGGTCATTTCCACGATGTGGTCACGCCATGCGCCAGCTTCTTCGAATCGTTCCTCGCCGATAGCGCGTGACTTCTCACGCTCGGCGTCTACCAATTCGGCACGCAGGGACTGCACATCCTCGGCATCTCCAGCAGCGATGGACCGCCGGGCACCGGCGATATCGATCAAGTCGATGGCCTTGTCAGGAAGCTGGCGGTCGTTCAAGTAGCGGGCAGAGAGCGTCACCGCGGCCTTGAGCGCTTCGGGGGTGTACTGCACCTGGTGGTGATCCTCGTAGGATTCGCGCAGGCCGTCCAAAATGGCCAGCGCCGTTTCCTCCGACGGCTCGGCGACAGTAACCTTGCCGAAGCGCCGAGCCAGCGCGCTGTCCTTCTCCACCTTGCGGAACTCATCGAGCGTAGTGGCGCCGATCATGTGCAGCTCGCCACGCGCCAAACGCGGCTTGAGGATATTTGCGGCGTCCATATTGCCGGACTCGCCAGAGCCTGCACCGACCAGCAGATGCATCTCATCGATGAATATCAGCACCTGCCCTTCGGCTGCGGCTACCTCGTCGAGCAGGCCGGTGAGCCGCTGCTCGAAATCTCCGCGGTAGCGGGTTCCGGCGAGCATGCCCGGAAGATCAATGGAGATCAGGGCTGCATTGCGCAGTTGGGCTGGTACCTGGTCATCGATGATGGCGCGGGCCAGTCCTTCGGCAATGGCGGTCTTGCCCACGCCTGCCTCGCCAATCAGCACAGGGTTGTTCTTGGTGCGACGGGCCAGGATTTCAATAACCTGATCCAGTTCCTCCTTGCGTCCGATCACCGGATCAATCTGGCCGTCGGAGGCCAGCAGGGTCAGATCGGTTCCGTAGCGTTCGAGCATGGACACGTCGGACTCGGAATCGGACTGGTTCTGGGCATCGTTTTGGCCACGCTGGGCCTGCTCCATGGCGGCTTGCTGCAAAGACTGGCCGGTGATGCCGTGCTGCGCCAGGAGCTGGCTGACCGGAGATTCCGGGTTGAAAACGAAGGCCAGGAAAAGATGATCAGGGTCGATGTAGGTCGAACCGTAGTTACGAGCAACCTGATAGGCGTCAAAGAGGCTGCGCTGAGCTGCCGACGATAGGTGGGATGGCTTCTCGCCCTTCTCCTGGGACTTGGGCATGCGCGCGATGGCATCTGCACTCAAAGCCTCGATGTCGATACCCATGGCGGTCAGGTGCTCGCCGACTGGTTCGGTGCGCAGCAGAGCCATCAGGAGGTGCAGGGAATCAATCTCGTCGTGGCCATGCTCCTGGGAAATCGCTGCCGCGGTGGCTACCGCTTCGTGGGTGCGGGCGGAAAGCAGGCGCGTGAGGTCGATGGGACGTGCTGCCTGAGCACGTGAAGACAGGAATCGAGAGAGGAATTCCTCAAACGAGCCATCTGACGGTGCGCCGAAAAATGCTGGCAAGTGAGCCTCCTAATAGAAACTTGAGCGGTCTATGCTCATGTTCAACGCATATGGCGCGCAGATATTCCCGAACCAGCCGGGCAAGGTGTCAAAGAGGTTGACTTCACACTAATAGCTGGAAAGCAGGCGCTAGTCTTTGGGGATTTCGATAAGGCCCATACGCGCGGCCGCAACCAGAGCCTGGACCCGATCGCGAACATTCAGCTTAACGAAAATCTTCGCCATATGGGTTTTAACCGTAGTTTCGGAAATAGTCAGAGTTCTTGAAATCTCGGTATTGTTTAGCCCGCGTGCGAGCAGTTTTAGAATCTCGAATTCCCGATTGGTAATTCCCAAGTCATAGGCCAGTTCTTGAATGTCTTGGGAATTATCCCGGTAAGCTTCGCGAACCGCAGAAACTAGATCAGAAGAAACCGACGGGGAAATGGCTGCAGTTCCTTGGTGAACGGCATGGATCGCATGAATAATTTCATCTGGTTCAGAGTCTTTTACCAAGTATCCGCTGGCCCCAGCGGTCAGTACCGGAACCAGGTAGTCGTCAGAAGAAAAGGCGGTAATGGCAAGCACGGAGGGGCTGTCTTCGGCAGATTTGATTGCTTTAGTAGCGCTAACCCCGTCCATTATCGGCATCTGCAAATCCATGAGCACAACGTCCACTTGATTGCCGCTGCAATACTCGACGGCGGCCTGTCCATTTTCAACAGAATTAACCGTTACAATTCCGGGGTCTGTTGCTAGGATTGTGCCCAACGCATGCCGAATTAGAGGTTCATCATCGACAATAAGGACCTTTATTTGTTCCATCTGATTCCTCTGATTCGATGCGGGTGGCCTCATGTTGGCCTGTTCACCTGAAAGTATATAAGTTGATCTGATGTGGAGTTTGTTATGAAGGGTTTGAAAATGCTGGCCGTAGCAGCATTAGTTCTGGCACCATTGACCGCCGTGGCAGCTCCTGCATCTGCCGCGAGCTCTCCAGTCTCCAGCAGTGGCAACGTTGCTACTCCTGCTGGCTTTGGCTCAGCCTTCTCGGAGTGGTTCTGCAAACGCTACGGCGTCGCCTGCCCATAACGCGGTTTATTTGACTTGATCATCTGAGCCGGGAATTATTCGGCATATGACTGGACGACTAAAGGACACCCTGACCAAGCTCTTCGCTGGTCGGGGTGTCATTGTTTGGACTGGTATTGCGGTTCTGATCGCGGTTTCCAGTAGTGAGTTCGTGACTCTGCTGGAAGACGGATTTAGTGGTTCGTCGGATATTTCGGTTCGAGGCGCGTTGCTCGGCGTAGGACTGTGCGCAATTCTTGCGCTTGGTCTTCGCTGGGTTGCCGTATCCGTCGGATTGTTTGTGGCAGTTGCCTATTTCTTCCTCACGGACGGCGCCTTGTTCTTCTGGACTGTCGTTTCATTCATGATTTTTTCGGCGCTGGCAGCTACGGCCAGTGCCATGAGCGTTAGGGCCTTATTCCTAACCTTGTCCGCAGCGTGGATGGTGCAGTTCGGCATCCAGTCCGGGCAAGACGCGGTTCTGCTTGTCGGGATTGCCCCGTTGACGGCGATGGCGTTCTTCTTAACGAGGAATATTTACTTGCTGCGCGAGAAGAACGAGCTCGCTCTTCGGCAAATGCATACGGTCAAAGAGCAGACTCGTCTTGCTGTCGACCGGGAGCGAAAGAACATTGCCCGGGATCTGCACGATATTGTCGCGCATGACATCACGGTCGTGGCCATGCAGTCGAAGGCCGCGAAGTTCGCAAACGATGGTCAGAAGGCCCTCGAAGCTCTGGATGTCATCGCCAAACTGAGTACTGAGACTTTGCACGATTTACGCCTGATGCTCAATGTCCTGAGGGCTGATGGGACCATGGCAGATCCCTCGTCCCAGGGCATTGATAAGCCGGCCGCTACTACTGTTTACGCGCTTCAGGGTGCAGAACTTTTCGTTCAGAGGCTAAAAGAGGCAAATTTCGAGGTGAGCTCCACCACTGACGAGAAAATTTCCGAATTACCCCGTTCTGCACAGACTGCGATTTATCGGGTCATGCAAGAAGGTACAACAAATGTGATAAAGCACGGTGCCTTGGGCGGGAAGTGCACCTTCGAACTCACGGTCCAAGGGGCAGAGGGCATCCTGGAAATTACTAATCAGATGGGGAATTTCGACAAGAAGGCGAGTGGGTTGCCCGAAGGCGGGACAGGCCTGATTGGCATGGGTGACAGGATGCGTGCATTTGGTGGAAAGTTTGCAACCAGTTCCGAAAACGGTGTTTGGGCACTGCGCGCAAGCATCCCGTTCTGACCCCTACCCTCCTACTAAAGTATGATTTCGGATTTTCGCAGGACGCGATAAGTTAGACATGTATCGGTGAAGACCGATCACCGGGAAGGTACTTGGTGGTGTTTTGCGAGTGGCATCACTAAGGATCCGAGGGTGATTAAAAGGTACGTTGCATTGCGTAAACGGACTGATCTTTCATCGGCGCTGTGCCCCCATCGCACGCCGTTGTCTGTCAGTAATGCAACGTACCTTTTATAACTTAAACCCAGCCCGTGTTTCTGCGTTCTGCCTCACACCTCAGGTCGGAATGGGCCTGCGTGGCGGGGTGTTGCGCCTATGGAGAGCATTTCCTGTCTGGGAAGCGAGAGCGCATGAGTACCCAGACAGATACGGTTGTTTGGCAACAATAAGGCCTGGCCGTGGAGCCTAAGGGCGGCTTTGATAGCAAGACGGCAGATGCTGCGATCAACGCAGAAGCAACCGCAGATTCTTTGGCCGTGAAGGCCGGCGAACCAAGCGGGGCCCATGGTTCGATCGCCTGCCGTGGCACGACGCCGAGCTGGCCACGCGCATCGGCTAGTCGATGAATCAACGGCAAAGGGTGCGAGAACTCGAATTAGTTCTCGCACCCTTTGCCGTTGCTGGTGGTTAAGCCTCGGAAGCCTCTGCCTCTTGGGTGTCTTTCAAAACATGATCAGAAACCTTGGCCAGCGCTCGTTCCAGTGAAGAGCGCAAGACCACAGGAATCGTGATCTCGTCATTAATCTCGACAAGGCCTTCGCGTTCAAAGACGCGCAGCAGGGACTCGACCTGGGGGACAACCTCCTCAAGGCTGGCAATCAGGTGATGCTGCTCGGCGGGAAGGTCATCTTCGGTCGGAACTTGCAACGCGAACTCGGCACGTGGCGGTGTCGATGATGCGGCATTGCTCAACACGCCGGCCACCATCTCGGCGATCTGCGCCTTGCCCGGCTGCTCCAAGGTGTTGATCAGGATGTGCGAGTAGAGAACCTCTGCAATCAGCTCCTTGACCAAGCGGGCGCCTTGTCCGCTGGATGCCAGCAGCGCATCGCTGAGCGACTCGGTTGGGGTTGCGTTCGGTTCCTGGTAGCGCAGCATGGCCGTGCCGATCAGGGCGTCCCAGTATGCCGATAGGCGTGGAATGTCGGCTAGCGAAGAAACGGCAGTGCCGTCTTCCGGCTCCCACTGGGCATCCTCTGGAACGCCGGCGGATTCATCGACCTTGACGAACAGGCCCAGCGCGCTGGCCGCATCCTGCAGCGTATCGCCGGTGAGTACGCCAGCTGGGGTGGTCGGCTTGCCTTCGCCAACCCAGTTGATCAACTCGCGAGCCGCAAAAACGAAGGGCATCGCTTCGAGGCTGCCGTTGGCCTCATCATCTTCGAGATAGGGTGCCACGATGGGTGAATCGCCAGCCATGCGGGAGAGGAATTCGAAAGTCTGCTTGAAGTCATCCACGCTTCCGCCGAAATTAGCGGTCGTGCCCAGGAAAGTCAGGTAATGCTTGAGGATCGCAGCGCTGGCTTCCGAAACTTCCTTGCCCAGCGACGTCAAGTGGCCCAGCTGTTCACCCAGAATCGTCGGATCCAGGGTTTTGACGTCAACGCTCTGGCGCAACTGGGCATGCACGGTCAGCAGGGTAGTGAGCCCTTCGAGCGCTGCGCGGGTCTCGCTGGCTGCCTGGCCCTCTTCGTGGAAGTGGCGGAAGAGCGAGGACTTGAATGGCTGAAGAGCTTGGCGCACTTCGGATTCAAAAGGCACGCTGCTGGCGCCGGAACGGCGGGCTGGATGACCCTGGGCAGGCTTCTTCTTGGCTGGTTTACGTGAGGCCATGAGTGTGGTGCAGTTCCTTAGAAATGGCTGATCGGCGGGATTGGTAATTCGCTTCTCTCCAGTCTACGCAGGACGCGCTGGAGGCGAAGTTCCCGATGGGCGATAGTGATGCAGCCTCTGGGGAAAGTGCCCGTACGGGAGGAAGTACTTGTTGAAAGTTCGGAATAGGCAATCATTTACCGCAAGAAACACGAACCTCCTGCCGGTGTGGTGGCGCTCACCGTCGAATCGTCAGGACGCGTTGATTTTCCCTGGGGATCGCGCGACAGTGAAGACATGCGGGCTCGTGTGGAGAGGCCGTCGAAATGCTAGGAGAGTGGATCATGGCTGGAGTAGGCGTGCCAGATCATGTCGTTGTTGTAGGCGCTGGCTTTGTTGGCCTGTCGACCGCTTGGTACCTGCAGGAAGCTGGCATTAAGGTTACCGTCGTGGATCGCGGCGGCGTCGCGTCCGGTTCCTCTTGGGGTAACGCCGGCTGGTTGACCCCGGCTCTGACCCTGCCCATCGCGGAGCCTGCAATTTTCAAGAACGGCCTGAAGATGATGCTCGACCCGGCATCCCCGCTGTACATTCCGCTGAAGGCCGATGCCAAGTTGCTCCGCTTCCTGATCGGTTTTGCCTGGCACTCGACCCCGAAGAAGTGGGAAGAAGCCATGCGGGTCTACTCGGAAATCGGCGCAACCGGTTTGGATGCCTTCGACGAAATCGCGCAGGCGACTTCGGCAGGGCCGGGCGTGCAGGAGCCGACCAAGCCGGCAAATCCATTCTTGACCGGATTCACCTCGCTCAGCGACCGCGATGCGCTGCTGCATGAATTCGAGATGATCGAGAAGACCGGCGGCGAAGTTGATTACGAATTGCTCACCGGCGACGAGTTGCGCGGCATCGAGCCGACCCTGTCCAATAAGGTCGCTGCGGGCGTAGCCATCAAGAACCAGCGCTACATCAACCCGCCGAAGTTCATGGATTCACTGGCCGAATCCGTCATCGCCCGCGGCGGCGACATCATCGGAGCCTTCAACGTCACCGATGTGCGCGACAATGGCGGCTCGGTCACCGTCATCGGTTCCGAAGGCCGTTCAATCACCACGGATCACGTGGTGCTGGCTACCGGTGCTTGGATGACCGACATGGCCAGCAAGTTCGGTGTGAACGTTGTGGTTCAGGCAGGCCGCGGCTACTCGTTCACCGTGGAGCCGGAGCACATGCCAACGCACCCGATCTACTTCCCGACCCAGCGCGTTGCCTGCACCCCGCTGGGCGATCGCTTCCGCATCGCCGGCACCATGGAATTCCGCGACGCCAACCACAAGCTGGAGCCGAAGCGCATTGAGGCCATCGTTGCCGCTGCGACCCCGGTCTACCAGGGGATTAACTGGGAGAACCGCAAAGAAGAATGGGTGGGTGGACGCCCATGCACCGCGGACGGCATGCCACTCATTGGCCAGACCGGATCCTCGCGCGTGTCGGTTGGCGGCGGCCACGGCATGTGGGGCGTTGCGCTGGGACCGCTGACTGGCAAGATCCTGGCTGCCCAGATTGCTGGCCAGCAGGTTCCAGGCATCGCCCGGCACTTCAACCCCTTGCGCAAGGGGTTCTAAGCGTTTCGGTCTACACCCGGAACGAAATAAAACAACCGGCTTGCGGTGCATCATGGCGATGCGCTGCAAGCCGGTTTTCCTTTAAGGCTGTCTTTTACGCGCTTTAGGCATGGCGGGTTGATGTCCCGGCAAGGATCGCGCGGTAGCCTTCGGTAAATCCCGGATACTGCAGTTCAAGCCCGCTGGCTAGCAGCTTGGAATTATCGAGCCGGCGGTCGGCAGCACGTCGTGCCGGGGCTTGTCCTGCCTCTTCCGGCGCAGGCAAATGAAGTTCCTTGGCCAAAAATTGGTAGACCTCGCCTAGCTGGGCTGGGGTGCTGTCACTGGCCAGGTAGAGGCCAGCGGCTTGCTCTCCCAGCGCCGCAACGTGAACGATGGCCGCGGCCAGGTCATCGCGGTGGATGCGGTTGGTCCAATGCGAGCCCGCGGGAATCTGTGCGGTTCCGGCGGTGACGTGATCGATGAGCCGGGTGCGGCCCGGGCCGTAGATTCCCGACGCCCGCAGGATTGTTACCGGCAGGCCGCTGCCGGCGAGCGCTGCCTCGGTGTGCGCAAGGACCTGCGCGGTGGGGCTAGCTGGGGCAAGCGGTGCTGATTCGTCGACGAGTTCTCCGTTGGCGCCGCCCATCACTGCGGTGGAGGAGATGTAGATAAGCCGGCGAAGATTGGGGCATTGGGCTGCCAGCCGTGAAGCCAGTTCTTTGGCGACCCGCAGATAGCCGCGCGTGTAGCCATCGGCATCGCGGGTGGCTGGCACGGGAGTGAGCACGACGATTTCGGTCTGCGGATCGATGCTTGGCCACTGGGCGGCATCGAGCAGGTCTACGCTGTGGCCGGTAAATCCTGCGGGCAGCTTCTGGCTGTTGCGCCGCCAGCCGGTGACGCGATGGCCCTCCTGCTGGAGCCGCAGTCCTGCCTCGGTGGCGACATCTCCGCAGCTGACCAGTAATACTTTCACGAGACTCCTTTGGCGCGATATGTCCTCGGAGGCGAATCCCCCTACCCATAGACTAGAACCTTTAGGCCAGCGTGGCATGCGCGCGGAGGAAGGGGGCCAGGTGCAGTCTTCGGCGCGTTGTGTCCTGTTCTGCGTGGTTGCATTGCTCTCCATGCTCGGCGAGGGCATGGCGGTCTTTGCCTTGACCCTGGAATCCGCGGATCAGTTGGGGTCCTGGGGCGTAACCGCGTTGTTCCTCGCCGGCTTGGTTCCGCCGATCCTTGCCGCCCCGGCTATAGGGCGTTGGGTGGACGGGGCAGGCCTTTTCAGGGTGTGGATCCTGAACCTGTGCGTGCATGTGGCGATTTTCGCGGTGATGGCCATTGCCTCCAATATCTTCGCGAGCCTCGCCTTGATGCCTGTGGCCAGTATTTGCGCGGTGGTTAACGGAGCGGTCATTTTCAAGATCGTTCCGCGCATCCGCGGAGGCTTCAGCATTGCTCGTGCCAGCAGCTTCCTTGTCGTAGCGACGTCCCTGGCGGGAATCATCGCGCCGGCGATAGCTTCGCTCGTCTTCGCGAAATCGGGGATCGGCGCGGTGCTTTGGTACGCGGCGGCAGGATTCCTGGCACTGGCCCTGGCGGCCATCTTCCTGTCCCGCTCGCAAGCCGCCAACGGGACAGGAACAGACGCAGCGAACGAGCCGGATCAGGGTGGACCGGTATCGCCCGGTGGAGCTGCATTGACGCGCAATCCACAATTGCGGATCTTGCTGCTGCCGGTGGCGGCGATCGTGCTGTTTACCGCAGCAGAAGGCGTTTCGGGGGTGTTCTACCTGCGCGGGATCACCGATAACGACACTGGATATGCGGTATTGCTCGGTGCCTGGTCCGTGGGCGCAGTGTTCGGTTCCCTGCTGGGAGGCAATCGCCGCTTCGGTACCCGAAGCGCCTTGCCGATTCTGCTCGGTGGAGGGCTGGTGGGCGCCGCGATCCTCACGGAAGGGCTCTGGTCCAACGCGGCTGGCCTGGCCTTGGTGTTCCTTGCTGGCGGGCTGGGCAATGGACTGCACAATACTGGAGTGCGAACAGCCATTTACGAATACGTGCCGGAATCCCGCCATGGTGCTGCTTGGGCGCAGCTGCGGATGCTCATCAACATCATGGTCGCATTGGGCTATCTCATCGGCACCCCGGGATTGCTGATTGGCCCGGCCAGGGCAATCATCGTGATCTCCGGTGCCGCGACGCTGCTGGTTATCGTTGTATCCGCCGCGCTGTACAGCTGGAAAGCGCAGGCCAGGGTCCATGGGAGGACCTCTGCTACGGAGTCCCGGGGGTAGCGCGCTCGCCGGAAACATGAAGGTTGCTGGATAACGCGCTACAATTCAAGTATTCGAATATTTGTACTAGAAAGTGGTGGGGTGTGGCTGAAGAACAGGAGCTGATGCCTCCGGGAGCAACCCAAGGGCCGGTCCAAGCGGTATCCGCGATGGGTTTCCCCTCGCCAGCACGCGATTATTTTGACGGTGGACTGGACCTGAACCGGTTGCTGGTCCGTGATCGTGTCTCCACCTTCATCATGCGCGTCTCGGGCCACGCCATGCGGTCAGCTGGCATCTTCGACGGCGATGAAGTGATCGTGGACCGATCGCTGGCCGTGCGCCACGGCTCTGTGGTCATCGTCAACCTCAACGGGCAGATGCTGGTGCGCCGCTGGCAGATTGACGGCCACGAGGTTGGGCTGCTCAGCGATGAATCGCCCCTGCCCGTGGTACTGGCCGAAGGCGATGAGGTCAGTGTCTTCGGCGTCATTACCAGGTGCCTGCATCATGTCCGCTGACCACGTATCCCTGGTGGACGTCAACAATTTCTACGTCTCCTGCGAGCGGGCCTTCGACTATTCGCTGCGCAATCGTCCCGTGGTGGTGCTGTCGAACAATGACGGCTGCGTGGTGGCCCGTTCCCAGGAAGCCAAGGATCTGGGCATTCCTACTGGAGAACCCTTCTTCAAGGTCCAACGCTATATGGACTCCCACAACCTTGCGGTGCGGTCGAGCAACTATGAACTGTACGGGGATATTTCTGCCCGTGTCATGGAATTGCTCGGACGCTTCGGGACCTGGCACGAGGTGTATTCCATCGATGAATCTTTCGTCGGCCTGGAAGGCAACCTGGAACAGGTGCGCAGCACCGCGGCCCAGATCCGTGCCGCCATTGACAAGACTATTGGGGTGCCAGTCTGCGTGGGTGTCTCATCCACCAAGACCCTGGCGAAGCTGTCCAACCATATTGCCAAGCACAATCCGGGACTGGGCGGAGTCTGCGTCCAGCAGCTCATGGATCCCGAGGTCCTGGGCAGTATCCTGAACCGGGTTCCAGTCACCGATGTCTGGGGTGTGGGCCGCAAAACCGGTGCCAAGCTGGCAGCCATGGGCATTGAATCCATCGCGGACCTGCAAGCAGCTGACCCATTGGCGATCCGCAAGAAGTTTTCTGTCGTCTTGCAGCGCACGGTCTTCGAACTCAACGGGCAACGTTGCATTGGTCCGGTGGAGGAACGCGCGGATCGCGGCCAGGTCATGTTCACCCGTTCCTTCTCCACGCCGGTGCGCACCTATGAAGCGATGGAAGAAGTCATGTCCATCTATGCGCAGAAGGCTGCCGGCCGCTTGGCGCGCGAAGGCCTGTACGCTTCATTGCTTACCGTCACCGCGGGCACCAGCCGCTTCGCCCGGGGAGAAGCCTCATTCCCCAGTGCCCAGGTGCGCCTGCCGCGTCCGACGCGGGATCCCATCGTGCTCAGCAAGCTGGCAATTGCCGCCATGCGGGATCTGATGAAACCGGGAATGGACTATGTTCGCGGGGGAGTGATCCTCTCCGGGCTCAGCGATTCTCCGGGCGAGCCACAGCTGGACCTCTTTGGCCAGAGTCCCGATCCGGCTGCCGAGGAACAAGAGAACGTCTCTTCGGTAGTCCAGGATATCTCCCTTCGATTCGGTGCCAAATCCATTGGCCTGGGGCATGCCGGGATGGCTAAAATCCCTGAATGGTCAATGAAACGAGAGCATATTTCGCAGCGCTACACCACCGACTGGGATGAACTGCTGGTGGTGCGTGCCTAGCGTTCTGCCAACGGCAAAAGGTTCTCGGCTCTTCGGCAACTTCGCAGTTTACGGTGGAAGGATGATCTCATGACTACCCGTGCCAAGCAGCTCATGTCAGTCGGAATCCTGATGACGGTGATGCTCGCTAGCTGCAGTGCGCCGAATGCCCAAGAAGCAGCTTCGAGCACGTCCGAGGGCAGCTCCAGCAGCCCGAGCAGTACGAGGACTCCTGCGCAGCAGGCAACTCCCAGCCCGTCCGGCAACTCCGGGGCAGAAGAAAGCCCATCGCCTAGCCGCAGCCAGGAACCCTCGCTGCGCCAGCAAGCAGAAGCGCTAGCCGGCGAGCTGAGCGCCAGCGAACAGGCAGCGAGCCTCGTGATGGCCGGTGTCCCGGCAACAGGAGCAACCGCTGCGGAAATTTCTGCGATGAAGAAGCAGGGAATTTCCAATGTCTTCCTGCGTGGCCGTTCGCAACTGCCGGTGAAGCAGACCGCCGCCCAGGTCCAGGAAATTACCCAGGGCTTGGAGTCCGGCATTCCCGGGCAATTGCCGGTCTGGGTGGCCACCGATCAGGAAGGGGGCTTTGTCCGGGTGCTCCAGGGCCCCGGTTTCACCGAACTGCCGACTGCGTTGACGCAGGGAGGGTGGCCTGTATCGAAGCTGGAGCGTGAAGTGGGCGCCGCCGGGAAAGAACTGGCTGAAGCCGGCATCAACGTGAATCTGGCTCCGGTGGCGGACGTTGTTCCGGCCAGTATCGGCACCGGCAACGCACCCATCGGCTACTTTGGCCGCGAATACGCGCATGACGCCTCGGGGGTCTCCAAGGCCATTTCGACGGTGAACGAAGCGCTGCGCTCCGAAGGCGTGCAACCGGTAGTCAAGCACTTCCCCGGATTGGGCCGGGTCGCTGGGAACACCGATACCAGTACCAAAGTGACCGATACGAAGATCGATGCGGACTCCAGCGATCTGCAGCCATTCGAGCAGGCTATCGAGCAGGGCAAGTCCTGGGTCATGGTCTCCAACGCCCGCTACTCCCGGCTCGATGGAAAGAATGATGCACCGTTCTCTTCGAAGATCATCACCGGATTGCTGCGTGAGCAAATGGGGTATGGGGGAATCGTGATTTCCGATGATCTCTGTGAAGCCAAGCAGGTCGGCTACCTGCCGGTGGGCGAGCGCGCAGTGAAGTTCGTGGCCGCCGGCGGAACTGTTCCGCTATGCGTAAAATCGGCTCCGGCCATCACCATGGCGAAGGCCCTGGCAGCCGAGGCCAAGGCCGATGGGAAATTCGCGGCCCAGGTAAGAGAAGCCGCAGTACTGGTTCTCGAAGAGAAGCTGCGCATGCAATAAGCTGCACAGCTGGATCTTAAAGGTGTAGGCCCGGGGCTCTTCCTTACTCGCTAGGAAGTGCCCCGGGCCTGCTCTTGGGAGGTGGAAGGCCTACTTCTTGCCCTTCTTCTTTCCGTCAGTTACTTCCAGAACCTGTGCACGGTCATCGTTGCCGTTGTGCAGGTGAAGCAACAGTGCCTTCGATGCCTTGGTGCTGTCTGCAACGGTCACCGGGATCTGGGTCCCGGACAGATCGGTGAACAAGGTGCCTTCTGCACCGAAATCAACCTGTGGCGCTGCCACGTTGAAGTCGATCCAGTCGGTCTGGTCAACCGGGATCATCGAGCCGTTCTCATCGGTGTTGTACCAGGAGTAGCCCAGCACACGGTAGGAGATCTCCGACGAATCCTCATCGAGCCCCAGGGCTGACAGGGAGATCGGGAAGACCGCTGCATTGGTGTCGAAGGTGTTGGTATCGACATCGCCGAGCATGCCGTTCACTGGCTGCAGGTCAACTTGCTCGCCGGTGGCGAGGTTGAAGGTTGCTGCCAGGTCAAGGTCAACTTCGTCGAATGCGGCGTTGAAGGTAACGAAGTCGGCTTCGCCGTCGCCATTGGTATCGATCTCGACATCCAGCTCGGTGCCGCCAGCCAGGTGGGCCCAGTTGGCCCAGGTGGAGATGCCGACATTCAGCAGGCCGTCAGCCACACCGGTGCGGGCAGCGGTGCTCGATGCGCCAACGTGCTGCAGGTCCACGGAACGGGCTGCCGGGATGCTGTCCAGCGAATCGTCGCCGCGTTCACTCGAAGCACCCAGTTCGAAGGCGCCGAGCAGGGAGGTGACCGAAGTAGCGCCCTCGCCAGCAGTGATGTCCTTGCCCTTCAGGCTCAGGGTGGTGGTATCCGCGCCCTTCTTCAGCTTCTTGAGCTTGCCCTCCATGTCAGCAGCCAGCTTGGGAGCTGCCTGGACTGGAATGCGCAGGGTCGGAGCATTGCTGGCAGTCAGCTCGACGCGACCGCTGGCATCGGCAACCCAGGCACGAGCCAGACCGGACTGGCTGGTAGCCATGGTTGGATCGATGGTCTTGGCCCACTGCTGCGGGTCAACGCTCAGGGTGACGTTCAGCTTGGCGCTGCCGCCGGCCGGCACGGTGACACTGCTGCGATCCAAGGTGAAGCTTGCGCCTGGGATCTCGGTAGCGGCCACGTAGTTGGCGTCGTAGCTCTGCGCCTTGCCGCTGGTGTTCTCAATGGTGATTTCGCGCTGCGCGCTGAACGGCTTCTTGCCTCCCAGCTCGATAACGCCGAAGACCACGCTGGTCAGATCCGCTGCCTCGGAATCGTAGGCGAAAGCAGGGCTCTGGAGTGCTGCATCGGCCATCACGCGACCGGAACCAACACGGTTCGGACCGTAGGCTTCGCCATTGGCGGCCTTGATGTCGGTGGCCGCGGTGTTCATGATGATGCTCTTGGCTTCATATGGGGTGTAGTCGCTGTCTTCCAGAACCAGCGCGGCGATACCGGCAACCAATGGAGTGGCCATCGAGGTACCGGTCATCACGGCGGTGCCGGTACCGGTGCCCACGCCAACCGAGCCGATCTGGGTACCTGGGGCAGCCACATCCGGCTTGACCACGCCGTTGGAACCGTGGACGCCACGCGATGAAGAGGAATTCAGCGTGTCTGCAACGCCGGACTCGCTGGAGGAACCGCCAACGAATTCGGGGGACAGGGTAACCTGCAGCGTGCCAGCTTCAGCTGCTGGGCGCAGCTTGTTCGACTCGTCCAAGGTGAACTGCGCACCCGGGATGGTCGCGTTGCCGGCGATGCCTGCATCGAACAAGTTGCTTTCTGCATCCAAGAGGACACCGGTGGCACCGGCGGCTTCAGCGTTGTTGAAGCGGGCGCCGGAACCGCAAGGGAACTCGCCGTTCTCGCTCCACTGCAGCCAAACCCACTTGCCTTCCAGTGAACCTTCTTCGAATGCGTCGCAACCGAATGCGTTATCGGCCGGAGCCATCACTGCTTCTCCGGACAAGGCGGCCGGATCAGCATTGGTGTAGTTGAAGTTCGCCGAGTACTGGCCCGAGGCCGAACCGGCGACATTGTCGGGACCATCGACCTGGATCTTGTCCAGGGTGACGTGCGAGCCAACGGAGTTGGCTACGGTCAGCGAGGAACGCGAGTTGCCCGGCGAACCGCCCACGTCGGTGACATCGCCGGCATTGCCGGAAGCGACAACCGAGAGGATGCCGGCTGCGCTCAGGGCGTCGACAATGTCATTTTCAGGGTCGTTGGCCGGGGAATGATCCGAACCAAGGGACATGTTGACCACGTCGGCGCGGTCCGAGAAGTCGCCGTCGCCGTTCGGATCAAGTACGTAGTCCAGTGCTTGGCCAACCACGGAGGAGGAGCCGCCGCAACCGAAGACGCGGATGCCGATGAGCTGTGCGTCAGGGGCCGAGCCCGGGCCGACCTTCATCTGCGCCAGCGCGTCGGCGTCCAGCGAGGAATAGTCCCCGGTGAAGGTCGAGCCATCGGCGTTGACGCCATAGCCTGCGGTGGTTCCGGCAACGTGGGAGCCGTGTCCGGCAGCTTGGCAGTCAAGCGGGTTAGGGTCCGGATGCGGAATTGGCTGGTAGGTGGGATCGTCGGAGTCGGCGTTGTAGTCATCGCCAACCAAGTCCCAACCGCCAATGAACTTGTTGGTGTCGATCAGGCCCGAATCTGCACCGGGCAGCTCATCGGAGGCCTGGGCTTCCTTGTAGCCTTCCAAGGTGCCCGGGCCGCCGAAGCTGGCATGGGTGTAGTCCACGCCGGTATCCAGTACAGCCACCTTGACGCCGTCACCGGTCTTGTCCAGGGACTTCCACGATTCCAGGGCGCCGGTGTCAACGACCGAGCTGCGGTTGGAGGGCTTCTTGGGAACGATGGAGCTGATCTTGGCAACGTCGCTACGCTGTGCAAGCTTGCGCAGATCAGCGGCATCACCGGTCAGTGCGACACCCTGCAGTGCGTTGTGCGTGGTGTAGATGACCTTCGAGTTGGCCTCGGCTGCCAGCTGCTTGCCCTTGGCCTTGACCTCCTTGCCGATCTTCTTGACCTTGGCAGTGTCCTTCTTCTTGCCGGACTTCTTCACCGTCTCGAAGGCGCCATCACCCTGGAACTGAACGAAAACAGACACTTCACCAGTTGATTTGGCAAGAGGTCCAGAGACTTTCAGGTTGGACAGCGCTGATGAACTGGTGATTGGCAGGGACGCGGCATTTTCGCCGTCGCCTGGTTGGGGGATTCCTGCTGCGCTTGCCGGTCCTGACAAGGTAACAGCCAGTGCAAGCGCAGTGGCTGATCCCAAAATCAGGCGCGGCACTCTCTGCGTGCGGCGAGTGACCATGATTCTCCTAGCTGGGCTGGATAGCGGTGCTGCTCCCGTCATGGGCGGGCGACATAAAAGCGGTGCGAGCCTTGATGATCGTCCGGGGTAAACGTCCGCTAGTGCGTATACCCATAGCTGGAATCTTAGGTGACGTAGCTCATATATCAAGGGGTTATTGAATAGTAACCTTTGGCTGGATATTGTGCTGGCTTGGGAATTTCACAATAAAATCCGCGAACCACTGCGACAAACCCGCCCAGCACGGCCTGATGGGCCCGTCCATTTTTGAGAAAATTTGGACGCTTTGTTACTCATCAGTTCACTACTTGCTGGGCGGGCGGCGCCGGAATCGGCTTGAAGGCTGCGGTTGCCTAGAGGCGGTTCAGGAAGCTATGCACGCGCTCGTCGAGCAGCTGGATGCGCTCGGCAACGACAACCATTGGGTCCGGGTAGATCGGATTCTTCGGAGGCGGGATCCGCACATTGCGGGAGCACTCGAAGTTCAGGCAGATCAATGTCCCCAAGGTATTGCCGTCACGTCCAGCCTGGCCAGCGCGCTTGGTCGTCCACATGCCTACCGCGCAAGGGATGTTCACATCGCGGCACATCTCGCACATCGTGGCGTTGGTCGGCTTGCGGCCACCGTCGGTGGGGCGCAAGAGGATGCCGCGGGTCTGCCCCGCTTCGTCGGTGTGGAGCAGGTAGCCGCGCTGCATCATTTTCGGGTCGCGCCAACCCAGGTACTCCAGCGAATCCCACTCGAGGGAGGCAAAGTTTTCGGGAAGGGTCAATTTCTTCGCTTCTTGGCGGCTGGCGTTGATGAAGGAAGAACGGATGGTTTTTTCGGTCAATGGCTGCATGGGAAATCCTCAAATAGTCCGCACGCGCTTCATGGGCGCGCGGAATCACGAATCGTCAAGGTATTGAGGTCTGCAAGGGAACGAAAAATTGGGGGCACTGGAACATTGCCTAAGGCAGAAGCCTTAAGCGGAAAATGTGTTGCCAACCCCGTTCGATACGCAGACGAACGGGCAGAGCGTCAAAGTGGCTTGCATAGCCGACCGCTCCTTCCTGTGGTTCTCCACGCATTGATTCTGAGCACTTCCGGAATAACCATAACAAGTGCGGTTGGCTTAGGCCAATGACTGGGATCACGGTTAAAGCAGTTTGCTGGCCACCGCCGTGAACGGCAGTGGCCAGCAAACACTCCAGCAGCCAGGGCCTAGCGGCGGCCGCCCTGCCAGAGTGCGTCAAACGGGGTGTTGCCAGAAACGCGGTTGCGGATGCCTTCGGTGACAAACGCCTTGGCTGTGCGGGCTGCCTCCAGCGGGGTAGCGCCCTTGGCCAGCTCTGCAGTTACGGCTGCGGCCAGCGAGCAGCCCGCGCCGGAGACCGCAACTTCGCCGATCTTCTTCTCGCGCAAGACCTCGAGGGTCGTGCCATCGTAGAAAACGTCCACGGCGTCTTCGCCAGCGATGCGGACTCCACCCTTGGCCAGGACCGCCGCGCCGGAGACCTCGTGGATCTTCTTGGCGGCTTCGATCAGATCATCTTCGGTGGTGATCTTGATTCCCGAGAGCTGTTCAGCCTCGAAGTGGTTCGGGGTGACGAACGTAGCCAAGGGCAGCAAGGCAGCCTTGAGGGCTTCGTCGGTGTCCAGTGCGTGGCCTGGTTCCTGGCCCTTGCAAATCAGCACCGGGTCCAGCAGTACGTTGTCCCACTGCTGGGAATTCAACGCGGTGGCAACGGTGTTGATCGTTGCTGGCGAGCCCATCATGCCCAGCTTGACCGTGCTGAGCTTGTCCTCGTAGCAGGCCTGGATGGCTTCGAGCTGATCGGCAATTACCTGCTGGTCAACGGGAACGAAGCGGTGGTTCCAGGAGTCCTTGGGATCGAAGGAGACGATGCAGGTCAAAGCCACGATGCCGAAGGTTCCCAGTTCCTGGAAGGTCTTCAAATCGGCCTGGGCGCCTGCGCCGCCAGTGGCTTCGGAACCAGCGATGGTCAGGGTCATGGCTGGAGAGGCAGTGTTTGTATTAGTCATAGTCTCAATTGCGGGTAGTGCGGGTAGGGAATGGGATTAGCTGTGCTGCCAGAAGCTGAGCGTGGTCGCTTTGGACCAGCCTTCGGGAAGCTGCTGGGCGTGTTCTGCGGTGGCTACCAGCAGCAGCCAGGGCAGCCCGTGGCCGAAAGCTGCGCCTGCAAAGTTAGCCAGTACCGCGCGGCGAGCCGCATCGGGATCAGCGGGGGAGAAAAGGTCCGGGTCGGTAAGCAGGCCGTAGTTTTCGCCGTAGCGCATGCGTCCTCGGGCGACCGGACGGTCGAAGTCAGTCACCTCAACGACGTCATAGTTATCCATTGGAGCCTCGAAAAGCCCGGACGTATCGGCGAGCTTGACCACCTGCTCGACGTCGTCGGGCTTGCCGGCCAGCAGATGCATGGTCGTGCTTTGCTGCCAACCCGAAGTGGCGAGTTCTGCAGCGGTGCTGTCGTTGGGAGTGCCCAAGAGGATCAAGCGCTGCGCGTCCTTTGGCGCGGACCAGGAAGCATCAGGCCAGTAGCGGAGGATTTCCACGTCTTCGCCGTCTTGATTCACCGAACGAATCTCGTGCTGGTTCGGGAAGGAAGCAATGCGATCACGCAGCGTGGCGTAGTCGTGGGTCCAGCTTGGCAGTGCTCGTGCCATTGCGCTCATAGTGCTGCGTTCTCCTTTGGTTCGCTAGGGATCACCTATCGGCATGTTTGACTTTACGCCTTAAGACGCGGTGATACGGAACTCTGTGTCAGGGTGTTTGCCGACGCGCGCAATCCGCGGCTTTTCAGGAGGCTTTCGGCCGTCTCAGCGGTGAAGGATCTGCCATGGACACCTCGGCAATCCCTGCTGGCCCTGGATCCATCAGTGCCAGCACATCTTCAAAGAGCGAGCGCACCACAGGCAAGCGGCAGAGCACCGCGAACTTGGCGGCAACCGGTGCCATGTTCTTCATCAGAAGTCTGGATCGGCGCTGCTGCGGCGACTGGTCGAAAGCCCACGCCGAGAAGATCTGGCGGGAAACCAGCAGTAAGAACTTCGGCAGATCGCGTCGTATGCCCAATGGGGGCAACGGGCGGGATCCGGAAACGACCTTCTCCCATATCTCCAATTCAATGCTGGAAATCTCGTCGTTGCCCATATCGCGCGCGAGCATCAGACGCAGGAACGCAGGCCCGAAATCGTGATAGGGAGCCAACGCTTCGACGCCCGTGTCGAGTACTGCGCGGATGTTGGCTTCGAGGGTATTTCCCTCTGCGAGCATCCCCGCGCAAAGATCATATTGCTCCCTGCGCAGGTTCAGCAGGAGCTGGGCAACGATCTCCTCTTTGGACTTGAAGTAGTAGTACGCATGCGACAGGGAAACCCCTGCGTTCGAAGCAATGGCACGCATGCTCGAGGCTTTATATCCGTCCGTGGCAAAGCACTCCAAGGCAGTTGCCAAGAGTTTGGCTTGGGTCTGCTGGCCTTTTTCGGTGCGTGGTTGCGTTGTCATGGAGCCTTTGGATGGAAGTGGGTGGATCCGATTCTACCAATTATTTGAACGCGTTCAAAAAAGGAAAATTTTCATGCTGATGTACGGGAGGACGATCACTGCACTATTTGTTTCCTCGAATTTATAGTTCGAAGACATTCAAGTGAGATATGAATTTTGGAATTCTTTGATTTCTGAAACATGGTTGGTCTTCAACAGGTGAGAACGTGGCCGCAGTTATGCATGGGATACTTGTTGCGTAAGTGCTAATACAGCGGGACAGCGCGCAGGCATGGAACCTTCACCCTTTTGATTCGTGGGCAGGGCCGTGCCCTTTAGCGATGTTCTGGCGAACCACTTTGACAAGGAAAAAATTCATGGGCGATTCCAACGCCAGCAACAATCTGATTCGAACCAAGAACGCGGTTTTCGCTTCTTCGGGTTCTCCCTACTTCTCCACGGTGCTCACCTTGATGGGCGCGGTCGTGATTCTTTCGAATATCGGCGCCTCCAAAGGTGTCAGCTTCGGTCCGCTGATCACCGATGGCGGCTTCTTCCTCTTCCCGCTGGCCTACATTCTGGGCGACGTCATTGCGGAAGTCTACGGATTGAAGGCGGCTCGCCGTTCAATCCTGGTGACTTTCGCCTTGGCGTTCTTCGCAGTGTTCTGCTTCTGGGTCATGATCCAATTGCCATCAGCCGAGTTCTACGACGGGCAAGACGCATTTGAGCGCACCCTTGGCCCGATCTGGCAGATCGTCGTCGCCTCCGCTTGCGGCTTCCTGGTGGGGCAGCTGGCCAACTCATGGGTGCTGGTCAAGCTCAAGGAACGCACCGGCGAGCGTGGGCTGATTCTCCGCTTGATCGGCTCCAGCGGTGTTGGGGAGTTCCTGGATACCCTGATCTTCTGTGCCATTGCAGCGCCAGTTATCGGCATCGCCGATGCGCCGACATTCATCAACTACGTGGTGGTGGGCTTCATCTACAAGACCGCCGTGGAGGTCCTGTTTGTTCCGGTGACCTCGATGGTCATCAAATGGTTCAAGAAGCGCGAACCTGGCTACAGCCAAGCGGCCATCGCAAGCTAGTGATCCTGTGGGCATCATCCGTGAGGGCGATGCCCACAGCTGTATCCGGACACTAGAATCGATGGCATGCAGACAGGTCAAAGCGCTGAAGTTCAGCTAGAAGCACGCGACTTGACCATTGGCTATCCCAATCGCGTGATCTGCGGGCCGATCAACCTGCAGCTGGCTCCCGGTGCTGGCTTAGGAATTATCGGTGCCAATGGCAGCGGAAAATCAACACTGATCCGCACGATCCTGGGACATCTCATTCCGGTGGAAGGCACCGTCGAGTTCCAAAGTCTTCCCGTGAATGAAAGCTCGGAGCATTTTCGCCGTACCGTCGCAGTGCAGGTCACCGACGGCGCCTTCTTCGAAGAACTCACGGTGCGCGAACATCTGGAAATGGTCGCTCGTGGACACGGACTGGATGATTGGGCCCAGTTAGTCCAGGCAGAACTCGACTTCTTCGAAATCACTGCTGCTGCCGATCACCTTCCCGGCGAGCTGTCTTCTGGCCAACGCCGTAAGCTGCTGCTCGCCGCGGCCTTGATCCGTCCGGCAGAACTGCTGATTCTTGACGAACCGGAACAACGCCTGGACCTGCGTATCAGGCAGAAGCTGTACCAGCGGCTTGCCGGGGTACGCGGCAGGGGAACAACTTTGCTAGCGGTGACCCATGATCCGCTGATGCTGCGAAGCTGCGTGGACCAAGTGCTGCTTCTGGATGAAGACGAGGGTGAACTGCTTGATCCGCAGGCCGGGGCGCAGTGGCTTGAGCGCTAGCCGGGTTGCAACCCATGCCGTTGATTTCAATCCTAGAGAACTGGTCAATCGAGCCAAGAAGCGGCGGAATTTCTCCGAGAAATTCGACAGCTTTTCCGATGCCTATGTCTGGGTGCTGGCCGCGCTGGTGGCGTTGGCTTACCTCTTCAGCGCACTCTTTGGCATGCTGTTTGTGCTCTTGGGCGAGGGCGTAGCGTACCAAGTGCTGCCTAGCGCCGTCTGGCGCTTGCAGGACCTCTCTTTCGTGCTATTGGCCTTGGCCGGCTTGGCAACCTTTCGGCTCATGCTCTACCTGGGGCCTTGCGGGCTCAGTGCGGCCAAGGCCGACTGGTGGCTGCCGCTGCCGGTCAAGCTCCGGGCTATCCGCCAGCCGACGTGGCGAAATGCGGTGCTCATCGGTCTTTTCGCGAGCAGCTTTGCCGGTGCGTTGTGGCTGATCGTGATGCTGGGGCTGGCCGGATCGCTCCCGGTACCCGTTGCAGTCCTTGGGCTCGCCTGCTTCGCAGTGGCCGGTGTCGGGCTTGCCAACGCGGCCACGGCGATCCAGGGGAAGAACCAGCAAATAGCTGCGCGACGGATCTGCGACTGGGTGGGCCTCGGGCTGCTCATCGCCTTGGCCGTGCTGTGGATGCTCATGATGTTCCAGATTCCTTGGGCCCAAAGCCTGGTTGGCGCTATGGCTGCGGCCACCTTGAAGCCGGCTGCCTGGGTGCTCGCCTTGCTCGTTGTCCTGGTACTTAGCGGCGCGAGTACGTACGGTGCGTTTCGCCATTTTGACCAGATTCCGGGCCAGGCGTTGCGTTTTGCCGGAGAGCACCAGCAATTCGCCGTGGGGGCTTTGATGCAGGGCGACTCGCGAGGCCTCTCGGCTCCGGCGACATCCGCTATTAGCCGCAGGCGCGCACGCGGTGGCAAGCTCACCGCCAAGTTGCCGGTGGCGTGGCGCATTCTCTGCCTCCGTTTGCTGAGGGGAGGCCGTTGGCATTCGGTGGCCGGGTTCCTGCTCCTGGCTTTCGCGTTGGCCGCCACGGTTCAGCGAATTGCCAACCCGCTGAGCGCAGCGGCCTTTTACCTGGTGCTCTGCCTGGTTCTTACCTTGAGCATTTCCGCGACCATTGCACCGCTTGTTTCCGAACGGCAGCTCACCCAGCTGCTAGGGATTTCGGAACAGCGCCTGATGCGGGCAGCAACGCTGTATGCGATGCTATTTTCAGCCACCGCCTTGCTGTTCTTGACCGGCGGGCTGGGAATGCTGGGCATGATCCAGCTGGATCGCATTTGGCTTTGGACCGCCGCAGGCCTGGTCGCCGCGTTGGGGTGTGCTGCGGCAAGCAGTGCCCACGCCAGCAGGGAAGAACGGGACTGGGATGCATTACTCGGGGGAGCCACCAGCGACTCGGCCGTGGCCACGTATCTTTTCCTGGAAACAGCGACTTTCCTTCGGGCAGCTGCCACGTTCTCGCCAATTTTCTTCTTGGTGCTCAGCCCCGGTACTCCCATTCCCCCGTTGCTGTGGATCGCGGCAATGCTCTTTGGTGCAAGTGCCCTGGTTCAAGTTTCCGGCAGGAAGCTGGGCGCGGGGGCGTAGGTAGTCTTGGAGGATGAACGATTTGATTTCCATCCACGAGCCCGATGGGCTTTCCGCAGAATTGCTCTACTCAATACTGAAACTGCGTGCCGAGGTATTCATCGTCGAGCAGCGATCGTGCTACCCGGACATCGATGGCCGCGATCTGGATGCCGGCACTGTGCATCTGGTGGCCACCGAGAACGGGAAAGTGCTGTGTACTGTGCGAATCATGGACAGCGCAAGCGGCACTCCGCGCATTGGGCGGGTTGCAACGGCCGCAGAAGCCCGAGGCCGGGGCCTGGCCGGGGAACTCATGCAGCGTGCCGTGGCGCTTTGCGCTCCGGAGGCGGAGATCCAGCTCAGCGCCCAGACCCAGCTGGAGGGCTGGTACGGAAAGTTCGGTTTCCTCCGCTCCGGAGAAGACTATGACGACGACGGGATCATGCATTTGCCGATGACCCGCGCAGGGCAGGGCGTTTCGGCCTAGAAAAGCCCGAGGCATCGATTCTCCTTGCACTGCCCAGTGCGTGGAGAATCGATGCCTCGACTGCTTTGCGGCCCTTGGCTACAGGGCGGCCGGCTGGCCCTGCGGATCCGGTTCGCCAGCGTAGTAGCTGGAGAGCACCTTGTCCTTGAGCTCGAAGAAGGTTCCGTCCTCGATCGCCTGGCGCGCGGATTCAACCAGCGAAACAGTGAACTGCTCGTTGTGGATGGAAATCAACGTGTGGCTGAGCAGTTCCTTGGCCTTGTACAGGTGGTGAATGTACGCACGGGTGAAGTTCTTGCAGGCATAGCACTCGCAGCCTTCCACCAGCGGAGTGAAATCCCGCTTGTAGCGTGCGCCGGAAAGATTGAAACGGCCCCAGGGGGTATAGAACGCCGAGTTGCGCGCAACGCGAGTGGGCGAGACGCAGTCGAAAGTATCGGCACCATTCTCAATCGCGGTGAAGACGTCATCCGGCTCGGAAATGCCCAGCAGGTGGCGCGGCTTGTTCTCTGGAAGCTCTTCGGCGCACCAGCCGACGATGGTTCCCAGATTTTCCTTCTCCAAGGCGCCGCCGATGCCGAAGCCATCGAAGGCCATGGCCCCCAGGTCCTGGCAGGCCTTGCGGCGCAGGTCCTCGTACTGGGCGCCCTGGATGACGCCGAACAAGGCTTGGTACTCCTTGCCTTCGCGGGAATCGGTCAATGCAAAGTGCTCGGCAATGCAGCGCTCGGCCCAGCGCCGGGTGCGCTCCAGGGACTCGACCTGGTAGCCGCGGGAATTCTGCAAGGTGGTCAGCTCGTCGAAGGCGAACATGATGTCCGCGCCGATCCGGTGCTGCACGCCCATGGAGATCTCAGGGGAGAAGCGGTGCTTGGTGCCGTCGAGATGGGACTTGAACCAGACGCCGTCCTCGTCCACATTGGCCAGGCGTTCCTTGCCCGGGGCCACGGCGTCGTCCGGACCAGACTGGTCTACGGACTTCATGTCGATGACCTTCTTGAAGCCCGAGCCCAGGCTCATGACCTGGAATCCGCCGGAGTCGGTGAAGGTCGGCCCCTGCCAGCCCATGAACTTGCCTAGTCCGCCAGCTTCATCGAGGATATCCGCGCCCGGCTGAAGATACAGGTGGTAGGCGTTTGACAGCACAGCCTGCGCGCCAAGCTCCTGAACCTGCACCGGGGTGACTGCCTTGACGGTAGCTTTGGTGCCTACCGCAATGAACGCGGGCGTCTTGACGTCGCCGTGCGGGGTACGGATAACGCCGGTACGTCCCAACATCGGGGAACCGTCCGGAGCGGTCAGCCGGGTTCCGACTTCAAAGCCGAATTCATCCTGGCGGGCATGCGGGGCACTGGGGTCAAAGTTCTTTTCGGACACGTACCAAGTGTGCCGTATTAACCGCGCGGTGAGGAAAACGACAGGGGCAATGTGCGCCAAAACCTAACGCTTCACAAGGCAAAGCGCGAATAATGGAGCGTACGTGTTGTGTCCAACGCGACGGAAGGAAGATGTGGGTCTGGAGAATTTGAAGAAATCCGCCAAGGCGCTCATTACGCTGGGGCCTGCCCGCAAGGACCATTGGATCGGCCTGCGCACCGGCATCGGTGTTTTTGCGCCTCTGATCACGCTCTTCGCGATTGACCGGCTGGACCTTGTGGTCTTTGCCGTGTTCGGCGCCTTTACCGGCGTGTATGGGCGCGTGGACGGCTACTGGAACCGGTTGCGGATGCAGGTGCGTTCCGGGGCCTTGTTCTTCGCGGTAATCGCTCTGGCGCTGGCCGCTTCGCACTGGTGGATCGACCATTCGGACCCTGGAATCAAGCAGTGGCAAGTAGTTGGCGCGACGACTCTCGTGGCCGGTGCCTGCTCGGTGCTGGTGGGTTTCATGCGGCTGCGGCCCGGCGGTTCGCTGTTCCACATCTTCGCATTCGCGGCAATTGCCTCGATCCCCGTCCCCGCGCCAATCGGCGAAGCCCTGCTCGTGTCGGCCCTGACGATCTTGTTGTCGGTAGCCATCGGTGCGGCCGGTGCACTCGGGCAGTGGACCAGCTTGTGGAAGCGCACCCCGCTGCCGCCACTATCGGATAACGTCCGCAAGGCCATCTGGTGGGAAGGGCTGTTCTACATCCTGACAGCCGGCGTGGCCGGCGCCTTGGCCAATACCGTGGGCAGCAGCCTGGAAGCCGGGCACAACTACTGGGCGATGGTGGCCGCGGTGGTTCCCCTGGTCGGGCACACCACGACCTTGCGCATCCGGCGCGGCGTGCACCGAATGCTCGGCACCCTGGCAGGCATGGTCCTGATGGCGGTCTTGATCTTCCTGAACCCGCAGGTCTGGATCCTGCTCGCCTTCATCGCCATATGCCAATTCATGGCCGAGCTGCTGGTCATGCGCAACTATTTCCTGGCGCAGGTCTTCATTACCCCGATGGCGCTCGTGGGCGTCTCGCTGGTGACGGGCCTGAGCGGCTCGGTGATGTACGACCGCGTGGTCGAGACCCTGATCGGCTGCACCGTGGGCATGCTCGGGGTGCTCTTGGGAAGCTGGGTTGGATCAATCATCAAGCGCCGGCAGGGAATCATTCCAAATAGCGGGCAGCAGGGCTAGATATTCACTCCGACATGGGCTAATGCCTGACGGAGAATATTTTCTCGACCGCCAGCGAACTCGCCCTGGATGTCCGAGCTGAGCGCTTCGCTGGGCGAAAGCCAGGTCAGCTCCAACGCATCGGAGCGAGGGCTGGTCTCGCCGCGAACCGGCACGATGTAGCACATGGATACGGCATGCTGCCGATCATCGGTCAGACCGGTTTCGCTCGGCGCCGGGAAGTATTCTGCAACGGTGAAGGGCACCGGTGAAGCAGGAAGCTGCGGAAGCACCATGGTGCCCAGGTCCTTTTCGATGTGGCGGATCAACGCGGCGCGTATGGTCTCGCGGTACATCACTCGCCCCGAAACGAAGGTGCGCAGCATGCGCCCGTCATCATCGCCGGTGAGCAGCAGGCCCACCTCGTTGACGTAGCCCAGCGGGTCCAGGCGCACGGGAATGGCCTCGACGTAGAGCATGGGCAGGCGCTGCCGTGCCTCGTAGAGGTCTTCTTCGGAGAGCCATCCAGGGTATGGGTCAGGAGTGCGCACGTTCATGGTTCTATCTTCGTACACAAACCCTCGACATTCCGTGAAGCTGGATCTGTGTTGCCGAACTCACCTATAAGGTTTCCTGCACCCCTAGTGCACCGCAATCCCAAGCGATAAAATCGATAGAGCTATTTGAACCTCCTTGCCCGGCGAAGCAGCCGCAAGCGTCAGATAGCGTTTCCTTTTTCCGAATCCTCGTGGAAGCAGATTCCTGCCGTGACGAACGCTCCAGAACGACTGAGCAAACAGAACTTCACCACGATTGCGGTGCTGATTGTTTCCAGCTTCGTGGTCATCCTGAACGAGACCATCATGAACGTGGCCCTGCCTGTTCTGATGGATGAATTCAATGTCACCGCTGACGCGATTCAGTGGCTGTCAACCATCTTCATGCTGACTATGGCCGTGGTCATTCCAATGACCGGCTTCCTGCTTCAGCGGATGAGCATCCGCAATGTCTTCGTCTTGGCCATGGGCCTGTTCACTCTGGGCACCCTGCTGGCTGCCCTCGCGCCGGGCCTGAGCGTCCTGCTGGTGGCCCGCGTGATCCAGGCCAGCGGCACCGCCATCATGATGCCGCTGCTGATGACCACCATCTTGCATCTGGTCCCGGCTGAGCGCCGCGGCGTGCTGATGGGCAATGTCTCCATCGTGATCTCCGTAGCCCCGGCCATCGGCCCGACGGTATCCGGACTGATCTTGCAGTACCTGTCGTGGCGATTCATGTTCATCGTGATCATCCCGATCGCGGTAGCGGCTCTGCTGATCGGCACCCCTCGACTGTCCAAGGACGTTGACGGCGCCTCGACGCCGCTGTCCATTCCTTCGCTGATTCTGGCCATCCCGGGTTTCGGCGGCCTGGTCTACGGCCTCAGCGGCTTGTCGGTTGGCGTCACCCCGCTGAACCTGGGCATCCTTGTTGGCGCGATTCTGTGCCTGCTCGCTTTCGTTTTCCTGCAGCTGAACCTGCAGAAGGAAGACAAGGCGCTGCTGGATCTGCGTCCGCTGAACTACAGGGCTTTCACCCTTTCGCTGGTGCTGATGATGTTCTCGATGATTTCGCTGTTCGGCGTGATCATCCTGCTGCCGATGTTCTTCACCAACGTGTTGGGCATTGAAACCCTGACCACCGGTTTGATCATGCTCCCGGGCGGTCTGCTGATGGGTGTCCTGGCGCCATTGGTCGGAAAGCTCTACGACAAGGTCGGCGCCCGTCCGCTGATCGTTCCCGGCGCCCTGGTGCTGCTGGTTTCGCTGCTGGGCTACGCGGTGGTCCTGGATGTGGACACTCCGATCTGGCTGCTGGTTGTCATGCACCTGGTGATGAGCTTGGGCCTGGCCTTCATCTTCACCCCGGCCTTCACCACTGCGCTGAACCCGCTGCCGCACAGCCTGCACTCGCACGGTTCGGCCCTGCTCTCGACCTTGCAGCAGTTGGCGGGCGCCATGGGCACCGCCCTGCTGGTTGGCGTTGTCGCCTCATCCACCGCCGCGAAGATCGCGGCTGGCAGCGATCCGTTGACCGCTTCGGTCGAAGGTTTCCAGCCTGGCTTCCTGATCGGTGCCGGCTGCAGCGTCGGCATCGTGGTGATCGGCTTCCTGCTTGGCGGCAAGAAGAAATCGGCTGGAGTCGAAGCCGAGCCTGCGACGGTTCCGAGCCACTAGGCTGCAGGACAGTGCAAGAGCCGCTGGATCCCATCGCGGGGTCCAGCGGTTTTTCCATGCCCGCGGGCAAGATTCTTCGCCTCCACGCAACTGGCCAGTAATGTAGATCACAAGACCACTGTCTACAAAGGGGTAAACATGCAGTTGCAGGATTCAGTCGCTCTGGTCACCGGCGGCCTATCGGGATTGGGACGCGCCACGGCGCAGAAGCTGGCCACCGGGGCCAGGCATGTGGTGGTACTCGACCTGCCGCGTGAGGATGGCGATGAAATCGCCGCCGAGATCGGCGCGAATGTCCGCTTCGTGCCAGCTGATGTCACTGACGCGCAGCAGGTGGCTGCCGGCATCGAACGTGCCAAGGAACTTGGCACCCTGCGGGTGCTGGTCAATTGCGCCGGTGTGGCAACACCAGGCAAGGTGCTGGGCCGCGAGGGAGTGCTGCCGCTGGAGCGCTTCGCCAAGGTGCTGGACATCAATGTCAACGGCACCTTCAACGTGATCCGCCTGGCCGCAGAAGCCATGGCGCATAGCGAAGCGCTGAGCGATGAGCAGGGAACCACCGAACGCGGGGTCATCATCAACACCGCGTCGGTGGCGGCCTTTGACGGCCAGATCGGGCAGCCGGCCTATGCGGCCTCCAAGGGAGCAGTAGCGGCTATGACCCTTCCGCTGGCTCGCGAGCTGGCGAACCACCAGATCCGCGTCATGACCATCGCACCGGGCATTTTCCACACGCCGATGATGGCCGGCCTGCCGCAGGCTGCCCAGGACTCGCTCGGAGCCCAGGTGCCGCATCCTTCGCGTCTTGGACGTCCGGAAGAATACGCGGCATTGGTGGAGCACATCGTGGCCAACCCGATGCTCAACGGCGAAACCATTCGCCTTGATGGGGCCATCCGCATGGCGCCACGCTAGGCAACCGTGGCGGGGTGCGGCCAGCCCTAGAACTCTATGGGCTTGCCGCGCTGCGCACGGTGCTCGGCATGGCTGATCTGGAACCGGCGGTTCTCGGCCATCAGGAAGACCAGCAAGGCCATGAAGATCCAGACCGCGCAGACCCACAGCGGTGCGGACCCATTGAGCCAGCCCTGGATGGCAGCGGCGATCATGCAGATTCCGAAGCCGCTGGCAAAGGCGTGGCGGCCGCGCTCCGAGTGGGCGAAGGCGGCGGCAACCACTGAAATTCCGGCCGCCACCACCACAGCAGGAAGTCCCTGCCCACCGTCATTCCATCCGGCGGCGGCAAACCAGAGCTGCAGGGCATAGACCAAGCTGGAACCGGCAAAGAAGCTTACCGGGGCATCCGTTGCCCAGCGCTCCAAGCGGTTTCGCGCAGTATTCCTGTTCAGCTGGAGCACGCCGTACAGGGACAGCAGCGAAGCGATGGTTGCCAGGATGGCAGCGCTGATGGCCAAGAACCCGGAGGCCAGGGTGATGGCGCAGGCCATCATCGCTGTGGCCGGGATCGAATAAACGGAAATGATTCGCTGGCGTCGCGCCGAAAGCTGATCGCGGCGCAGCGAAAACGCGGCGCTCAGGACCAGCGCGATGGCAGTTGCCGGCCACAACACCGAATGCACCAGGCTGGTATCCAGCAGGCTGGACGGCGCGCGTCCATGCAAGCCGGAGGGCAACGCCAACGAGGTCAGCAGCAGCAATAAGCCCGAAGCGCCCAAGAGGTAGCCGCGGACCGTGTCGAAAGGTTCCACTGCAGGGTTGGGGCGATGATCCGGCGCCGCGTAGGGCAACACGAAGGAGGACCGTTCTGCCGCCGAAGCAATGGCAGACTGGGCCGACTCCACCAGGGAATCGAGTTGCGGGGTCCGCTGGTGTTCGGCCATCTTGCCTTCATCCTTACGGGTCACGGGATAATAGGCACCAGCCTAGGGCAATTCTTCCCCCGTGAGAAGGGGTTATGGGACCGACGGCGCTTCCAGTAGCCGCTGTTGCGAGCTGAAGCTGCGCGCGTGGCCGGTCAGCGGATCGGTGAAGGAAATGGTGTGCGCCAGCAATTGCAGCGGGCGCCGGTAGTCATCCGGGGCCAGATCCCACAGCCGCGGATAGAACGCGTCATTAATGATGCCCAGGCCCAAGGAAGCCAGGTGCACTCGCAGCTGATGGGTCTTGCCCGATCGCGGTTCCAGATCCATCAAGGCGACCTCCAGCCCGGCATGGAAACCGGTGCTCGTCCCGATCGCCTCGAGCTTGACCAGGGTCTGGGCGTTCGGCTCCCCTTCTTCCACAATGGAACGCAGCTGGCCCTTGACCTTGGCCATCCGGTTCTCGAAGAGCAGCGGCATCCGCTGCAGCAGGCCACGCAGCTCGGATTCCGGTTTGACCTGCGAATGCTCCCCATTTGGATGCAGCACCCGTCCAGTTTCCAGGCCTTCGCCCGGCTGCAGGGCGACCACCGCCTTGTAGCGCTTGGCGATCTCGCGGCGTTCGAAGAGCATCTGGTAATCGCCGCGGGTCGCCGGATTCACCGCGAAAAGAATGACCCCGGCGGTGGCCCGGTCCAGCCGGTGCATCGGCACCAAATCATCGATGCCGGTCTGGTTGCGCAGGCGTACCAGCGCGGATTCCTGGATGAAGCGTCCGCCGGGTGTGGTGGGGAGGAAATGCGGCTTGTCCACGACCAGCAGATGCTCGTCTTGGTGCAGGATCCTGGCTTCAAAGGGAATGGGAGTTTCTACCGGCAGGGAACGGTAGTACCAAATGAATTCGTGCTCGCCCAGGGGCGTCTGGCGGGTGAGCGGAGTGCCGCCCAAGCCAACGATCTGCTGATCATCGAAGCGGCGCAGGATGCCCTCTGGATCCACATGGCCGAAGCGCTCAAGCAAATAATCTGCGACAGTTGCCCACGAACCGGTCCGCGGGAGGCGAAGACGAGTTGCATTGACGCCGTTGCGCACGGGAAGCGGGGATTCCATAGCCATAGGGGCTATTCTCCCATCTTTGCCAGGACCGCGCAGGCCGCGGTCTGCTAGGTTGGTTCGATGGCCATGCGTAAATACAGCGAAGTCGACGTCTTTTCTCCCACTGCATATCTGGGCAACCCCTTGGCTGTGGTCCACGATGCAGAAGGCCTGGCCAGCGGGCAGATGCAAGGATTTGCCAAGTGGACCAACCTGGCCGAGACCACGTTCCTGATGCAACCGGAGGATCCGGCCGCCGACTACCGGGTGCGGATCTTCTCTGCCACCCAGGAATTCCCCTTCGCCGGCCACCCGACGCTGGGCTCGGCCTTTGCCTGGCTGAAGGCCGGCGGGGTTCCCAAGAAGAAGGGACGGGTCATCCAGGAATGCGCCGCCGGGCTGGTGGAGGTGCGCGTTGAGCCGCAACGGCTATGGTTCGCTGCACCGCCGCTGACCCGCTACGAACCGGTTGCCGAATTGCTGGTGCAGCGCATCGCCGAGGTACTGGCGATTCCCCGGGAGCAGATCCAGGATGCCTCATGGCTGGTCAACGGCCCGGAATGGATCGGGGTGAGGCTCTCCAGTGCGCAGCAGGTACTGGCCTTGGACCCGGATCCCAACGCCCTGGGCACGCTGGCCATCGGGGTTGCAGGTCCGCAGGAACCAGGGGCCGGCACGCAGTTCGAAGTGCGTGCTTTCGTCGGCGGGGACCCAGTGTGGGAAGACCCGGCCACCGGCAGCCTCAATGCGGGCCTGGCCCGGTGGCTGGCCGATTCCGGGTTGGCTCCCGAACGCTACATCGCCGCCCAAGGCACCGCGATCGGGTACCAGGGCCGGGTGCATCTGCGCGTGGAGGACGGCGTGGTCTGGGTGGGAGGCGACGTGAACAGCTGCGTGCAGGGCGAAGTCGACCTCTAGGCTTGCAGCCGCGCCCCGCCGCCTAGGCCGCTGGCTGGCAGGAAGGGCACAGGTAGCAGTCCCGTTCAGCACCGGTGGAAGCCGAGGGAATGCGCAGCAGCCCGATGCGGGTTCCGCAGCGCAGGCAGGGCTTCGACGCCCGGCCGTAGACCCACAGCGGGTCGCGGGTGCGCGGCTGCCCGGTAGTCACCCGCCGCGACCGGTCCTTGTTCACCACCAGCAAGCGGTGAGCCAGTTCGATTAATGCCGGCAGGCCGGCCACCTCGCCCACCGCGGTGAGCGGATGCACGCGCCGCAGGAACAGGATCTCGCTGCGGTAGACATTTCCCACCCCGGCCATGATCCGCTGGTCCAGCAGCGCTTGCCCGATGCCCAGCTGCGGATCGGCGCGCAGGTTGTCCAGCGCCCGTTGCGCATCCCAGTCCGGCCCGAGCAGGTCGGGTCCCAGATGGCCGACCACCTCGGACTCCTGTTCGGTTGGCAGCAGTTTCACCTGGGCGATCTCGAAGCCCACGGCCTTGGCGTTTGCTGTTTCCAGCACCACCCGGGCGGTATGCGCCGGGCGCTTCCAGCGTTCGCCTGGCCCATAGAGATCCCAGCGCCCTTCCATGAGCAGATGCGAATGCAAGGTCAGCGCAGGCTGGGCGAAGGCCGGGTTCGCAGTAGCCGGCGGCTGCAGGCGCATCAGCAGGTGCTTGCCCCGGGGGACGACCTCGCGCACCGTGTACCCGGCGACGTCCACGGTGGCCAGGGCCGGGACGCGGAAATCGGAGGCCAGCAGGATTTCGCCGGCCAGCGCCTGGTGCAGGCGGGCGGTGGCGCGGTAGACGGTATCGCCTTCGGGCATGGGCAACGCTCCTTCGATAGCGGGTCAGCGGCGGAAGCGGATGCCTTGGGGCGTCGCATAGAAACCGGCGCCCAGCAGGGCGGCGCCGACCGGATGGTCCTGCACCGGCTGCCCGTCGACCGTGGCGATGGCGATCTTGTCGACCTGGGCGGTGCGCAGCGCGGCGACCATCGCCGTGGCGAGGATGCGCCAGGACGGCTCGGGCAGCTGCCCGAAGGTCAGCACCGTGCGCCCGCCGCGCTCCAGATAGAGGCTCAGGGCCCCGTCGAGCAGCCCGACGATTGCGCCGGCCTTGCGCCCGGGGCGGTGCCCGGTTTCGGTCGCAGGCCAAGCCAGCGCCGCGCCATAGGGGTTCGCCGGGTCGGTGGAAGCCAGCACCGTGGCCACCGGCTGTCGGCGCGGGTCATCGGCCAGCTGGAATCCGCGCAGCCGGTCAATGGTGGTGGAGGTGGAGAACTGGGCGGCGCCGAGCTTCTCGACGAAGTAGCCGCGCCGGGCATGGCCAGCTTCTTCCAGCTTCGAGAGCACCCGGTAGAGCTGGCCGAAGCCGCCGGGCACCGACTCGGCGGCCACCGAGCCGCGGGTGAGCACCCCGTAGCGTTCCAGCATGATTTCCGCGGTGGCGTGGGCGCTGATCGTGGGGTCCGCTACCGGTGCGGGCAGCAGCGACCAGCGGGCCGCGCCGCGCGAGCCGCGCGCCGGCCCGCCGGCTTGTTCCCGGGCCAGCCGGTTCAGCCCGGAGAGTCGGTTCAATCGTGCGGCGCGGGCCCGCGGGGCGGGCTTGGCGATTTTGTGCGCGGTGCTTCCGCCGGCCAGGTAGCCGCGGATCGGCGCCATGGTATCCGGTGAAATGTACCCGGCCCAGAACAGCCTCCAGCAGGATTCGGCGACCTCGTGGCTGCTGGCCGCCGGCTCATCGCTGCGGTGGATGCGTCCGGCCAGCTCCTCGGCGAAGTAGGCGCCGGTGGACTCGAAGGCCTGGAGCACGCGCAGGTCCAGGGCTTGCAGCGCGCTGGCATCGGGCTGGGGAAGGCTCAGCGCTGCATGCTCGGCGGTGTGCAGCGACAGCCAGCCGTCCTTGCCGCCGGCGGCTCCGGCACCGCAGATCAGGATATCCCCGGAGCTGCACAGCTCATCCAGCCAGGAATTCTGGTAGCCCCTCAGCCGGGCCGGGAGCATGAAGGACTCCAAAGCGGAGGCGGGGACCTCGGCGCCCGCGAGCTGGGCAACGATTTCATAGGCGCCGTCGGCTCCCTGCAGCGAAGAACCGATCTGCTGCCAGGCCGGCAGGAAGCGACCGTAGGTGTCCTGGTCCACCGGCTCCACCTCGGCACGCAGCGCCGCCAGGGATCGGGTGCGGATGGTGCGCAGCACCGACACGTCGCAGTATTCGTCGCCGGCCACGCCTTCGGGGACGAGCTCCAGCGGGCGGAAGGCCCCCAGCGACAAGCGGCCGGCGGCCACCAGCTGGTCGAGGACCGGGCGCAGCACCGCGACGCCCAGTCCCAGCTGCGCGGCCAGCTCCCCGAGGGTGAACGGGGCGTGGGTGCGGGCGAAGCGCGAGACCAGGTCCTGGATCGGAGCGGTGGCAGGCTCCAGGAAGGCCGCCGGGATGCCGGTGGGCAGCGGGGTGCCCAGCGCATCGCGCAGCTTGCCGGCATCCTCGATGGCCGCGTACACCAGCTGGCCGGAGCGGCGCAAGGTGAAAGCCCGGCGCGTGGAGACCAAGGCCTCGGCGTGGGCCCGGGCGCTGGCAGGATCCAGCGCCGCTTCGTCATCGGCCGGATCGCGCAGCCTGGCGGCCAGCTGCCCGGCATCCAGCGGACCCAGCAGCCGCAGCAGGTCCGCAGCGCCTTCCATGCCCGCCAACCGGCGGTTGGCTGCCAGATGCTGCAGCTGCTCCTGCAAGGCCGAGATGACCTGCGGGTCCAGCACCTCGCGCACGTCGTTGCGCCCGAGCAATTCGCCCAGCAGCACCGGATCCAGGCTCAGGGCGGCGGCGCGGCGTTCGGCCAGCGGCGCGTCGGATTCGTAGAGGAACTGCGCCACGTAGCCGAAAAGCAGGGATTGGGCGAAGGGCGAAGGCAGCTCGGTGGTCACTTCCACCAGGCGGATGGCCCGCGAGGAGATGCTGGACAGGATCCTGGACAGTGCCGGCAGATCGTAGACATCATTCAGGCATTCGCGCACGGTTTCCAGGATGATCGGGAAATCCGGGTAGTTGCGTGCCACATCCAGCAGCTGGCTGGCACGCTGGCGCTGCTGCCACAGCGGGGTGCGCTTGGTCGGGTTGATCCGCGGCAGCAGCAGCGCGCGGGCGGCGCATTCGCGGAAGCGGGAGGCGAACAACGCGGAATTGGCCACCTGCGAGGTGACCACCTCGATGATCTCGTCGGCTTCGAAGGCGAAGAGATCCGCCCCGGGCGGCTCATCGTCCATGGCGGGGATGCGCAGCACGATCCCGTCGTCGGCGGCCATCGCCGAGGCGTCCAGCCCCCAGCGTTCGCGGACCCGCGCGCCGACGGCCAGCGCCCACGGGGCGTGCACGGCCAAGCCGAACGGGGAGTGCAGGATGACCCGCCAGTCGCCCAGCTCGTCGTGGAAGCGCTCGATCACGAAATTCTGGTGGTTGGGCACCTGGCCGGTGGCCCGGCGCTGCTCGTCCAGGTAGTTGAGCAGATTGTTCGCGGCGAACGGATCCAGCCCGCTGCCGTGCAGCACTTCGGCCGCTTCGGTGCGTTCGCTGGCCAGCAGCTTCGTGGTGAATTCGCCCAGCGCCGCCCCGAGTTCCACCGGGCGTCCCAGCCCGTCGCCGTGCCAGAAGGGCAGCTTTCCGGGCTGGCCGAAGGCCGGGGTGACCAGCACCCGGTCGTGGGTGATGTCCTCGATGCGCCAGCTGGTCGCCCCGAGGGCGAAAATGTCTCCCACGCGCGATTCGTAGACCATTTCCTCGTCCAGCTCGCCCACGCGCTTGGGCGCCTTGTCATCCTCGGATCCGGCCAGGAAAACGCCGAACAGCCCGCGGTCCGGGATGGTGCCGCCGGAAATCACGGCCAGGCGCTGCGCCCCGGGCCGGGCGGTGAGGGTACCGGCATCCCGGTCCCAGATCAGCCGCGGCTTGAGCGTGGCGAATTCATCCGAAGGGTACTTGCCCGAGAGCATGTCCAAGGTGGCCAGATAGGCGCTGCGCGGCAGCTGCTGGTAGGGGGCGGCGCGGCGCACGGTGTCGAACCATTGCTCTACGTCCAAGTCGTCCATGGCCACCGCGGCCAGGGTCTGCTGCGCCAGCACATCCAGCGGGTTGGCGGGGATCACCATCTTCTCGATGGCTCCTTGGCGCATGCGGGTGACCACCAGGGCGGTGGAGAGCAGGTCCGCCCGGTGCTTGGGGAAGAAAGCGCCCCGGGAGACCGAGCCGACCTGGTGCCCGGCACGGCCCACGCGCTGCAGCCCCGAGGAGACCGAGTTCGGGGATTCGACCTGGATCACCAGATCCACCAGTCCCATGTCGATGCCGAGTTCCAGGGAGCTGGTGGCCACCACGGCGCGCAGCTTGCCCAGCTTCAGGTCTTCCTCGATCTGGGCGCGCGAATCCTTGGACACCGAGCCGTGGTGGGCACGGGCCAGTAACGGAGCTTCCGGGTGCGCGGCAGCGGTGGAACCGGCCTGGGCCATCATCGCGGCAGGGGTGGAGGTGGAAGCATCCTCGGCGCTGAATCCCTCGCGTTCGGCGTAGATTTCGTTCAGCCGTCCGGTCAGCCGCTCGGCCAGCCGGCGGGAGTTGGCGAAGATGATGGTCGAATGGTTGTCCAGCACCAGATCCACCAGCTGGTTCTCCACATGCGGCCAAATGCTCGCCGATGCCGCGGGGGAGGAACCCGGACCCAGAGCATGCGCTCCGGCCGCGGAAGGCAGGTCGGTCATGTCTTCCACCGGGACGCGCACCGCCAACTCCCATTTCTTGGTGGACGGCGGGCGCACGATGTTCACCGGGGCGGATCCGGCCAGGAAGCGGGCCACTTCTTCGGGCGGCTCGACGGTGGCAGAGAGCCCGATGCGCTGGGCCGGGGCGGGCAGCAGCGCGTCGAGCCGTTCCAGTGACAGGGCCAAATGGGTTCCGCGCTTGGTATTGGCAATCGCGTGGACCTCATCGATGATTACGGTGTGCACCTCGGCAAGGGTCTTGCGTGCCTGGCTGGTGAGCATCAGGTACAGCGACTCGGGCGTGGTGATCAGGATTTCGGGCGGGTCCTTGAGCAGCTTGCGCCGGTCATTGGCCGGGGTGTCTCCCGAGCGCACTCCCACCGACACCGACGGCTGGGACAAGCCCATTTCGTGCGCGGTGGCGCGGATGCCAGCGAGCGGAGAACGCAGGTTGCGCTCCACGTCGACCCCGAGGGCCTTCAGCGGAGAAATGTAGAGCACCTTGGTGCCATTGCCCGTTGGATGATCGGCATCGGAGTCCATCCCCGGCAATGCTGGAGCGTCAAGTTCCGCATGGTGCAGCCGGTCCAGCGCCCAGAGGAACGCGGCCAGGGTCTTGCCCGAGCCGGTAGGCGCGATGACCAGGGTGTGCTTCCCGTCCGAGATGGATTCCCAGGCGCCACTCTGGGCAACGGTGGGCGCGGAGAAGACGTCGGTGAACCACTTGCGGGTGGCTGCGCCGAACCGGGACAGGACATCGCTCATGGAATCGATACTACGGTCTGCGAACGACAAGATCGGCCATTATCCGCCCGCCGTGATCTCCCGCAGGGCCGCCACATGGCTGACATAGGCCCGGCGTCCGGATTTGGTCAGCGAAACGCGCATATGGCTGCGCCCCAGCTTGGTGAACCGCTCGATGCCGATATACCCGGCATCGGCGAGCTGCTTGAGGTGCTTGCTCAAGACGGAGTCGGCGACATCGAGGATGCCGCGAAGGTGCGCGAATTCTGCCCACTGCACCGGGGCGAGGCTGGCGCAAATGCGCAGCCGGATGGGTGCATGGATCAGCTCGTCGAATTGCGCATTGCTAGATGGCTTGTTCATTTCCATCCTTGATGCGGGATTTGATGGTTTCGCGGCGCATGATCCACAGGGAACCGGTGAAGGCAGCGGCCAATGCGAGGAATTTGGGTATCGCGAACAGCCAAGTCTGGGGAATCCAGAAGGTGCACAATTGCAGGGCGAGCATCATGAACAGCATGACAGCGATGTATTTGCCCGAGTGCCGCAATGCAGAACGGGACTTGGGCCGCTGGCGCGACCAGTAGGCGTACCAGGCGATCAATGGCACAAAGAGCACCGGCGACCAGTACCAAAGGGCGATGTCGATGACTCCGTAGAGCGAAAAGATTGCCGACGTGACGATGCCCAGGGCAATCATGAATGCCCCGGGGGCTTCGGTGGCGCTGACGGTGCCGCTCGCGGCTTCTTCGGCCGTGGCGAGTTGGGAAGCGGCTTCGCGCTCCGAGGGGATCTGCGAATTGTTCACCTGGCTAGACCGCCATTTCCTGGGCATCTTGCACACGGTCCTTGTCCCATGCCGTTTGCGCGGCGGAAAGCAAATGCCATAAGGCGGTGCAGGAGACGACTAGTTTCGCACCGATGCTCCAAGGGTCCTCGGCGACCCAAAAGCGCAGGCACATCACGATCATTGACGCCAGGAACGCGTACCAGCCGTAGGTTGCCGAGCTGCTGAGCAAAGGGCGCATCGTGGCGCGGCTGCGCATAATCACGTAGTGCACGAGGGCTGCAACGACAGCCACCGCGAATAACGCCAGAGCCATCTTTGGCGAAAGGACATGTTCAAGACTCATCGCGGTGCTCCCGAGCACCACGTACACGAAGAGGGTGGCCCGGGAAGAAGTGCCGGCAGCGATCATCTTGTTCGAGGCCTGGTCCGCGGAGGCCAGGCGCTCCGCGGCGGTCAGCTTGTCGATTCGTTCTTGCCCCTCAGCCATGATTTCCCCACTTTCCGTTATGGAAAGTCTTGTCTTTCCAAGTTGGAAAGTCAAGGGAATGGCTTAAACGTGATGGTACTTCCCGCCTGCCAGGATGTCCTGCGCGCGGTACAGCTGCTCGGTGAGGATCAAGCGCACCAGCTGGTGCGGGAAGACCAGCTTCGAAAGCGACCAGGTGAAATTGGCCCGCGCATGCACGGATGCGTCCACGCCGTACGCGCCGCCGATGATGATGACAACGTTGCGCGAAGCATCAATCGGGGTGCGCAAAGTATTGGCCAACGCGGGGGAGTCCACGTTCTTGCCGCGTTCATCGAGCAGAACCACGAAGTCGCGGTCATCGATTTTCGCCAGGATGCGGGCAGACTCCTCGGTGCGGGCCGCGTCGTTCTCGCGCGAGGAATGGTTCAGCAGCTGCCAGGTGAGATTGAAGGGCTTCTTCATCCGCTTCTCGTAGCGGGAAATTCCCTCGTCCACCCAGGATTCGTGTTTCTTGCCAACTGCCAGCACCTTGATCGTCATGCTTCTATTGTTCCGCATCGATCGAGTTCAGCGCTTCGCGCCCGCCCCGATACGATGGAAGCCATGCGATCCTCATGGTATTTCCGGCAAGGCCAACGTTCCCGCGGCGCACAGGTGCTGTGGATCATTTTCGGGCTGGTTGTCGCCATGTTCTACTTCACCCGCAGGGTGCTGGTCTCCCTGCACGCGGGCGGATGGGCCAGGGATCTGGATGCCCCAGCCTACCAATGGGCACTGGAGCACCAGTCGCCGTTCCTGTTTGCGGTCTCCGACTTCTTGTACTTCTGGGGATCCACACCGGGGATGACCATGATCATGCTGGTGATCACCTCATTGCTGTGCTGGAAAACCCGCAGCGCGTGGCCGTTGGCGGCCATCGCGTTCACTGCACTGGTCTCGGTCCTGCTGACCGTTATTCTCAAGACAAGCCTCCAGGTGCCGCGTCCCCAAGGCGTTCCCGGAGGCCCGGCGCCGCCGCAGACCTTTTCGTTCCCCAGCGGGCACACGCTGAACTCGGCCGCGCTGATCGGCATCGCCAGCTACCTGGCGATCATCTACGGGCTGCGCCGCTACGCGTACCTGATCTCCATCGTCGCGGCGCTATTCGTCCTGGCGATGGGAGCTTCGCGAATCTACATCGGGCACCACTGGGTCTCTGACGTGCTGGTGGGGATGCTGATCGGGGCCGCATGGGCTGCCGTCGTGGCGATCCTGCACTACTACTTTGTGCCGCGGCCGCAGGTCCCTAGGCCAGCACCCGGATCGGTGCGCCGCTAGCCCACGCGCGGATGTCTTCCACCGCGTCGCGGTAGAACATCTCGAACTGCTCGATAGTCACATAGCCGATATGCGGGGTGGCAATCACGCCCCGGGTAGCGGCCAGCCGGTCCTTGGCCGGCAGCGGTTCCACGTCGAAGACATCCACGGCGGCCAGGTGCAGCTGCCGGCTGTCCAGTGCGTCGATGAGCGCGTCGGTCTGCACGATCCTGCTGCGCGAGGTGTTGACCAGGATGGAATCGGGACGCATCCACGCCAGCTGCTTGGGTCCGATGACCCCGGTGCTGCGCTCCGAGAGCTTCAGGTGCACGGTCACGATGTCGCTGGTGGAAAACAGCTCGGCTTCGGAGACCAGCTCCACGCCCACTTCGGTGGCGCGGGCCTTGGTGAGATTCTGGCTGTAGGCGATGACCCGCATGCCGAAGGCCAAGCCGACCTTCGCAACCTTCGCTCCCAGATTTCCCAGGCCGTAGACGCCCAGGGTCTTGCCGGACAGGCCCAGTCCGAAAGTGGTCTGCCAGCCCGAGCCAGCCGCCAGCGGGCGGTCCGCGGAAAACAGCTCCACGTCCAGTCGGCGCGCGGCGCTGAGGATCAGCGCCCAGGTGTGCTCGGCGGCATCGGTAGCCACGTAGCCGGTGTGGCTGACCACGATGCCCTGGTTCTTGGCAGCCTGCAGGTCGATGGATCCGTTGCGGCGGCCGGTGGTGACCAGCAGCTTCAGGTTGGGCAGGGCATTGAGCCGGGCGGCCGGGAAAGGCGTGCGTTCGCGCATGGCGACGATGGCGTCGAAGGGCTGCAGCGCCTGGACGACGGTGCTGTCCTCGTGGCCCAGGTGCTCGGTGAAGACAGTGACTTCGGCGTCCAAGGCGACGGCGAGGCCGTCGAAATCGGCCAGCGAGCGGGCCACGTTGTGGTAATCATCCAGGATTGCAATGCGCATGGATTCATCCTAGGCACCTGCAGCCGATGCTGTCCCACTGCGGGCGTAACAAAAAGCTGGTGCCTGCTCATTGAACTGCTCCCCAAAAGTTGGACTGAAAAAGTCACAACAACTTTTGGGGAGTTTTTCATGCACGCACGAAGGATGACGCTACCCGATGACCGTGAAATCCAATTCCTCGGTGAAAGAACGCCCATGCACGTCGGTGGCAGTCACCGTGGCGGTGTGCGCCCCCACGGAGAGATCATCTGGCAGTTCCAAGCGCCACAAGTGGCTGGTCTTCTCGGCGAATCCGCCGCCATGGACGAATTGCTCGGCGATGGCCGCCGGATCCGAGTACTCGGCGCCTGACAGCGGGCGTTCGCCGGCCATTTTCTGCGTCCGCTCGGCCGCAACCGGGTCCTGGCCGTCGATGGAGACCTCGACAGCGGAGCCGGTGCTGCCCATCCAGAAGTTCGTGGTCAGCCAGGTGTCCTCGGCCAGTCCCTGCCGGCTCACCGCCAACGGGTCATCCAGGGCCGGAACCGTGCCGCGCTCCTTTTCCAGATTCTCCTCGTACCACTGCCGGTACGCCGGGGTGTTCAAGCCCAGGGACATCTGCTTGCTGGCATCCCCGCCGGTCACGGTGAAGCGCTCGGTGATACTGGTGTTCTTGATGTCCAAGGTGAGCACTCCCGGAGGGGTCCCGTCGCGCTGGATGGAAGTCGGGTAGCCATTCTCGGTAACCCGTCCGTCATACCACTGCCCGGAAATGGCCGGGACAGTCAGGTGCGTGAAGGGCAGGCCTGCCTCGCCGACCTCGTCGCGCCAGCCATCCATCAGGTCCCCGGCGCGCAGGTTCTCTGACATGTGGGTGTGCCCGCCCAGGGAAGCGACCTCGCGTCCTTCCAGCAGCTCGTAGATCTCCCGGACCTGCTTGGTGGAATGCTCGTCGCTGTAGAAGAACTCCAGCAGGGGGCTGTGCCCGGCCAGGACGATGGCCTTGTTCTTGGGTACCTCGGCCAGGTCGGCGCGCAGCCACTGCAGCTGGCGCTTGCCCAGATCGTAGGTGTAGTCGCTCTTCTTGGCCGGAACCGCAGTCGGGTAATCGATGGTGCTCAGGGCGATGACGTGAGTCTTGCCCGTGTCGTAGGAGTAGTACTCCGGACCGAACTGGGCGCGGAAGGAATCGTACTCGTGCTGCCCGTCCAGCGAGTCGTAGTCGATGTCGTGGTTGCCCGGCAGGAACCGGGCCGGACCGTTGAGCATGGAGGACAGTTCGCGGGTCTGATGGAAGAAAGTCAAGTCATCTCCCACGAGGTCGCCGATGAACAAGGCGCCGCAGCCGGTGTAGTCGGTGCGGGCCGCCAGATCGGCGAAAGCGCCTTCCCTGGCGTACTCGACTTCCTGCTGGGTATAGGTCTGCACATCGGCACCGATGACGCAGCTCTGCTCGGGCGATTGCGTGGCGCTGCTGGCCACCAGCGGGAAGTTGACTGCCTCAGGCAGCGGCCCGGTCGGGGCGATGCCGTCGTACTTCAGGTCCGGGGAGCCTTCAGGCAGGTGGGTGTAGAAGAATTGGGCGACGTTGTCGTCGTCGACCGGAACCTGGAAGCCCCGGGGCTGGGTGACGAACGCGGTCATGTTGTTGTATGCCGGAAGTTCGTAGCGTCCCTGCCCATCGGTGGCCACGATGTCGCGGCCGTTGGAAACCGTGACGTTCGGTAGGCCAGGCTCGTTGGCATCCTGCGTGGAGTTCTTGTTGCGATCCTCGAAGACCACTCCGTCGAGCGTCTCTTGCGCGGTGCCGCTGCGGCCAGTTCCTGCCGGGATCACCTCGACTGACCCGCGGTAGGCCGAGGAGCTCCAGTCCGCGGCGGACTTGGCGGCAGGCACTGCCTCGAGTTCCGGGGTGGCGCCGATGAAGGCGGTGGAAGCTGCAATGGCAACTAGGCTTCCGGCGGTGAGATGCAGTGGGGTGAGATGATTGGTTTTGCCGGGTCGAGCGAAGATTTTCACGAACGTTCCTCCGGGTGGGGACAATCTGCCGGCCCCTTGGCCGGCCGTCTTCCACGGTGCCAATGGCAGGTGAATTGCAACCCCTGCTCAGGTAATGTCTAATAATCGATCCCGTAAATAGTTATCGACTGTCTTGGCGGGATTTACTGTTTTCGAACCAGTGAAATGAAGTGGCGCGGATGGAACTAGTGCAGGCGCTCATGGCAGGCGCGCGCGGGCGCAGGATGCTGTGGGAGTTCACCACTGCCAGCGAAGAGAAGCTGCTACCGGCGTTCGGGGAGCATCCGCTGCATGCGGCGATGTTCTACGCCGCGTATCACGTAGCGGTAGAACGCGGCGAAAGCGTTGGCCTGTTTGGCGCGGATGAATCCAGCATGCCCGAAACCAGTGTCCAGCAGATCGCCCGGCGCCTGGACGGCACCACTTTGGTTCCGGCCACCGCAGCGCTGCTGCAGCAAGCGCTGGTCCGCTCGGTCGACAGTGCCCGCTATTGGCAGGAACCGGATGGGGAAGACACCCTGCTGGCGTTGCCGGAACTGGCCGCGCCGCTTGAGCGCGTGGCCCGGCACCTGGCGGACAGCGGGCTCGCGGCCGTGTGGCTGGATCCCGTGGATCTGCGCAACCAATTCCAGGTCGAATTCGACCAGCATGACCCGCAGGGCAGGACGCAGGCTCCCGGCAGCAATGCCCTGGGCCTACTGCAGGAGTGGAGGGCCGGCATCCTGGCGACCGAAGCCCGCGATGCCGCCGAAATGAGTAGCACCCCGCTGGGCAGCTTCAGCGGGGAATGGTGGTCCAAGCCCAGCAGCCGCCTGCCCTCCACTACCGGTGTGTTCCCAGACCGGGAGCCAGTGGGCCTGAGCTGCGTGGAGGACGGTTTCGGATGGGAGCAAGCCAGCGTCAGGTTCACGAGCGTGCCTCCCGCAGCCAAGGTGCTGGAGATCGCCACGGCCGAGGACTGGATCCGGCTCTGCCGCGAGCACGGCATCGAGGTCACCGCGCACAAGCGCCACGACTGGTACCTGTCCACCGGGCGCGACGGCGCATGGAAGATCCCCGACTGGCTGGCCGTGGCGCGCGATTACGACGGGGTGCATCTGGGTATCGGCGCCTATCTGGCGCTCGCCGGGCAATGCCTCGACATCGATGATAAATACGCCAGCGTGATTGCCGGGTGGGACCCGGACCAGACGTTCTGGTTCACCGATGAGCTGCGGTGCTACGGGCCTGCACAGGAATGGATCTGTCTTGACGCCAACAACGAGGATGCACGGTGGGTGCCTTCCGGCGATGGCCCAAGTTCATGAGCCGTCACGGGCGCAGTAGCCAGCCCGGGTTTCTGGTGCAATGGGTTCCATGAGTGAAACGACAAACGATGAACTGGCCGCGGCTACCGAAGTCATCTTGCAGCTGCGCTGGTCGGACCAGGATGCCCTGGGACATGTGAACAATGCGCGCATCGTGACCCTGATGGAAGAAGCCCGCATCCGCTGGACGCGCGAGGACGGGACAACAGGCCGTTTCGAATTCGGCACCGTGGTGGCATCGATCCAGATCGACTACCTGCGCCCGCTGTACTACCAGCCCGAGATGCTCATCCGCATGGGCATCAGCCGGCTGGGCAACAAGTCCTTCACCGTGCGGGGCATCGGCTACCAGGACGGGCAGCCGGTATTCGACTCGACCACGGTCATGGTGCCGCTGGCAGCCGATGGCGTCTCATCGCGCCCGCTCAACGAGCTGGAGCGCAGCTGGCTCGGCAAATCGCAGATCCCAGCACGCAGCTAGGCTTCGGGTGCCGGTCCCTGGCCGTTGAGCAGCGCGGCCAGATCGCGCAGCTTCGCTTCGGAGTCCGAGCCCGGGTCGGTGGTGTAGATGAACAGGGTCTGGTCTGGTGCCCCGGTCACGTCCAAGGCCTCGTAGTTGACCTCCAGATAGCCCACCTGGGGATGGTTGAACCGCTTGATCCCGTCCCGCCGCTCGACCACCCGGTGATCGGCCCACCAGGTGCGGAATTCTTCGCTGTTCATGGACAGCTCTCCGACCAGCTGCGCGAGCAGCGGATCGTGCGGATGGCGCCCGGCATCCAGGCGCAAGGTGCCGACCATCGAGGCGGCGATCTGCTCCCAGTCGGCGTAGCGCTGCCTGGCTTCGGGATCCAGGAAGGCCCAGCGGATCAGGCTGCGGTGGCGCACCGGCTTGGCGAGGAAGTCGGTGAGCAGGCTGGCGGCCAGCGCATTCATGCCCAGCACCTCGGTACGCCGCCCACGGATGAAGGCCGGATGCCCGGTGAAGGAATCCAGCAGCTGATGCAATGACGGGCGTACCCGCTGGATGCTGTTCGACGGGTTGTTGCGCCCGGAACCGGAGACCGACCGGGCCAGATTGAACAAATGCCCGGCCGCCGTCTCATCCAGTTCCAGGGCCTTGGCCAACGCGCCGAGCACGGATTCGGAAGGGCGCTTGTGCCGGCCCTGTTCCAGCCGGGTGTAGTAGTCGGTGCTCACGCCGGCCAGGACCGCAACCTCTTCGCGGCGCAGGCCAGGCACGCGTCGCCGGGGACCGCCATCGCCTGCCGGGCTGACCAGGGCCCGCCGTGCCTTGAGGAATTCGCCGAGCTCGGTATTGGAATTCATCCCTGCATTCCTTTCATCCGCGGGCCGCATCGCCCCGGTCTTATCCTAGCCCTGCGTGCAGTGGCAGCTAGCAGCCCGAACTATCCTAGGACTGCCATACCCCGGATCAATGCGCCACGTCCCACGGCCCCTGGAGCCGTGCAATGGTGGTGGACTATTAATGCCACTGCCACCAACGCCCAGGAGCGCACATGCCCAAACCCGCCGATAACCTGCCCACCCGCGAATCGGCTCCAGCAGCTGCGCGAGCACCACGCGAACCGCTGCTGGAGCGGGCCGAGCAGCGGCCTGCCGGAATCCGCGACCTGCTGCGCGACGTGGGCGGGGTATATGCCAGCAATGGCGTGATCGGGCTGGTTTTCTCCGCCTCGGGCCCCATCGCGGTCACCCTTGCGGTGGGTGCCGCTGGCGGGCTGTCCCAGGCCGAGATGGCTTCCTGGGTCTGCGGGATCTTCCTCTCCGCCGGGTTGGCGACCATCGTGATGTCCCTGCTCTACCGCCAGCCGCTGGGATTCGCCTGGTCCATCCCCGGCACGGTGCTGCTGGGCCCTTCGCTGCAGCACCTGTCCTTCCCCGAGGTGGTCGGGGCGTTCTTCGTCTCCGGGGTACTGGTCCTGGCCTTGGGCGCTACCGGGGTGGTGCGCCGGATCATGGCGGCCATACCCATGCCGATTGTGATGGCCATGGTGGCCGCGGTCTTCTTGCGCTTCGGCACCGACATCGTCTCGTCCACCCAAGCCAACCCGGTGGTGGCCGGCCCCATGGTGCTGGTCTTCGTCCTGCTCGCTGCGGTGCCGGCGCTGGGCAGAAGAATTCCCCCGGTGCTGGGCACGCTGATCGCCGGGGCCATCGCGGTGGCAGCCAGTGGCCAGTTCGCGTTGGACGCAGCTGGCGGGCCCGTGCTGGCCACCCCGGTGTTCACCGCTCCGGAATTCACCTGGGCTGCGCAGCTGGAGCTGGTGGTGCCGTTGGCCATCACCGTGCTGATTGTGCAGAACGGCCAGGGTGTCGCGGTGCTGCGCTCTGCCGGGCACCGTCCCCCGGTCAATGCCTTTGCGCTGGCCTCGGGCGGGTTCTCGATCCTGAACGCATGCTTCGGTGCGGTGTCCGCCTGCGTCACCGGGCCAACCAACGCGTTGCTCACATCATCTGGCGAAAAGCACCGCCAGTACACCGCAGCGGTGGTCTATGGCTTCCTGTCCCTGCTCTTCGCCCTGTTCGCTCCAACGCTGACGCGCTTAATGCTGGCCACCCCTGAGGCTTTCGTGCTGGCCTTGGGAGGCATCGCCATGCTCAAGGCCCTGCAGCAGGCCTTTGTGACGGCCTTCGCCACCAAATTCACCCTGGGCGCCCTCGTGACGTTCGTGGTAACCATTTCCGGTCTGGACCTGTTCAACATCCATGCCGCCTTCTGGGGTATTCTCATCGGATATGGAGTCTCCCGGCTCATGGAACGCACGGACCATTCGACCGCTTCACGGCACTAGCGGCAATGGCCCGCACACTGGCCAGCTGGCAGTTCGTGCCGAGCCCGCGAGCTGGCCTAAGCTGGCGGTAGCTTACATCGATCTTTTCGGACAGGACGGGCATGGCCACGGGCAGCATGTATCGGGTGGGAGTACTGGGCCACGGGGCGATCGGCTCCGTGGTGGCGGAGCAACTGGCAGCCGGGACGGTGCACGGTGCCCAGCTCGAAGGGGTGATCCTGCGCCGGCCGCAAACCGGGCTGGAGCATGAGCAGCTGAGCTGGGAGTCGGCCCTGGAGCGCTGCGACCTGGTGGTCGAATGCGCGGGCCAGCAAGCCCTGCGCGAGAATGCGGTGCGCATCCTGGCCTGCGGGGTTGACCTGCTGGCCAGTTCCATGGGGGCGCTGGCTGACCCGGAGTTCGCCGCGCAAGTGCAGGCCGCCGGACCGGGACGCTTGTCCAGCACTGCCGGGGCCATCGGCGGATTGGACCTGCTGGGCGCGGCTGCCCGGATGGGCGGCATCGACCAGGTGCTGGTGACGACGCGCAAGCTGCCGGCCACCTTGGTGCAGCCGTGGATGGATGCGCAGCGGCGCGGTGAATTGGAGCAGGCCGCCGGACCGGTAGAGGTATTTCGCGGTCCAGCCGCGGCAGCGGCCCAGGACTTCCCGAAGTCATTGAATGTGGCCGCGGCGGTGGCGTTGGCTGTGGGGGATTGGGATGCGGTGACAGCCAGATTGATCGCCGACCCGGAGGCAGGCCTGACCGAGCACCGCATCGAGGCGCGCGGCCCAGCCGGCGAGTACAGCTTCTCGATCAAGAACCACCCCTCGCCACGCAACCCGCGCACCAGCGGCATCGTCCCGTGGGCCCTGCTGCACTCGATCCGGCAAGCCGCGGCGGCGCGCCGCTAGCGGCGCGGTGCCACGGCTAGTGGCCTTCGGCTGCCGCGTACTCCTCCAGCACCTTCTTGCCGATCTTGAACGCAACGTTCGCTGCCGGAACGGAACAGTAGATGGCGCACTGCAAGAAAACTTCCTTGATTTCTTCGGGAGCCATGCCATTGCGCAGGGCCGCGTGCACATGCATTTCCAGTTCTTCCCAGTAGCCGCCGGCGATCATTGCGGTCAGCGTGATGGCGCTGCGGGTAGTGCGCGGCAGGCCGTCGCGGGTCCAGATGGTGCCCCATGCGTAGCGGGTGATCATTTCCTGGAATTCGTCGGTGAACTCATTCGAGTTCCTGGTGGAACGCTCAACGTGCTCGTTGCCCAGCACCTGGCGGCGTACCTCCATGCCGGCATCATAGGTATCGCCGGGAAGGCGCGGTGAATCAGCCATTTCTGCAGGTCCTCGCTTCTAGTTGGCCAGCAAGAACTCGGCCAGCAAGGCCGCGGTCTCTTCGGGTGCTTCGGCCGGGGCCAGGTGGGCGGCCGAATCGATGACCGCCATGGTTCCGCGGGGTGCATTTTCGGCGATGAACTCCGCGTCTGCCGGAGGGCACACTTGGTCCTGTGCGCCGTTGATGGCAATGATCGGGTCGCTGGTTGAAGCCAGCTGCCCGCGCACGTCGAATCCTGCCAAGGCGCCGCAGGCGTGGGCGTAGGCGAAGCGGTCAGCGTTCTGCAGGCTGTGCAGCAGCTCGGTGCTGATCACCGGTTCCTTCTCGATGAATCCCGGCGCGAACCAGCGTTCGGCAGAACCGGCGACCATGGTCGGGGTGCCGGCCTTGGCGACCAGCTCGGCACGGTCGGTCCACCCTTCGGGGGTGCCGATCTTCGCGGCAGAGCAGATGGAGGACAACGCGTTGAAGAAGCCGGCGTGGTCTACGGCCAGCTGCAGGGCGGTGGCCCCGCCAACCGACACTCCGGCGTAGTACAGCTTGCCGTCCTCGGGGATGACGCCGTCGGCACGCAGCGCCCCTACGGCCTTGGTGACGCCGGTAGCCAGTTCGGCCAGCGAGAATGCCTCGGTGGACGGCTTGCTTTCGCCGTGCCCCGGCAGGTCCCAGGCGATGACCTGGAACTTGTCCTTGAGGTAAGGCAAGGCCGGGGCCCACAGCGGCAGGGCCGCAGTGCCCAGCGAGGGGCCGACGATGAGGGTGGGAAGTGCCTTGTCGGTGTGCAGCAAGGAGGGGGTTAGTTGCGGGACTGCCATGATTCCTTCCGTGCCGAGTAATCGGCGAGTACGGTTTCGGTGAAGCGATCCGCGGCACCGAGGTAGCCAGCTGGATCAAATAATTCGTAGAGGTCCTGGTCGTTCAAGTCATGCACGGAGATTTCCAGGCGCAGCAGATCGCGCAGGGAAATGCGCTCGTCGAGGCTGCGGCGCACCAATGCCTGGATGGCCGGTTTTCCGCCGACCACCAGGTCAGCCAGGGCGGCAGCGAGTCGTTCGGAGAGCACGGCATCTCCGCCCAGGGCGAGGTTCCGCTCGATGGCAGCGCGATCCACTCCCAGGCCGTTGGCCAGGAACGAAGCGTGGAATGCCGCCCCTGATGCCAGCCGGGCCAGTTCGCGCAGGGCACTCCATTCGGCGTGCCAGCCGCCATCGGGGCGTTCATCCACCGCGGTGCCGGCAGCAGTGAACAGGGTGGAGAGCAATCCGGGGGCGCTGAATGCCGCATTGCGCAGCAGTACCGAGCGCACCGGGTTCTGCTTCTGCGGCATGGCCGAGGAGCCGCCCTTGCCGGCCTCGCGAGGTTCGGACAGCTCGCCGATTTCCGGACGGGAGGCGGTGAGCACATCAGCGCCCAGGGTCCCCAGCGCGGCAATGGCCGCACCCAGTGCGGAGCCAAGCTGGAGAATCGGCATGCGGTTGGTGTGCCAGGGCGTTCCCGGATCCTCCAGGCCCAGCAGGGCCGCCAGATCCGAGGACAGCGACTGGCTTGTGGCCGTTGTCTGCGGCTGGCCGGAGAGCAGCTGCTCCAGGGAGGCGAGCGTGCCTACCGCACCGCCCCATTGCAAGCGCAGCTGCCGCGCCGCGGCATCCAGCTGCTGCTCGGCATCCAGCACGGCCGAGAGCCAGCTGGCCGCTTTCCAGCCCAAGGTGGTGGGCAGCGCATGCTGGGTCAGCGAGCGGGCAATGCACACGGTCCCGCGGTGGGCCTGCGCCAGGGCAGCCAACCCGCCAGCGGTGCTGCGCAGATCTGCCAGCGTGAGCGTGAGCGTCTTGGACAGGACCAGCATCAGCGCGGTGTCGATGATGTCCTGGCTGGTGGCACCGCGGTGCAACGCGGTGCCCGCAGTTTCCGCGGCCCCGTCGTGCTTGAGCAGGTCGCGCATCATGCCCAGCAGCGGGATGAGCGCATTGGCCCCATCCGGTGTCCGGGAGGCCAGCAAGGCCAGGTCGTAGCGGTCCACGCTGGCCACCTCGCGCACGGCCTGCGCATCCTGGACGCTGCACAGGCCGGCATCCGCCTGGACCTGCACCCATCCGGCTTCGGCATCCAGCATGGCTTGGACGAAAGACGCATCGCTGGCCAGGGCCGCGGCCGCAGTTCCTGCCCAGGCGGGGGCCAGCACGCCGTAGTCTGCGCCATCCATTCGGTGCCTCGATTCTTAGCTGTTGAGCGTATAAGCCGTCTATCTAGAACTGTAGTGCCCGGCAACGGGCAACACCCCGCCGGGCGCTCCAACGCCCGTAACAGTGCGGGCGTTGGGGCAATCCAGCGGGGTGTCGCGGTGGCAACTAGCTCTCGCGCGGGTAGGAGAGGAACACCGTTTCGTTCCCGCCTTGCAGGCGGATATCGAAGCACAGCGAGCCATCGTCTTCGCGAGCAGCAATCAGCGTTGCGCGTTCTGCTTCGCCCAGCGATGACAGCAACGGGTCGCTAGCCAGCGCTTCGGTGTCCTCCGGCAGGTAGATGCGGGTGAACAGGCGATTGAGCAGGCCGCGGGCGAAAACCGCGAGCATGATGAACGGGGCCTTGCCCTCTTCGGTAGCGCCCGGGTTCACGGTGGTGAAGGTGTAGTGCCCGGCGTTATCCACCGCCGCCCGTCCCCACCCGGTGAAGGTGTAGCCGTCGCGAACCAGCGAGCCATCGCGGGCAACGACATTGCCGTTCTCGTCGGCCTGCCAGATTTCCAGCAGGGCGTCCGGGATCACCTCGCCCTTGCCATCGGTGATCACCCCGTGCAGGCGTACCGAGCGGGGATGGGCCTGGCTGGCCAGCTCATTGCCTTTCTCATAGGGCAGCGCGTAGCCGTAGAACGGGCCGATGGTCTGCCCCGGTGTGGGGGCCAGCTTCAGTTCTGGTGCCTGAGCCATGCTAGTGGTCTCCCTCTTCATCTTCCATCCAGGTGCGGTTGGAGCCGGTGAGTACGATGTCCCAGTTGTAGCCGGTAGCCCATTCATGGGACGTCAGCGAATGGTCGTAGCTGGCGACCAGGCGGTCGCGCGCTTCCTTGTCGGTGATCGCCTGGTAGATCGGGTCGAGGCTGAACAGCGGGTCGCCCGGGAAGTACATCTGGGTGATCATGCGCTGGGTGAAGTCGGTGCCGAACAGCGAGAAATGGATGTGCGCCGGGCGCCAGGCGTTGTGGTGGTTCTTCCACGGGTAGGGTGCCGGCTTGATGGTGGTGAAGGAGTATTCGCCGTTCGGGCCGGTGATGGCGCGTCCCACGCCGGTGAAGTTCGGATCGATCGGGGCCGGATGCTGGTCGCGCTTGTGGATGTAGCGTCCCGCGGCGTTGGCCTGCCAGATTTCCACCAGCTGACCGGCCACCGGGCGGCCGTCGCCATCGAGCACGCGGCCGGCGACCACGATGCGCTCGCCGATCGGCTCGCCGTTGTGCTGGATCGTCAGATCCGATTCCAGCGCGTGCACGTCGCGCTGGCCGAAGGCCGGGGAGTGCAGCTCAATGGTTTCCGGGTCCACGTGGCGCAGGTTCTTGGTCGGGTGGCGCAGCAGCGAGGAACGGTAGGGCGCGAAGTCGATGCGCGGCTGGGTCTCGGCTTTCTTGCCCTCGACCACCGACTGGCGGTAGGCCGCATGGATATCGGCGATTTCCTGGCTGATGGATTCTTGCGAGAGCGTCGTGGCTGCGGGGTCCAGCACGTGGGAATCGCTGAACGACTCGTTAGCTGTGGTTTCGGTGCTCACTGCGTGCTCCTTTCGAAGGGGGCGTACGGGAGTGGTGGAGGAAATGCTTGGCAAGGGCGAAGGCTAAGCGTGGGGCCAGCCGGTGTAGGACTCGGCCAGGTACTGCTGGCCGAAGCGCGAGGAGGTGACCGTTTCCAGTTCGCCCAGGGCGCGCTTGGCCATGAACGGGTCCCCGCCTACCGGGGTGTGCAGCATGGAGGTCATCCAGTAGGAGAAGTTCTGCGCCTTCCACACGCGCTTCAGCGCCAGGTCCGAATAGCCGTCCAGCAGCTGCTCGCTGCCGGTGGAGAAGTAGGAGTCCAGGGCCTCGAAGAGCACCTTCACATCGGCGAAGGCCAGGTTCAGGCCCTTGGCTCCGGTGGGCGGGACGGTGTGCCCGGCATCGCCGATCAGGAACATCCGCCCGTGGGAGAGCGGTTCGCGCACGAAGGAGCGGAAGCCCAGCACGGTCTTGTCGAAGATCTCCCCGGTTTTCAGCTGGAAGCCATCCGGCCCGTCCACGCGCTTTTGCAGCTCGGTCCAGATGCGGTCATCGCTCCAGGCGTTCACGTCTTCGTTCGGGTCGCATTGGAAGTACATGCGCTGCACGGTTTCGCTGCGCTGGGAGATCAGCGCGAAGCCGTGCGGGGAGTTCGCGTAGATCAGCTCCGGGGCGGATTTCGGTGCTTCGGTGAGGATTCCGAACCAGGCGAAGGGGTAGGTGACCTTGAAGTCCTTGCGCAGGGTTTCGGGCATCTGGCGGCGGGCGAAGGAGCGCGAGCCGTCGGCGCCGACGATGACATCCGCGTGCACCTCGAAGAGGTTGCCCTCGGCATCGGTGAAGCGGAACTTCGGGGTGGATGTCTCCATGTCCAGGATCTCGGTGACTTCGCAGGAGTACCGCACGTCGCCCTGGTCGCGTTGGCGTACCGCGGCCAGGTCGACGAAGACCTCGTTCTGCGCGTACAGGGTGACGGTGGCGTCGACCAGGTCGCGGAAGTCCAGCGGGTGGGATTCGCCGTTGAAGCGCAGGTCGATGCCGGCGTGCTCGTCGCCGTGGGTGAGGACCCGTCCATCCACGCCGGACTCGGTGAGCATCTTGACCGCTTGGGCTTCGAGGATTCCGGCACGGTGGGTGTTGCGGATGGCCTCGTGGTCGCGCATTTCCACGACGATGTTCTCGATGCCGGTTTTGGCCAGCAGATGCGAAAGCATGAGCCCGGCTGGACCGCCGCCGATGATGCCGACCTTGGTCTTGAGGATGCGTGGATTCTGAACCATGGGACCCTGCCTTGCTGTCGTCTGGACCAGAAGCCGGGCGCCCGGCTGCGTTGCCGGACCGATGCATGTGGTCTAAGGAAGTAAGAAGAACTTCCATCAGGATGCGGTGCATGTGACCCGGCAGACAGGCGCATTCTCAATGAATGGGAAAAATGGGTTGCGTATCTATGCCGCACCGGTCAAGCGCAACAGGGTGCTGGCCTTGCAATTTCTGGTCGCTAGATGTTGTCGAGGCGCAGTGCGCGAGCGATGCCCCGGGCTGCGGTGCGTAGCGCCAGGGCTGCGGACTGCAGTGTTCCAGAGTCGCGGGGGACAACCACCGAGATTACGGCAACCTGATAGCCTGCCTCGTCGAGGATCGGGGCGGCGGCACCGGTGGTTTCCGGGTCGATGAATCCGTCGAACGAGGCGAATCCGTTGCGTCGGATTTCCGCCATTTCTGCGCGGAGTTCAGGATGGGTGGCGGTCATCAGTTCGTGGTGGCGTTCCAGGAACCCGTGAATGGTTTCCGGCCGTGAAAAGGCCAAAAGTGCCATGCCCATCGAGGTTCGGTGCACAGGCATGCGTCCGGCGACATTCGCCTGATTGACAACGGAGCCCGGCCGCGAGAGACGCTCGATGATCAGCACCTCGTCCTGGTGCAGTACCGAGAGCTGGGTATTTTGCCCCAGCAGCTGGTTGATGTCCTCCATGAACGGCAATGCCGCGGTGCGAAGGTCCTGGGTGGCAGCGCTTCGATTGGCTAATTCCCAAAGGCGCAAACCCAGCCGCACCTGGCCAGATCCGTCTCGCGCCAGCAAGTCATGGGATACCAATTCATCGAGCAACCTGTACATGGTTGCTTTGGGGATGTCGGCACGCCGGGCCAGGCTGCTGACGCTGAGCGACTGATTGTTGAGATCAAAAGAATTCAGGATCCGAACCAAGCGGTCCAGCATAGAGTCCCCACTGGGCGAATTGGCCATGGAACTATTTTAGGGCAGTGGCTGCTTCGCTTCTCCTGCATCCAGGTGAGTGGCTCTGCGCTTTAGTGCAAGCAGGGTTCGCTATCGCGCCGAATTTCCCTTGTTCATCCAGAGTTAACGTGGAATTTTTCCAGCGATTTTCATTGAAAAGAGTAGCGAAAACGTTATTTGAATAGTGGTCGTATTATCGAAATGCTTGATGTAAGGTCGTTTTCGAACGCGGAATAAACTCCAAGAAGGCGGCGGCAATGGTTCGGAATCATCAAGTGAAGCTTGCAGCTTTGATAGCTGCACTGACGCTGGCAGCCAGCGGTTGCGTCAGTGCATCCCAGGGAGGGGCCGGTGATCCTTCTGCTGGCACGGTGTCGCCTGCGCCGAGCTCCACGGAGCAAAATGCCGAAGTTCCGCAGCGCCCGGCGGTCCTCAGCGAGAAATCCGAGGAAGGGCTGGAAGGTGCCGTGGAGTATTGGGTACAGCTGCTGAACTATGCGGTGGCGAGCGGTGACACCGCCGCACTCAAGGGCTTCTCGGCAGCGGACTGCACCTTGTGCCAGGAGCTAATCGCCCAGACCGACCAGGCCTATGCCAATGGCGGAAGCATTGACGAAGGCGAATTCAGGGTTATTGAAACCATGAGCACCCTGGACAAGTATCGAGCATCGCCGGGCGAGCCCAAGGTTGTGTTTGCCAGCTTTGGAATAGAGCGAGCCGTTGGCCAAGTCCTCGGTGCAGATGGAAAGGCGACCAGCGAAATTGAGCCGGTTTCCTGCATGGATTTTGAAGAACATTGGGATGAGATCGCTTATGACGAGGATGGAAACTTCATTGGATCCATTTGCTCGCTAGCTGTGCAGGACCCGGCGTTCGACGAGTCTTCCGGATGGCAGCCGCTGAATGTCGCGGTTAACGCGCAATAGCAATATTCGCCTTGGAGAGTGCCCTGGCTGCTTCGGCAGCCGGGGCATTTTTGTGCGGGGAACCGGGTGGACCGCAACAGAAATCTATTGAAGCTACGGACATCAGCTGCTAAAGTTCATTCTACGAACATAAGTTCACGATGTGAACAGACCGCAGCGATGGAGCAGTGAGACGATGCAGCAGGCCTACCTATACGACGCAATCCGCACCCCCTTCGGCAAGATCGGCGGCGCGCTGTCCAGCCACCGCCCCGATGACCTGGCCGCCCACGTGGTGCGCGAGCTGGTCGCCCGGGCGCCGCAGCTGGATGTCGCGGATATCGACGAGTCGATCTTCGGCAACGCCAACGGCGCCGGCGAGGAAAACCGCAACGTGGCCCGCATGGCCACCCTGCTCGCCGGGTTGCCGACCTCGCTGCCGGGCACCACGATGAACCGCCTGTGCGGCTCCTCGCTGGATGCCTCGATCGCCGCCGGGCGCCAGATCGCCACCGGCGACGCGGACCTGGTCCTGGTTGGCGGCGTCGAATCGATGAGCCGTGCTCCATGGGTGCTTCCCAAGACCGAGCGTCCTTTCCCGATGAGCAATCTGGAACTGGCCAACACCACCCTGGGCTGGCGTCTGGTCAACCCGGCCATGCCGGGGGAATGGACGGTATCGCTGGGCGAGGCCACCGAGCAGCTGCGCGAGAAGCACAGCATCTCCCGCGAAGACCAGGATGAATTCTCTGCGGCATCGCACCAGCAGGCCGCGGCCGCCTGGGAGGCCGGCAAGTACGACAACTTGGTAGTTCCGGTTCCGCCGGCGAACAAGCGCGGTACGGAAGTCACCCGCGACGAAACCATTCGTGCCGATTCCACTGCCCAGACCCTCTCCAAGCTGCGCACCGTATTCCGCACCGGGGAGAATGCCACGGTGACCGCGGGCAACGCCTCGCCGATGAGCGACGGCGCCTCGGCGGCCTTCATCGGTTCCGAGCGCGGCGGCGAATTGCTGGGTGCCGCCCCGATCGCCCGCATCGTCTCCAACGGCGCTGCCGCGCTGGATCCGCAGTTCTTCGGCTTCGCCCCGGTGGAAGCCGCCAACAAGGCTCTGGCCAAGGCCGGCCTGAAGTGGTCGGATATTGCCGCGGTCGAGCTGAATGAGGCATTCGCGGCCCAGTCACTGGCCTGCATCCGGGCCTGGGACATCGACCCGGCCATCGTCAACGCCTGGGGCGGGGCCATCTCCATCGGCCACCCGCTGGGAGCCTCGGGCCTGCGCATCCTGGGCACCGTCGCCCGCCGCCTGGCAGAATCCGGCGAGCGCTACGGGCTTGCCGCGATCTGCATCGGCGTCGGCCAGGGCCTGGCCGTCGTCGTCGAAAACGTGAACGCAACCAAGTAGCTTATAGAAAGGCAGCATCATGGCACCACGCATTGCCACCTCGGCCGCGGACGCCGTCGCCGAGATCACCGACGGCGCCACCGTCCTGATCGGCGGCTTCGGCAACGCCGGCCAGCCGATGGAACTGATCGACGCGCTCCTGGACTGCGGCGCGAAGGACCTGACGGTCGTGAACAACAACGCCGGGCAGGCCGACGCAGGCCTGGCCCTGCTGATCAAGGAACGCCGGGTCAAGAAGATCATCTGCTCCTTCCCGCGCCAGTCCGACTCCTGGCACTTCGATGAGGCCTACCGGGCCGGGGAAATCGAGCTGGAGCTGGTTCCGCAGGGCAACCTGGCCGAGCGCATCCGCGCCGCCGGCGCCGGCATCGGCGGGTTCTTCACCCCCACCGGCTACGGCACGCTGCTGGCCGAGGGCAAGGAAACCCGCATGATCGATGGCAAGGGCTATGTGCTGGAAACCCCGATCCACGCCGATTTCGCGCTGATCAAGGCACTGAAGGCCGACACGCTGGGCAACCTGGTGTACCGCAAGACCGCGCGGAACTTCGGCCCGATCATGGCCACCGCGGCCAAGTCGGCCATCGTGCAGGTGGACGAGGTCGTCCAGGCCGGTTCCATCGATCCGGAAAACGTCATCACCCCGGGCATCTTCGTGGATACCGTGGTGGAACTGGGAGGGGAAAAGTAATGAGCGCAATGACCACCACCGAAGCAAAGCTCACCCGCGATGAAATGGCGCAGCTCGTTGCCGCGGACATCCCGGCCGGAGCATTCGTGAACCTGGGAATCGGCCAGCCGACCAACGTCTCGAACTACCTCACCAAGGAACAGGGCGTCACCCTGCACACCGAGAACGGCATGCTGGGCATGGGCCCGGTGGCCACCGGCGAGGACATCGACCCGGATCTGATCAATGCGGGCAAGATCCCGGTCACGCAGCTGCCCGGTGCCTCCTTCTTCCACCACGCGGATTCCTTCGCGATGATGCGCGGCGGCCACCTGGATGTGTGCGTACTCGGCGCCTTCCAGATCTCCAAGGATGGCGATTTGGCCAACTGGCACACCGGTGCCGAAGGCGCCATTCCTGCCGTGGGCGGCGCCATGGACCTGGCTATCGGCGCCAAGGCGACCTGGGTGATGATGAGCTTGTTCACCAAGGCCGGGGAATCCAAGCTGGTTGAAACGCTGAGCTATCCGGTCACCGGGCTGGGCTGCGTCTCGCGGATCTACACCGAAGTGGCCGTCTTCGAGCTGCGTGATGCCAAGGTCTTCGTGCGCTCCACCCATGGCATCAGCTTCGAGGAGCTGGCCGCCAAGGTCCCGGTGGAACTGACCCAGGCCTAGAAGACCCAGTAGATTAGTGGGGTGCGCATCCGAGTCCCGGAAGTGCACCCCGCAATCATTTCCAGCGCGCAAGGAGCACGGTGAGCGAGCAGGCAGCAACAACCACATCGGTCCAGTCCCTGGCCCGCGGCTTGGCGGTCATCAGCAGCTTCGATGCCGATCACGCGTCAATGACCCTCTCCGAGGTCGCCGCACGCACTGCCCTGTCCCGGGCCACCGCCCGGCGGTTCCTGCTGACCCTGGTGGAGCTGGGCTATGTGCGCACCGACGGCAAGCATTTCGAGCTGACCAGCAAGGTCCTGCAGCTGGGGTACTCGTACCTGTCCAGCGCCACCTTGCCGCAGCTGATCGAACCGGTGCTTGAGGAACTCTCGGCTGCTGTGCATGAATCGGCCTCCGCTTCCATCCTGGACGGATCGCAGATCGTCTACATCGCCCGGGTGCATACCCGTTCGATCATGCGCGTGGGCATTTCGGTGGGCACCCGCTTCCCGGCGGCCAACACCTCCATGGGCCGGGTGTTGCTGGCCTACCAGCCCGAAGAAATCAGCGAGGCGGTGATCGCCGCCGGCGTGCACTCGGTGACAGGGCTGGGGATCGATCGCCCGGATCCGCTACGCGTTGAACTTCAGCGGATCCGTACCCAGGGCTATGCGGTGGTAGACCAGGAATTGGAGATCGGCCTGCGCTCGGTGGCGGTGCCGGTATTCAGTGCCGATGGCACCGTGGTCGCCGCGATGAACGTGTCGATGAGCGTGCGTCCCGATACTACGCAGAGCGCCGAACAGGCAGCCGAGGTGGTCTTGCCGCAGCTGCTCGAAGCTGCCGCGCAGGTACGCGAAGCCCTCGCCGCCAGCCGCTAGTACCCGCCGGGGTCAGGCGGTGGCCGGATCCCATTCGATGCCAGCACACGTGGTGATCGCGGCGAGCCGCGCAGGCCAGCACCAGTTGCTAGGGCTCGCGCACGTCCCGGCGGATCGGGTGCCCTTCGGGTACCTGCACCAGCACGATTCTGGTGCCGTCGGGATCCTGGATCCATGCTTCCATCAGGCCCCAGTCCTCCTTGCGCGCCTCGCGCTGCACCGTCGCACCGCAGGCCGCCAACTGTTCCAGCTCTGCCTGCACGTCGCGCACCTGCACCCACAGCACCAGCGTGGACGGCATCCCTGGCGGCCGGTGCCCGGAGACTTCCAGCAGGCCATTGCCCAGGAAGAACACCAAGCCCGGCTGCTGTGCCGGACCGAATTCCCGGGCCACGGCTAGTTGCAGCACATCTCGATAGAACTGCTGGGTTGCGGCCAGGTCAATTGGCCGCAGCAGCACCCTGCTGGAAAGAACGTCCATGGCCACCAATCTAATAGCTGGCAGGCGCTCTGCCTAGGTGCGAGCCAAGGCGCATCCCGGCATCGGCACGCACGCCAGGATGCGCCGATTCCCGCTTACAGGTAGCAGGAAGGGCGGTAGCCTGGATCGGCCGGACCATCCGTGTTCAGGGCGTTGAGCACCCAGCGGTGGACCACGAGATCAACGGCCATGCTGGCGTGCCCCGAGGCATCCAGCGGGCACTTGTCCTGGAGCAGCACGTTGGTCACGTGCTCGCTGTCTCCATGCAGGAACTGGGACTTGTAGGGCATGACGACCTCGTCGTACTTGGTGGAAATGACCGTGTAATCCGGGCCTGCGACGGTGTCGCCGATCGAATTCAGCTCGGTCATGAACTCGCTGCCCGCCACCTGGTCGGCGCAGGCGTCGCAGATCCAGCCAGCGTAGCTGCCGGCAATCCTGACTCCGGTAGCGCTCGGCACCAGAATGCCCTGGGTGCCGTGGCTCGATGGGGCGATGGCCACCAATTCGTTGACATGTTTTGCTCCGCCCATGTGCCCCATGTACCAGCGGGGCATCATTCCGCCCTGGCTGTGCCCGACGATGTCCACCTTCTTGGCGCCGGTGGCCTGGCGGACACGGTCAATGAAGTCGCGCAGTTCGGCTGCCGAGTCCGGGACATGCGCCGCACCCGAGATGCCGTTTTCCAAGCCGTAATTCAGCGGGAAACGCAATAGCCGTTGCGCTTGAGCTTGGGGGACAGTGAGATCCAGTTGACGTCCATGGTGGCAAAGGTGCCGTGGACGAGGACTACGGGATAGGGATGTTCGGTATCGGGTGCGCAATCCCAATTATTAGCCCCAGATGGGCTGATGTTCAGGGACGAAACTGTTTCGGCTTGTGCGGTGCTTGCCGCGCTCGGCGCGATGGCCGGGGCGGTGAGTGTTGCAGCGGCCAGGCACAGCGCGCCCAGAACGGAAAGTATGCGTCGTTGCATGGTGGCCCTTCGAGTAAAAGATGGGAGACACTTGCTACTGGCCGGTAGTAACACGAAATGATCACAGCAATTTTGGTTTCTGTCTAGGGTTTTCTGGTGACAAGTTTGTGCGTGAAGTAGGATGCGTTCCCTCCAGATTGCGCGAATTTTCCATGGAATGCCCGCAAGCCTTCGCACTAGCTTGAACCCTGCTTTATGTCGGAGTTATCCATGGTGACTAGCTGGTTTTTGGGGGTCGCTTGTGGTGGCCGGCAGAAGGGCAAGCGGGACTTGGGTGCGCTTCGCTTCAGATGTCCTGGGCGGGTGGCGCTCGGGGGTACTGTGACGGATCGCGGCAATGAAATTTACTTGTATCTTCAATCAATTACGGTATGCTTGGCTTATTGAACCTTGTTGGGAACGCCGCCGGAAGGCTGTGATTCCACCATCGGGAACCGCCCGCAAACAACTTATGAGGAGTTGGCCTGCTATGAGCAACCTGTTGAGCGATGTGCGTTCCGCCAATTGGAGCAGCACCCCGGAATCCGGTGCCGTGCTGGTCTTCCTGCATGGCTTCGGCTCCAATGAACACGACCTGGGCTCGCTCGCCGAACCGCTGGGATTGGATCTGCCTTGGGCTTCGCTGCGCGCTCCGCTGGAATTGGGCCACGGTGGGGCCGCCTGGTTCCAGATCACCACTCCGGGCGTCCCCGACGCGGCGCCGGTGCAAGCGGCCACCGCGTCGATCTGGGCCTGGATCGATGCAAATGTAGACACCGCCACCAAGATCATTCCAGTCGGTTTCTCCCAGGGCGGGCTGATGGCCAGCCAGCTGCTGCGCACCCGGCCCGAGCGGGTGCTGGCGACCACGATCCTGGGCGGATTCGTTCTGTGCGGCACGCAGTCGGCCGATGAAATCATCGCCGCACAGCGCCCGGCGGTTTTCTGGGGCCGGGGCACCGAAGACCGGGTCATTGCCCCGGTCGCCATTGAGCGCACCGCCAAGTTCCTGCCCGAGCACTCGACCCTTGCCGCTCGCACCTACCCTGGGCTGGCCCACGGGATCAACATGGATGAACTGAACGACGTGCGCAGCCATATCACCGCGCAACTTGACCTGATGCCGCTGGGCAAGTCCTGAAGCGCGGCTGGCGGGCAGCAGGGCCCGCCAGCCGGGATAACCTTGTGCCATGGACAATGTTGAGCAAGCACTGGGCAGAATTCGCGCGGCTATCGAGAAGCTGCATCTCGCAGCGGCCCAGGACCATGACGCGCAACGCGCCCATGCGGCACGCTGGCTTGATGGCCTCTTCGAGGACGTCGAAAGCCGAGGGCAGCTGCGAGAGGCTGCCCGGAAGGCCTTGGAGCTCTACCGCGGTGGCATGGGGTCCTTCCAGGATGTGGGAACCGCGGTCATGGATGACGCGGTGAGCGGACTTCGCCGAGCCTTGGGTTCGGCGCGCTCCTGGCTCTTGCGCAACTAGGAGCGGCATCTGGCAGGGAGCAATCCCCGCGGCGCGTGCCGCTACGCGGCGACGGTTTCCTCGACGTCCCGGATCCTGGCATTTTCATCGGCCACGCGGGTTTTGCGCACGCTCCACGCGTGGGTCAGGATGACCAGCAGGATGCCGGGGATCAGCCAGAGGATTAGCCGCAGGAGATCCATGCCGATGGACTGCCCGGGGAAGTAGACGAGGGTCTGCACTGCGTGCAGCCACCCGGCGCCATTCCAGAAGGTATTGAGTGCACCGTAGAATCCCGGCTGCATTTGCGGCTGGAAGATCCCGCCGGAACTGGTGAAATTCAGTGCGACGAAGCACAAGGTCAGCGTCGGGGTGGTCCAGTGGCGCAGCAGTGGATGCAGGCCCAGGCCCAGCAGGGTGATGCCGGCGGCGTAAACCCAGGAAATCAGCCAGATGCCCGCGTAATGATCCTCGATGATCCGGTAGACCGGGCCCGCGATCAGCACCGCGATTGTGGCAACCACCGCTGCGGCAACCGCCGCCATGGCGAAGCGCACGGGCAGCTTGACCTTGCCCATGAACCCGGCCAGCGGCACGGCGCTGGCGTAGCCGCCAATGCTCAAGGCGACCAGCAGGAAGAACAGCCCCTGCCCGGTGGTGTCCTGCTCGCCGGTGGGCACGACATCTTCGATGCGCAATGGCTGGCCTTGTTCGTAGGCCACGTCCAAGAAGACTTTCTGGGCGATATTCGCCGAGGTTTCCGACGCGGCGCTAGAGCTGTAGAGCGTTGCCGTGCCGCCGCTGGTTTCGTAGGCGGCCACGAGCTCGCGCTGCTCTACCAGTTTCCGGGCCTGGTCCGCATCGGCGACGGTGCGCACATTCAATGCACCGTCGGACCCATCCTGCAGGGTCTGGGCGAAAACCTTGGATTGCGCGGAATCGCCCACCACCGCCACCTGCACGTTGTGTGGACTGGGCGCGTGGAAGGCCCCCAGATAGAACAAGCCCATGATGGCGCACAGGAAGAACGGGATCAGCATGGTCAACACGAGCTTTCCCCAGCCCAGTGGTGCCGGCTTGGCTGCGGGGGACTTCTTCTTGGCCGGATTATCGGCATGCTTGGAAGCGGGGGATTGGCGCGGGCCGTTGTCGGTGAGAGTCATCAGCATTAAAGAATACGCTTAATGTTGCATGATGCAACATTGAGTGCCCGGCAAAGCCCTGCGTACTAGACTCGGAACATGGGCAAGGAACAGCGGGAAGCCGATATCCAATCGATCTTCCATCACATGCAAATGATTACCCGACGTGCCAATACGCGCTCACGCCAGCTGGCCGAGCCGCTGACACTCGTGGAGCATTCCCTGCTGCGCTTCATTGCCGATACTCCCGGAACCCGGGCCACCGACATTGCCGAGGCGTTCTCGCTGAACCGCTCGACAGTCTCCCGGCAGGTAGGCACGCTGCTGGACTTGGGATATATCGCCTATGACGATGCGGAATCCGGGCGCGGCCGCGTAGTGGAACTGACTGGCGTGGGCCGCGAGCGGCTTCAGGCTTCCGCCGCCGTGCACCGCGCTGCGGTAACCGATCGTCTGGAGGGCTGGAGCGAAGAGCAGATCTCGGCCTTTGCCGAAGCCTTGGAACGCTATAACGTTGCCGACTCGCAGTAGGTCCAGGGAAATCTGCAACTTGCCCTAGGCGATCCTGGCGAAACGCGGGCCGTTGTAGCCATCGCGTTCAACGTGCTCCGCAAACATCTCCAGCGGCCGAGCCCAGAAGCTGTAGTCATCGTAGAGCTTGCGGTAGAAGACCAGCGGCTCTTCGGTTTCGCTGTGCTTCCCCACGGCCAGCACCTCGTAGCGCTGGCCCTTGAAATGCTGGTAAATTCCGGGTTCGATGCTCAACCTGGTGGCCTTTCTGATCAATGATGGTACTGGAGAACTTACCGCGGGCCGTGCCCGGTGCCGCCGCTGCGCTGGACCAGCAGGTGCTCCAGGATCGGATCCAGGACGGCCAGCCCGTCTTTCACTCCGCCGGTGGACCCGGGCAACGTGATGACGAAGCTGTTGCCGGAGAATCCTGCGACCCCGCGGGTAATGATGGACAGCGCGGTGGTCGCTTCTCCGCGCCGGCGGATGGCCTCGATGATTCCGGGCAGCTGGACATCCAGCAGCGGGGCAACCATTTCGGGGGACTGGTCATCGGGTGAGACCCCGGTCCCGCCGGTCACGATCACGACCTGCGCGTCGTTGGCCAGCAGGTCATCCACGGCAAAACGCACCGGCTGCCCGTCGGCCACCACCGTCGGCTCGCCGGTCTCGAAACCGCGCTCGGACAGCCACCGGGTGATCAGCGGACCGGTCTTGTCTTCGGCGGTGCCTGCTGCGGCGCTGGTCGAAGCAACCACCACGGCCGCCATGCGGCTAGTCTCCACGAACCCAGTCACCGCTCTTGCCGCCGGACTTCGCCAAAACCTTCACCGAGCGGACCTCGGCGTGCTTGTCCACGGCCTTGACCATGTCGTAGAGGGTCAGAGCCGCAACGCTGGCCGCGGTCAACGCTTCCATCTCCACCCCGGTGACGCCCTTGGTGGTCACCTGGGCGGTGACGCGCACCGCGGATTCCTCGGCGGTGAAATCAATGGACACCTTGGAAATCGGCAGCGGGTGGCACAGCGGAATCAGTTCCCAGGTGCGCTTGGCCGCCATGATGCCAGCGACCCTTGCGGTGCCCAACGCCTCGCCCTTGGGCAACTGCCCGGTCATCAGCATCGGGACAACATCCGGGCGGGTGGCGAAGATGGCTTCTGCGGTGGCCACGCGCTTGGTGACGGCCTTGTCGCTGACATCGACCATATGGGCGCTGCCGTCTTCGCGCAGGTGGGTGAGTTTCTCAGACATTCATGCTCCAAGTTTCGATGCTTTGGCCGGCAGCCAACTGGCTGACGCCTACCGGGATATGCACCAGCGCATCGGCGCGGGCCAGATCGTGGACCAGGTGGGATCCCGGATCCAGGATGGTGACCTGGCCATCGCGGATCAGCGCGCGGCGCACCTGGTGCTTGTGCTCGGGGGAACTGGCATCGGCTGCCAGCGGGTAGTGCCTGGGCAAGGGCTCTGGCAGGGCATTGAGCTGTCGCAGCAGCGGGGCCAGGAACAGTTCTGCCGACAGCAGGGCACTGACCGGGTTGCCCGGGAAGCACAGCACCGCTGCCTTGGCCAGTCGGGCGAAGCCTTGCGGACCGCCGGGCTGGATGGCCACATGATGGAAAACCCCGCCTAGCGGCGACAGCGCTTGGCGGACCACCTCGTAAGCTCCGGCGCTGATACCGCCCACGGTTACGATCAGGTCAACCTGTTCCTGCAAGACATCGATGGCCAGGGCGAAGCGCTGCGGATCATCGGGCAGCTGCAAGGTGCGCACCTGCACCTGATAGCGGCGCAGCCAGGCTGCGAGCATAGGGGAATTCGAGTCCGGGATCTGGCCCTGGGAACGCTGCCCATCGCTGAGCTCATCGCCGGTAGTGCACACGGCCACCTTCAAGGCCCGGCGCACCGGTACTTCACGCAGCCCGCTGGAAACCAGTGCAGCAATCATGGTCGGGGTCAGCCGGGTTCCGGCCTTGGCCACCAAGGCGCCGGTTTCGAGATCACCGCCGGCGGGGCGGATGAAGCGGCCCGCGGCGCTGGGGGCCGAGAATTCCGCGTGGCCGCTGGGGGTGCCAAAGCCGGCACGAACCAATTCCGGGAAAGCGCCAGAGCCGCTTTCCTCGATGGGGATGACGGTGTCAGCACCCAGCGGGATCATCGCACCGGTCATCACCGGACTGACCGTGCCTTCAGCCAGGGATATTTGCCGGTCGCCGGCAGCAGCCGTGAAACCCAATGGCAAAGAGATGGGGGAGCGGAGCGAGGCTGCTGCCAGATCCGCGCTGCGCGCAGCGTAGCCATCCATCTGCGAATTGGTGAACGCAGGGATGGGCAAAAGGGCGTACTGGTCCTCGCTGAGGATTCGATCGCTGGCCTCAGGGCTATCGATGGGCAGCACTTCATTGTCCAGGCAGGCGAAGACCGGGGACAGCAGCTCTTCAAGTTCCGCGCGATGGCTTTCCAGAGTGCAGGACATGGACTATCCGCCTGCGAACGGCGGCAGGACATCCACGGTCAGATCGTCGGCAGTGCCCAGCTCGCCGGCATCGCGGCGCACCACGCCGTTGATCAGGAAACTTCCGGCGCGCAAAACCTGGGCCATTTCAGGTCCGTAGGAATCGATCAGTTCGCTACGCAGCCTGGCGAGTGTATCGGGGCGTTCCCAGCTCTCCTGCTCGCAGCCCGCTGCTGCCGCCGCGGCAGCGAAGTAGCGTATCGTAATCTTCGACATGACTTCATGCTATCGCGCCTAGGCGATAAGGAGCACGATGAAAAGCGAACGCGACTTTCCCGCGCTTGTGGCCCCCGGGCCGCCACTGAGCGGCGAACAGGCTGCTCGCGCTGCACGCCAACTCTCGTTGCCCGGATTTGATGACGCTGCGCAGCGCAGGCTGGCTGCCGCCCGGGTACTGGTTATCGGCGCGGGCGGACTAGGCAGCGCCAGCGTCCCGTATCTGGTCGGAGCGGGAGTAGGCACCATCGGCATCGTGGATGATGACGTGGTGGAGCTATCCAACCTGCACCGCCAAGTCACGCACACCACCGCTAATATCGGCTTGGCCAAGACCGCTTCCCTGGCGCAGGCCGCCACGGCGCTGGACCCCAATGTGAAGATCATCGAGCACAACCTGCGCCTGGATTCATCGAACGCGCTTCAGATCTTTGCGAATTATGACCTCGTCATCGATGGCAGCGACAACTTCCCAACCCGATACCTGTCCAATGACGCCGCGCAGCTCACCGGCATTCCCCTGATCTGGGGATCGATCCTGCAGCATCATGGACAAGTTTCCGTGGCCTGGCATGAGCATGGCCCGGGCTACCGAGACCTGTTCCCGGATCCGCCGGCCCCGGGCACCGTGCCGGATTGCGCGGCCGGGGGAGTATTGCCTGGATTATGCGGAACCGTCGGTTCGCTGCTGGCTACCGAAGCCTTGAAGCTGATCGCCGGAATCGGTGCCCCGCTGGTGGGCAAGGTGCTGATCTACGATGCGTTGGCGGCTAGCACCCGCACCCTCGAATTCTCCCGTGATCCCCAAGCGGGCGAAGTCACCGAGCTGATTGACTACGTGCTCTTCTGCTCCGGTTCTCTGCCCGAGGTCCAAGGCATCGATGCCAAGGCGCTCGCCCAGTCGCTGGCTGGTTCCGCTGCTCTTGTCTTGTTGGATGTGCGCAATGATGACGAACGCGCACAACAGCACATCGCCGGTTCCTTGCATCTGCCCCTTCCTGAGCTGGAAGCAGCTATTGAATCCGGCACAGATCTGAAGCAGATCCCGGCACGGGTAACGGTCTATTGCGCACGCGGTCCTCGCTCGCAACGCGCTGCCGCCTTGCTCGCTGGCCGGGGCATCAAAACAAACTATCTTGAAGGCGGGCTTCCCGCACTGGCCGCGGTGGCACCGCAGCTGCTGGCCGAACCCGCATCTATCGAAGGAAACCGCTTATGAGCTATGCGCTGATTACCGAAGAACCTATCGACGAGGTCGCAGTGCGCGATGCAGTGCAGTCCGATACTGCAGGCGCAGTGGTGCTCTTCCACGGAATTATTCGTAATCACGACGGCGGCCAGTCGGTGAACTCCTTGGACTACTCGCATCACCCACAGGCGCAGGATTTCCTGGAGAAAATCATTGCCGAGGAAGAAGAACGCACCGGGCTGAAGCTTTCCGCAGTGCACCGCGTGGGTCCCTTGAAGATTGGCGACGCCGCGCTGGTCGCTGCTTCGGCAGCAGCCCACCGCAAGGAAGCATTCGATGCCATTGAGAACCTGGTGGAACGCATCAAGGCCGAGGTCCCGATCTGGAAGAAGCAGCACTTCTCTTCCGGCAGTTCAGAATGGGTTGGCCTGTAGGCTCGATACTGCTTCACATATGCAACTAATGGAAAGCCGGGCTTGCCTGTGACTGACTATTCTCCTGGCGTAGGGAGCAAGACCGACTATAGGGAAATCATGCCGGGAGAAATTCCTCGCGATGAATTCCTGGTGTCCAGGTTTCGACAACAATGTCTGCCGCTTCCGGATGTGGAAACCGCGACCTTGTCGATGCAACACGCTCTGGAATTTTCGACGCAGAAGATGCTTTCCAAGCGAGAGCTACGCAAACTGACACACGACTTTCTGTTGGCTTTGCCCGGCGTTGAGTTCGACAGGACCAGCCTGAACTCCGCGATATCGAATGTCGCGAGTGCGGTCCTTTCTTTTCATGGTGCTCCGCGAACAGCGCAGACAATAGACGACGTCTTGCTTGCGATTCATGCGTATTTTTGGCTCGAGAGTATATCTGCCGAAGCACTGTTAGAAGGTTTTGAATGCTAGTGCCGATTCGAAAAACTTTTGCGACCATCGTCGCTTTGGTACTGCTATCAATGAATATTTGCTTCTTTATGTTCTACGCACTGTGGCAGAACGCGGATAGCGCAGCGATTCGCCGAAGGGAATCCGGCTCCGCGGTTCAACCAGGGTAACTGCTCGAGGACGCAAATTGATGTGGGGCGCGGCTCAAGGTTCACTACTGGTCATCATCGCCTTGGACGTCCTGGCGATCCTGTTTGCCGCCACGGCATTCTCTGCCTTCCACAGGGAAGACGTAGTGAGAGTGAAAGCCTCTCGTCTTTCGGCATGACGCTTCATCCCTAAACTTTTCCGCTGTCCGACAGTTTTAAACATCGAGGCCAGCGCTATTTTATGTCTACCCATTCGCACTAGGGTTGGCTTATGGAGACTTCCAAGCGCCAAAACTATGTTGACTCCTTGGTGGATGAATATGGGTATGAAGCTCACATAACGCCGTGGGGATCTGTATTGAATTTCCGAACTTTGACGATAATGGCCGTGCGATCGTTAAATGGCGGGTTACAGAAAAAGACATTGCCAGCTTGAATGGGATTAGGATGCCACGTGGATTCACTGGTGGTGAGCAATATGCATTCTCGGAATTGATAGCGGCCCTTCACACTTTCACTGGTTCACGAGGAATCATGTACGGGGCAAGCATGAGGATCGAAATTGAAGGCTAAGACATGTCGAAAGTGCCATGGCCACTCTTTTCTTCAACATAGCAGCGAAGCATAGTTACATACTGCACGTTACCGTGAGCGAGCTGCACATACTTTTGGGTATGGAACTTGTGAGTTTTTGTGGAGTCAAGGTCGGGTAGGTACAGTCGCAACAAGTAATTCCATACTTGACTGCGAGGTCCTTATGACTGAAGTACTGCCGGATCCCTATCTGTACTTGCATGACCCCGAGGAATACCTGTCTTCGGTTCGGTCGAAGTTCCCCAGCATCCAGATTGAACCTAAGGTTTCTCTTGGACTTGGCGTCATGGAGTTCAAAAAGCCAAAGAGAATGCGCAAGGAACTGGATAAGGAACCTACACGGTTTGGGGCCTCCTGGTTCGGCGGTCAACCCTTTGAGAATGGCCGGGAATGGCCGAGAAGTTCCGACGGGACACTGCTCACGCACATTGCCCAAGTCGACCTCGGATACGAATCCATGAACGTGGGAGATCCTGGATTCATCCCCACGGGTCTTCCGAACGAAGGCATCATCCAGTTCTTCCACGACACGCAGAACATGGGCGAACCCGAAGACGTGGAAGACCTTCTGAATCCGCCTTGGGCGATTCGGTACTTCGTACCCGAAAATGACGAGGTCGAAACCTTCGCATTCATGGAATCTTCTGGTGATGCAATACTCTCGATTCCGTTGATGCCGCTGGACATTGACGGGTTCATGAATCTCAAGGATCAGTTCAGTGTCGATTTCAGATCCGAGGAAGAAGCTGATCTCTATGCGGATTTCGTAGAGCTTACCGAGTTCGAGATCTACAACAGGTTGTTAAGGTTCGAGGCCCGGCTTCCGGATCATCGCCCGGAGCATCCAGATTTCATCCCGGATGAACGCATCAGCAGGATGTCAGGCTGGAGTGCGTGTGAAATCCGTGAGGAGTACAACGGGCAGCTGGCCACGTTGTTGCCGCTCACGGATGCCTCGGATGAACATGTTTTGCTTTTCGAGATCAATCCAAGGACTTTCCCGACACCTGGTTGGTTCCACGAGCGGCCGGTTCAGGTATGGATCCGCCGGACAGATCTAGACGCGAGGAATTTCGATCATGTGTGGTGCCTGATCCGCACTGACGCTTAGCAGGTAAGCCCTGCACGATCTAGAAAGCGCATCGAGTTCCGTCGCGCTAGGTTTCGGTGAGCTTTTTATCGTTCACACAATCCTCGGTTTGGGATCCTGTTATGCTCACCTCAAACGAAGATAGCGATCTGATGAGCGTAAACACACATCCAAGCGGGAGAGCCAGGTAATCGTGGAGTTCATGACCTTTCTAGCAGCCCTCGGGATCGTGGTTTCCACTTTCCTGTTTGGGTTTTTCATTGCAGGCTTACACGAGACCGGGCCAGGATCCCACAAAGAGAGTGCAACTTCGGTGGCACTCACCGCGCTCATGATGCTTTTCATTGCCGTCTGCACCGCATTCATCCTCGTTGAGCCGGCGTTGATCAACCCGCTGTGGTTGCAATACACGCTGATGGCAGGCGTTCCGCTGGTGGTTGGCTACGTCCTGCGCCGGGCGCTGGCCAGGAGCATGGATAGCACTCAGCAGTAGGCCTAGGTGTCATCTGATAGGGAGCCTTAGCAATGCTAGGGGGTTCTTCTCTCGTTTAACTAGGTGACGGCCTGACTGGGCCGATTCTAGGGATAGTGAGTCCGCAAGATCTGACAATTCAACAGCCTTAAATCTACATAATCAATCTTGTCGGTAGTTGTTAATGGAGTTATGTTGACGCCTAGTTAAAGGCCATAGATATGGGCAGCGAAGGCCACGAAAACTTCCCCGCGCCTGAGTAGATACGTTGTTGTCGAGCCCGCAGGAGAACGGAATGTCCACCCGCTGGCGAGGAACTGCCCGTCTTCATGAATGTACTTCGACTGGTATTTATTCGTCATTCCTCAACATCGGTGCGAGGTTCGAAATCCAGGAATCCAATAGCGCACGCAATTCTTTTGGCTGAACGTCGCTGACCTTTGCCTCGCTCATCGCAAGGCCGAACGCCGCCCAGCGCAGATCCATATTCTCGGTGCGCACGAGGCAACTGTTCTCATCGATCTGCTGGATCTGGAACCAGCGGCCAATGAGAGGCTCCAGCTTTTCGGCGCTGGCCTGAATCCGGGCGCTCACTTCTGGTTGCCCGCTGCCGCGCAATCCTGCGCGCACAAAGGCCGCTGCGTCGCCACCTGGCACTTCACGCGACGCAAACCGCAATGCCCTGGGTGAGGGGTTCAATGCGCGATCCACCCGGAAACTGCGCCAATCATCGCGGTCCAGATCAAAGGCCACCAGATAGTAGCGGTTGCCCACATTCACTAATTGGACCGGTTCTACCCGGCGCGAGGTTTCTGCTGACTTGGCATCCTTGTAGTCGAAGGCGATTCGTTCATGATCGCGGCACGCCTGGGCCAATGCCACCAGTACCGCTGGATCCACCGGATCCGTTGCGGAGGACTGGGAATTGAGCGGGACAGTGCTCGCGGTCAGCGCCTGCGCCCGCTTCCTCAATCTGGCTGGCAGCACGGGCACAACTTTTCCCATCGCCCGCAGTGCGGCCTCGGCCAGCGCGGAAGATCCGCTGTGCACGGTGGATTGCAATGAGACTACCAATGCCACAGCTTCCTCATCGTCGAGCACCAAGGGAGGCAGTGCGGTGCCGGAGGCCAGCTGGTAGCCTCCGCCTACGCCGCGATCAGCTTGCACAGGATAACCGAGATCGCGCAGCCTGTCTATGTCCCGGCGAACGGTGCGCAGGCTGACGTCAAGGCGTTCGGCGAGCTCGTCCCCGGACCAATAGCGATGGGTCTGCAGCAGCGAGAGCAGGCGCAAGAATCTGGTGCTGGTACTCATGCAATAAGTCTGCCTCGATTTAGGACAAAAACTGGCACTTTTCACTTCTACTCTGGTTATTACCAGCTGGAAATACCGGCTGCAGCTTATGCCAGGAGGCAATCATGAGCACCATGGCCATCACCAACACCACCCTCACCGGCGAACGCGCGGACCTGTTCCAGGCTCTGGCCAACGCCCGGCATTTCCTTCGTTTCACTGTCCAGGGGCTGAGTGATCCGCAGGCAGCGCAACGCACCACGGTGAGCGAGCTGACCCTCGGGGGATTGATCAAGCATGTGAGCGCCGTGGAAAAGCAGTGGCAGGAATTCATGGTCATGGGCCGGGCGGCCATGGCCTGGGACGGAGCGGATTTCAGCCAGATGCCACCCGAAGCGATCGAAGCCTTCAACAACGAATTCCGCATGCAGCAGGACGAATGCCTGGATGAGCTGCTGGAGAATTACACGCAGGTAGCCGCCCGCACCGATGCCCTGTTGGCAGAAGCGGATCTGGACGCCACCCATGAGCTTCCTTCTGCCCCGTGGTTCACCGACACGCACTGGTCGGTGCGCCGGACGCTGCTGCACATCATCGCAGAAACCACGCAGCATGCCGGGCATGCGGATATCATCCGCGAATCCCTGGACGGGCAGAAATCGATGGGCTAGCCCCCGATGTAGGACATCTCGATGCGCTTGCGGTTGCCTGGGGTCAGCGCGGCGCGCAGCTCCGAGTAGTTGTCATCGCGCTTGCGCCAGTGCCCGGTCAGTGCCTTGGCAAGATCCTCATCGCTGATCCCGTCACGCATCAGCTGGCGCAGGTCGTAGCCGGAGCCGGCGAACAGGCAGGTGTAGAGCTGGCCTTCGGCCGAGACGCGAGCGCGTGAGCAGTTGCCGCAGAAGGCATTGGTGACACTGGAAATCACGCCGATCTCCCCGGCCCCGTCCTTGTAGCGCCAGCGGTTGGCGGTCTCGCCCGGTTCGGTCTTGGTGACTGGTTCCAGCGCCCATCGTTCGTTGATCATGGAGACCACTTCAGCAGATGGGAGCACTTCATCCAGCTTCCAGCCATTGGTGGTGCCGACGTCCATGAATTCAATGAAGCGCAGGATGTTCCCGGTGCCGCGGAAATGCTCGGCCAGCGAAAGGATCTCGCTGTCATTGACCCCGCGCTTGATCACGGTGTTGATCTTCACCGGTCCCAGGCCGACCTCGCGGGCCACCTGGATGGCTTCCAAGACCTTGGAGACAGGGAAATTCACGTCATTGATGGCTTTGAACTTTTCATCATCCAGCGAGTCCAGCGAGATGGTGACGCGGTTCAGGCCGGCTTCTTTGAGGGCAGGTGCGAGCACTGGCAACGCCGAGCCGTTGGTGGTCATTGCCAGGTCAATGCGTTTGCCTTCGGGCGTGCGCAGGTTGGAGAGCATTGCCACCAGATCCACGATGCCGCGGCGCAGCAATGGTTCGCCACCGGTCAGGCGCAGCTTGGTCACGCCAAGAGAAACCGAAATGCGAGCCAGACGCTCAATCTCTTCGAAACTCAGCAGCTCCGAGCGCTCGCGGAATTGGAAGTCACGGCCGAAAATTTCCTTGGGCATGCAGTACACGCACCGGAAATTGCAGCGGTCCGTGACCGAAATCCGCAAGTCATGCAGGGGCCGAGAACGGGCATCCAGTATTTCCCCTGCCAATGGAGCTTTCATGCTTCCCAGCTTAACCCGGTTGGGTCCTAGGCGATAGGGAGTCGTCTGAAAGCGCAAATCAGTGCGTAAAATAAGCCGGTAGACCTCAGCGCGGTTGTAGCATGGGCTTAAAGCACAATTTCTGGAGAATTCATGCGCGTACGTTGGCCGCTGGCCCTTCGCGGCACGGTGCTAGCCACCGTGGCCGGGTTGTTCCTGACTGGCTGCTCGGCGAGCGGCAACAGCACCGGGGAACCAATCACCATTGCGGCAGCAGCCTCCCTGCAAGGTGCCTTCGAGCAGATCTCCGAAGAATTCACAGCCGAACACCCCGAAGTGCAGATCTCCAGCATCACCTATGACGGCTCTTCTACCCTGGCCACGCAGATCCTCGAAGGCGCCAACGTGGATGTCTTCGCTTCGGCCGATGAACGCAACATGTCAGAGGTAACTGAAGCCGGGTTCGGCCACGAGCCGGTGATCTTTGCCAGCAACACCTTGGTGATCGCCGTGCCGCAGGATAACCCGGCGGATATCGATTCCCTGCAGGACCTTTCACAGGCCACTATGGTGCTGTGCGCACCACAGGTACCCTGCGGCGCGGCTTCGCAGCGATTGCTTGAAGCCAGCGGCGTGCAAGTCACCTCGGCCAGCCAGGAACAGAATGTCACCGCGGTGCTGCAGAAGGTGGCCGCCGGTGAAGCAGATGCCGGGCTGGTCTACGCCACCGACGTACTCGATGACGGGAACGTTGCGGCGATCGTGCCCGATGGGGCAGAAGACATTGTGAACACCTACCCGATCGCAGCACTGGGTGAAAATCCTGGCGCGCAGGCCTTCGTGGATTTCGTGAGCAGCGAGCGCGGCCAGAAGATTCTGGAGGAGCACGGCTTTGGTACCGGGGCCGCGCAGGCTAATGGCTAGCGATACCGGGGTACGGGTTCCAGGCTTCGCCATTGCACCGGCGTTGCTGGGCGTGGCACTGCTGGTGCTTCCGCTGCTCGCACTGATTTCGCGGGCCAGCTGGTCCACGCTGGTGGCCGATGCCACCAGTGAAGAAGCGCTCGCCGCACTGTGGCTGAGTTTGCGCACCGGGGTGGCCGCCACCGTGCTGTGCGTGCTGCTCGGCGTGCCACTGGCGGTATTGATGGCCCGCAGCTCCACCCGCGTAGCCCAGCTATTGCGGGCCTTGATCGCCGTCCCGCTGGTGCTGCCGCCGATGGTAGGCGGCGTCGCACTGCTCTTCCTGTTCGGGCGCACCAGCCCCATTGGCCAGTTCATTGATTCCATGTGGGGGATCTCCCTGCCGTTCTCCACCGCCGCGGTGGTGATTGCACAAAGTTTCGTTGCACTGCCATTCCTCGTGCTCTCCGTCGAAGGCTCCTTGCGTGCCGCCGGCCAAGGCTATGAGCAGGCAGCCGCCACCTTGGGCGCAGGGCGCTGGATGGTGCTCACCCGCATCACCCTGCCGCTGGCCGCCCCGGGCCTGGTCGCCGGCATCATCCTGTGCTTCGCGCGGGCCATCGGCGAGTTCGGCGCCACCGCGCTATTTGCCGGCAATGCGCCGGGTGTCACCCAGACCATGCCGCTGGCCATCTACACCGCATTCAACGGTGCCGGGGCCGGACGAGACTCGGCTGTCGCACTCTCGCTGCTGCTGCTGGCCACCGCAGTTCTGGTGCTGCTGCTGGTGCGTGCCTGGCGCCCGGGATCACTGAAATGACGCTCAAGGTAAACCTGCAGGTGCCGCGCACCGGATTCGACGTGGACGTTGAATTCGCGGTGCCCGCCGGTAGCACGCTGGCAATGATGGGCCCCAGCGGTTCGGGCAAGTCCACCATCGTCCACGCCATCGCCGGGATCCAGAAGATCACCCGGGGGCGCATCGAACTGTCCGGCACGGTGCTGGCCGATGCGAAGCTGCACCGTCCGCCGCACCTGCGCGAAGTCGGGCTGCTGGGCCAGGACCCGCATCTGTTTCCGCACTTGGACGCCTTGAAGAACATTGCCTTTGGCGCCCGGGCCGGGGGACTGGAGAAGTCCGCGGCCACGGCCGCCGCCAGCGAATGGCTCGCGAGACTGGGACTGGAAGAAATCGCCAGCCACCGGCCCGAGGCACTGTCTGGCGGACAGCGGCAGCGCATCGCCCTGGCGCGCGCCCTGGCCGCCAAGCCGAAGATCCTGCTCATCGACGAACCCTTCGCTTCGCTGGATGTCGAGGCCGCCATGGACATGCGCGCCCTGGTGCGCGAAGAGCTGGCGCGCACCGCAACCAGCGCCATCGTGGTCTCGCATTCGGCCGCCGATACCTTGGCGCTCGCCGATGACCTGCTGGTGCTTGAGCGCGGACAGATCATCCAGCAGGGCACCGTGGCCGACGTCTTTGCCGCCCCGGCCAATCGCTTTGTGCGCGCCGTGGTGGCCACGCTGCCCGCGCAGCACCCGATAAGCATTCAGGAAGAGCAATCATGAGCACCGGAAATGACCCCATAGAACTTGAAGTGCACCGTTCGCGGCTGCTCTCGCAGGTGGTGCCCGTGGCCCCGCAACGGATTGCGGTGGCCGGCGGTTTCACCGCATTGCATGGTGCAGTGCTGGCCCAGGATGTTGCCTCAGCGCACCCGCTGCCGCTGTGGGACAACTCGGCCATGGATGGCTACGCGGTGCGCTCGGCCGATACCGCAACTGCTCCGGCGGCGCTGGATGTGATCGGTGAAGTGCCGGCTGGAAGCGGCTGGAATCCGGTGCTGGAGGCAGGCCAGTGCGTGAAAATCATGACCGGTGCCCCGATCCCGTCGGATGCTGACGCAGTGGTGCGCATCGAGGACACCTCGGCCGCGGTTGATGGCTGGGATGTGAAGACCGTGCAGGTCAATGTGCAGGTTCCTGCTGGCAAGGACATCCGCCGCAGCGGGGAAGACAAGAATGCCGGGGAACCGATGGCCTACGCCGGCGAGGAACTAACCGCGGCCCGGCTCTCAGCCTTGGCCGCAGCCGGATCCAGCACGCTGGAGGTGCGCACCACGCCCAAGGTGGCGGTACTGATCACCGGAGCAGAATTGCATACTCCCGGCCAAGCGCTGACGCGCGGGCAGATCCCGGAAACCAACTCCTTGCTGATGGCGGGGCTGCTGGCAGAATCAGGAATCCAGGCCACTACCGTAGTGCACTGCGTCGATGACATTGAAGCAGTGCGCGAGCAGCTGGCGCTCCTTGGCGCCACCCACGATGCCGTGCTCAGTACCGGAGGAGTGGGACCGGGCGCCTATGACGTCATGCGCCAAGCGCTGGAAGCAGAACCCCAAGTGCAGGCGGTGCGGGTGAAGATCCGTCCGGGCCAGCCGCAGTGCGCCGGACGGCTGGCAGCCGGCGCGATGGTCTTCGCCCTGCCGGGCAACCCGGTCAGCGCCGCGGTGAGCTTCGAGCTGTTCGTGCGACCATGCCTGCGTGCCATGCAGGGCCACCGCGACGTGCTGCGTCCCACCTTGCGAGCAGTGGCCGCGGTAGGTTGGCGAGCCGCCGCAGAACGCGTCCAGGTCATCCCGGTCGTATTCGAACATGGAGAGCAATTGCGATGCGCACCGGCGGTCCAGGCACAGAGTATTTCCCACTCGGTAGGCGGTTTCGGCGCGGCCCAGGGCTACGCCCTGGTCCCGGCTGGGATCACCCAGGTCAATCCCGGCGATGAGGTCGAAGTCCTGAGGATGGTTCCATGAGCAATTCGAACGCCATCGGCTTCGACGCCCTGGTCCTTGCCGGGGGACGAGGCACCCGCTTGGGCGGTGCGGGCAAGGCGGAACTGCAATTGCATGGCCAGCGCCTGGTGGACCGTGTGGTGGCAGCGACCCGCAAGGCGGGAGCCGCCCGAGTTATCGTGGTTGGCCCGGATACTGCGGGAACCAAAGCCGATGCTGTAGTGCGTGAAGACCCACCATTTGCCGGCCCCTTGTCAGGCATTGCCGCGGGGTTGAAGGAACTCAGCGGTGAAACCGCGAGCGAATGGACCATGGTCCTGGCCTGCGATTTGCAGCGCCCGGTCGCGGTCGCCACCACGTTGACCAAGAACTTCGAGCGGCGGGAGACTGATGGCCTGCTGCTGGTTGATGCCCAAGGCCACACCCAATGGCTGGCCGGGATCTACCGCACCGCGGCGTTGGCCTCGGTCTGCGACGCACTTGGCGAGAACCTCGTCAACGCGCCGGTACGGCGCGCATTGAACCAGCTTCACCTGGCACAAGTTCCGGTGGATGATGAAACAAGCAGCGATATCGATACCCCGCAGGCGCTGGAAAGTGCCCGCCGCAACGAAAGGACGCGCATGGCACAGCACCTGCCACCAGAAGCACTGAACGACTGGCTGGAAGCCGCCGCCAAGGAATTGGGCTTGGACTCCAGCGAAGTGGATATTGCTACCGTGCTGGATGCCGCCAAGCATGTGGCCCATGAGGTTGCCCGCCCGGCAGCGCCCTTGAGCACCTTCTTGCTGGGATTGGCCATGGGCAGCGGCAAGGGAGAGCTTGCAGGATTATCCGAGCAGCTGGTTTCACGTGCCCATCGCTGGGCCGACGAGCATCCTGAAGGAACAGCTTAAGCCGCAGATTCCCTTGCTGGAACCCAGACCTCAACCTGTCCTGATCTGCCTATGTTCCTGTGTCCGGTGAAGTAATAGACTCGGCTCATGCCAATCGGAACACTCGATAGCTCGGCGCTGCTGCGCGAATATCTCAATGACGCACGCGAAGCGGTCTTGTGGAAATGCGAAGGTCTGGACGATGCCCAGGCGCGGACTCCCATGTCCTCGACAGGTACCCACGTCATGGGGCTGCTGCTGCATCTGGCCGTCACCGAGGCCGGATACTTCATTGCCTGCCTGGGCCGGAAAATCCAGGATCCGGTCCTCCGGAGCATTATCGATTCCGAAGATGAGCAGGCAGACTTCCTGCCGCCACCGGGGATGTCCTTGGATGATGCAATATCCCTATACAAGGAAACGATTGCCGCAGCCGATGGTGTTCTCGATGAGCTGGAGCTGGATTCGCCAGCGGTGGTGCCGTGGTGGAATAAGCATCGGCACACCACGGTGCAACGGCTTCTGGTGCATATGATCGCCGAATCGCACCGTCATGCCGGACACCTGGATATCGTCCGCGAGCGGTTGGACGGTTTCATTGGTCTGCGCCCTTCAGCGCCTAACCTGCCAGAGCTCACTCCCGGTCAGTGGGAGCAGCAACGCCTGAAGCTCAAATCTCTAGCAGACAGCGTCTAAGGCTGCCTGCATGCCCAAGAGCTTTTCCCCGGAACGGCGCTGCGCTGCTGCGGCCCCAAATGCCTCGGACAGGTGCCAAGGCTAGGGCTCTGGCCGGTGCTGGCTCTGCTGGTATTCTCAAGCAATGCCGCGCGTGAAAGAAAAAGCTGTCTGCTACGTCGTCCAAGATAACCACCTGCTGGTCTTCACGCACTTGCAGCACCCCATGCATGTCACCGGGGTTCAAGTACCTGCCGGCACCATCGAACCGGGTGAAACCCCTCGTGAAGCAGCCGGACGCGAGCTCTTGGAAGAAACTGGGCTGGAAGGGATCATCACGCGGGAACTGGGAATCTTGGCCTACGACGTGCGGCCCATGAGAGATGAAATCGCAAACCGCCACTACTTCCAGCTCAAGGTTGCCCGGCAAGATCTTGCACGGCGTTGGATTGCCGGTGAACCAGATCCCGCGCACGGCGGCGCAGCTGAGTCCTGGGAATGCTGGTGGATGCCCTTGGAGCAAGCACATGTCCTGGCCGCAGGGCTGGGAGCGATGCTCGGGCAACTCGCTGATCGGCCGGACTCAATGTAGAAACGACTCGTATTTCCACGGCGTGTACCTGGATGCACATCCCATCGGCAGCACACGGACAAGTCCCTAGTGAACCGAGCGAGGCCGGCACATTTGGACTCGGTTCCGGGATGTCCGGAACTCGTGGACGGCCGCTCGGTTGGACTCATTCGCGAACCATTCTTTCAGCGACAGCGTGGACCAACCTGACGCGGATTATGGAGCCAGCCGTTCACGCGGACTGCCTGATCGGCCACCGGCGCCGGCTGCTGCGGTTCATTCGCACTTGCTATCCGTCGTGGGTGTCGATCTGGGGCCAGGGTCCTTCTGGGTGTCGACAGGTGGATGCGCCGCTATCTCAGGTACAAGCGGCCAAGCCGGCGAACCGGTAACTAGCCACATCGTCCATCTCGCACGGGCGGCTCTTCCCGACGCTTTCGCCGTCCGCAGGATTCCGCAGATCCGCAACTGATTCATGGCCAACAGCATCAGTTGGATAGCGCGCACGACGTGATGGTGAGAACGCCAATATTGGATACGTGTGATCGACTTATCGAACGATGCTCTGTCCCGGTTGCCATGCTGGTGGGCGCATCCCAAGAGTATTTCGACGGATGTTGCAAGGCGCAATCCGGAGAAGTGCGGACAATGCAAGATCATGAAACCTGACGATTGCTGGGAGATACGAAGAAGCGCAACGACGAGAGCGGAAGAAAGATATTCTTCGATCCATAGTCAGATGGCCCTTGAAAGCAATCCGAAAGGCTAAACCGGAGATGGCATTTCAGTTATTCGGTTCGCCAGCGACTCTGCGAATCGCTGTGCTTGCGCACCTGCATCACCCCATTCGGGCGCCTTTTGCTGGTGGTATGGAATCGCATACCGCACATCTCGTTGCCGGTTTGGCATCGAGAGGACATTCTGTTCGCCTATTCGCCAAGGAGGGCAGCGATGAGTTCGACGTAATGGCGAACGCAGAACTTGAACCAATGCTTCCAGAGTCCTATGTAGTGCGCGGGTATCCCGATGACGACCTGACGAATATGCAGCATCAGATTTTGGATGGTGCTATGCAAAGTGCTATCGATAGAATCCATGCGGGAAATTTCGACGTCGTAATCAATAATTCGCTCAGTCCTGTTCCGCATGAGCAGCTTCAGGACATCCCGACCTTTCACATTCTGCACACTCCCCCTCTGCCACGGATCGTCAGGGTCCTGGAGCAACAGGGAAATCCCCATACCAGGCACCTTTTCGCTACTGTATCGAGCTCCAATGCCCGAGCGTGGAAAACTTGGATCCCACAACTGCACATAATCGAAAACGGAATTGACATCGCCAGCTGGTCGTCGGCCCGTGAAACGTCATATCGCTCGGGCTTGGCTTCATGGAGCGGCCGGATTACACCGGAAAAAGGTCCCCACATCGCCATTACGGCCGCTCGTGCCGCTGGCATGCAATTGGTTATGGCGGGCCCGATCCAGGACCAGGAATATTTTGACAAGCTGATCGCCCCTGGACTTGATGAACAGATTCAATACCGTGGTCATCTGACACACACTGAGCTCAGCAAGATGATCAGCATGAGCGAAGTGTTTCTCTCCACCCCGCTTTGGGAGGAGCCTTTCGGGTTGACCACCTTGGAAGCGATGGCATGCGGCACTCCTGTTGCCGCCCTGCCATCTGGAGCAATGGCTGGTCTTATCGGCCCTACTGGTGGTGCCGTAGCCGAGCGCTGCGATACAGCGTCCCTTGTAGAAGCGATCGAGCGGGCAAGAACTCTTGACAGAGATGCTGTGTTCCAGAGAGCGGCCGGTTTTTCACATGATCGAATGCTCGACTCATATGAACAAGCACTTGTTGAAATCGCGTTGAAGACCTCTGCTGAAAATCGCCGCAGATGAGCAGATTACCAAGAATTTCCTACTACGCACACCATATGGGCTCCGGGCATCTGCGCCATGCGCGCAGAATAGTTGAAACTAGGATGTTTGACGTCCAGGTAGCGAGCACAGGACCGATGAACCAGGCGCTGCTTCCAGAAGGAACGAATTACGTTCCATTGGCGTCGGATATCTTGGAAAATCATGCTGGTGAGATTACAGCCGGCGGCTACTTCCACTATGCTCCGGCAGACATTCGGATTACTAAACGATTTTCCACATTGAATCAGGCGTGGTATCAATTCGCTCCGGATCTGGTCATGGTCGATGTCTCTGTGGAGGTGGCTATTTTTGCCCGGCTGAGCGGATACCGCGTCGCACTACGCCGGATGCCAGGACAACGCACAGATCAAGCGCACGAATTGGGGTATGGCATTGCAGATGCGCTGTTCGCCTATTACCCGGAATCCATTGAAGAAGCTTCCCATCTCCAACGGTACGGGAGCAAGAGCTATTACCTTCCGTCCCCTGACCCTGTAGGTTATTCCGACCCTGGGTCCCGAACGAGCTTCCCTCGGGAGGCATCCCGGAAGGTTGCCGTCCAAACTTCACTGGGTGCGGCAATCAGCCTTGATGAAATTGCACGTGTCGCTGCCTCAGCGCCGAGCTGGTCCTGGGACGTGCTGGGTTCTGTACAACGCGCTACCGGCGCAATGCCCGATAATTTGCGCAGCCACGGCACAGTTTCCAACCCTGAACAATGGATGGCCGATGCCGATGTCATCATAACTTCAACAGGGCACAATGCCGTCGTCGCGGCGGCGAGCTGTCGCAAGCCTGCGCTGCTGATTCCGGAAGAAAGGCCGTTTGGCGAACAGATGGCCTATGCACGCATGCTCCACCGTGCTACCGGATACCCGATGCTCGCTTCGTGGAATACGCCAGTGGATTGGAACGCACTCTTGCCAGTGGCTGCTTCCAAGAACCCGGATGCCTTGGCGATGGTGTTGTTTGGGGACCATGACGGATTTGTCGATGCCTTGCACGGGATGGTCGCTAGCGTAACGAAGCATCCATGCTAGTAGGCATCGTCGCTCCGAGCGCGTTCGATTTGCAGAGATGTCGGTTCGCGAAGCACTTCCAAATCGGCAGCTGCCCGGTCCCAGGCAACCAGATCCATGCTTGCAAAGGCTGCCAGCCAGCCTTCCATAGGCCATGTTCCCCACCGGTGGCGGAACTGTTGGGCATTTTCCACAATCTGCGAAAAGTGGTTCAAAGGCGGTTTGAATACTCCGTGGTGCTGGTGGAATACAGTTTCCCGAATGAAAACTACCGGAAGATTGCTCTCGCGTGCCTTGAAAGCGAAATCAGTATCTTCGGCCCCGTACCCTTCGTACTCTTCGGAGAACCCCTCCAATACAGAGAAATCTCCAGATTTAATGGCAAAGGCCAGCGACCAGAACATTTCATGCAGCTGGCAGGGCACATTCCGAGGGAGGCCGGACCGAGCATGATGAGACTCGGACAGTTCACTCAACTTCGAATCCTCCGGAGGTGCTCCTGCAGGAAGAGCAGATCGCAGGTATCTCGGTTCTGCCATCACCAGAGCACGCTGCGAGGCGAGGGTACGGAGCATGCCGGCGAAGCACTCTTTGGACGGTATGCAGTCGATATCCAGGAATACCAGATTCTCCGTGCGGGCATTTCGTGCAGCAGTATTCCTCGCGCGGGCCAGAGGCAAGCCGCGCTCGCCAGGCAAGGACCGTAGATGAATAGTCTTGACCGTAAGGCTGGATTCCACCGGCGCAGGAGCAGGATCGTCCATATAGACAATCACAACCTCTTGGGGCTTCATCGAGCTGCGCTGGACCCCATCCAACAGCCGTTGGAGGTGCCCAGCACGGCGGTGGGCAATGACCAGAATCGAGAATTGCATCAGGCACCATTCGCATAGGAATTTCGCATTCGCCTTCGACCCTATCGAAGAGCTACCACCAAAGGAGGACTGAGCATGATTTCACAGAAGGCTTCCAACATCATTCGTATAGCGTCGGTACCCCACGACCAAGTTTATATTCGTCATCTGGAACCGTTGGAGGGCCAGGAGTACGACATCGCGCGGTTGCCCGACCCGCGGCCGGTCGATGGCGGACAAAGCATCCAATCTGCTTGGTGGCCACCTGCAATGCTGAACTCACAGTGGATTGTGGAGAATCAGCGTCAGTTCGACTTGATGCACATCCATTTCGGATTTGACGCGTTGGACCCGAATGGCATGGAAGAAACAATCGGCGCATTGAAAGAAACCGGGAAACCCCTAGTATATACGGTCCATGATCTGGTAAATCCGCATCAACCGGACCCCCGCGCACACCGGGCATTGCTGGATGTGCTTATTCCGTCAGCTGACGAGCTGATCACCCTAACCGACGGAGCGGCCGCGCAGATTGCGGCTGAGTGGAAACGCACTGCCCATGTGCTGCCTCATCCGCACGTCATTGATTTTCCAACGATGGGAGAGCTGCGCCAACGCCGTGAGAAACAGCCACGTCAGTCCGGGTCGCGGACGCGGCGAGTGGGTGTGCATCTCAAGGAAGTCCGAACCAATATTTCCCCGGCTGTGCTCCAGCCTCTGGCCCGCATCGTCTCCGATATCCCCGGCACAGTCCTGCAGGTCAATATCCATCAAGAAGTCCTGGATCCACAGAATCGGGAGTACCAGCCAGCCCTGGCACGCCAACTCATAGACGGACACGCTCGGGGAGACTGGGAACTCGAAGCGCACTCATACTTCACCGAAGCGCAGTTATTCGCTTATTTGGGATCTTTGGACGTGTGCGTACTGCCGTACCGCTTCGGCACCCACTCCGGATGGCTGGAAGCGGCCCTGGATGCTGGCGCCGCAGTCGTTGTTCCAGACTGCGGGCATTATCTGGGGCAGCATCCCTCCGTGGAACCATATAGATGGAATGGAGAAATGATCGATGAATCCAGCCTGAATAGGGCAGTGCGGCATCAGCTGAAGTTGCGGCAAATTCCCGGGCTGGATGTGGAGGCGCGCAGGAGCCAACGACAGGCATTATCTGAAGCGCACCGTCGCATATATACAGGGCTGCTGGCTAACTGAGATCTTCACTAGAGTGTATTTCCAGACGATCATCGTAATCTTGCCGAGGCGCTCCTTTAACGGGGCCCTCGTGTATTCTGCCCCAGGCTCGGGGTACACAAGGGCCAGGATCGGGTGCCTAGGTGGCATGAACCGTCGATGGCATCGATTCAGGTATTAGGACTCATGTCCGGAGCATGGCGTGCCTTCTGGGTTTGCGGATGCCGGGCTGCATGACGCGGGTTGTGGGCCAATCCCCGGAATTAGTGAAGGCTCATCGAAACCAGTATCCTTACTGCAAATTGCAAGGCCCGGCAAACAGCGTGGTGGGAGGAAATAAGTGACAGCGACAGGTTACGAATCGACTTTTCGACTGCACACGAGTGATTCGCTGCGCGCAGCTGCGCTCGTGTTGATACCAGTTGTTTTGCTGGCAGCCGGATCAGCCGCGGCGGCAGCGATGGCGCTGGTTTCTGGTGGGACCTGGTTGCTCCGGTACTATGCCGCGTCGCGTACTCAAGATGTGATGGGGCAACTCGTTTTCATAGCCGCTGGAGCTTTCAGCGCGTTTGACGTGTACCAAGTGATCTGGTGGCTGGACCTCGCAGTCCACTTCGTTACCACGGCCACTGTCACCCTCCTGCTCTTTGACGTCGCAACTCATCGAAAGATTCTAAGACCGCCTTCAAACTCGGCTGAAGAACACAAAATAGCAGGCTGGCTGCTGGTGAATGGCACCTTAGCGGCTGTTCTGTGGGAAATCGGAGAATGGGCTGGCTACTTCTTGATTTCCCGGAGTATCGGGGTCGGAATCAGCGACAGCATTACTGATTTACTCGCCGGCATGCTGGGCATTGTCCTGGCAGTGTGCTGGATCAAGCGGATAAGGAGCTTCGGACGCGCATGCGAATCAGCGTAGTAGTCCCGGTGCTGAACGACGAGCACCATCTCCGAACGCTACTGGAAAAGCTTGCGTCGCAGACGCGGCAAGCAGACGAGATCATTGTGGTTGATAACGGATGCACCGATGATAGTGCTCAAATCGCTCGTTCCGCCGGGGCAAAAGTCATTGTTGAGAGAACTAGAGGCATCCCCGCCGCCGCAAGTGCCGGTTACGACCAAACCTCGGCGGAGATCATTGTGAGGTGTGACGCCGATTCGATCCCGCCGGACAATTGGCTTGAGAAGGTCCATGAAGAATTCGCCGGGAACCCCGCTATTGATGCTCTGACCGGCCCCGGTTATTTCTACGACCTTCCGCGGGGCCTCCGGACACTCGGCTCGGTCGTTTACGCTTTCGGATATTTTGCCGGCTTGGGTTCAGCTCTTGCGACCGTTCCGCTATGGGGGTCCAATATGGCGTTCAGAAGCAGCCTGTGGGAAGAACTGAGCCATGAAGTATGTCGCGAGGGATCTGCGATCCATGATGATTTGGATTTGAGTTGTGCTTCGCAGGGGAGTTTCGTCCTGAAATTCGTTCCCTCTTTGCGTGTGGAGGCAGCAGGACGGGTTTACGCGCGGCCGGCCGGACTCAGGGCTTCCAGCAAGGTAGCGCTGAACACTCTGGCGAGGCATGGAGGCTTGAAGGGAATCATCAACCGCTGGAGTACTGTGCTCGGGTTCCATCCTTGATGGATGTTGGTCCCTGCGCCGGCGCGGCCTCTCGGCAGCGGCTGGCATGGGTTGGGTCCCTCCGAACTGCGAGCTGGAAATCCTCAGTTAGCTTTGGCGCGGTTCCGGGCGACAACCAGGAACACGACGATGGCTGCCGAGCACACCAAGATGGCCACTATGCTGGCTTCTGGCCCGAAGCTTCCCCCGGACAGCCAGTCCGGTCCGCTGCTGGTCGCGGTGACCAGCGATTCGCGGGCTTCGGAGCCGGAGGTGACCGATCCGAACAGGCCGGTGATCGCGAAGTTCCAGCCGAAGTGCACGCCGATGGCCAGCCAGAGGGACCCGGTAGCCAGGTATGCGGCGCCCAGCATGATTCCTGCTTCGATCATGATGGCGAAGGCGCCCCACAATGAGGCATCCGGATTCACCAGATGGACCAGTCCGAAGAGGACGGCCGAGATACCCAGCGCCACCGTTGTGCCCCAGCGGCCGCGCAGCAAGCGGAAGACGACGCCGCGGAAGAATACTTCCTCTGACACCGCGATAGCGCACATCATTCCGGCTACGGCCAGCATCCCGGAAACAGAGCCCCAGCCGGTGATCGCGTAGGCGCCGAAGAGGGCAAGCAAGCCCACTGTGGCACCGGACATCAGCACCCCGAGCCCTGTCCCGACCAGCACATGGCGGACGCCGTTGCTCCTCGGGAATTCTTTTACCTTGCGGTGTTCGACTCGTTGTCCCGCAATGCTGAACAGGCCGATCATTGCCACGGCCAGGATGGGTCCGATAATCAGGGCTGCCACCGGATTGCGTGGCCACGCGGCCAGGGCATTGGCCATCAGCATTGCTATGGCCATTCCAGTGACCATCAGGGTTGTGGAGATCCAGATTTTTGCCTGAGGGAGGGGGATTTCTCGGTAGCTTCTGTCATTCTTGCTCCTTGTTCGCTACCCGTTAGTGGGTGTGAACAAGACGCTACGGCGTTGGGGCGCGGGACAAATCACCCGCATCGCGGACTGCGCGCGAAGCCACGAGCCCAAGATCCACAGCGCAGCCAGCAACGCTCCGAAGACGAAGACGAAGGCGTCGGGCACGGTGAATGTGGGGTCAATCCGAATCAGGGCCGCGACAAGCAGGACGTAGCCGGCAAGGAACAGCGATACGGCCAGAGGTCGGTGCCGTTGCACCAGCGCGCCGGCACCTACCAGGGCCACCAGCAGACCGAGAGCCGCGAATGTGGTGGGAAATTCGAGCAATTGGTAAAGCGGCAAACGACGAAAAGGCGAGGGTCAAAGACCAATGCGGCCAGTGGCGCAGTACTGCCACCGAGCCGCCCTGGAACACCACGAGCACTATGCCAAGCAGATTCAGCGGGTGATCGGGGGAGTCCGCCAGCTCAAGGCCCTGCCGTACCAGCCCGGGGACGAATGACAGGCCGATGAGCACCGCAGCGGATACGGCGCCCCAGTTGAATCCGGCCAGCGGCCAACGCACAGTCTTCACTCCGGAATCGTACATCTGCGCCAGGCAGTGCAACGGGCGAAAGATTATCCAGCAACTCTCCGGCGTCGGATCCCCAGCAGGTGGCCGGTGGGTCTCAAGGAAGACCGTGCTGGCGGGACGTGAAGCCCAAGAAGAATCGTGGCGTCGGTAGCGGTTCCGTGTGCTTGGGGCGAGCGCGCCACGAGGTGCTCGTGCACCTCGTACCGGGCTTTTCGGTATTCGCCGGCGGATAGCGCGACGCGGGCTGCCAGATGATATTGAACGGAGTCCCGGTAGCTGCATGCCCGAACTGTTGAGCTCCTTTGCCAGTGGCTCAAGGGGCTGAGTGAGAAAACTGCCACCCCTAGATATGTCTTTTATCCGCGAGCTGTATCAAATAGGATGTATTTATGAAGACTTTGTTCGTTGTTTCTGCCATTCTTTTTGCTGCTTGTTCGGTGCTTTCCTTTAGCGGAAATCCAATGGTTGGCATCTTTGCCGCCGTGGCCAGCTTGTCATCGCTGGCAGGATTCTTCGTGGTTCGAAACTGCGAGGCGAAGGCTTAGCGCACGTACCTCTCGTCGATGGAGCTGCGGCGTTCACGGTAAACTCGAGAACTATGGCTATCGGCGCGACTATACACACCTTTGAAGTTCAACTTGCTGATGTAGATCGCGGGGTTTACGAGGATCTTTCGCTCCGTATTGCGCAGCATCCATCAGAAACCGATGCCTACATGGTCACCCGTGTGCTGGCCTACTGCCTCGAATATGAAGAAGGCATCGCCTTCTCGGCCGGAGGCGTTTCCACCGGGGAAGAGCCAGCCATTTTGGTCAAGGACCTGACCGGACTCATTACCGCGTGGATTGAAGTCGGCGCCCCTGATGCCCAGCGCCTGCATTTGGGCAGCAAGCGGGCAGACCGCACCGCCGTCTACACGCACCGCGATCCTGCCAAGCTCCTGGCTTCTTGGCGTGGCAAAACGATCCACCAGTCGCAGGAGATCATGGTGCGCTCCTTCGACCCCAAATTCATTGATGCAGCGGCCCAAGCATTGACGCGCCGCAATGCCATGTCCGTCTCGGTGACCGAGGGGCAAATCTACCTTGAATTGAACGGGACGAATCTGGAAACCCAGTTCAGCACGCATGAGATTGAGTAGAAAAGCTTAATCTCTGATTCAGCTCAGTGTGGGGTCGCAGTCATCAGCGCGCGGAAACATGGCCGGTGTACACCAATGACACCGACGGAAGTGCTCCATGAAACTGCGCAATATCACCCTTGGCACGGCAACTCTGGCTTTGGCCATCACCCTGGCAGCTCCCGCCGTGGCTGCTCAGATCGAACCGACTGGATCTGATCCACTGATCATTGGCCACCGCGGAGCAGCAGGCGTGGCACCGGAGAACACCTTGGCTGCCATCAAGGCAGGCAGCCAGTCCGGCGCTGAATTCATCGAAATCGATGTGCAGCTGTCCAAGGACGGAGTACCGTTCATCTTCCACGACGGTACGCCCTCCCGCACCACGAACGTGGCAGAGGTCTTCCCTGGCCGCGTCAATGACCCCATCACGTCATTTACCTGGGAAGAACTGCAGCAGCTCGATGCCGGTTCCTACTTCTCAGACGAGTTCGAGGGAACGAAAATTCCCCATTTCGATGAGGTTCCAGGTGCACTGACCGGTGGCACGGGAGTATTCATCGAAATCAAAGATCCAGCCAAGTCCCCTGGCGTGGAGAAGCTGGTAGCCGACGCGCTGGCTGAGGATCCTGAATGGAAGGCACTGGCAGAGGCCAACAAGATCGAGGTCCTCAGCTTCGACGCAGCATCCAACCAGATCTTTGCCCAACTGGCACCTGAAGTACCATTGCAGCAGCTGGCCGGAACCGTGCCTTCTGCCGCGGAACTGGCAACCTACGCGACCTACGCGGATTCTTTCGGCACTAGCTACCGCACCCTTGACGCCGCCGGTGCGCAGCGCGTGAAGGACGCAGGCTTGGGCCTGGGCGTCTACACCGTCAACGCCGTCGAAGCAGCCGATGCTGCACTGGCCCTGGGTGTCGAGCGAATCACCGGCGACTTCCCAGCACAGGTGAACCGCCACATCGCTGGCCAGAAGGATTTCCCTGCCAACAATGGCGTGGTGATTGCCAACGCGATCAATGACGTGCCGGGAGATGACATCGCCCCAGAAAATGGCGAGCACGTGATCCTGGAGAACACCGGAAAGCGCACCATCGATGTCAGCGGCTACATCATTCGCGATGCCGCTAACAACATCCTGGAAATTGGCGAAGGATACGAGCTGGAGACAGGCGATCAGCTGCGCGTGTACTCGGGTCCGGGTACCAACAGCGAAGAAGCCTACTACGTGGACGGACCAGGAATCCTGAACAACGGTGGCGACTCGCTGGCGCTGTGGGATGCCAAGGGCAAGCTCACCGATACCTTCGCGAACTAGCTCTAGGCACAGCAAAACCCCGGGGATCATTGATTCCCGGGGTTTTTCTGGCGGTGACTGTGGGATTTGAAACCTTTAGCAGTCCGTGAGAGTACTCTCAGGGCTCGGATTCGTTTTGTCGGGATGGTGATCGATGCCATGGCTTCCTAGCGTAGATGTTCGTGCATGTGACTCATAGTCCGTTGTCTCATGGTCATCATAATCAAAAAGCTTGATATATGAACATTCCTGAGCATCGACGCGCGTTTGGCGACCGGGGCCGAGAGTTGAGGAAAGCCAAGGGTTTACGTCGCAAGGAGCCTTTGCCAACCATCCTGAACTCGACCGGACTTATGTCAGCGGAATCGAGCGTGGTCGCAGGAATCCCACCTTGGACATCATCGTGAAGATTGCCAGTGGTCTCGGCGAGCATCCATTTGCCCTTCTGTCGACCATCGAGTAATCCGAGGCGGGTTTTGCCCTCCTACTTAAGTAGTATTTACGCCGTTCTTATTTAATGATGATTATTAAACGTGCTCGTTTCTGGGGAGATCCGATCCAGAGCGAGGACTTTTGATTCGGTGGCGCGATTCCGGTCGACCCCCGCTTGGCACGGCAGATGATGCGCCGATCTTTACGAGGATGTAGATTTCGATTCATTCAAAAGGTGATAGTCGTGAAGCTTAAACTTCACTCGATTGCGGTCCGGTCAAATGACGACCACTGCATTCCAATCCCAACATCAAGACAACAATTCCGCTCCGGGGTCACGTACCTTGCGATCGCGTTCGTGGCAATCGCTTCTCTGGTCCTGACTCTGAGTACTGCATTGACGAAGCCAGCGGCGGCCGCTTCGTCTCCGGCCGTGACCAGCATTGCCAGCTTTGGCGAGAATGCCGAGAGTCTGCCAAAGTCCGAGGCTGTTCAGTTGGCCAACAGCGCTGATCTTCCAACGGAGTCGCTCTCAGGCCTGAAGGTCGATCGTTCAGGCGTTCAGGCATGGTCGATGTCCGACGGGACATCGTATGTCAGTTACCCGCTCGTTGGCGACGGCGTTCAGCTCGCCACAGTCGGTGCGCTGCTTGATAAGTCTGGCAACGTTGCGCAGCGCACAGAGATGGCTTTCATTGGCGACGACGTATCTGGTCATGCCCGCATGTGGGTCGACGGAAATCTGACCATGGGCAAGCAATTGACCACAGCTGGCGCGGAAAACAACGTCACTACATATGCCGGTTTCTGGGACAAGCTCAACAACTGCCTTGCCAACGCGGGCATCCCTAGCTGAGTTATTACCGCCATCTCTATCACCTGCGCGGCGGTCTGCGTAGGAACTGTTGGGCTCGGCTGCGTGGGTTGCATCGCCGCAGCCGCGGGCGTATGGGGCGGTCAGGTAGGATATTGCATCGACCAGGCCCAGAAATAGGAAGTGGTCAACATGAAAAAGATCTCGAAAGCAATCATCGCGATGGTTGCAGGCTGGGCGATGCTCTTCGCGGTTGCTAGTCCGGTCAACGCTTCCGAAGGTTCGTTCCTAAACAACGAGCCGCTTTCGGAGTCAGCTGTCGAGCGGGCGATCGCAAGTGCCGAACCGAGTTTCGATGCTCAGCTGCGAAACGGTGCAGAAGTCGATATCAAGCAGGCAAACGTCGCCCGGATCAATGGCTCCAGTTCGCTGATGGTGGCAGCGGCTACGTCTGGGGACGGCCACGACGAGGGCTCCTTCGCCGTTGCCGTCGTTGACGCTGCTGGAGACGTTGTCCAGAGCTTCGCACAGGTTCAAGCCACGTACACCAGCGACAGCACTGCCGAGGTGAAGCAGTGGGTCGATGGGAGTTTGCTCAAGCAGTGGACTGTTGAAGCTACTCCCGAAGCTGAAGCTCAGGCTGCGAAAGCCTTGAGCGCCATGTCTCCTGAAGGCTCGTCGGTGGGCGTTGCGGCCGCTGGCAACGAAGGTGTGATCAAGTGCCTCAACGCGCTGGGCATCTCCACCATGGCGGCGCTCGTGATCATCTCCACCTGTGCGGCGTTCTGTGCTGTTACCGTGGGAACAGGCTGCATCATCTGCGTGGCTGGTTTCACCGCTGTTGCTGGCGCATCCGTAGGACAGTGCCTGAGCGGTGCCAGCTAGGCACGAGAAAGGAAACGGCAAATGACAAAGCAACCTAGCAATTCGTCTGCCGCCAGGAAGAGCACCGTAGTGGTGCTTCTGTTCCTTGCGGTAGCCGCGATCAACCTGCCACGGGTCCCTCAGCTTACCGACTACGCCGTGGTTGGATGGGCTGTTGGCGGAGTACTGCTGCTAGCAGCGCTTATCCTGGCGTTCACCAACTACCGCCACCACTCGAAGACCAGCACTTCACGATAGTAGGTAACGCCGGCTCGTTCGTCGAATGAGCCGAGACGAGCAATGTCCAGATCCGCTGAGCCTAACCCGAAGAGATCCCCTTGCCGCATACAGCAGCAGGGGGACCTTTCTCTGTGCCCGGCTTCCTGAGGGCAAGCGCGCGCAGCAGGTGCGGCAGCCGGCGGGAGGCTAGAGATCTTTTTCGTCCTGCTTGCGCGATGCCCAGTATGGTCATTCTTCGTTGTGGTTCACCCAGTCGCAGGCGTGCGGGCCTGCATGGTGGTGGTAGCCGTGTTCACAACGAAGGATGGGCATGTCGTAACTACCCTCCGGTGAAATATGCACCATAAGTGCACCATGTCAGATCTTTAAAAGAAGAAAACCCCTGGCTGACCAGGGGTTTTCATTGGCGGTGACGGTGGGATTTGAACCCACGGTACGGGGTTACCGTACACAACATTTCGAGTGTTGCACCTTCGGCCGCTCGGACACGTCACCAGACCTGATAACTCTATAACGAACATCAGGCGAAAACAAAAACGAGAGCGCTGTTTTTGGCCTGAAGTGTTCCGAAACACATCAACGTCGGTTTCTAGCCGCGCTTGCTCCGGAAGAATTCACGCAACAGGTCACCGCATTCTTCTTCCTTGACCCGCGAGTACACCTCGACCCAATGGTTCAATCGCGGTTCACGGACGATATCGAAGACCGAGCCGCACGCGCCGGCCTTCTCGTCCCAGGCCCCGAAGACCAATTTGGGAATGCGCGAAAGGACTATTGCCCCGGCGCACATGGCGCAGGGCTCAAGGGTCACCACCAGGGTGCAGTCGGATAAGCGCCAGCCATCATCTTGTCCCTTGGCTTCCAAGGCCTTGACCGCATTGCGAATGGCGACCACCTCGGCATGCGCCGTGGGGTCCTTGATGGCCTCGCGCTCGTTGCGTCCGGTGGCCAGGACTTCGCCTTCGGGGGAGAGGATGACGGCGCCGATGGGTACGTCATCAGTGGCCAGCGCTTCGCGCGCTTCAGCCAAGGCGAGGTCCATCCAAGCATCAAATTCGTGCACCATAGTGCTTTCACTTTACGTGTTTTGGGACGGTAGCCGGGTGCTCGGAGTGTGGTGCACTGCGCACTGCACTGAAGTTTGCTGTTTCCTTGGGCACACCAAAGTGCTTTAACGACGGGAAATCGGGGATATCTCTCGATTTGCCTGAGTCGGTGCTGATAGATTTCTACTTATGCGCGTACAGGTAGTCGACCACCCACTGGTGGCACACAAGGTTTCGGTTCTTCGTGATAAGAACACCCCATCCTCGATTTTCCGCCAGCTGACCGACGAACTGGTCACCCTGCTGGCTTATGAGGCAACCCGCGAGGTGAAAACCGAAAACGTTGAGGTGCAGACCCCGGTCGCCACCACCACCGGTACCTCCATTGCCAAGCCGACCCCGCTGGTTGTCCCCATCCTGCGCGCCGGCCTGGGCATGCTCGAAGGCATGACCCGCCTGGTTCCGACCGCTGAGGTCGGCTTCCTGGGCATGGCCCGCAACGAGGCAACCCTGGACATCATCACCTACGCTGACCGCGTGCCAAATGACTTGGCCGGCCGCCAAGTGTTCGTGCTGGATCCGATGCTGGCCACCGGCGGCACCCTGGCCGAGGCCATCAAGTTCATCTTCGAACGCGGCGCAGAATCCGTTACCTGCATTTGCCTGATCGCTGCCCCTGAGGGCATCGAGCGTCTGAAGGAAATCCACGGTGGCGATCATCGCGTGCACATCGTGCTGGCAGCGATGGACGAAAAGCTGGACGAGAAGTCCTACATCATCCCAGGCCTGGGCGATGCCGGCGACCGCCTGTATGGCGTGACCCCGCCCATTGCCTAGTTCCAGCTAAGCGATGTGCCCGAAGGCTGCGGTGACTACACCGCAGCCTTCGGCGTTTCTTCACCGGTTTCGGGCGTGTCCAACGGAAGCCGGACCTCGAAGACGGTATCTCCTGGCTGGGAGGTGACCGTGACGGTGCCCCCGTGGGCTTCGACGATGCTCTTGGCGATCGGCAGGCCCAGCCCGGTCGTGCCATCGGAGCCAGAACGCGCCTTGTCGGCGCGGGTGAAACGTTCGAAGACCCGAGGCAGGAATTCCGGGGCAATGCCCTCACCGGTGTCGTGAACCCGGATGATGGCTTCATCGGTGTCTTCGTCTTGGTCCACCGAAACGGTGACGGTGTTTCCGGCCGTCGTGTGCTTGCGGGCGTTGGCCAAGAGGTTGGTGATCACCCGGCGAAGCGAGGCCGAGTCGCCATTGACAATGGTCTGCGGCGCCTGGCAGTCGAACTCCCAATGGTGGTCGCTCGCGGTGAGCTTGAAGTCCTCGGTGATATCCGATGTCAGCGAGCACAGGTCAATTTCGCTGCGCTTGAACGCATTCTCCTCATCCAGCCGAGCCAGGAGCAGCAGATTTTCAACCAGTGAGCTCATTCGGCTGCTTTGCTGCAGAACGCGGTCCACCGAGCGCTGCCCGTCCGGGGAGAAATGCTCAGTGGCCGAGAGCAGCTCGGTGTAGCCGCGGATCGCCGAGAGCGGAGTGCGCAGTTCGTGCGAGGCATCGGCGACAAATTGGCGCATCTGGGCCTGGGACTTCTCGCGGGCGGTCAGCGCGGTGGAGACGTTGCTGATCATCGCGTTCAGCGCATTGCCGACATTGCCCACCTCGGTACCGGGGACTGCATCTTGCGCCGGGACGCGCTGGGTCAGGTCCACCTTTCCTGAATCAAGCTCTTCGGCGGCAACCGAAGCAGCCACGGTGGCCACGCGCTTCAGCGAGGCAAGCGAGCGGGAGATCAGCCACGAACCGGCCAGGCCCGCACCGGCGATCAGGATCAAGGCGATGAACAGCGTCAGCCAGGCCATGCCGCGCAACGCCAGATCGGTGCTGTGCAGGGGCAAACCGACAATCAGGATGCCGTTGGATCCAGAGTCCTTGACTGCGACGAGGTAATAGTCGCCCACAGTCAGGTGGGCACGTACCGGCTTGAACTGCCCGCCGGCACGCAACGTGCTCAGCTCCAGATCCACCATCGGGATGGCATCTTCCTGGCTCAGCTGCTTCAGCACGCCGGTGCGTTCGTCCAGCACCCCGCCGTTGAAGACGTATTTGTCGACGAACCGCGCGGTCAGCGTGCCGGCGGACTGGCCGGGGGCATCAAGCCGGGAGTTCACCGCTGGTGCACCCTGCGAATAATTCAGCGCGCGTTCGGTGGTGAGCCGCAGCTGGCTGTTGAGCTGGTCCATCAAGGTCTGGCGCATGCCCGCGTTATAGAGCAGGCCGAGCAAGACAGATACGGCGGTGACCGAGGTCAGCAGGATGAGCAGCAGTTTGCGCTGCAGCGCGTGCGGCGAGCTCACCCTGGTATTCGGGGAAAAGAAACTCATGCAGCCGGCTTCAGCACGTAGCCAACGCCACGCACGGTGTGGATCATCGGCTCCGCGTCAACGTCAATCTTCTTGCGCAGGTACGAGATGTACAGTTCGACGATGTTCGCCTGGCCGTCGAAATCGTAGTGCCAGACGTTGTCCAGGATCTGCGACTTGGATACCACACGGCGGGCGTTGTTCATCAGGTAGCTGAGCAGGTCGAATTCGGTGGCGGTCAGCGAAATTTCGCGGCCTGCGCGGGATACGTCGTGCGAGTCCATGTTCAGCACCAGATCGCCGACCACCAATTCAGCGGAATCCGCAGTGGCCGCACCGGAACGTTCCACGAGTCGGTGCAATCGGATCAGGACCTCTTCGAGGCTGAAGGGCTTGGCGACGTAGTCGTCTGCACCGGCCCCCAGGCCCTCGATACGGTCTTCAACCGCGTCCTTGGCAGTGAGGAAAAGTACGGGGATTTCAGGGAAGTGGGTGCGCACCTTGCGCAGCACCTCGGGGCCGTCGAACCCAGGCAGCATCCAGTCGAGAACCAGTACGTCCGGCGCTAGGGAGCGAGCGGTGGCTACTGCTTCGGGCCCATCGTGGGCCATCGTGGCTTCCCAGCCGAGCATGCGGGTTCCCATGGCGACCAATTCCGCCAATGAAGGTTCATCATCGACCACGAGAACTTTGATTGCCGTGCCATCAGGGTGAGTCAGCCGGGGCAATTGCGAAGGGGAGAATCGTGATTCATTCATGTTAATCAGCTTGTCCTATTGCCATGGGCCGAGAATATGTTTTTGCTGTGTGCCAGCTATGACTATAAGTCGATTTTATGCGGGGAAAACCCGAACCGATAGTGGTTAATTTGGTCAACCCCTAAGAACGACGAATGATTGAAGCGTGGACGGACCATAGTGATGAATGAATATTCAGGCCTATGAATGGACCAGACATAATGACGAAGTTTTATTGATATGTTGACCATATTGTTTAGTTAAGCGCTTAGGTAGCCTAGAATTGTCTAAAGTGTTGTGCGTCACGTTTGGAAACATTCGTCTCACTATGTGGACGCAGGCGTTCATTGTTACTTGCAAGTTGCCAATGTTACGAGGAAACTAGAGGTGTGAGTACGGCGCAGGACGGTAAAAGCACCTCGGATTCCAACATCGAGTTGCCCAAGATCGTCCTCAACGAATGCTCGGCGTCCATGGCATCCAAGCCGAATTATGAGTGATTTGTAATCCGATTTTGGGAGTTATTGACGGGAAACCCAACTGCTGAACGTGGACGAAGGCCGCGAACAGCGCAAGCAAAACCCGAAGCATGAGCGCCAAACCACTTGGCCTTCGCACTAAAAGAGGAAAAGATTATGTCGGCTGGTTCCGGATACGTCCACGTTTCAATTCGCAATGCGCAGAATCGCGCAGCAGCTGCGCAGCGTTCAGCTTCTGGCAGCTATGCACCAGCGGGTTACCGTCCGCTGCGCGCGGTTTCCAATGTTCATGAAACACGTGATGCATCGCATCAGCCGGCTAGCACTCCAGTGCAGTCAACAGGCCAGCCAAGCGCCGACACCTCCGCACGCGGCTTCGTGCTCTACGTGGGCCTGGATGAAACTGCCGCCCAGGCGCAGGGCACCTCGCTGGGCAAGCTGGCCACCCAGGTCCGCGCCTTCCTGGCCACCTTGTCGCCGCAAGCGCAGACCCATGCCGCCGTGGCACTGGCTCCGACCAGCGCCCAGGGTGAGCCCATCGATGTAGTTCGCCAGGCTTTGGGCGATCCGACGATTTCCCGCCGGCCACGCGCTGAAGCCCGTCCATCCACCCCGCGCCCATCTGGCGTGCTGATCGACCTCTCGCGCCGCGAAGTCTACCTGGATGGCGAAACCCTGAACCTGACCTTCAAGGAATTCGAGCTGCTGAACTTCCTCGTGGAAAACGGCACCCGCACCGTAGGACGCGAAGAGCTGCTGGAAAACCTGTGGCGCAATGCCGAAGAAGTCCCTAACGAACGCACCATCGACGTGCATATCCGTCGTCTGCGTTCCAAGCTGGGACGCCTGGCCAATACCGTGCGCACCGTACGTGGCCAGGGCTACCGCTTCTACGAGCACCCAGAAGTTGTTGTCTGGGCAGCTCCGGAATACTCCATCTAGCATCAGCTGGCAGCAGTGGCGGGCAAACCGGGTTCGGTTTGCCCGCCACTGCTGTCTTAAGCTGGAACAATGAACACCATGCACTCCCGCAAGCTCATGCTGATGCGCCACGCCAAAGCCGACTACCCGCTGGGCGTCGCGGATCACGACCGGCCGCTGGCAGCCCGCGGGCACCGCGAAGCCCCGGCCGCCGGAGCCTGGCTTGTGGAGAATGGCCTGATACCGGACTACATCATCTGCTCCGACGCGCTGCGTGCGCGCTCCACCTGCGCCTGGGTGCTTTCCGAACTCGGCGAGAAGGGCCCGACCCCCTATGTCGATTCGCGCATTTTCACCGCAGGAGCCTCGCAGCTGTGCTCCATCATCAATGAAGTTCCCGATACGGTCAGCAACCTGCTGGTGATCGGGCACCAGCCGGTGCTCCAGGAATTGGCGCTGCGCTTGGCGGCAATGGACTCGGATGAAGAAGCCGTTTACGAGCTGGCGATGAACTATCCGACCCTGGGAACCACGGTGCTGGAAACCAAGCATCCGTACTCGCACCTGGATGCCCGTGATGCGCGCGTCACGCATTTCACCGCACCGCGGCCCGCATGAGAGAAGTCTCATCAAGTTTTTTCTAATGCACTAGTCAGCCAGTAAATAAGCGGTGATCTGCCTTTATGAGAAGCAGATGATAGGCCTCTCATCGAATACACCTCGCCGCCTCATGAACCGTTCACTTTCAGTTAACCATTGCTCGTTTCACTGGGAATCGTTGGCAGCACGGCCAGCACCGGCAAACCGCAACGGCGGGCCGGAAACACTGAAAGAGGAATAGGCAGATGGCCATCATCGCAGAATCACTTCCAACGCAGACCCCCGCAGCGCGCAATGAAGTGCAGCAGCAGATCGATGCACAGCGCGCCCGCACCATCCGCGCTGCCTACACCACCCGCTTCGTTGCAGCCGAGCTGCAGCGCAATCCGCAGGATTTCGAGATCGTGCGCCGCGCAAACATGGTGCCGCGTGCCGGTGACGTCGTCATCGCGGCTGTGACCGAGCTAGGCAAGCACACGCGCCTGCAGTCCCCGGTTTCCCGACGCCAGCTGATGTTCGTCGGACAGGAAATCATGGTCGCCTACGGCCACCGCTACGCACCAGACCAGTTCCTGGCCCATGTGCCGGATAACCTGGGTCCATGCCAGCTGGTTGCAGGCGGCGGTGTCGCCAGCGAAGTCATCGAACAGCACGCCTCGATCGATATGGCGACACAGCTGCAGCCCGCAGGCCTGCTGATGCGCCACGGCAAGGTCGTGAACCTGGTGGACTTCGCTCCACTGGGCATCGAGAACGCATCGCCGCGCGCAGCGCAGGTTGCCGCGCCGCGCCCGCCGGTGATCGCAGTGCTGGGCACCTCGATGAACTCCGGCAAGTCCACCACCCTGGGATGCCTGGTCAACGGACTGGTCAACTCCGGCATGGAAGTTGCCGCAGGCAAGGCCACCGGCACGGGTGCCGGCAATGATCCGAACCTGTTCACCGATGCCGGCGCCTTCAGCGTCTGCGACTTCACCGACTTCGGCTTCCCAACCACCTACCGCTTGGACTACGAAACCGTGCGCGACTTGCTGGTGGCGATGATCCGCGAGCAAAGCGCCACCGGCGCAGACGCAGTGGTCATCGAGATCGCCGACGGGCTGTTCCAGGGCGAAACTTCCCGCTTGTTGCGCGACCCGATTTTCGCCGAGCATGTAGACCGCGTGCTGTTCAGCGCCCAGGACGCTTTGGGCGCCCAGGCCGGAGAGCGGATCCTGCGCGAAGCAGGCCTGGATGTTGCCGCGGTTTCCGGGGTGCTCACGGCCTCCCCGCTGGCCGCGATGGAAGCCCAGGCTCAGCTGTCCACCCCGGTCGTCGGGACCTTCGACTTGTGCCAGGCAGAGGTTGCCGCCGCCCTGCTACCAACCCGCTAGGAGCCAAGATGCTGGACCAGAAGATCGCCGTTGAGCAGCCGGCGCAGCCTGGGCGCCTGCCGGCGCTGGTAGCGCCGGGGCGGCGGATGCTGCTGGCCGGATTGCTCAGCCTGGGCATTCTCGCCGGCTTGCTCTCGATTGCCATCGGCTGGCTGATCGGACAGCTTTCGGCCCGCATCAGCTGGGCAGCTCTTGGCGCGGTCCTGGGCTTGGTGGGATGCTTCTTCCTGGCCAAGTACGCTGAACGGGTGCTGGCCGAGAAGCTCGGCCAGCATTATGTGGCCCAGCTGCGCCGCGGGCTGGTCACGCACGCTTTGCGTAGTGCACGCGGTCCGTCCATGGGCATCACCATCGCCCGTTCCACCAACGACCTGTCCTCGATCCGCAACTGGATTGTGCAGGGCATGGTCCCGCTGGTCGCCGGTTTGCCATTGCTGATTGTCAGCGGTGCGGGCCTGTGGTTCCTGCATCCGCTCCTGGCCCTGAGCTTGGCCGCGACCCTGGTGCTCGAGGGCGTCCTGCTGGCGGCCTTGGCCGGGGGTACTTTCCTGAGCGCCAGGACCTTGCGCCGGCACCGTGGAAGCCTGGCCTCGCGCATTGCCGATACCGTCGCGGCGCGGACAGCTATTGCGGCCGGCGGCGGCGTGGAACGTGAAGTGCAAAGGGTGCAGGACTCCTCGCAGAAGGTGATCGATGCTTCGGTGCATCGCGCCCGGTTCGCCGCCGCCCTGCGTGGCGGGGCGCTGGCCATTCCGCTGCTGGGTACCGCGCTGGTTGTGGCGGCGGCCTCGATGGCGCAGCTTCCGCCAGCCGCCGTGGCGACCGCCCTGACGCTGATGGGAATTTGCGCAGGAACCCTGGGCGAGTGGGGCCGCGTGGTGGAGTACCGGCAGAATTACAAGGCGGGCCGGCGAATCATCGCGCCGCTGCTGGCCGAGCAGGAACGCTGGTGGGCCCGCGAAGAATCTTCGGCAAGCACCCGCGATGCCAAGGAGCTGATGCTCCAGCCTTCCTCGGTGCGCATCCAGGTGCCCGCAGGGATGGCCGACCAGTTTTCCACCCTGCGGGCACAGCCCGGGGAGCGAATTGCGCTGCGTGGAAGCCAGGGCCAATGCGCGGCGCTGCTTTCGGCCATTGCTACCGGCGCCCTGGTGCACGGCGCCGACCCGCAGGCCGGGGTGTGGATCGCCGAGGGGCGCAGCGAGGATCTGCCTGCTGCCGGCCGCCGCAAGCTCGTGGGCTCCGCGTTGGAATCCATGGTTCCCGAGCGCGGAAGCGTCGCCCGTGCGCTGCGGTATCGCCATCCGGGCGCTTCGCTGCGCAAGGCCGTGGCGCTGGCTGAAACCTGCGGTTTGAAGATGGCCGATTTGCCCGGTGGAGCGGAAGCCCGCTTGCGCCGGGGCGGCGAACCGCTTAGTTCCGGGCAGCAAGCATCGCTGCTGGTGGCACGGGCGCTGTTGCGCGAACCGCCCTTGCTGGTGGTCGATTCGCTGCTGACCCGCTTGCCCGATGGAGCCTACGGCGACGTGGCCGAACTGCTCAACGGCTATCCCGGGGTGCTGCTCTTCAGCGCCGGACTGCCTGGCATCAGGGAAACCGCCAGCTGGGACGCGCAGGCCTAGGAGCCGGCCGCCGGACGGGTAGCGCGAAGCCCATCCACGGTGAGCAGCACGGCGCGCACCGTTTGCCCGCGATCCAGGCCGGTCTGCCCCGAGGCGCGCATCCGGGCAGTAAACAAGGCCGCACCGAAAATACTGGTGGCTACCGAGAGCTTCTGGTCGGGCTCGAGCACGACCAGGCGTTCGAGAACCTCGATGATCAGCCCGGTCACCTGCGTGTGCAGCGGGGTGCTGGCGAACGCATTGGCGGTGTCCGCGCTCAGCTGCTCCTGCATCCACAGGTGGGCAAAGGAGGGGTAGCTGGCGACGAAGTCCATGGAGAATTCCAGCATCTGCCTCAGCGCAAGGTAGGGGTCTTCCCCGGAGGCCGCACGTGCCAGTTCGCCCATGAGCTTGTGCGCGCCGTAGCTGAGGATCTGGCTGACCAGCTCGTCTTTGGAACCGAAATTGTAGTAGACCGTGCCCTTGGAAACGCCGGCCGCGGCCGCGATCTCGTCCACCGAGACGGACTCGGGGGAGCGCGAACCGAGCAGCTGCATGGCCGCTTCGAAGAGCTTCTCCTTCGAATCCGTGGCCCGCACACGGCGGCGTTGGCCCGTTGGCGTTGTCATTCTTTCAGCTCCGGTTGCAGTGTTTTCAAGCTCCAGGTCTTGTTCTTGCGTACCGCAAGCATACTCAAGACTAGTCCAATGGCGGTGTAGAGCAGCAACGAACCGGTAACCGATGGCAGCACTCCCAGATCCGCGCCGTACATCAGGTGGCGCATGCCGATCACCACATTGCTCATGGGCAGGATCCGGTGCAGCAGGTGCAGCGAATCAGGCAAGGTCTCCCAGGGGAAGGTGCCGCCGGAGGTGACCAGCTGCAGGACCATCAGTACCAGCACCACGAACTTTCCAGCGGTGCCCAGCAGCGCGAAGCACCCCTGGATCAGCGCACTGAAACATAAGGCAGAACCGGCCAGCAAAGCCCAGATCAGCCACGGGTGGGCGGCATGCAGTCCCAGCCCGAATCGCACCACCGCGTAGAGCAGGCTGGTTTGCAGCACTGCGATGGCGGCGAAGGGCAACCAGCCGCCGATGGAAATTTTCCAGTTGCTGCCGTTGGAAGCCAGCGCGCGCTTGGTCATCGGGCGCATCACCTGGGTCAGGATCAGCACGCCGATAAAGGTCGCCAGGGTCATGAAGAAGGGGGCAAGGCCTTCGCCATAAGCCTGCGCTTCGGCCTGCTTGCTATTGGAGACAGCTACCGGATTGCCCATGACTTCGGCCAGTTGCCCGCTGGTGGACTTATCGGGGTTCGGCACCTTCCCGGTGCCGTCCTCCAGGCCGGCGGCCAATTCATCTGAACCGTCTTGCAGTTCTTCGGTGCCGTCCGAGAGCTCGCCGACTCCATCGGAGAGCTGCACCAGTCCGTTGTGCAGGGCTCCGGTGCCGGCGAGCAGCGTGCCGGCACCCTGATCCAGTTGGCTTGCGCCGTCAGCCGCGTCGGTGGCGCCATTCAATGCGGACTGCTGGCCCTCGGCCAGGGTCTTTGCCCCGGTGTGGGCTTCGGCGGCGCCGGAGGCGAGCTTCGCCGAGCCTTGGGCTGCCGAGCCGATGCCCTTCGCGAGTGCAGGCATGGCGTCATCCAACGCCTTGGTGCCATCCGCGAGGGTGCCCAGGCCGGTGGCCAGCTGCTGGTTTCCTTCGGCTACCTGCGCCGATCCGTCGGCGAGGGTGTGCAGCTGCGTTTGCAGGGTAGATAACTCGGTATTGACCTGGGTCACTTTGGTATCCAAGGCATTGCCGAGCGTAGAATTCTGCACGCTTTGGCTGACCGTGCTCTGGATGGAATCAGCCTGGTCCTGGGTGAGCACGCCACTGCTGACCAACTCGTCCAGGCGCTGCTGCGTATCTTCCTTGACGCTATCCAGCTGCGTTTTCGTGTTGGCCTGCAGCTGGTCGATTACCGCGATGGCGTCATCTGCCGTGCTGGCCAGCTGCTGGTTGCCGTCTGCGACCTGCTGTGAACCGGCAGCAAGCTGGTCGGCGGCTTCTTTCGCGCTGGCGGCGCCTTGATCCAGCTTCGAGACGGAACCGGGCAGCGCTTTGGTCTGCGTCTTCAAGGTGTGCAGACCGTCGCTCAGCTCTTTGCTGCCGTCGGCCAGCTGCGCGGTGCCGTCGGCCAGTTCGGCGCTGCCGTCGCGCAGCCGGGTTTGGCCGTCGACCAGTTGGCCCAACCCTCCCGACAGGTCGGCGGTGCCATTCTTCAGGGTCTTGGTGCCCGAGTTCAGCTCGGTGCTGCCATCGACGAGCTTGGTGGTGCCATCGGCCAAGGTGACCACGCCATCGCCCAGTCGCAGGGTGCCATCGTAGAGCTTCCCGGCGCCGTCTGCGGCTTCGCCCATCGAATCGTGGATGTCCACGAATCCGGCGATCATCGCCGAAGCCGTTTCGGTTCCCACTTCCTGGGCGACCGAGGTGCGCACCGTGGTAGCCAGCGTTTTGGCGAAGTTGGACACCATGAAGTTATTGGCATCGTTGGTCAGCAGCTCGATATTGGCCTGTTCGGCATCATCGAAATCGCCTGGCGAGACCAGGGCCGAGGAAAAGTCCTCGGGCAGGATCAGCGCAAAGGCGTACTGGCCGGTGGCCACGGCCTGCTCGGCTTCCGCCTTGGAATCCACGTGCGCCCAGCTGAAGGTGCCGTCGTCTTCCAATTCCTCGACGACGTCGTCGCCGACTCGGGTTTTCTCGCCGTCCTGTTCGGCGCCTTCATCCAGATTGACCACGGCGGCCGTGACCTTGTCGAGGTTTCCCTGGGGGTCCCAGTTGGCGTAGAGGTAGAGCGCGCCATAGAGCAGCGGAACGCAGGTGACCGCGATGAGCGCCAGTTTGGGCAAGGTGCCGCGGCTCATCCGCTTGAGCTCGGAGAGGGCAAGTCGCAAAGTTGTCATGGGCTATTCCTTTGCTTCGCACTGAACAGCGTCAGCAAGTTCGTCGGCTGGGAGGAAGAAAACGTGGTTGTCCGCGATGCCCTCGGCCATGGCCAGGTGATCCAGGCCCAGATCGAGTTCGCCTTGGATGAACCCGGTGGATGGATCGGGCAGTGGGAGCACTGCTGGTTCCGGGTCGGCGGCCTGCCCGGTTTGCGGCTGCCAGCACTGGGGCAGCCGGCTGACGATAGCCAGGACTGCGAATTCCCGATGCGAGGAAGCGAAGTTCTCCAGGGTCTCGAGCCAATGCTCGTCTTCCAGATCGTGCCGGTCCGGTGAATCGACGATGAGCAATTCAAGACGGGGATTCTCGGCAGCCAGCAGGAGCTGGAGTTCGAAGAGGCGGCCCGGATCGATGGCATCGCTCCAGCAGCTGGCGATATCGTCGAATCCATGCTGCGCCATCCACTTCCTGGCGCCGGGCTTGCGCCAGCTTGGCCCCGGGATCAGCCCCAGATCTTCTGCGACAAGATCGCAAACCTTCAAGTGGGATTCGGGTTCATTGATCCCCGGCGAATCGACCAGAGCGCTGTGCTTGCGCAGGGTTCGCAGCTTCGGATCCGCATTCCACACCACCGTCCCGGAGCTGGGTGCCATGCGTCCGCTCAGTACAAGGGCCAGCGCGGTCCGGGAAATCTGCGGCTCGGATACCAGCAGCTGCAGTTCACCTCTTTGCAGTTGCACGGAGGTGGGCCCCACGAGCTGGTCGTGGCGTCCCTTGACGGTAATGGAATCTGCGGTAAGCACAGTTAAAGACTAATTGAACTGACCGGTCAGTTCAATTAGTGAAAAGGTTCCTTTAATCACTACTGGACGTAAAGCGTTTGATGACCTTTGATGGTTGTTGGGTACGTCACGAAAAAGCGGGGCAGAGTTCAGGTGCAGTTAATCGGGCTTTGCTTACCTTGGAACCAGGCCCATGCACGCGGCAGGGCCGCCGCTGCTTGAATATCTACCTAGGGAAAAACATGATCAATAGACGTCCCACTCGCATCGCTGCCGCGGTGCTGGGAACCGCGCTTGCGGTTTCGAGCTTCTCGGCGGCGCACGCCGATACTGCCGAAATCACCCCCATCGAACAGATCCAGGGGACCGGCGACAGCTCACCCATGGCTGGCCAGGACGCAACTGTGCGCGGTGTTGTCACCGGAGCCTACGCCGACGGCGGATTCCGCGGCTTCTATCTGCAGAGCGCTGGCAGCGGCGTAGATGCCTCGGGCCAGGCGAGCTCGGCGATCTTCGTGTACGCGCCGGACGAGGTTTCCTCGGTGAGCGTCGGCGACCATGTCCAGGTTTCTGGCGAAGTGTCCGAATACTATGGCTTGACCCAGCTCAAGGCTGGCAGCGTCGAGGTGCTCGATGAACCGGCGCAGGGCGTCAAGCCGCTGGCGATTTCACTGCCGAGCAGCGATGCCGAGCGCGAGCGCTTTGAATCCATGCTGATCGAGCCGCAGGGCGAGTTCACCGTCTCGGACAATTACTCGCTGAACCAGTACGGCGAGCTGAGCCTGGCCATGGGCACCAGCGAGATCCTGCCCGGCGAACGGCTGCTGCGCCAGCCAACCGATGTCTTCAAGCCGGGCAGTGCCCAGGCCAAGGCTCTCGCGGCGGAAAACGAGCAGCGCTCGATCGTGGTCGATGACGGGGCCACGCTGAACTTCTCCACCAGCAAGAACAAGCAGATCGCCCTGCCGTACATCGACGCGCAGCAGCGCGTCACCGTGGGCGCTGACGCATCCTTCATCGCACCGGTCATTTTGGACTACCGCTACGATATGTGGCGTTTGCAGCCGCAGGGCCAGGTGGTCGGCGCCGATGATGCCGATATCGCCGTGAACTTCGAGCAGGTCGACAACGACGCTCCGCAAGAGGTGGGCGGCAATGTCAGCGTTGGCAGCTTCAACGTGCTGAACTACTTCACCACTACCGGCGACATGCTCGATGGGTGCTCGTACTACACCGACCGCGAGGGCAATCCGATCAATGTCCGCGGTGGTTGCGATGCGCGCGGCGCGGCGACCGCTGAAAGCTTTGAGCGCCAGCAGTCCAAGATCGTTGCCGCACTGGGCAAGTTCACCGCAGACGTGGTGGTCCTGGAAGAAATCGAGAACTCGGCACGCTTCGGACAGAACCGCGATGCCGCCCTGGCTCACTTGGTCAACGAGTTGAACCAGGAAGCTGGCCAGAAGGTTTGGAGCTATGTCCCGACCCCGTCCGTTGTGCCCGCTGACGAAGATGTTATCCGCACCGCGATCATCTACCGCGACAAGGCCGTGAAGCCCATCGACGAGTCGGTCATCCTCGACGATCCAGCATTCGTGAACGCCCGGGATCCACTGGCCCAGGCCTTCCAGCGTGTCGGCGGAAACCAGAACACCCGCTTCCTGGTCGTTGCCAACCACTTCAAGTCCAAGGGCTCGGATCCTGCTGATGGATCGGGCAATGCCGACAGCGGCGATGGCCAAGGCGCTTGGAACGAAGCCCGTGTCGGCCAAGCGGAAGCGCTGGTTGGCTTCGCGGACGATCTGAAGAAATCGCGCAATACCGACCAGGTGCTGCTGGCGGGGGACTTCAACTCCTATTCGGCTGAAGATCCGATGCAGGTTCTGGTTGAAGCCGGGTACGTGGACCTCGGCGCCGCAGCCGATTCCCAGAGCTACCTCTACGACGGCTTGGTCGGCTCGCTGGACCACATCTTCGCCTCGGAGAAGCTGGCGGGCAAGGTGACTGGAGAAGACATCTGGAACATCAACGCCCTTGAATCCGTGGGCTACGAATACAGCCGCTACAACAACAACATCACTAACCTGTTCGCGGCTGACCAGTACCGTTCCTCGGATCATGACCCGGTGCTCGTCGGACTGCAGCTGGATAAGAAAAACTGACTTTTCCCGCCTGCGCGGTGGCGGGGCGCTCTTCTTCCCTGAAGAGCGCCTGGCCACCTTCTTTTAACCCGCTTTGGGGAACCCAGAGGGGCGCTGGCTGCGGGGCGGAGAATTCTTTGGGGAAAAGGCTTGACAGAAAACTTCCATCGTGGAGAATTGTTGGAGAAGATTTGTGAGAGCGCTCACAAAATGTTTGGCAGAGTCGCTTTCATCGTTTCAGGCATCCAGGAAATCGCAGGAATTTTCTTTTTTGCCGTATTTTGAGAGCGCTCTCAAACTTGTTGGCGCTCACCCGCTCGCACGATTCATATCCGAAATGGAGTCACCGTGAAACCCTCACGCAAATCCCCACTGGCACTGGCCACGGCCGTTGCCGGAAGCATCGCCCTGGTAGCAACCGGCTGCGCAGCCGACGCAAGCAAGGATGCCCAGCCGGCCTCGGCTGATAACCCGGTCACGCTGACCGTGACGACCTTCGGCACCCAGGGACTGGACCCGCTGTACGAGAAGTACCAGAAGGAAAACCCTGGAATCACCATCGAAGCCACCAACATCGACACCGGTGGCAACGCGTTGACCGACTGGAAGACCAAGCAGGCTGCGGGTGCCGGCCTGCCAGATGTCCAAGCAGTGGAAGAAGGCTGGCTGGGCCAGGTGATGTCGGTTGCAGATTCCTTCACCGATCTGCGCGAGTTCGGTGCCAATGAGGTAGCGGGGGATTGGGTTGACTGGAAGGTCAAGCAGGCCACCGACCCAGAAGGCCGCGTCATTGGCTACGGTACGGACATTGGGCCGATGGGCATCTGCTTCAATGCCAAGCTGTTCAAGGACGCTGGCATGCCCAGCGAGCGCGAAGAAGTTGCCGAGTTGCTCGGTGGCGACGACGCAACCTGGGAAGACTTCTTCAAGGCAGGCAACGAGTATGTGAAGAAGACCGACAAGGCCTTCTACGACCAGTCCGGTTTCGTCTGGAATTCCATGGTCAATCAGCTCGACGAGGGCTACTACAAGGCTGACGGATCACTGAATATCGAGGGCAACGCCGAACTGCGCGAGCGCTGGGACCTGCTCTCCGATGCTGCGTCCAAGGGGCTGTCGGCCAACCAGACCCAGTGGGACTGGGGCAAGGGCCAGGCCTTCGTTGACGGTTCCTTCGCCGTCATGCCTTGCCCGGGCTGGATGCTTGGCACGGTCAAGGGCCAGGTTGAGGGTGCCGGCGGAGACTCCAGCGCAGGCTGGGACTTCGCAGATGTCTTCCCGGGCGGCGCGGCCAACTGGGGTGGCTCGTTCCTGACCGTGCCGACCACCTCCGAGCACCCGGCCGAGGCTGCGAAGCTCGCCCAGTACCTGACCAGCGCATCGTCGCAGGCGACCTCATTCGAGGAAGCCGGCACGTTCCCTTCGAACCTGGAAGCGCAGAAGTCCGAGGCAGTGACCGGCACGAATGAGATGAGCGAATTCTTCAATAACGCACCGGTGGGCGAAATCCTGGGCAACCGCGCCAACGGCGTCCAGGCCCAGTACAAGGGCCCTCAGGATTCGGTGATCCAGGAGCAGGTCTTCGGCCCGGCTATCAAGGCGATCGATGCTGGCAGCGACAGCGAGACCGCCTGGAACAAGGCCCTCTCCACCCTGCAGGAACTGGAAATCAAGTAATCCCGTAGCCCGCTTCGAATCCAGGCAAGGGCCGCGGCACGCAACGAGGTTGCGGCCCATGCCTGGACAGCTACTGCAGCAGGAAAGATGCCACTGATGAGCACCACAACACACGATGCCCCGGAACAAGACCGGGACGCCAGCGCGCCCAGTCCGCAGCCCCAGCGTTGGAACAAGGGGAACAATGCTCCGGCCGGGGCTAAGCCGGCCGAGACCAGGGACGAGCGCAAGACGCGCCGGCGGCACCTTCGCGGGCGGTGGGATTTCAAGTACTCCCCATATCTCTACATCTCGCCTTTCTTCATCCTCTTCGGCCTGGTGGGCCTGTTCCCCCTGATCTACACGTTCGTCGTCTCGATCAATGACTGGGATCTGCTCGGCGGAGCAGGAGCCTGGATCGGCCTGGAAAACTACAAAGCCGAACTGACCTCTCCGATGTTCTGGAATTCCCTGTTCAATACCTTCAGCATCTTCCTGCTTTCGGCCATCCCGCAATTGGTGATCGCGACGTTCATCGCGGCCATGCTGGACCAGAACATCCGCGCCAAGACCTTCTGGCGCATGAGCGTGCTGGTTCCCTACGTGGTCACGCCGGTGGCCGTCACACTGATTTTCTCCTCGGCATTCGACGAGCAGTATGGCGTGCTGAACAACCTGCTGGCCGCCGTGAATATCGACCCGATCGCGTGGAAGACCGAGGTCTTCCCGTCGCATATGGCTATTGCGACCATGGTGAACTGGCGCTGGACCGGCTACAACGCGCTGATCCTGCTGGCAGCCATGCAGGCAGTGCCACGCGAACTGCATGAATCGGCGGCCATCGACGGCGCCGGCGTGATCCGCCGCTTCTTCTCGATTACCTTGCCCAGCATCCGCCCCACGATGATCTTCGTGATCATCACTGCCACCATCGGTGGCCTGCAGATCTTCACCGAACCCAAGCTGTTCAACCCCAGCAGCTCGGTTCCCGGCGGCCCGGACCGCCAGTACCAGACCACGGTGCTCTACCTCTGGGACCTGGCCTTCAATCGCGGGGACTTCGGACGCGCCTCGGCCGTGGCCTGGATCCTCTTCCTGATCATCATCGTGATCGGCGTGATCAATTTCCTGATCTCCGGATCCATCGCTTCCTCGGCCGACAAGAAGGGCGCCGGCAACACTGGCAGAACCCGAGCGGCACGTCGGGCAGCTGCCCGAGCCCAAGCCAAAGCAGCAAAGCCGGCCAACGGAACGCAGAGCGGAAGTGCAGCAAATGAGTAATGCAACAGTGGAACGCCCCGCGCGCCAGGTCCGTGCGCCCCAGCGCCGCGGCAAGAACTTCTCCATGGACCGCCGTCCTGGCTTCCTCACCTACGGAATCCTGCTGGCCTTCCTCATCGGCAGCACCTACCCGCTGTGGTATTCGTTCGTCATCGGTTCCTCCACCGGTGCGGTGTTCGCCTCGGCGTACCCGCCGCTGCTGCCAGGCGGCCAGTTCTGGACCAATGTCGCCGAAGTCCTGTACTCCGTCGATTTCTGGGCGGCCCTGGGCAACAGCATCATCGTCTCCTCGGTAATCACTTTCTCGGTGGTTTCCTTCTCCACCCTGGCAGGCTACGCGTTCGCCAAATTGCGCTTCCGCGGGCGCCAGGGGCTGCTGGTCTTCGTGATCGCGACCTTGGCCGTGCCCACCCAGCTGGGCATCATCCCGATGTTCATGATGATGAAGCAATTCGGCTGGACCGGCTCGCTGGGAGCCATCATCATCCCGACCCTGGTCACTGCCTTCGGCGTATTCTTCATGCGCCAGTACCTGGTGGAGAACATCCCCGATGAACTGATCGAGGCCGCCCGCGTGGATGGCGCCTCCATGATCGGCACCTTCTGGCATGTCGGGGTTCCAGCGGCTCGCCCGGCGATGGCGATCCTGTCGCTGTTCACCTTCATGACCGCCTGGACCGACTACCTGTGGCCCATGCTGGTGGCACCGCAGAACCCAACCTTGCAGGTGGCGTTGAGCCAACTGCAGTCTGCCCGATACGTTGACTACACCATCGTGATGACCGGGGCCCTGCTGGCCACGATCCCGCTGCTGGTGCTCTTCATACTTGCAGGCAAACAACTTGTATCCGGAATTATGGCAGGAGCTGTAAAGGGCTAATGATGAACCACCTATCCCAAAAATTCGCGTGGCCTAAGGAATTCTTGTGGGGCTCGGCTACGGCAGCAGCCCAGATCGAAGGCGCTGGCCATTCCTACGGCAAGGAAGATTCGGTCTGGGACGCCTTCGCCCGGAAGCAAGGGGCCATCGCAGGAGGTGAGAACCTCGAAGTCGCAGTGGACCACTACCACCGCTACCGCGAAGATGTGCAGCTCATGCGCGAACTGGGCCTGGACTCCTACCGGTTCTCCACCAGCTGGGCTCGCGTGGTCCCCGGGGGCCGCACCGTGAACCCCGAAGGCCTGGATTTCTACTCCCGGCTGGTCGACGAGCTGCTGGAGAATGGCATCCTGCCGTGGCTGACGCTCTACCACTGGGATCTGCCGCAGGCATTGGAAGAGCGCGGTGGCTGGACCAACCGCGAGACCTCCTACAAATTCCTCGAATACGCGGAGGCTGTGCATGAAAAGCTCGGTGACCGCGTGAAGCACTGGACGACATTCAACGAACCGCTGTGCTCTTCGCTGATTGGCTACGCCGCCGGCGAGCATGCCCCGGGACGCCAAGAACCTCAAGCCGCGCTGGCAGCGGTGCACCACCAGCATCTGGCCCACGGGTTGGCCACCGCCCGACTGCGCGAACTGGGCGCGGAGCATATCGGCATCACGCTGAACCTGACCAACGCGGTCCCGAATAATCCCGGCGATCCGGTGGATCTGGAAGCAGCGCGCCGCGTCGACGCATTGTGGAACCGCATGTACCTGGACCCTGTCCTGCGCGGTTCCTACCCCGACGACCTGCTTGAAGACGTCCGGGGTTTGGGGCTGGCTGAAGTCATTGAAGCAGGAGACCTGGAGATCATCTCGCAGCCAATCGACTTCTTGGGCGTGAACCACTACCACGATGACAACGTTTCAGGCCATCCGCTGCCCGCCGGCCAGCCGCAGCCCGTGGTGCCTACCGATTCGCCGAAGTCTTCGCCATTTGTCGGCAGCGAGTATGTGACCTTCCCGGCACGCGACCTGCCGCGCACGGCCATGGGCTGGGAAGTGAATCCCGAAGGGCTGCGCGTGCTGTTGAACCGGTTGAGCCGGGACTACGCTAACCTTCCGTCGCTGTACATCACGGAGAATGGCGCTTCCTACACCGATACGGTGACGGAAGCCGGAACCGTTGAAGATCCCGAACGCGAGGAATACATCCTCAACCACCTTGATGCTGTGGCCCGCGCGATAGAAGACGGCGTGGATGTCCGCGGCTACTTTGTCTGGTCTTTGCTGGACAATTTCGAATGGGCTTGGGGCTACGCGAAGCGCTTTGGCATTATCCACGTCGATTACCAGACCCAGGTGCGAACGATTAAGAATAGTGGCAAGGCCTACGCAGGGTTGATTGCCGCAAACCGTACAATGGCATAACACCTGAGCATGATGGTCCGCAGCCTGCCGATGGTGCTGCGGACCATCATCGTGTTTCACCGACGGACTACTGCAAGGCACCTGGATAAAGATCATGATCATGCACGAAGCGCGGAGCCCGAAACCGACCCTCGAGTTGGTGGCAGAACGCGCAGGTGTCTCACGGGCCACGGTCTCCCGTGTAGTGAATGGCTCGGATCGGGTGAAGCCAGGGGCTCGCAAGGCTGTTGAATTGGCGATCCGCGAATTGAACTACGTGCCTAACCGTGCCGCCCGTTCCCTGGCGCAGGGCCGGACCAATTCCATCGCCTTGGTGGTTCCCGAGAATACCGCGAAGTTCTTCGCAGACCCGTACTTCGCCAAGGTCGTCCAGGGCGCTGCCCAGTACTTGGCCGATACCGAATTCATGCTCACCTTGCTGCTGTCCACCGAAGCGGATCCGGTGAAAACCACCCGTTACCTGCAAGGCAGCAATGTGGATGGCGCGCTGGTGCTTTCGCACCACGCGGATGACCGTTCCTATGCGGATCTCGGAACTGTGTTGCCCATGGTTTATGGCGGACGCACCATGAGCACCGATCAAAAGGACATCTATGTTGTCGATATCGACAACATCGCCGCCGCCAGGCAAGCGACTGAGGTCATCCTTGGCCAGGGACGCACCAAGCTGGCAATTATTGCCGGGCCACAGGACATGGGCGCGGGACTGGACCGTTTGGTGGGATTCAAGCAGGCAGTTGAACGCGCGGGCCTGGAGCCTGCGGCTATTGAGATCGGCGACTTCACCCCGGCTAGCGGACGGCGCATCATGCAGCAGCTGCTGGACGCGGATGTTGCGGTAGACGGCCTGTTTGCCGCCAGTGCCCAGATGGGCTTCGGAGCTTTGCAAGCCCTAGGGGAAGCCGGTGTGAAAGTGCCGGAGGACATTTCGGTAACGTCCGTTGATGATGACTCTTTCGCGCGAAGCTCGACACCGCCGTTGACGACCATTGCGCAGAACCCGGAGCGCCAGGGCGAAATCATGGCGGAACTGTTGATCAAACGCATCAACGGAGAACAGGTACCCGAGTGGAGCATCATGGACACGAATTTGGTGTTGCGCGCTTCGCACTAGTCTGTTGCGGCACCGCTGCCGTTCACCGCCGGGATTTAACAAAAAAATTCCCACTCGATCGAGTGGGAATTTTCAGTTGGTGCGCCCAAAGGGATTCGAACCCCTGACCTTCTGTTCCGTAGACAGACGCTCTATCCAGCTGAGCTATGGGCGCATATTCATTTATTAGCAGTCTTGACGACTTGAATAACTTTACACGAGATTTCCGGGGAGCAAGAACCAAAACAGCAAAAAGTGCCGTGATTCACAAAATAACTAGTCGACTACGGAATCACTGGGATTGGAAGCCGAATGATCGTGCAATATCGCTTGGTAGAGGTTGTGGTTCTGCCAGCGTCCTTCGATCTCCAGATAGTTCGGCGCCATGCCAATTCGGACGAAGCCGTTCTTTTCAAGAACGCGCTGCGAGCCGTAATTGTGGGGGAGCGTACTGGCTTCCAGCCGGTGCAAGCCCAGATCGTTGAGCGCCACCGTGCGCAAGGTGGCCACGGCTCGGGAAGCCAAGCCCCGCCCGGTGTATTCATGATCGATCCAGTAGCCCAGGCTGGCGCTTTGGAATGCGCCACGGGCCACTCCGCTGATATTAAAGCGTCCGATGAGCGCATCCCGTTCGAAGAGCCCGAAGGGAAAGGCCAATCCGCTTCGGCGAGCTTCTGAGGCGGCTGCGAGGTGTGCCGCTTGCCGCGTCTCGGTGAAGAATTCTGCGGGGTGAGCCGGCTCCCAGGGCTCCAGGTGCTGTCGATTGCGCTGGTAGGACTCAGCGACTTGCTTTGCGTCGGCGACTTCCAGCAGGCGCAGGCTGAGCTGGCCGCCTAGAGCAAGCTGTGTCATCGGGCAATCCTTTGGGGGAAACAAAAAATTCCCACTCGAGCGAGTGGGAATTTTTCAGTTGGTGCGCCCAAAGGGATTCGAACCCCTGACCTTCTGTTCCGTAGACAGACGCTCTATCCAGCTGAGCTATGGGCGCATATTCTTTTGTGTGGCTTGTTCTCACGAACCTCGAATAACTATACAGGTCGATTTCGCGCTGTACAAATCGACGGGCAAAGCTAGTGGGTCCAGATGAACATAAGGTTATGTGAAGACGTTGAAAGGGTACCGGTCTACGTGACCTTCGTCACATAATCGAGTCAATTCGTTTAGGCCAACCCCCGGAATTTCGGGAATTTTTTCCTTCTGGTCCTCCGGGTTTCACTTTCATGAGGTTTCGATCACACGGCGCTGGAGTTGAGCACCTAATAGCCTTGATTTATTGCAAGTTCAGCCCAATGGAGGGAATGGATAATGAGCACGAGCTCGGATCAGAACGTTATCAGTGCAGCACCTACTTCGCACGAGAAGTTGGCATCCTGGGTTGAGGAAGTTGCCGCACTGACGAAGCCGGATCGTGTTTATTGGGTTGATGGGTCAGCTGAAGAAAATGATCGCCTGACTGCCGAGCTGGTTGAAGCCGGCACCTTGGTCAAGCTGACCGATCCGAACTTCCCTAACTCTTACGCTGGTTTCTCGGACCCCAAGGATGTGGCCCGAGTCGAAGAGCGCACCTTCATCTGCTCCGAAAAGGAAGAAGATGCAGGCTTCACCAATAATTGGGAAGACCCAACCAAGATGAAGTCCATGCTCAGCGGCCTGTTCGATGGCTCGATGCGCGGACGCACCATGTACGTCATCCCATTCGTCATGGGCCCGCTGAACGCGGAAGTGCCTGCCTACGGCGTGGAGATCACCGATTCCGCCTACGTCGTTGCCTCGATGCGCATCATGGCCAAGATCGGCAATGAAGTACTGCGCAAGATGGAAGCCGAGGACGCTTTCTTCGTTCCAGCGCTGCACTCGGTAGGTACACCCCTGGAGCCGGGCCAGGAAGATGTTGCCTGGCCATGCAACGAAGACAAGTGGATCGTGCACTTCCCCGAAGAGCGCGCCATCATGTCCTACGGTTCGGGCTACGGCGGCAACGCGCTGCTGGGCAAGAAGTGCTACTCGCTGCGCATCGCCTCGGCGATGGCCCGCGATGAAGGCTGGCTCGCAGAGCACATGCTCATCCTGAAGCTGACCAGCCCGCAGAACAAGTCGTACCATATTGCCGCGGCATTCCCGTCGGCCTGCGGCAAGACCAACCTGGCGCTGCTGGATCCAACCATTGAAGGCTGGAAGACTGAGACCCTGGGCGATGACATCAACTGGATGCGCATCGGCAAGGACGGCGAGCTGCGCGGCGTTAACCCCGAATACGGCCTGTTCGGCGTGGCGCCAGGCACCGGCTGGTCCACCAACCCGAACGCGATGCGCGCCATCTCCAAGGGCAACAACATCTTCACCAATGTTGCGCTGACCGATGACGGCGGCGTCTGGTGGGAGGGCATGACCGACGAGGCTCCTGCGCACCTGACCGATTGGTTGGGCAACGACTGGACTCCTGAATCCGGTCGTCCGGCAGCGCACCCTAATTCGCGCTTCTGCACCCCGATCGACCAGGTCGACATGCTTTCCGAGGACTACTACTCGCCTAACGGCGTGAAGATCGATGCGATCCTCTTCGGCGGCCGCCGCAAGACCACCATTCCGCTGGTGACCGAAGCCCGCAGCTGGACCAACGGCATCTTCATGGGTTCGACCCTTTCCTCCGAGACCACCGCAGCCGCTGCAGGTGCGACCGGAGTGATTCGCCGTGACCCGATGGCGATGCTGCCATTCATCGGCTACAACGCAGGCGACTACCTGAACCACTGGGACAAGATCTCGAACAAGCTCAACCCAGAGCAGATGCCGAAGATCTTCTTGGTGAACTGGTTCCGCCGCACGGCTGACGGTGGCTTCGCGTGGCCAGGGTTCGGCGACAATTCGCGTGTGCTCAAGTGGGCTGTCGAGCGTATCGAAGGCACCGCGGACGCCCGGGAAACCATCATCGGAAACGTCCCGACCGGCGAGTCCCTGGATTTGGCCGGCCTTGAAGGGTTCACCCCAGCCGACGTTGAAGCGGCAGTAGCCGTCAACAAGGATGAATGGGCTACCGAAGTCGAGGCCATCGAAGAGTGGTACGCCAAGTTCGGCGATGCGCTGCCGGCTTCGCTGCGTGCAGAGCTCGACGGCTTGAAGGATCGCCTGAACGCATAGTTGACTAGGATCTCCAGCAGATCCGCACAGTGAACGCCCCGGTGACTGGAATTCCAGTCACCGGGGCGTTCTCGTGCGCCACGGAGGAATTGTCACAATCCGGGTACAGTTTCCACACGCCGGGGCAAAGTGGGTGCAAAATCAACTATTTATGAAAAGATTGCTCTATGGTTTTGGCACGATTGATTCTCGGGCTGCTGTGCTTGTCGCCCATGACTGGCTACGAGCTCAAGAAGCACTTTGACTCCTCTATTAACCACTTCTGGAACGCAGACAAGGCGCAGATCTATCGCACTTTGGCGCAGTTGGTGGACAAGGGGTATGCCACCGTGCGCACCGTCGCGCAGTCGAATTACCCTGACCGCCAGGAACACCACATCACGGAAACGGGACGTGCGGCACTGGCCCAGTGGCTTTCTGCTGGTGCGGTGCAGTCTCCCGAGCGTGATCCCTTCATGGGGCAGGTGTTCTTCGCCGCCGAACTCGAACGCGATGATATCCAGAGCTTGCTGGAGGAGCGCCGCCAAGCCACGCAGTTCATCCTCGATGACTACCTCTCCCAGCGCGAAGGCATTGACATGCGAGCCGCTGCGGACCGTCGCAGCTTCCTGATGGCTGCCACACTTGACCATGCAATCCGACAACAAGCCGCGGAGCTGGAATGGCTCGACGCGGTATTGGAGTACTTGCCATGACTGCAGCCAAAGACCAGAACAAGACCCCTGCAAGCGGTGCCGGGCGCGATGCCACCGATTATCCGGAAGTGCATCCCGGGCGGCATCATGATGGGCAACGGTCGATGAAGACCCTGGTCTTCCTCCACGGCGGAAACGTCGGCAACTGGAGCTGGGACCCGCAGGTTCTGGCCTTTGGCGACTGCAACATCCTGACGCTGCACCTGCCGGCCTTTGGTGCCCGGTTCGAGGAAACCTGGGATGGCCTGGAATCCGCCGCCGATGATGTCGCCGCCTTGATCGCCGACGAGGTTTCCGAAGGCGGCGTGCATCTGGTTGGCATTTCCCTGGGTGGAGTGATTGCTTTGCACGTGGCCGCACGGCATCCGGAGCTCGTTGACTCCGTGCTGATTACCGGCACTCCGGTGACCGGTGTGGGGCAGGCGGCCCGGGCTTTCCAGCGGATGCAGCTCAAGCTCATTGGCAGCGAGTGGTTCTGGCGTTTCCAGGCTGGTGCCTACGGAATGGTGGATGATGAGCGCGAGCTGTTCACCGAGCACGGCGTGAAGCTCAAAGCCGAGAACATGCGGGCCATCATGGACGAGATGGACCCAGGGGGATTGCCGCAGAAGCTCGGCTCCTACCGGGGCCCGGTACTGGCCCTCGCTGGAGCCAAGGAGCCGAAAGTTGTGCAGAAATCCTTTGACGCGCTGCGCGCAAGGCTCCCGCAGGTGATCACGCGCGTGGTTCCGGGCATGCACCACCAATGGAATATCGAGAACCCGATCCTGTTCAACTCGGTGCTGCGCAAGTGGATTTCCGATGCGGGCCTGCACCAGATCCTAGTTGATCCGCAGGCTGCGAAGCCGGCACCCGGCGCGAAAGCAACACCGGTGGAACAAGCCGCTGAAGCGCCGGCGAATCAGGACCTGGAAGCCTGGGAGCCCGCGCCGCCAGCTCAAGAAGCCGGGCAGAAGAAGTCTGGCAGGTTCGCCGGGAAAATCGATCCTCGAAAGCTGGACTCGAAAAAGTTCGATTTGAAGAAGAAGGCACCGAAACAGGGTGGCAAGCCGGATTCTCCCGCGGATACCGGAAAATAAAGGCAAAAAAGTGCTGCAGGCGGATTCCCCATGGATCCACCTGCAGCACGGCTCTGTCACCAGGAAGCTAGGCGGCGAGCCATACATCCGGGCCGAAGACTTCATAGTGGATACGCTCGGCCGGGATGCCGGCTTCCAGCGCCTGGTTGCGCATTGCATGCATGAATGGCAGCGGGCCGCATAAGTAGACCTGGGCATTCCCGGTCAGTGCGCCGGCGAGATCCATGTAGCCGGACGTGGCGTTCAGCCCCTCCGGCAATTCCCCGCGTTCGAACCAGGTGCTGATGGTGGCTTCTGGCAGCTTGCCGATGGATTCGAGCATCTGCTCGCGCAATGGCCAGGCGGTGGCCGTCTGGTCTGCGTGCAGCACGGTGACCTTGCGGGTGGAGCCGCGTGCGGCCAGGGTCTGCAACGCGGCCGCACTCGGGGTGCAGCCGATTCCGGCGGTGGCGATCACCAGTGGCGAGCCATCGTCATCGATGACCAGGTCGCCATACGGATTCGATAGCTCCACCACGTCGCCGAGTTTCAGGCCATGGTGGATCACCGGGGAGAATTCGCCGTTCACATCCAGTTTGACCGTGACGGTGCGGCGGTCGGTTTGCTCGATGTCGCCGCTCAAGGTGTACTGGCGGACCTGGCGCAGGCCGTCGGCCATCGGCATGCGGACCGAAACGAATTGGCCCGGCTTGGCGACGGTGGCAGGGGTCCGGTCAGCTGGCTCGAAGCTGAAGCAGACCGAATCAACGCCGGTTTCGATGCGCTCGACAAGCTTCCACGGGGTGTAGATCTCGGCGTTGGCCTGCTGCGCGTACAAGCCTTTCTCGATCTTGACCAGCGCGTGGGCCATCAGCCAGTAGACCTCGGTCCAGGCCTCGGCGATCTGCGGAGTCAGCGCCTCGCCCAGGTCTTCGGCGATGGCGTCGAAGAGGTGCTTGTAGACGATGGGGTACTGCTCCTCGGCGACACCGAGGGAAGCGTGCTTGTGGGCTACGCGCGCGAGCATGGTTTCCGGAGTGGTGCCCGGGTACTTGACCAAGTAGGTTGCGAAGACTGCGATGGATCCCGCCAAGGCCTGCTGCTGGGTGCCGTTCTTCTGGTTCGAACGGGAGAAGATTCCGTCGAGCAGTTCCGGGTGAGCGGTGAACAGGCGGTTGTAGAAGTTCGGGGTAATGCTGGAAATGCGCTCTGCGATGATTGGCAACGTGGCTTCAACGACCGGGAAGGACTTCGTGGACAGCATCGGGTCTCCTTGGAGTAGGCGATAACTTGTATTCCAGATACAAGATTTATGATTCATTTCTACGCCTAGTAGAAAAGGATTGCAAATCCACCGGCCGGTATTCGTAACAGAAATCGGCGATGCGACCCCCGGGGGCCGCAGGGGAATCAGGAAAGGGCGCGCACCGTAGGGAAGGGGAGCGCCGTGAAGGGCATCGCGGATGATGCTGGGCAGATGTCCTGGATGGTCAGCGGGTCCAGTGAAGCGTAGAAAGCTTCGCGGGCCTGCCGGAAGACTGCCCGCAAGCGGCAGCTGCCCGAAAGCGGGCAGTTGGATTGCGCGTCATGATCGGAGCAATCCACAATATCGGTGCGCTTGTCCAACTTGCGCAGCAGTGAGCCGAGGGAAAAATCCAGTGCTCCATCGCTCAGCTGCGCGCCGCCATTGCGGCCGCGGGTGACCTGCAGGATTCCCAGCGTGCGCAGTTCCAGGACGGCTTTGGCAACGTGGTTGTAGGGAACCCCCACGGACTCGGCGATCTGGCGGCTGGTCAGTTGCCCGGTGCCGGGCGTTGCAAGGACCATGACGGTTCGCAAGCATACGTCGGTGAAGGCACTGAGTTTCATGATTCCTACTTTACGTGGGAAAAGCCTTCCGGGGTCAGCAGAGTGACTATGCCGACCCCGGAATCATCAACTGCGGTCTAGAGCGCGTTGGCCCAAATGGCTTCCGCCGACTCTGCCGCTGGCTCGTCGAAGATCCATTCGCCGCCTGGCTCTGCAGGCATGGTGTACGGCTGCACGATGGCCAAGGCCGCACCGACACGGTGCTCGGCCACAATGTGGATGGCATCCTGGTCGTTTTCCTGGAGCAGCACATCCGAGGCGACGGCGATCGCCTGGAAGTGGGTGCCCTGCTGGTTCAGCACCTGCATCAGGTCCGCAACCATGGCTTCGGTGTCGATGTCGGCTTCCGGATCCTCAGGATCATCCGTTGGCGGAACAGCGATCAAGCGCAGCTCCGGCTCGTCTTCCTCTTCCTTCGGCTCCAGCGCGATCGCAAAAGGCAGGAACACGCCCTGCTCTTCGAGCTGTTCGCGGGCCACGCCCAGGGCGGTGCCCAAGACCTTGTTCAGCGCGTCCTTGACGCCCTCATCCAGTTCTTCGAGGTTCATGTCTTCCCTTTGCTAGTTGGTGACGTTCTTTTCACGCACGATAGCCAGAACGGCATCGCGGATGGGCTCAATGATTTCTGCGGTCCGGCCTTCGCCGTTGAAACGCAGGAATGGTTCGGTGTTCGATGGGCGCAGATTGATCCACCAGCTGCCATCGGCCGCTGAAATGGTCGTGCCGTCCATGGTGATCACTTCTACTGGCTGGTCTTGGAAATGCGACACGACCCGGGCAGTGGCACCTGCCTTGTCCTCGACCTCTGAATTGATTTCACCGGTGGCAGCGTAGGGTTCGTATTCGGCACCCAGCTCGGAGAGCGGCAGTTCCTGCTCGCCCAGGGCGGCCAGCACATGCATGGCAGCGAGCATGCCGGTATCGGCATTGTAGAAGTCGCGGAAGTAGTAGTGGGCGGAATGCTCGCCGCCGAAGACCGCGCCCTGCGAAGCCATTTCAGCTTTGATGAAGGAGTGGCCTACGCGGGTCATCACCGGAACGCCTCCGGACTTGGCGACGAATTCAGGCACCGCCTTGGAAGTGATCAAGTTGTGGATGATCACCGGGGACTCTTCGCCAGCTGCCTGCACACGGGCGATTTCGCGCACCGCGACCAGTGCGGTGATAGCCGAAGGGGACAGCGGCAGCCCGCGCTCGTCGATCACGAAGCAGCGGTCGGCATCGCCGTCGAAAGCCAGGCCGAGATCGGCCCCGTGCTCCAGTACTGCGGATTGCAGGTCCTTGAGGTTTTCCGGTTCCAGCGGATTGGCCGGGTGGTTGGGGAAAGTGCCATCCAGCTCGAAATACAGCGGAACAATTTCGAGCGGCAGCTCAGCGAGCACCGTACCCCCAAGAACTGCGGGGGTAGTCATGCCGCCCATGCCGTTTCCGGCATCCACCACGATCTTCAGCGGACGAATGCCCGACAAGTCCACCAATTCTCGCAGGTATGCTGCATAGTCGGCCAGCACGTCGCGCTCGCTGATGCTGCCCTGCGGGGCGTCACCGGAGACCGGCAGTCCCTCGTCAAGGTACTGCTGGGCCAGGTCGCGAATGTCGAAAAGACCGGTAGCCGAAGAAATCGGGCGGGCGCCAGACTTGGACATCTTAATGCCGTTGTACTGGGCGGGATTGTGGCTGGCGGTGAAGACAACACCGGCGGCATTGAGCTTGCCCGATGCGAAGTACAGCTCATCGGTGGAGATCAATCCGAGCATGATCACGTTGGCGCCGCGGTAGGTGGCGCCACGAGCGAAGGCTTGGGCGAATTCTGCGGAAGATGGGCGCATGTCACCGCCAACCAGTACTTCCTTGCCGGACAGGGACAGGACGTCGACAAAGGCCGCGCCGATGGCTTCAATTGCTTCGGCATCCAGGTTCTCGCCGACTACGCCGCGTACGTCGTAGGCCTTAAAGCTCTGATTAAGATCAATTTCTTCACTCACGCCTTTCAGCCTACCGGTTTGACTGATTCAAATCATTGAGAACTAGGCGATTGCGGATGGGAAATGCCTAACATTTCAGCTATTTTCCCCTGTCGGCACCGCAGCTTGCGAGAGTTCATCCACAATTAGCGGACGCCACGGGCTAAATCGTGGGCAGGAACTGAAATACTGGAGGCATGGATGGCTCAACGCAAGTGGATCTGAAAACGCTGGCACTGCAGAAACTGCGCGCACTGGTGCAAAACCCGGACGCGCAGTTCCATGATGGCCAGTATGAAGCGATCAGCGCACTGGTGGCCGAGCGGCGCCGCGCACTGGTCGTCCAGCGTACTGGCTGGGGCAAGTCCGCCGTGTACTTCATCGCTTCCCTGCTGCTGCGAGAACAGGGCTACGGGCCAACACTGATCGTTTCCCCGCTGCTGGCATTGATGCGCGACCAGGTTGCGGCCGCGGAGCGTGCTGGAGTCCGCGCTGCGGCCATCAATTCGGCCAATGTGCTCGAATGGCGTGAAATCCTCGAAAAGCTGCAACGCAATGAGCTCGATGTGCTGCTGGTGTCCCCGGAGCGTTTGAACAATCCATCCTTCCGCGAGCAGCAGCTGCCGATGCTGATGCAGCGTTTGGGCCTGCTGGTCATCGACGAGGCGCACTGCATTTCGGACTGGGGCCACGATTTCCGCCCGGATTACCGCCGCATCCGGGACCTGATCGCCCGATTGCCTCAGGGCCTCCCGGTTTTGGCGACCACTGCAACAGCGAACAGCCGAGTAGTCCAGGACGTTGCCGAACAGCTGGCCGGCGGCACCGAGGAGGTCTTCACGCTGCGCGGCACCCTGGCTCGCGACTCGCTGCGCCTAGGTGTCCTGCGTCTGGCTTCGCCGCGCATGCAGTTAGCCTGGTTGCTCAGCCACATCGAGGACTTCAAGGGCTCGGGCATTATCTACACCCTGACGGTTTCTGCGGCCGAGGATATTGCTCGCCTGCTCAAGGATGCCGGGCACGAAGTTGCTGCCTACACCGGGCGCACCGATTTGGAAGAACGCGAACGCCTTGAACAAGCGTTGAAGAATAACGAAGTGAAAGCGCTGATCGCCACGAGCGCCTTGGGCATGGGCTTTGACAAGCCAGACCTCGGTTTCGTCTTGCACATCGGTGCCCCCAGCTCGCCCGTGGCCTACTACCAGCAGGTGGGCCGTGCCGGGCGTGGGAGCATCAACGCAGATGTCCTGCTGCTGCCCGGGCCCGACGACTCGGAAATTTGGGAATACTTCGCCACCAGCTCCATGCCGGACCAGGTGCGCGCCACCCAGGTGCTCGAGGCCTTGGCCAAGACCGACGGTGCGATGAGTGTCCCGGCGCTGGAAAGCGCCGTGAACCTTCGCCGCTCGCCACTTGAGCTGTTGCTGAAGGTGCTGGCCGTGGATGGTGCGGTGGAGCGCGTTGCCGGAGGCTGGATGCGCACCGACATGCCATGGACCTATGATGCCGATCGGTACAAGCGAGTGGCGCAGAGCCGGATCCATGAACAAAACCTCATGGTCAGTTACGAGAACACTCGCGGATGCCGCATGCAGTTTCTGACCGATGCCTTGGATGATCCCCAGTCTGCTCCCTGCGGCCGGTGCGACAACTGCGCTGGCGTTTGGTTTGACGACCATATTCCTGACGATTCGAAGGACAGCGCGCAGGCGGCACTTGGACGGGTGGGAGTTCCTATTGAACCGCGCAAGCTGTACCCTTCGGGACTGGACCGGCTGGGGTACACGCTCAAGGGCAAAATCGCTATTGACGAGCAGGTGGCCACAGGCCGGGCGCTGGCTCGCCTGACCGACCTGGGGTGGGGCAACCGATTGCGCCAGCTCTTTGCCGACCCCACCGATTCCCCTATCGACAAGGCGATGTTCGATGCGTGCATCAAGGTGCTTGCCGAATGGAATTGGGAGGAACGTCCAGTGGGCGTTGTAGCCATGCCATCGAATAAGCGTCCCCAGCTGATCACCTCCCTTGCTCAGGGCCTAGCTGAGGTGGGACGTTTGCGCTACCTGGGGCAGCTCGAATATCGCGGTGCTGGACCACAGAATGGCCCGGGCGGGAATTCCGCTTTCCGTGTGGCTGCGGTTGCCGATGCTTTTGAACTTCCAACGCAGCTCGAACAGCTCATTGCCGACGCTCCAGGGCCGGTGCTGCTAGTTGATGATCTGGTTGATTCCCGGTGGTCCATGGCGATGGCTGGGCGGGCCCTGCGCATCGCCGGCGCACCGGGTGTCATGCCTTTCACTTTGGGCGTAGCCGGGTAATCGCACAGTTAAACAAAGTAGTCTGGAAGTATGGAATTTCTCATCTGGCTCGTTGTCCTCATCGCAGTGATTGCCCTGGGCTACTTCGGTCTGCAAGCGCTGCGCAAGAAGAACACTGCGCAAATCGCGCAGGCGATTTCCCGTGAAGCAGCGCAGGCGGCAAACGCGAGGCTGGATGATGCTTCACGCAATTCGGTGTACCGCAATCTGGCCAAGGGCGACGTCATGGGCGCGGTCAAGGATTTCCGCGCTGCTACTGGCGACTCGGTCAAGGATTGCGTGATTGCAGTACGCAGCCTCGACAAGTACCCGCAGACAGCCCCTGCCAAGGAATTGCCGAATGATGATGCCGAGATCAAGGCTTTGAGCGACAAACTCGAAGCTCAAGTTGAGCGCGAAGATCGTGAAGCGGCCGCCACTGCCGCAGAGGATGCCACACCAGCACCTGCCGATGACACTTGGGTTGTACCCCAGGAATGGAGCGAGCAGTTCGGTTCCCTTCAGGAACCAAGTGCTACGCACTTCAAGATGGCGTTCGAACTTGATGGCGAGAACCGCGAATTTTCCAGCGAACAACTGCCGGCAAATGAATACGACCAGCTATTCTCCATGCTGCGGGATTCCAATTTTGAAGAAGCGGCAAAGATCCTGCACGGCTATACGGATCTGCCGGTCGAAGACCTGGAACGCATGATCGCGACGTCTCCCATGTCTGGCGCGAGCGCCAACGGCAATATTGCAGACTTCCGCTTTGAAGGCCAGGGCCCGGATGGTCCAGTGCATTTCGATGCTGCCGAACTTCCAGAAGCTGACCGCGAAGCGCTCTTCGACGCAATCGCCGATACCGATCTGGACCGGATGTCGGACATCATTGTTCGCCACACCTCGTTGCCAGAGGATATCGTGCAGAACATGCTGCGGACCTTCGTTAAGCGCGACGACCAGTAGCGGAGAAACTGCTGTCCTGGAGTTTTGAAAATCCCCCGGATTCACCGAAAAATCGGTGAATCCGGGGGATTTTCCGTATTCGGAACGTTCTCGTCGAAAAAGTGCCATATGAACGAAAAACCCCCTACCTGAGTAGGGGGTTCTTGGCGGACACGGGGGGATTTGAACCCCACCCCAAAATCGGCTCGGAACCCGATTGTAGCCCGGAATAATGCTGGAAATCAAGATTTGCCCGCGTTTGGAGAACAGTACTAAACAGCACTGGAAAGCGCTCCACTGAACTGCGATTCCCCCCATTGGGGGGGCGAAGTTTCCCGTCACACCATGGCCAATTGTCGCCCGCTCCGGTTATGCTTATTGCAACCTCTCATTCGAACATACCTTCGAACTAACAGGAGAAGAAGTAGTGCCCCAGAGCATCGACCAGACCAACGAGAAAAGCGCCACCGTTTTCACGATGACGCTCTCCCGACTAACCGCAACTGACATTGCCGCGCTGTCGTTAGTTACCGGACTCTGCCCCGGTGAACTCTTCGATAGCCTTGCGAAGCACTTCGCCAGGATCTAAGTTCAGCTCCTTGCAGATGAGTGCAAACAGTGGAGCCGGGATGTCCCGCTTGCCGTTGATGTAACGGCTAAGCGAGACGAGGGTAATTCCGGTTCGCTCTGCCAGCTCTTTTACTGGCATTCCAGTTCGTCCGCCCGTAACGCTCTGAAGCTGGCTGGCGATCGACTGGGATAGTGGGTTGTTGATGTCCATATGGATATAGTAGCACCAATTCGGACGCGCTCGCGTCCGAATTGGTGCTTTTTTTATTTATATCCAAACGGGCTTGCACGCGTCCAAATGGACGTGTACGCTGGGAATCATGATCAACGAAATCGCAGAGAAGATTGCCAACGCAATCGAAGCTCAGAAAGATAACGGGGTCACCCGTTCCAGCACGGCACTCGCATCCGGGATTCCTCGCAACACGTTCAACCGCAAACTGAACGCAGGCGGCGCGGACTTCACCGCATACGAAATCGCCCGCATCGCAATAGCCCTCAACATCCACCCCGCAGAACTCCTACCAAAGGAGTTCAAGAACAAAATCGTTCGCAAGGACGCGGCATGACACGCAAATCAGAATCCTACGCAACAACTTCGGACCTCGCCGATGAGTACAGACTCAAACCGATCACGGTCCAACGACGAGCAAAAGACGGAACCTGGCCAGCCGGCAAAGTAGGAAACCAATACAGGTTCTCCCCGGAGCAGCAAGAAGAAATCCGTCAAATAGTCCTCGGTAAACGAGGCAACCAAATTGATAAGAACCGCATCGCGGAAGCACTTCGAAAAATCGCCTAACCGGCACCCCGCCCCAACGTTCTGGGCACACATTCACCGTAGTACCTAACCATCTTTCCGTTCATGGGTTCGCCCGTGACGCTGAAACAGGGGCTATTTGTTGACCCCGGAAACAGGAACATCATGACCGTCACCGGTTACCAGAAGAAGATTATGGACGCTGTGCCTGAGATGAAGAAGTCGAAGGCTGAGAAGCTCGCACACAAGATCGCTAAGCGGGCTGCCGCGATGCAGGAGCAGTTCGATTTCTTCGAGTCGCTCCGCATCATGGGCATCATCTCAGACCCCACCGCACGAGACGCAGTACGCAACCTAGAAGGAGCAACAGCATGAGCAAGCACGTTGATATTGACCAGTTGGAACGAGACATGGGCGATGGCGGTGGCGAATACGTCAGCATCCACTATTCGGATCTCATCAACTTGATCGAACGCGTTAGGGCAGGCGAACAGCTTCGGAGCGAAATTACGGAGGTTGCGAAGAGTTTTTGCTTTGTCGGCTAACCCCAACCCCAAAAGTAAAACCCGCTAGTTGCAACCTAGCGGGTTTCGTGTTTCTAGAAAGGAAACAAAATGAATACCTCTATCGTACCAACCATCGAGCGTAACGGTTCGGATCTTGTTGTTAGCTCGGAGCAGATCGCGCTTGGTGCGGATGTTCAGCATAAAAACGTTTTGGAGCTGATCGCCAAGTATGAAGAGCGAATCAATCGGTTCGGACAGGTCGCGTTTGAAACGCGAGCTGGCTATAACAATGCTCAGGTTCGCGTCGCCCTACTGAATGAGCAGCAGTCCACATTGATCATGTCGTTCATGCGCAACACTGAACGGGTCATGGACTTCAAGGAAGCTCTCGTGAAGGGCTTCTACGAACTTGCCCGCACGGTCAATAAGCCGCTCAGTCCGGATGAGATTGTTGAGCAGGCTTTGGCGATCACCGCCGCCAGGGTGAAGGAGCTCAACTCTTATATCGAGGTCATCGAGCCGAAAGCCAACGCATGGGACTCAATCGTTTCCAGCGCTGGTTCCTGGTCTTACAACGACGCTGCGAAAGTATTGTGCGAAGAAGGGCAGATCCAGATCGGTGAGAAGCGTCTTGTGTCCCGTCTGATCGACTGGGGCTTCTTGTACCGAGACGCTAAGGGTCGCCCTCACGTTTACCAGAAGGACTTGGAACGTGGCTGGTTCACAGTGAAGGCGCGCACGTATCGGGATCATGTGACTGGTGAGGAGAGGGAATCGTCGGCTCCGCAGGTTCGGTTGACGGGTTCGGGTTTGGATATGGTTCGCACTCGTTTGTTGGGTGAGTCTAATGTTGCCTGATCCTATCCCTGCGTCTTTGCTTCCGTTGAATGACCCGCCCGCACATCGTCGTTTCCCGTGGGTGTCCGTTTTCATTTGGTCGTGTATAACCCCGTTCGCGGCCCTAGTTTTTGTTGTCATAGCAGACATGGAGTGGTGGTAATGAAGGAGAACCTTAGTTCTGGTCGGCTTGAGTTTTTGCGGGATCTTGCCGTTCAGCATCCTGACAACGTGATTTTGGAAGGCGAAACCGTCGTCGCGCTAATCACCCGCCTCGAACAGGCTGAGCAGGCCGTGGCAAGAGTGCGGGAAGTCATGGGAAAGCCTTGGGGAAGTGCTATCACAGCCAAGCACATTGTCCGCCGCGCCCTGGACGGTGAGCCGAATGAGTGAGAACGGACTCCACAAGATCCCGGCCATGCGAACCGCGTTGGTAGCGATCCAAGAACTGCACCCCATCGAGCAAACGGGCGTTGAGTATCACGATGTCAAAGAGGTGTGGTGCCCAACGTGCGTAGTCCATGCGCCGTGTGACACCCGCCGCCTGACTGACGACGCGTTAGAAGGCGACCGTGGGTAAGTGCAAAACGTGTAAGGACTGTGGCGGCAAGGGCTACTTCGACCGTAGCCACCTGGGGAAGATTCCGGTCGGTTGCCGAACGTGCGAGGGCGAGGGATACACGTACCGCACCGGCCCGTACCGGCTCGCTGACGGCACCTGGTCAGACGGCGTAGACCGGTCAAAGCGGATCGACTTGCGGCAGGTCACCGACCGCTACGAGGTCACAGTTCGGCCAGGATACTTCCACGTCTGGCACAACTCAGGCCAGCCCGCCGAGTTCTATTCCTTCGCCGAAGCTATCGCCTACGCCGACCGTACCGCCCGCACCACCAAGAACGGAGACAACAAGTGATCAATAAGATTTTCGACAGTGACAGCACAGATAACCGTGTGCTGGAAGTAGGCCGAAACGGTGAACGCCCTTGGATGAACATCCGGGATGGCGCTACGGGCGACAAGATGTTCCGAATCAAACTCGAAGATATGCCCGAGATTCTGCGATCGCTGGCGGATGTTACAGCCGGAGCGAAAGCTGAGATCAAAGTTCGGGAGCTGGCGGAGTTGGAAGCCGAAGCGCTGGAACTGTACAACGTTTGTATGACCGGCCATAACCTAACCAGCTTCGACGGTTTAGGTGGGGCACTGCGGGACCAGTGGCTCGCTGTTGCCCGTAAAGCACGCGAAATGAGGGTAGAGAAGTGAGTGATTACATCGGCAACCCGTTAGGCCGTGAGTACACCAAAGCTGAGATCGCCGCTGGTGTTCGTGTTGGCGTGGCTCGCAAGGAGAAGAAATTCAACCCGTGGCCACAAGTCGAAATAGTGACTACCGGGCAGATGATGTACGCGACCGGGTCTTACTGGCCTAATCATGCCCGCAAGATGGCTAACGATTGGGCATTGGTCGCTGATGCTATGGAACGAGAATGGAGCAAAGCAGATGACTAACCAGCCCCCGCTAAACCCGGACGGAATCGAAGCGGCAGAGAATGTGTTTATTTTCATGTGCGCGGATGGGTACACCCCTAAAGCTGAGGACGCTGCTGAAAGCCTTGTGTCCGCTTACCTCGCCGCCGCCCAGCCGGAAGTGAACAGCGTGGAAGAACTCGACGCGCTGCCGCCTTATAGCTACGTGCAGGGCTGGGACGGGTTCAAGCATGCCAAAGACTGGAACGGTGGATGGCACTTGATTGTCAACCGCCCGTCAGGCGCCCCGCACCTTTCGGGAAGCATCGAACTTCCCGCCCGTGTCCTGTACCGCCCGGTGGTGGAATCATGAGCCGTTTTGGTGACCGTGATTATTCGACGTGTGGCCCTGGTTGTGGGTGCGACGAC
>NZ_JBIVMP010000008.1:0-216925 GCF_044753145.1 Glutamicibacter sp. NPDC088483
GGTCAGATCGTGCAAAAACTTCGGAGCGGAAGCCCTGGAGAGGGGCCACAATCGGGTGCCGACGCCGCCGGCGGGGATCACGCCGTGGAATCGGGCTAATAGGTCTGCATTCACGCCTTCCAGACTAATTCATTCGGTGGATAATCCTGTCCATTGAAACCTGTGCAACAGATTAAATACGAAAACATCGCATGAGGTATTACGGGCGGGATTTCGGCCTTTTAGCGCATAATTACCCCTTTTCGGTGAACATGCTCACAGGAACGAGACACGAAATAGATTGGAGCTAGCCAAGTGGTTTAGACTCGCACAAGGAACGCTCGCACAAGTGCGTCAAATCTCATTGTGTGCAATATACACATGCGCCGTTGCGAGCCTTGGAGGTTTAGTTCAGTGTCGAAGACTTCGTCAGGCACCCTATACCGCGGCCATGAAGGCATGTGGTCCTGGGTGGGACACCGAGTCACCGGTGTCGTTATTTTTCTTTATCTGCTGGTGCACGTGCTCGATACGGCCATGGTCCGTGTCGATGCCGGCGCCTACGACGCAATCATTAGCACCTACCAGACCCCGTGGATGGCACTTGGTGAAACCGGTCTGGTTGCAGCAATCCTCTTCCACGCATTCAACGGTCTGCGCTTGATCCTGGTCGACTTCTGGAAGCAGGGTACCAAGTACCAGCGCCAGTTGCTCTGGGGCGTATTGATCCTCTGGGTCATCGTCTTTGCGGGCTTCGCCATCCGTCACCTGTCGATCGCATTTGGGAGCCACTAAGCCATGAGCGTTTCTATTCCTGCTCCTCGCAGCCAGCGCATTGATCCAAAGTACAAGCGCGGACCAAAGTCCCGCGGAAGCTTCGAAATGCTGGCATGGCTGTTCATGCGCCTCTCCGGCGTCGTGCTGATCGTCCTGATCTTCGGCCACCTGATCTCCAACCTGATGGTCGGCGAAGGCATCTCCGGCATCAGCTTCGGCTTCGTGGCCGGCAAGTGGGCCTCGCCGCTGTGGCAGTTCTGGGATCTGGCCATGCTGTGGCTGGCCATGCTGCACGGCACCAACGGCGTGCGCACCATCATCAACGACTACGCAGAGAAGCACGCTACCCGTGCATGGCTCAAGGGCATCCTGTACGTCGCCACGATCTTCATCATCGTGCTTGGTTCCCTGGTGATCTTCACCTTCGATCCTTGCGTAGCCGGCAGCCAGCTGCCGCAGTGCTAATTGGAACTCCCCTAGTTCCAGCCAATAGCCACACAGATTTTTAGAAAAGAGAGCATCAAGAATGCAGGTACATAAGTACGACGTTGTTATCGTCGGTGCCGGTGGTGCAGGCATGCGTGCAGCGATCGAATCCGGTCAGCGCGCACGCACCGCAGTGCTAACCAAGCTTTACCCAACCCGCTCGCACACCGGTGCGGCCCAGGGCGGCATGTGCGCAGCACTTGCCAACGTCGAGGAAGACAACTGGGAGTGGCACACGTTCGACACCATCAAGGGTGGCGACTACCTGGTTGACCAGGACGCAGCCGAGGTCATGGCCAAGGAAGCCATCGACGCCGTGCTGGACCTGGAAAAGATGGGCCTCCCATTCAACCGAACCCCAGAGGGCAAGATCGACCAGCGCCGCTTCGGCGGCCACACCCGCGACCACGGCAAAGCCGCCGTGCGACGCGCATGCTACGCAGCTGACCGCACGGGCCACATGATCCTGCAGACCCTGTACCAAAACTGCGTCAAGCACAACGTCGAGTTCTACAACGAGTACTACGTGCTCGACCTGCTGATGGTCGAAGAAGATGCCTACCGCGAGGACGGCACCGCCTACAAGCAGAAGCGCGTTGCCGGCGTCGTCTCCTACGACCTGGCTACCGGCGAACTGCACGTCTTCCAGGCCAAGTCGGTCATCTTCGCTTCGGGCGGCGCCGGCAAGGTCTTCAAGACCACCTCCAACGCGCACACCCTGACCGGTGACGGCATGGGCATCGCCTTCCGCTCGGGCCTGCCGCTGGAGGACATGGAGTTCTTCCAGTTCCACCCAACGGGCCTTGCCGGACTGGGCATCCTGCTCACCGAGGGTGCACGTGGCGAAGGCGCGATCCTGCGCAACTCGGATGGGGAGCGCTTCATGGAACGCTATGCGCCGACCATCAAGGACCTCGCACCACGTGACATCGTGGCCCGCGCGATGGCCAACGAAGTCCGCGAAGGCCGCGGTTGCGGCCCGAACAAGGACTACGTGCTGCTGGATCTGACCCACTTGGAACCAGAGCACATCGAATCCAAGCTGCCGGACATCACCGAGTTCGCCCGCACCTACCTGGGTGTCGAGCCATTCACCGATCCGGTGCCTGTCTACCCCACTGCGCACTACGCAATGGGTGGCGTTCCAACCAACATCAACACCGAAGTGCTGCAGGACAATGACACCGTCATTCCCGGCCTGTTCGCCGCCGGCGAGGTTGCTTGCGTATCGGTCCACGGCTCGAACCGCCTGGGCACCAACTCGCTGCTGGACATCAACGTGTTCGGCAAGCGCGCCGGCGTTGCCGCTGCCGAGTACTCCAAGACCGCCGACTTCGTCGAGCTGCCGGAGAACCCGGAAGCATTCGTCACCGCGCAGATCGACGGCGTGCTGACCGGCAACGGCACCGAGCGCGTCTCGGACCTGCGCTCGATCCTGCAGGAGACCATGGACGCCAACGTCCAGGTATTCCGCGACGAGCGTTCGCTGAAGGAAGCGCGCGACGTGATCGAGGATCTGCGCCTGCGCTACAAGAACATCAGCATCCAGGACAAGGGCAAGCGCTTCAACCTGGATCTGCTCGAAGCCATCGAGCTGGGCTTCCTGCTCGACTTGGCCGAGGTCATCACCGTTGCTGCATTGCACCGCAAGGAATCCCGCGGCGGCCACTACCGCGAGGACTTCCCAGACCGCGACGATGAGAACTTCATGAAGCACTCGATGTCCTACCGTGATGCAGAAGCCGTCACCGAGGACATCAAGGGCATCCGCATGGAGACCAAGCCAGTGGTCTTTACCCGTTACCAGCCAATGGAGCGTAAGTACTAATGAGCACCGAACTGCCAGAACCACCGTCAAAGATCGACCTGAAGCCAGGCGTTGGCGGCGGCGGAGAGATCCCGAGCTTCGACATCACCCTGCGCGTTCGCCGCTACCTGCCAGAGGCTACTGCGGACGCATACTGGGAAGATTTCAAGCTGACCATGTACGGCACCGACCGCGTGCTGGACGCCCTGCACAAGGTCAAGTGGGAGCAGGACGGCTCGCTGTCGTTCCGCCGCTCCTGCGCCCACGGCGTGTGCGGTTCCGATGCCATGCGCATCAACGGCCGCAACCGCCTGGCCTGCAAGACCCTGCTCAAGGACCTGGACACCTCCAAGCCGATCACCGTTGAAGCCATCAAGGGCCTGCCTCTTGAAAAGGACCTCATCGTCGACATGGAACCGTTCTTCCAGTCCTACCGCGAGATCATGCCATTCCTGATCTCCAAGGGCCACGAGCCAACCAAGGAACGCTACCAGTCCGCCGAGGATCGCGAGATCTTCGACGACACCACCAAGTGCATCCTGTGCGCTGCTTGCACCAGCTCCTGCCCGGTGTTCTGGACCGATGGCCAGTACTTCGGCCCGGCCGCGATCGTCAACGCCCACCGCTTCATCTTCGACTCGCGCGATGATGCAGGCGACATGCGCCTGGAGATCCTGAACGACAAGGAAGGCGTGTGGCGCTGCCGCACCACCTTCAACTGCACCGAAGCATGCCCACGCGGCATCCAGGTGACCAAGGCTATCGCCGAGGTCAAGCAGGCAATTCTGGCGCGCACCGTCTAAGGACGCGCTGAGGGCCCGAACCGTTCAACGGTTCGGGCCCTTTTTGCATCCCTTCAACGCCCCCGCTTCGCGTGGCATGATGGGCAGTACTCGCCCTTTTCCCAATGCACCACCTAGCTGAGGAGCAAACATGGCCAGTGAAGAAACCACCTCGACAACCCAAGCAGGAATCCCGGCGGCCAGCGACCGCAACTCGCTGACGGTGGGCGCCAACGGCCCCATCGTGCTGCACGATCATCATCTGGTCGAGACCCTGCAGCATTTCAACCGGATGAATGTTCCCGAGCGCCGCCCGCATGCCAAGGGTTCCGGAGCCTTCGGCGAATTCGAAACCACCGAGGACATATCCCGGTACACCAAGGCGGCCCTGTTCCAGCCTGGCGTGAAAACCGAAACGCTGATGCGTTTCTCCACCGTTGCCGGCGAGCTCGGCTCTCCCGACACCTGGCGCGATGTGCGCGGCTTCTCGATGAAGTTCTACACTTCCGAAGGCAATTTCGATCTGGTCGGGAACAACACGCCGGTGTTCTTCGTGCGCGACCCGATGAAGTTCCCGCACTTCATCCGCTCCCAGAAGCGGCTGCCCGATTCGGGGCTGCGCGATGGAACCATGCAGTGGGACTTCTGGACGCAGAATCCGGAATCCGCCCACCAGGTCACCTACATCATGTGCCAGCGCGGCCTGCCCAAGACCTGGCGCGAAATGAACGGCTACGGCTCGCACACCTACATGTGGGTCAATGCTGCCGGAGAGAAATTCTGGGTCAAGTACCATTTCCTGAACAAGCAGTCCGAGAAGTTCGAGACCATGCGCGGGGCGCAGGCCGAGGCACTGGCCGGATCCGACGCCGACTTCCACCGTCGCGACCTGTTCGATGCCATCAAGGCCGGAAATTTTCCCCAGTGGGACCTGTACGTGCAGATCATGCCCTACGAGGAAGCCAAGACCTACCGGTTCAACCCCTTCGACCTGACCAAGGTCTGGTCCAAGAAGGACTATCCGCGCATCAAGGTCGGCACCATGACGCTGAACCGGAACCCGGAGAACTTCTTCACGCAAATCGAGCAGGCCGCATTCTCCCCCGGGAACATGGTCCCGGGCATGGGGATGAGTCCTGACAAGATGCTGCTGGGACGCAATTTCGCGTACGCGGATGCGCAGCGCTACCGCATCGGCACCAACTTCCAGCAGCTGCCGGTGAACAAGCCCAAGTGCCCGGTCCACTCGTACAACTTCGAGGGGAGCATGACCTACGATCACACCGGGGATCGCAGCGTCTATGCGCCGAACTCCTTCGGGGATTCATGGAGCGATGAAACCGGACCTGCGGAAAATTCCTTCGAGTCCGACGGCGAGCTGGTCCGCGAGGCCTACACGCTGCGCAAGGACGACGGAGACTTCGTACAACCCGGCATCCTGGTCCGCGAGGTGATGGATGATGCCCAGCGCGCCGAACTGGTGGACACCGTCACCGGGGCGCTGGATGGCGTCATCGAGCCGGTGCTGTCCAACGCGATCCAATACTGGAAGAACATCGACGCCGATACCGGAGCGAAAATCGAGGCCAACGTCCGCCAGAAGTGACTCGCCAGCCGACACGGAAAACGCCAGCCGCGAGGCTGGCGTTTTCTGCAGGGTGCACTAGGCAAGCGAGGAACCCAGCGGAATCTGCTCGCTGAAGTTCCAATCCCCGCCACGGGTATCGAACAAATGGATACGATCCGCTGCGAAGGACAGGTGCGCCTCGCCCAATGCTGCCTGCGCGGCGTCCAATTGCCGTGCAGCCACGTTCTGCGCGATGGTCAGGTGCGGATGGTAGGCGAAAGCCGATTCGTGCCTCAGCGCGTCGCCCAGCAGCGCGCGGTGCAGCTTCCAGCATTCGTCCGCTCCGGTTTCCAGCGGCAGGAAGACTACTTCGCTGGCCGGCCGGAAGGTCCGGGCCGGACCCAGATGGATGGTGAAAGGCTCCGCCGTGGCGGCTACCCGGCGCACCTGGGCAGCCGCCTTCTCCCAGGAATTCAGGTACGACCCGGACACCAAGGTGATATGCGGGGCAATCGGCGCGGTGGCCTCTCCCCCGTATTCCTGGCGCCACGCGCGCAGAGTCTCGCGGTGCGGCTGCGGCACCGGGATCACCACGCCCAGGGTGTACTCGAAAACCATTGGCTCTTAGACTCCCAGCGGCGGCAGGAAGCCGACCTTCTGGTAGACATCGGCAACGGTCTTCGACGCGACGACGCGCGCCTTGGCCGCACCGGCAAGCAGCAGGCGATCCAGCTCCGCCGGATCATCGAGCAGCTCCAGGGTACGGGTGCGGATGGGAGCCAGCTGCTCCACCACGGCTTCTGCCACAGCCACCTTCAGATGCCCGTACATCTTGCCTTCGAACTCGTTGACCAGTTCTGGCATATGCTTGCCGGTCACGGCAGCCAGGATATCGAGCAGGTTCGAAACGCCCGGCTTCTCGGCCTTGTCGTAGGCCACGACGGACCCGGCGTCGGTCACCGCGGACTTGATGCGCTTGGCGATCAGCTTCGGCTCATCCAGGACGTTGATCAAGCCGGCAGGGGATTCGGCGGACTTGGACATCTTCGAGGTCGGGTTCTGCAGGTCGTAGATGCGTGCGCCCTCCTTGGGGATGAACGCCTCTGGCACGGTGAAGGTCTGCCCGAAACGGTGGTTGAAGCGCTTGGCCAGATCGCGGGCCAGCTCCACATGCTGGCGCTGGTCATCGCCTACCGGGACCCCTTCGGGCTGGTAGAGCAGGATGTCCGCAGCCATCAGGACCGGGTAGGTGAACAGCCCGACGCTGGCGGCATCCGCGCCGCCCTTGGAGGACTTGTCCTTGAACTGGGTCATGCGGCTGGCTTCGCCGAAACCGGTGATGCAGTTCAGCACCCAGGCCAGCTGCGCATGCTCGGGGACCTGCGACTGGACGAACAGGGTGGACTTGTCCAGGTCGATGCCGCCGGCGATGAACTGCGCAGCGGTCTTGCGGGTACGCGCGCGCAGCTCCGCCGGATCCTGCGAGACGGTGATCGCATGCATGTCCGGGATGAAGAAGAATGCGTCGTGGTCATCCTGGGTCTTGACCCAATTGACCAGCGCGCCCAGGTAGTTGCCCAGGTGCAGCGAATCGCCCGATGGCTGCATTCCGGACAGGACGCGGGGACGGGTTGTTTCCATGGTTTTCCTTAGAACTGGTAGTCGACGACCAGCGGTGCATGGTCGGAGAAGCGCAAATCGTAGGCCGAGGCACGGTCTACGTGGGACTTGATGGCCTTGGCGGCTAGCGCCGGAGTGGCCATGTGGTAGTCGATGCGCCAACCTGCGTCGTTGTCGAAGGCCTGTCCGCGGAAGGACCACCAGGTGTACGGTCCCTGCACGTCGCCGGCCAGCTCGCGCGCCACATCCTTGTAGCCGATCTCACCGAAGAACCCGTCGAAGTAGGCGATCTCCTCGTCCATCACGCCGGCGCGCTTGTTGTGGTTCGGCTTCCAGTTCTTGATGTCCTTTTCGGTGTGCACGACGTTCAAGTCGCCTACCACCAGGACGTGGTCCTTCTCGGTCTTCAATTCCACCAGGCGCACGTTCATGCGCTGCAGGAAACGGTACTTGTCTTCCTGCTTCTGGGTGCCCAGCTCGCCGGAATGGACGTAGGCCGAGACGACGGTGAAGCTCTCGCCGTTGATATCGAAGTCCGCCTCGACCCAGCGGCCGGATTCGGCGAAGTAGTCCTCGCCGATGTGCTCGCGCACGGCTACCGGCTCGGTGCGCGAGAGGACGGCGACGCCTGCGCGGCCCTTGTCCTTGGCCTCGGCATGCAGGATATGCCAACCCTCGCCAATCAGGTCGCGCAGGATCTTGTCCGGTGCGCGTACTTCCTGCAGGCACAGGATGTCCACGTCACGGGCGGCGATCCAGTCCGCCATATTGCGCTTGTAGGCCGCGCGAATGCCGTTGACGTTGACCGACGCGACGCGCAGTGCGCCGGCGTCCTTGTTGAGAATTTCCACACTGGTAGGTATCACTGTTCCACCTTACAAAATTATGTGTTCCATTACGCGCTGATCTGGCCTGCGCCGGAACATGCGCAACGAAAAAGGGCAACGCTTGCGCGTTGCCCGGATCGGTTAGTCGATGATTTCGCCGTCCATCGGCTTGGCCGGCTTGATCATGTCCCGCGCATTCGCCGCGGTCATCTGGATTGTCTCCAGCGCCCGGTCGATCATGCCCTCGTAATCCTCGCCCCGGCTCTGGCGCTGTTCGGCGATCACGCGCGCCTGGACCTGGACGATCTTGAACGAGTGATCGAGCTTCATGTCGCGCTGGCTGGTAGCTTCGTCAACCACCACGGTGCCTGGCTGGGCGCGCGGGGTAGCCGCCGCGGTGGCTTCGCGCAGCGAGTTGTTGATCTTGTCCGCGCCTCGCTTGAGGCCGAACATCATGAATGCGGCCAGCAGCAGCCAACCGGCGGAGATGACGACAACGAACCAGCCGACGATCTCATTGGAGTTGGCAGCGAATACCACTGCCACCAGAAGGACGATGACCATGACGGACATTGCCAAAGTTGATGCGTTCAGGGTGACTTTCCTGCCCTGCTTCGCGCTGCTGCCTAGAGGTTCCATGCCGTCAATTCTCGCATCATTACCCCGCTTCAAGCCAATTGGAACCGTGCCCTTTCGCCCACAGCGTGGCTAGCCGAGCAAGCTGTGCAGATCCTGCCCGGAAAGGCATGCGCGAATCAGCAGGTATCCGCCGATGCCCACCACCCAGCCAAGGGTTTCCTGGGCGTAGGCCGAGGCTTTGGCCCCCATCTTCTGCATCCAGGCTTCGATGCGCGGGCCGGCGACCGCACGGGCGCCAACCAGCACCAACGCCGGGACGATCATCACCAAGCAGTAGCCGATCAGCGCAAGCAGCTGCAAACCGGTGCCCCAGCCGGCGCCCTGCATGACGCCTACGGCGGCCAGGTAGGGAAGCATCGTGGGAAGTTCCAGCAGGCCGGCGAACAGGGCCAGGGCAATCAGCCCGGTGCGGGTATCCAGCGCAGTTCCCAAACGGCTGCGCAAGCGCCGCGGCACCTGGCCGGTTGCGTCCGCCGGGCTCGGTGCCGGTCCTTCAAGTGCCGCGCCGCTATGCGCGATGGCTTTCTTCCGTGCGCTGGCTTCCTTCTGCGCATCGGTGCGGTAGGTGAGCGCCCAGATGATCATCAGCGCCCCGACCGCCATTCCGGCCAGCCGGAAGAACCGGTGCTGGAAGATGCCGGGATCGATGAGCAGCAACCCGCTGCGCAGCAGCACCCCGACGATCCAGTAGAATCCGGCGATCACCAGCAGGTAGGCCAAGACCTTGGCAATGGCTTCGCGGCGCCCCCGCAGCAGCAGCCACAGCGGAATGACCAGGGTGCCGATGCTGGTCGAGTCGATTAGCGCCAGGATGAGAAGGGATAGTTCGGGATTGCTCGTCATGATGTCCATGGTTTCCACTGTTCCGCGGCCTGCCGATTCGCGGTATCGGCCAGTGGGCTGCGCTTTCTCCTCCTTAAGGGGGATACCGGCGGGCAGCCAGTTCGGGGATGCTGGAAGCATGAACTTCATTCGGCGGATGGGCAGCGGAGACAAGGAACCCGAGGTCGTCGGCACCTATCTGGTGCTCACCGCCATCTTGCATCTTTCGGGACTGGCCAATCCCCCATGGTTCGCGATCCGCGGATACGAGTGGATCCCCCTGCTGCTCATCGGCTTGGCCGCCGTGCTGGTCCGTCGCCGTTTTCTCGTAGCCAGCTCCGTGGCCATGCTGCTCGCCGGCGCCGGCCTGCTGGCCGTGGGCAGCATCGGCGGATACTTCCTGGTCTTCGAGTGCGTATTCGGGTTGTTCCTGCTCGGTTCGGTGCGCATGCGGACGTTGGCACTGGCGCTGCTGTGCCTGGCCGCCATCTCGCTGGCCATCGCCACCTGGCTGGTCACCGGGAATCCGCAGGAGGTGGTGCTGGCCTTGTTCATGGCCGGCTTCATCCTCTTCACCCCGATGCTCTGGGCCGAGAATGTGCGCACCGCCAAGGAGCTGGCCCGGGCCGAAGCCCAGCGGGCGCAGGCTGTCCAGTCGGCGGCCGATGCCCGCGAGGACCAGCTGGTCGCCGAGCACGACTTTTCCCGCGTCCAGGAGCGCACTGCGTTGGCCCGCGAGATGCATGACGTGCTCTCGGCCAGGTTCTCGTCAATCGCCCTGCTCTCCGGCGCCCTGCTTCCGGCCGCACCCCAGGAGGTGCGGGCTCCGTTGCAGAGCATCCGCGATGAGTCGGTGTCCGGCTTGGAAGACATGGCCGCGATGGTGCGGATGCTGCATGCCGGGGGCCCTGCGCTGCAGGCGCGGATCGAGGATCTGCCCGAGCTGGTGGCCGGATTCGGCAGCCCGGTGCGCTGGGAGTACCGGGTCGCGCATCCGCAGCGCTTCAGCCCTGCGGTGCATACCGCCGCGCACCGCACGGTCTGCGAGCTGCTGGTCAACCACGCCAAGCATGCGCCGGGCACTACCCTGGAACTGAGCGTGGTCCAGGACCAGGGCCTGGCGATCACGGCGAGCAATGGCCTGCGGCCCAACGCCAGCCGCGGCCCGGGGGCGGGCACCGGGCTGGAGAATATCCGCACCCGCGTCGCCGCGCTCGATGGGCGGTTCGGGATACGCACCGGCCCGGATTTCGAGGTGCGCGTCGAATTCCCCGGACCAATTGAAGCAATGGAGAAGCCGTGAAAGTCCTGATCGTCGATGACCATGCGACCGTGCGCATGGGGATCCGGCTGGTATTGCAGGCCGCGGAAGACCTGGAAGTGGTGGGCGAAGCGGCCGACGGACGATCGGCCATTTCCATGGCCCGTGCCCTATCCCCCGACGTCATCCTGATGGACCTGCGCATGCCGGTGCTCGATGGCATCGAGGCCACCAAGGCGCTGCATGGCAGCTGCCGCGTCGTTGTGCTCACGACCTTCGATGACGACCAGTACCTTTTTGGCGCGCTGCAGGCCGGGGCGCACGGGTTCCTGCTCAAGAGCGCCGAACCGCAGGCGATCATCATGGGCGTGCGTGCCGCCGGCCGCGGCGAATCGGTGCTGGATCCGCAGGTGACCTCGCGGATTCTGGCCCGGGCGCTGGCGCCGGAACCCGGCACCGCGAAACTGCCCGATGGCTTGACCGGCAGGGAACGCGAGGTGCTCGACGGGTTGGCCGAAGGGCTGAGCAACCCGCAATTGGCGCAGCGGCTGGGCATCGGGCAGAGCACCGTGAAGACGCATGTCTCCCAGGTGCTGGCCAAGCTCGGAGTCTCGACCCGGCTGCAGGCGGCGAAGATCGCCTACGCGGCTACCACCTCACCAGGCAGAACGGGTGGTCCTGCGGGTCCAGATAGACCCTGAAGGTCTTGGACCCTTCCCCGGTCCAGCGCGCACCGAGGTGCAGCACCTGTTCTTCGGCCAGGTCCAGGTCGGCGACTTTCACGTCGATATGCGCCTGCTGCGGGTGCACATGCCCGGGCCACTGCGGGGCCACGTACGGGCTGACCGCCTGGAAGGCGAGCGCAGGATGGTCCGGCGCATCGCCAATGGAAACCCAGTCGGGCTCGTTGTCGATGCGCACCATCCCGAGGAGCTGTTCATAGAATCCGGCCAGTGCATCGGGGTCCTCGCAGTCGATGACCATGGCCTGCCACGTGCCAATCATGTGGCCATTATGCGCGCCCCGGGGGTGCGCGTCTACCAGGACTCAGCCATCGCGCAGGTGCAGTGGTCGATCAGCGCCTGGACGCGGGCCGGGATCTGGACCCCCTTGGGCGTGATCGCCACGACCGCGTTCGGGTAGTTGGGGGCCTTGAGCTCGCGGAAGGCCAGCGGGCGGCCCTCGATGGAGACCTCGGCATTGTTCGGGCGGCGCATGAGCAGCCCGTACCCCAGGCCGCGGCCCACCATCGCGGAGACCAGGATCATCTGCGGGACCGAGGCGGCGATCCTGGGCAGCAGGCCCTGGGAGGCGAAGAGCTGCTGCTGGTGCTCGGTGCTCGGGTCGGACTCGTAGATGATCAGCGATTCGTCGACCAGGTCGGCCAATTCCAGCGGCCGGGCGAGGTTGGCCAGCCGGTGCTCGGGATGCAGCACGACCTGCATCTCGGTCTGGTAGATCCTCTGCTTGTCCATGTCCGCGGGCAGCTGCAGGTCGTAGACGAAAGCGACATCGATCTCGCCCTCTCGCAGGGCCGGCAGCAAGTCCTCGTGGGTGCCTACGCGCACATCGAGCTGCACCTCGGGGTGGTCGAACCCTTCCAGCGTGGCCGGAATCAGGTGCGGAGAGAGCGAAGCGAAGCAGCCGAAGCGCACCGGCCCGCGCAGCGCTCCTTCGGTTTGCGGGAATGTTGCACGCAATTCGCCGACATCGGAAAGGATCTTCCGGGCCATGGCGGCGAAGTGCTGACCCGAAGCGGTGAGCCGGATCCCGTGGGCCTTGCGGCGCAGGCACAACGTCTCCCCGGCATGCTTCTCGATGGCGGTAATTGCCTGCGACAAGGCCGATTCCGAGATTCTCAATTCGCTGGCCGCCGAACCGAGCGTGCTGTGGGCGGGAAGTTCAGCCATGATTTCCAGATGGCGCATCGAATACATAAGCCAGCCTTCAGAAGTTTTGCAGATATTTGAAGTTTACCTTACTTGTGCTTGGTGCCACACTGGAGTGACCCAAAACTCAGGTGCCAGTGATCGACGCCTCGGTACCACTCGCAAGGGAAGCACTATGACACAATCCAAGGCCGCCAAGGCCAACCAGCGCCGCGTAGCTTTCGCGACGGTCATCGGAACCACCGTGGAGTGGTACGACTTCTTCATCTACGCCACCGCAGCAGGCCTGGTCTTCAGCCAGCTGTTCTTCGAACCAGCAGGCCAGGAGATCGCGCTGCTGATCTCCTTCGCCTCGGTCGGCCTGTCCTTCCTCTTCCGCCCGCTGGGCGCATTCCTGGCCGGGCACTTCGGCGACAAGATCGGCCGCCGTGCGATGCTGGTCCTGACCCTGGCGCTGATGGGTGCAGCCACCACGCTGATCGGCGTGCTGCCGACCTACGAGACCGCAGGCATCTGGGCGCCGATCATGCTGCTGCTGCTGCGCATCCTGCAGGGCATCTCCGCTGGCGGCGAATGGGGCGGCGCGGTGCTGATGGCCGTCGAGCACGCCTCCGACGGCCACCGCGGCCGCGCAGGCTCCTACCCGCAGGTGGGCGTGCCGCTGGGCATGCTGCTGGCCTCGGGCACCATGGCGCTGATGACCGGGGTGATCTCCCCCGGCGATGCGTTCCTCGAATGGGGCTGGCGCGTTCCGTTCCTGGTGTCGATTATCCTGATCGCCGTCGGCTACTTCGTGCGCCGCTCGGTGGACGAGTCCCCGGTCTTCGAGGAAATCAGCGAGAACAAGGCGCAGACCGCTGTGCCGATCCTGGTGCTGTTCAAGAAGCACTGGCCACTGGTGCTCATTGCCGCGCTGGTCTTCGCCGGCAACAACGCCGCAGGTTACATGACCACCGGCGGCTTCTTCCAGGCCTACACCACCAACCCTGATGGCCCGGTCGGGCTGGAGCGCACCGACGTGCTGGTCGCCGTGGCCTTCGGCGCCGCAGTGTGGCTGGTCATGACCCTGGTCGCTGGCCTGCTGGCCGACAAGATCGGGCGCAAACGCACCTACCAGATCGGCTTCATTACTCTGGCAGCTTCGCTCTTCCCGGTCTTCGCACTGGTCAACTCCGGCTCGCTGGGCCTGCTCTACCTGGCCTTCGGCCTGTTCTCCATCGGACTGGGGCTGACCTACGGCCCGCAGGCGGCGCTCTACTCGGAGCTGTTCCCGGCCTCGGTACGCTTCTCCGGCGTCTCGATCTCCTACGCGATCGGCGCGATCGTCGGCGGCGCGTTTGCTCCGACCATCGCCCAGGCGCTGGTGCAGGCAACCGGCGGCACCACCGCGGTGGCCATCTACCTGCTGATCGTCGTCGCGATCTCGTTCACCGCGGTCTCGCTGATCCGCGACCGGGCCGGAATCGACCTGTCCTTCCGCAACCAGGCGGAGCAGGAAGTGGGCGCGCTGGTCTTCGACAAGCGCCGCGCTGAAGCCGTGAAGTCCACCCAGGACGCCTAATCTCCGTGCAAATGGCCCGTTCCTTTTGGAACGGGCCATTTGCGCATTCTGCTACTTCAGCTTGGTGCGCAAGACTTCCAGGCGCTGGCGGTACTCGGTGTCATCGATCTCCCCGCGAACGAAGCGTTCGCGCAACACCCTTCTGCACTGGCCGGGCCTTGGTGCTGCCAGCGCCCGCGCTTGAAAGTGAAGACCGGCGATCACCAGGAATCAGGAAATCGGGAAGAACCAGAACGGGCCTTATACCTAGCCTGCGGCGTGGGCGAGAGTCGTGATCATGATGCTCCTTGGGCAGTGGGAACGGATGCATCCACTCTGCCTCGATCAGCCCACCGGCACATCCGCCTACGGAAGACTCTGTGCACTGGCCGTGCACTCCCCTAGGCAGACTGCCGGTACGCTATGCCATGTATCGGGTGGCGCCGCGCTGGTTGATGCGTTGCACCGTGCCCGGGATGGTGAAAATGTCGATAATGAGCAAGATCCACAGCACGCCCAAGGGCACCCAGCCGATCAGGATGAAGGTCGTTGCCCAGCCGATAACACCCAGGGCCAGGTACACGACGCCCGCCACAACCTGGCCGAGATAGAACTTGTGGATGCCCAGCTGGCCGAGGAAGAACCATAGGACGTAGGCCAGGAGCGTGCTCTTCTGGTTCACCACAACAATGTGGTTGTTGATCTGGATGGGCTGCTGTGGTTGCTCGTAAGGGCGCTGTGGCTGGCCGCCAGTATTTTCCGTCATGGGTACCTCGATAGTGTTTGTTGCGTGTGATGATTCCACCACCACTTTATCCGACAAGTTGAGAATTCATTCCCAACCGGACGAGCATTACTCGTTGCCCAACTTTTCTACGAGAGTGACCAGCCGGATTCGTAGGCAAGGACCACCAGCGAGGTGCGACCGTGAACCCCAGCTTGCCAATGACCCGCGAAACATGGGTTTTTGCAGTCAGCGGGGGATGAAAAGTTCCGCGACGATCTCGGCGCTGTTCTTTCCGGTGCGACCTGGGTCAGCGCTTCGCGCTCCCGAGCGGTCAGTTCGGCCAGGCGCGGCGGCGCTCAATGCGGCGCATCCGGCCGCGGCCAGGTCCGGCGATCGCCGCCGGAAAATCAAGAGGGCTGGCCCGGCCAGCAACAGCGCCACCGTCCCGACCGTGAGATCGACGCCTTGGCATCAAGCGGGCATATGCGTGCCCACGATCTGGATGACGGCGACGGCCATGGGGAGGAACAGCGCTCGTCTTCTCATGAAACAGAGGATGCTCTGGCGGGCCGAGTCGACACATGCCACTGGCGGCGTGCGCGCAGTACTCCCGCGGGAGTACAGCAAAGCCCGCGCCGGGAACCGGCGCGGGCTTTGTTGAGACTAGCGGGCGTTGCGCTCGGCGGCTTCGACCACGTTGTTCAGCAGCATCGCGCGGGTCATCGGACCCACGCCGCCCGGGTTAGGCGAGATCCACGACGCGACCTCGGCAGCAGCCGGATCCACGTCGCCGGTGACCTTGCCATCCACGCGGGAGACGCCCACGTCGAGCACGATCGCGCCGGGCTTGATGGCGTCGGCCTTGATGATGTGCGGCACTCCGGCAGCGGCGATGACGACATCGGCCTGGGCCAGCAGCTCGGGAAGATTGGTGGTGCCGGTGTGGGCAAGGGTGACGGTCGCGTTCACGTCGCGGCGGGTCAGCAGCAGGCCGACCGGGCGGCCGATGGTCACGCCGCGGCCCAGGACCAGCACGTGCTTGCCGTTCAGGTCGATATCGTGGCGGGCCAGCAGTTCCACGCAGCCCAGCGGGGTGCATGGCAGCGGGGAGGCCATCGGGCGGTTGACGTTGGCGACCAGGCGGCCCAGGTTCATCGGGTGCAGGCCGTCGGCATCCTTGGCCGGATCCATGGCTTCGAGGATCACGTCCGTATCGATGTGCTTGGGCAGCGGCAGCTGCACGATGTAGCCGGTGCAGTCCGGGTTCTCGTTCAGCTCGCGCACCTTGGCCAGCAGCTCGTCCTGGGTGGTTTCCTCGGGCAGGTCCACGCGGATCGACTCGATGCCCACTTCGGCGCAGTCCTTGTGCTTGCCACCGACATACCAGGCCGAGCCCGGGTCGTTGCCAACCAGGATGGTGCCCAGTCCGGTGGTGTGCCCGGCAGCCTTGAGCTTGGCAACGCGTTCGGCCAGTTCCTGCTTGATGGCGGCCGCGGTGGCCTTGCCGTCGAGAATGCGTGCGCTCACGCTGTTCCTTCCGTAGGTGCCCTGTTCCCAAGGCGGGTGGTGTGCAAACCCAGGCGCGCGGCTCGCACGATTAGCTCCCTGGTGGTTACCCACCTAACGCCAGTCACGCGTTCCAGTGTAGCGAAAATGGCTTCGGGAATGACTTTGAAGTGCGCAGGGTTACCTTAAGCGTGTACTCGACAATCGTGATCGGCGCAGGGCAAGCCGGGCTTGCCGCCGCCTACCATCTGGCCAAGCGCGGCATCGACTTCCTGGTGCTCGATGCGAACCCTGCACCAGGCGGGGCCTGGCAGCACCGCTGGGATACCCTCACGCTGGGCGACGCGCATCATATCCACCCCTTGCCCGATTTCCCGCTCGAAGTGCAGGATTCCACCCGGCCGGCCTCGCAAGTGGTGTCCGAATACTATGCGGAATACGAACAGCGCTTCGCGTTGCCGGTACGCCACGGCGCACCGGTGACCTCGGTCGAAAACGACGGAGAAAACTTCGTGGTGCACGCCGATGCGGATTACCGGTCGCGCACCATCATCAACGCCACCGGAACCTGGAGCAATCCGTTCTGGCCGGTCTACCCCGGGCACTTCGACGGTCCGCAGGTGCACACGAATGGCTTCGTCTCCCCGCAGCGATTCGCCGGGCAGCGCGTTTTGGTGGTCGGGGCCGGCGCCAGTGCCACCCAGTTCATCGTGCAGTTGCGCGCTGCCGGCGTGGATACCCTGTGGTCCACGCGCAGCGCACCGGACTGGCGCGAGGTTCCCACCGGAGCCGAATGGGGCCAGCAAGTGGAGCGCCAGGTCAACGAGCGCACCAGTGCGGGACTGCCGCCGAAGTCGGTGGTGGGCACCACCGGGTTGCTGCTCACCGAGAAGATGCGTGCCGGGATCGCCTCCGGGGCGCTGGTTTCGCGGGGGAAGATCGACCATCTGGAATCCGACGCCGTCGTCTTCTCCGACGGGTCAGGCGAAAAGATCGATGCGATCCTGTGGGCAACCGGCTTCCGGCATGCCCACCGGCATTTGCGCGATCTGAAACTGCACACGGCTCAAGGCGGCATCCTGATGGAGGACGGGGTGGCTGCCGTGGCGGTGCCGGGGCTGTTCTTCGTCGGCTATGGCGCGTCGGCCTCGACTTTGGGCGCTACCCGGGCAGGGAGGAAGGCGGCGCTGGCAGCCAGCAAGTTCCTGTCCGCGGTTGCGGTATAGCGTGCCCAGTTACTTCTTGCTCACCTTGGTTAGCACGGTGGTGTAGCCGCGTTTCGAGGCCGTCACCCACACGCCCAAGGTCTTCCGGGCATCGGCTTTGACGACCTTGTAGTTCGGCTTGGTGGCCTTGGGGATGATCTTTCCGGAGCGCGTCCATTGGTAGGAGATCTTCACGTTTTTAGTGTTGTAGCTGCCTGCCGTGGCTTTCAAGGTCTTGCCGGTGGATTTCTTGCCGGTGATCACCGGCTTCTTCAGGACCTTGAGCTTGGCGGCTGCGATCTTCCCGGTCGCAGTGCTGGTCACGGTCTTGGTAGTGTAGTTGGCCTTGGCATAGGTCACCGAGACTGAGATCCGTTGGTTCAGATCTGCGGGTTTGAGCGCGTAGGTCTTTGCCGTGGCACCTTTGATCTTCTGGCCGCTGCGCAGCCACTGGTACTTAGTGGACTGGGCGGAGGGAGCCGGTGTGGCGTCCTTGGCGGTGAGTTTGGAACCGACTTTTGAGGTTCCAGAGACCTTTGGCTTGGCAACCGTGATCGTACCCTTGACGACCTTGACTGCCGAGCTGGCCGGCAGCCATACCGATTCTCCGTCCGCCGCGTGCAGAGTTGCCCGCACGGCGATCTTGCGGTTGGCATAGGACTGAGGTGGGGTATAGGTTTTCGCGGTAGCCCGCGGAATCTCGAAACCGTCGACTAGCCACTGATAATGGCGTGTGAACTCCGGGAAGTATGCGGCGTCGAGGGAAGCGGTGAGCTTCTGTCCCACGATCTTGCTGCCGCTGATCGTCGGCTTGGCGATCGAGGCGACTGTCGCGGCAATCGGCGCTCCGTACTTCATCGTCCCCTGCGCCGAGGGGACCCATACTTCGCCGTTTTGACGAACTGCTTTCGTCTCATAGTTCAGCGCGATGACTTTCTTGGAGTCTTCGCGCACCAGCTGGTAGCTCTCTCCCACGGCACCGGGAATCGGTGCCCCGTTGCGGGTCCACTGCAGGGCCGTGTATGGGTAATTGGTTGTCGGTGCCAGCAGGGCATCTCCCACGACCGCCGCGTCATGGCCCGCCAGCGACGGGTTCCTGTTCAGTGAAATTCGGCCGAGCTGGGCAGTATCGCGCACGCCAATGTGCCAGCTGGCTGCGTAGCTGACAGACTTCAGATTCTCCTGTCCCGGGATCACCGCCTCGAAGTCGGTGAGTTCAGCCGCCACACCCGCGAATCCAGCTTTGTTCGCGGTGAATCCGGTGGGGCTGATCTGGCCCAGGATTCGTTCGCGGGTGTATTCCCACGGCTTGAGCACACTGCCATCCACCGTGATCACCGGTTCAATTTCCGTGCTGGCACCGATCTTCAGTTCGATGAGCGGCTTGGTGTAGCTGGCCAGATCCAGTACTTCGAGATCAGACAGATCCTTGGCCCAGCGATAATCCGTCGAACTCGTGGCGAGCACTTCAAGTTCCTTCAGGTCAGACAACTGTCCCAGCCCAGCCAGCTGCACCTGCTGCCCCTTGGGGAATGTCAATGACAGTGACTCCAGCACTGGCAGCTTGGCTAGTTCCGCGATGATTTCCTGTGGAGCCTTATTGATCCGCACCGATTGCAACTGGGGGTTGGCGGCCAGGACTTCCAGCCCACCGAGCGCCTGCTCCTTCTGGGTGTCGACGCCGATCCACTGGATATCGCGCGTCATCGGCAGTTCCTGCAACGATGCCACGTTCTTGCAGGACAAACCCACGACGACACTAGCGGTCTCATCCATGTACTCGAAGCAGTCTGCAGGGCTGATAGCACCGTGGGCTGGGGGCACGAGCCCGGCGAATACCAAGGCGGTGGCGCCTATAACCGAAGTAAAACGATGCAGCAGCCTCATGTGTTTCCCCAAGCGTGAAAATGCCAAATTTATAGACATCATGTCATAGCGCGGCCAGGTATTGATCATCAGTTCGCACGGTGTTTTTTGAAGACGCATAAAGCACCTCGGCTGAGTGCGGAAACCTGCTGATGATCCAGTAGCTTCGACGCCTAACTGTGTAACTCCACCGAGACGAATGTGCATGCAGCGCGCCAGCCGGTTAATCTCAATGCATGAACAATTTCATCGTCACCCTATCTTGCATCGACCGTCCCGGCATCGTCCATGCTATTTCCGGGGGTCTTCTGGGTGCCGGTTGCAATATCACCGAGTCCCAGCAGTTCCTCTCGCCCGAAACCGGCACCTTCTTCATGCGCATCGAGGTAGCCACCGAGCAGTCCCTGGAAGAGATCCGCGCGGGGCTCGCGCCCATCCGCGACGATTTCCACATGTCCCTCCGTGTGGACGATGGCGCCAAGCGCACCCGCACAATGATCATGTGTTCCAAGGCCGGGCATGCGCTCAACGACCTGCTGTTCGCCCAGCGTGCTGGCACCTTGCCCATCGATGTGCCGGTGATCGTCTCCAACCACCTGGATCTGAAGCCGATGGCCGATTTCTACGGGGTGGACTTCGTGCACCTGCCGGTGACCAAGGAGAACAAGTCCCAGGCCGAGGCTGAGCTGCTCAAGCTCGCCGAGGACTACGGCATCGAACTGGTGGTGCTTGCCCGCTACATGCAGATCCTTTCGGATTCGCTCTGCGAGCGCATGGAAGGCCGGGTCATCAACATCCACCACTCCTTCCTGCCCTCATTCAAGGGCGCCAAGCCGTACCACCAGGCCTATGCCCGCGGCGTGAAGCTAATCGGTGCCACCGCGCACTACGTCACCGCGGACCTCGATGAAGGTCCGATCATCGACCAGGAAGTCACCCACGTCTCGCACACCCGCACCGCCGAGCAGCTCGTTGAGCTGGGCCGCAGCGTGGAGGGCCGGACGCTGACCCGCGCTGTGCAGTGGCATGCTGAGCATCGCGTGATGCTCGACGGCCAGCGCACCATCGTCTTCTCGTGACTCGCCCCGTGCGCCTGAGCCAATTAGAGTAGGTGGCATGAGCCACATGATTACTATTGACGGGTCGACTCCACAGGTCGGCGAGAACGTTTTTGTCGCACCCACCGCAGTGTTGAGCGGGGATGTCGCCCTCGCGGATCGCTCCAGCGCCTTCTATGGCGTCTCCGTGCGCGGCGATTCGGCGCCGATTCGTGTGGGTGAAGGCACCAACTTGCAGGACAACGTCGTGCTTCACGCCGATGAGGGTTTTCCTTGCACCCTGGGTGCGGGCATCTCGGTGGGCCACTCGGCCGTGGTGCACGGCGCCACCGTAGGTGACGGCTGCCTTGTGGGCATGAGCGCGACCATCATGAATGGCGCGGTGATCGGCGAGCAGTCGCTGGTTGCTGCAGGTGCACTGGTGTTGGAAGGCACCCAGGTTCCGCCGCGTTCCCTCGTTGCAGGTGTTCCGGCCAAGGTCCGCCGCGAACTGAGCGATGAAGAAGTCGCCGGGTTGAAGACCAACGCTGATCACTATCTCGTGCTGGCAGCCAAGCATCTGGAAGCCAACGCCTAGAGTTTGCAAGCTCCTGGAAGCGCACTGCTTCCAGGACCTTTCGCCTTAAGCATTGTGTGTGTTGCTTATGGCTCGGCGATTTCGACGTCCAGCAACCCCGCACGCCACCGCGCAGTGCTCTCCTCCGCCAACGCCTCAGCCTCCAACCCCTCGGCCGGAGTCATCAAATACGTATTGACCCGCAATTTCTGCTCCGGATCCAACTCCGGCGGCAACAGCACCATCGGCCGGCTCCCAGGAACCTTCACCGCCTGGAACAACCCGCAATGCCTGGCCGTATGGTGAATCAAGCAATTCAACACCGCAGACTTGATATCAGTGCGCCCGCCCTTCTCCCACGGATCCAGATGATCCGCCTCGCACCTCTGCGCCGGCATGCTGCACCCAGGATACGAACACCCCCGATAAGCCGCCCGCAAAGCACGCACCTGCCCCTTGGAGAACAACCGCTGGGTCCGCCCCAAATCCAGTGGCAGGCTCTTGCCGTTGAGCACCACCGGAAGAACACCGGCAGTGCACAATGCCGTCCTGGCCTCGCCCGGGGACAGCAAGATCCCCGAAGACGTCACCGCGAAATCCTCCATTTTCCGTTGCAGCTTCTCCCAATCCAAGATGATGCTCACCTGCGAACTGGTAAACCCCGCCTGCTGGTCCGGCGGGCTCCCATTCGGTTTCCGTTCGCTCATCAGCAAAGCCATGAAACCAACGAGCCGCCGCCGCTCAGGTTTCAAATCCTCCCATTCACCGCTTGCCAGCTCCGGTTCGGAACTATCACCTTCTTGTTGATGACCATCATCTTCTGGTTGGTGATCCTCGTCTTCCCCTTCTGGCCGATGACCGTCCCCTTGGGAACGGGGATCCTCTGCGTCTGGATTGAGTCCTTCTCCCGGCGGGTCATCCTCGATGCCCTCGACGTCCTCGTCATCGGGTCTGCCTTTCGCCCAATCCGGTTTGCTGTCCTCATCATCCCAGCCACTAGTTTCCTCACCGGTGAACTGGGCATCCACGCCTTTCAACCCCTGCCGGTTCCCGGCAACGGTGGAAGGATTATCCAGATTCGCGAAATACGCCTCGATATATGCGGATTGCGAAGGGAGAACACGGATGAGGTATTCGACAACCCCTTTGCGCATACCGCGCTTGAAGATCCCAATACCATCCAGCAGTGCTTTGAGCGGGCGCTTGCCGGCCTTCACCTGCGCGACCAGGTCCTTGATGTGCTTGCGCGCCGATTTCGGCTCCGACCGCAGGAACGCCGCGGACTCGGCCTGCAGCTGCTGCTTCTTCGCTTCAGCGGCTTTCCCTTCGCCCAGGTCCTTGCGCACCGAATGCAGCTTCATCGCCGCCGAGGCGACCAGCCGCGGATCAATGTTCGAGTCCTGGAACTGTGCAGCGAGCTCGGGCAGCCATGGCTCCGTTGGTTCTCCTGCTTCGTCCACGCCACTGAGCAGGCAGTCGGCCTGCACCAACCGGGCGGCCGCGGTGCTGCGCGGGATATCCAGCCAGCCGGTCATCAGCCCTTTGGCCCTTGAAATGCGTGCGCCCGGAGGTGGTGCGCCCCTTCGCCTCTTCGATCTCCTCGATGGTGGGGTCGGGCTCGAGGTCGGTGATGGCCTGGAGGGATTCCTGGTCCAGCTTGTGCGCGCCGGTGCTCCGCAGTGCGGCAGCCGCGTGGACCTGGGTGCGGGTGAGTTCTTGGGTCATGTCTTCGGTGAGCAGCGCGAGATAGGCGGCCTGGCCTGCGGTGAGATCCGCGTGGGTCAGGCGCCGGGTCGCTGAAGCGGCCAACGCTTTGGCGTTGGCCAGGTCCTTCAGTGCTTGCGCGATGTCTGTGCTCATGGGAACCAGCATGCGCCGCAGATAAGGATCTGCGGGGCATGACTGTGCGGACTGTGGGCAAACCTTGGTTATCGACATCCGTTGGAACTCATAGGACGCCGTTCGCGCTCCTAGAGTCCGCGTTCCACCTGTAGCCACAACTCGCAGGTAGCGGTGCTGAAATCTTCGGCTCGTTCCAGCACCGCCACCATGGACGGGCCCTCGCGTAGCACCCACGGATTCGATGGGAACCACTGCTTTGCGGTGGAAGCCCAGACCTCCTGCAAAGCCGCTGGATACGGACCGGAGGTACGGAACACCGCCCATGTACCGGCAGGCACCGTGATGGCATACAAGTCTTCCGGCACCGATCCGTCCAGCACCCCGACACCGTGCAGGTAAGTCAGCTCGGATCTTTCCGTATAATCGGTCTCTAGATTGGAGGCGATCTGGAGCAAGTCGGCAGGTTCGGTGTTGCCCAATTCATTGAGCCTGTCATGCTCGCTGATCGGAAGCGAAGCAATATGCGCCTGGATCTTCGGGTTGGCTCCTTCATGGACCAACGGCACACGGGCTGGGTGGCCCACCAGTTTGAATTCCGGGCGTTCAACAATTCGGGCATCCGTGGCGACGATCCCCTCGACGGTCAGGCTGAACCTGAGTATTGTTTGGCTTCGAAGGGGTCCACCTGCACAGCGGGCTTCGCCCGGGCTGGCATCATGCGGCGCACGTTGCACACGGTGGTACCCGAGCCCTCCAGCAATTGGCCAAAATCTATTTCCGCATCAAGCTCCTGTTCGATCTGATCCATGAGCCGATTCAGAATTCCGATCATGTTCCCACCCTTCGCCATCAACTATCCCGAGGGGAGGCATCGTAGCGCCCGACTTTCGCGGTTCGTTCCGATCAGCTAGTCCGATGACGCCAGCTTGCGACAGTAGCCAATACGGGCGCATCGCTGCAAGAACTACTGTGCACCGTTTCCTGCCTTTCCTCGCCAGTCGGCTCCCGCAAGACAAAGTATCCCGGTTCTAGGCGACGTCGGCGCTGTTGCCGGTGGCTGGATCTGCTCAGCCGTCTTCGGTGAAGGAGTGGATCAGTTCTGGTCCTTATCCAGTTGGTTTCTGGCCATCAGCGGTTCGTTGATCGTACTGGTCATTTGGGGAGTGCTCACGCGCAAGCATGCCTAACTGCACCTGCAGAGCAACGGTCCACCACGGAATCGCGGTGGACCGCTGCTCTGCGAGGAAGCGCATCTGGCATGCCTGCGCCGGATGTTCATTGACGGGAATCAGACTCGAAGTCCCGATCCCGAGCCGAATCGACCCCGGGGCCAGCGTCCGCTTCTTTGGCGGAAGACTCGCCCTGTTCGAGCTCGTCAGTACTGTGCTCGTGAATCGTCTCGCGCAGACCCTCGACCTCCTTGGCTCGCCGCTCCCAGTATTCCGGCTCCAAACCGAAGCCATTGGCCGCCTCTTCGGCCATCCTCTTGAAACCATCTCGATGGTCCTCCAGAGCGTTATTCAGATCTTCGAACTCGTCATGGCTGACACTGACGTCAAGGTGCTTTCGTCGCATTTGCATCATCCTAACTTGTTAGACAGGCTAAATAATTTTGATGCTCCCACCCTACGGCCCCGGGTTATCCATGGCAGTAGCCATAAGCCTTTCCCCAGAAACCCGGAAATGGGCTCTTTCGCACATCTGGCACTCACCCGACAAATGCCCTAGCCGACCAGCCAGGGTCGCCCCCCCGCGGCAAGACTAGCAGTCAAGCCGTCAGCCAGGTCACGCGCCGTGGGCGAATCACATGCCCTGCGCCTTGCGCCTACCGCGAAGGCAGGGCACTCTCCCTCACCGCGCCCTTCCCCGCGGATGGCCGGCTTGACTCGTCATCGCTCTCGACACTGCGGATCATAGCCTCCAGGAACTTGGCTGCCGCAACCCGCTCGTCCTCGGAGAGCGTGCCTACGGCATCCATCATCTGCTCATGCATCCGATGCAGTGTTCCACGAACTTCCGTATCGCTGTAATCCGTGGGCACAATTCCCACAGACCGCCGATCCGCAGGATGCACGACACGCTCGGCATACCCATCGCGGCATAACCGGTCGATCAATACCGACACCGAAGCATTGGAGATCCCCAGTTCCTCAGCAAAATCCCGCTGGCGGGGAGTCACCCCTTTGCGGTGCGCGGCGAGCAGGAATCGCAGCGCGGACATATCGGTCTCGTTCATCCCCATCGAACCGCGGGTCGCAGCTCGCATCTTGCGCTCCACCTCACGGTACTTGCGCATCAGATTCAGCAAATCCACTGCCTCGGGCACCGAACCGCCCTCGCGGTACCAGTACCCGCTGGCTTGATAGCTGCTCATGAGAAGAACTCCTTCCGCCGGATACGAACGCCATGCCCGCAACCCCGGGGGGCTTCCAATGCCCCTTTTCCGCGAGGTCCAGCTTGCCTAACATCGAAAAATTCATGTAACCTAGCTAATAGTTAGCCTGTCTAAAGATATTCTACTACGAAACAGCTATCAGTACCGGAGTGAAAGATGAGAGAATCCTTAGCAGTTCCCGTAGAAACCTCCCCGCAGCAAGGCAGCGCGTGGAGCACGCGAATCCAGAAGATCGCCACCTTCGCCTCTGAACAGTGCCGGAGCCGGGATACCGTGCATTCAGCAATGTGCACTATTACCGGCTCCCCGGAGCAGCTGGTCATCAACTTGGCATGCACGGCAAAAAGCGAAGACCAGGTGCCCGAGTTGATGCAGTACGTCAACGACACCCTCCTTCTGCAGATGGAAAGCTCGCTCGGTGTCCGATTCGAGGTGAAGAATCTGCAGTTCGCCGTCGCGGGCAAGGAGAGCCTGCTCGCAGCACCAGAGCACGCACCCGAGGCCGAACTCCCCGCGCATTGGCTCGATCAGCCTTTCGCCGCACCGAAGCAGACCCCCACCCCCGGGTCAGGGCTCGAACCTGCAAGTTTGGGAAGTGAATCAGATGGATCCCATGCAGATTTGAGCATGGCCTAGGATCTGCAGCACCCGCCGCCCGCCAAGAGCGGCAGCACCAAAACGAAAGGACCTTTCCAAAGCGCATCCCGCTGCGGAGCCTTACGTCAATATCGCTATTTTCATGAGCAGTGCAAGAAAGGGAAGTATCTAAAATGCCAGGTCGAATCGTACGAACCCGAACCGCAGTCAGAGTCGCTGATTTTCTCGCCACCCGTGAAGGCAAAGCCCACCTGTCCGACTACGGCTGGGCGCAGGGAATGCCGATCGTCATGACGCAGCCTGCCGAATCTCTCAACGATGCCATGGGCATGGCATCAATCCATGGCCGTGCAGTGCTGGTGGCCATGCTCGATCCGCAAACCGAAGAACTGCACATGATGCATGTCACCGTCCCCCAAGCAGCACTGAAAGTGACCAAGGCCTGCGCTGATCGACTCACCATGGGAGAGTTCTTCGAACGCCTGGCCACCGAGCTCATTGCTGAGTTCCGCGTGAAATTCTGGAAGAACACTGCCGTCGCCCACAAGATCCCAGCCTGCCCCGCTATGCAGTCGCGAACCACCTCACCGACTCGATACCCAATGCCAGCACACCAGCATGGAGCCGAGCGCGTCGCGGCGGGCACTAGCAGGTAAACACCTTAGCCCCGGTTCTGGCTCATTGACCTGGCCAGCCAGCCAATACCCCCGTGGAACGGCTGGCGAGCCAGAACCGGGCCCCGTCTGGGGCTAGTTGTTGGCCTCGGTCCTCTATCCAGGTTTGCGGATACCAGGACCCGGAACAGCCAAGAAGCCGCAACAAGATGCACAACGCGTGATGGCATCACCTATGAAGCGAGAACGTTCCCATTTCGTAGCCTTCGAACCGGACTCTTCTGCCTGCCAGTCCCCTTTCAATGACGCCTTCTTTCAATGACGCCTTCTCGTGAAAGGCGTTAAGAAATGCTCACCATCAGCACGGAAAGTTACCCGGGACGCAGCGTCCACTTCAATCAACTGCCGACTTTCATCGGAAGGTCGGCAATTGAGCATTTCAGGACGGATTCGATGAGCTCAGCGAAAAACCTTATCCCCTACCGAGTTGTGCTCGATATTAACCGCGATGACGACAGCTGCTTCCTCTTCGAGGCGCTCCAGCATTACCGTCGATACCTTTCAGCACAGGAGCACCACCAGCCCGAACTGCACAGCATGCGCCGGCTACTCGACATGGTTGACGCAGCCTGGCTGAACTCCGCGAACGTGACCGATAGAAACTAGCAGCACGAACCGTATTCGATTCTTCTCCGCGAAGGAATTGCATAACAAGCTGATCATTCTTTGGGCTATCACCCGCGAACTAGCTCTCCATTCAGAGCAACACTCAACTGTCGGGTATCCATATGAGGGAATTGCGCGTACCGTCGAAAGAACACTCCGCGATAGTACCCGTGGCAAACCTGGCACCTGCACCATCCACGACAACGCATCGCGGCAGGGCTCTAACTGGAAATACCGCACGAGCCGCAAGAGCGGAGGCCCTCCATGTCCATCCACAGCCTAAGATCCCACACCGCTGAACACGTCAAGCATATCCTTGGCTCCCGCCAAGCCCGCATCCATCTGGCATCCTACGGCTGAAGGGAAGGGATGCCCATCGTCCTGGCACAACCCCACGAACGACTCGATGACGTCATGGGACTGGTCTCCATCCACGGACGATCCGCAGTGGTCGCGATCTACGACGAACCCGACGACCACCTAAGCTTCTGGTTCGTCTCTCTGCCAAACCCGGCATTGCAAAACGTACTGGTCGAACCGCGAGGCCAGACAGTGGGGGAATTCATCGCCCCTGGCACACCTGACGGGGCGAGAACGTTCCGTGTCCGGCACTGGGCACACAGTGCCATCACTTTTGAAATCCCCTGTTACGTGCGCAGCGACCTAGAACATCGCACCTCGTACAACACGCACCTCGGTGCATTAGGTAAATCGCAAGCTGAAGATTCCCTGGATGATCCAGAACTTGCGGACTGACCTGCGGTGCGGAGAGTTAAGCTGGTCTTGTGTATAACTGAAAATCAGCCTATTCGCACTGAAGCATCCCACGGACATCGCGGGATGCTTCAGTGTTTAATGCTGACAGCCAGCTCACCCAACGCAAGTCCACTGCCCAAAGATGTATAGAATCCATCTGAAACACTTCCCTGCTAGCAACACCGCCACGAGCACATGCCTTGAAGGCCTGTGCTCGGGTCAACAACTGTGAACCAACCGCGCTGTGATGGACGCGAAAACAAGTTCGTCAAGACGGCGAAACCAGTGCCGTCCGCACCCTCTGGCGCTGCAAGAACTGCGGAGCATACACCACTGCTACCCACCCGAAGAAACATAGTTCTTGCACCGGCCGTGAGCAGTTGAATGCAATTGACGAGGCCTTCTGCAGCATGCCCAAGAAAAGAGACCCGCGTGGAGACGATAAATAATAAACGGAACCAGGCCGAGGGCATGCGCTGGCCCGACAGCCTCAGCTGGGCTGGTGAACGCTCCCGCCAGATACTATGGCTGCTTGCCTTGGTTGTGGTTGCGGTCTACGGGTTGCACAAGATCACTTTGGTTGTCATCCCATTCTTGCTGGCCGTAATTCTGGCAGCAGCCATCGCACCGCTGGTGAATTGGTTGCGTGGCAAAGGGTTGCCTAACACGGTTGCTAGCGGGACGGCCTACATTCTCGTACTCTCCGGTTTCGCGGCTGTCATCGCCGGGGTCGTCGTAACCATCCGTGCCCAGTGGGCGGAGCTCGTGGATCAGGCGGTGAAAAAATTTGACCGTTTGTACGCCTGGATCGCACAGGGACCATTGCCCGTAGATGATGCCATGATCCAGGATGCCCGCAACGCGGCGAGCGATTTCGTTACCAGCAAGGCGGCAGGGAACACCGCGGTAGACAGCATCTTCGTTGCCACCCAGGTCTTCACTGGTTTCATCCTCATGGCAGTCATTTTGTTCTTCTTCCTCAAAGACGGCAGGAAGTTGTGGGCATTCTGTTTGATACCCCTTAAAGGGCGGCAATTGGCAAAAGCCCGGCTCGCCGGAATACACGGTATAGAGGTGCTAGGCGGATACGTACGTGGCACAGCCATCGTAGCTCTGGTTGACTCCGTGCTGATCGGCCTTACCTTATGGATTTTGCAGGTATCCCTGGCGCTTCCTCTAGCTGTCGTGGTCTTCATCGGTGCCTTCATCCCAATACTCGGCGCCACCACCACCGGACTTCTTGCTGCTCTGGTCGCGTTCGTGGCCAATGGCCCAACGGCAGGACTGATCATCATTGGCGTCAGCTTCGCTGTGAATCAACTAGAGGGCAACCTTCTGCAACCGCTGGTGATGGGAAAAACCCTCCATATCCACCCTCTGGTTATTCTGATCGCGTTAAGCGCCGGAGCCGTGCTCGCTGGAATTATCGGGGCGATCCTTGCCGTGCCGCTGGCGGCCGTCAGCTGGGCCATCGGCAGAATATGGTTCAGTGATCGCTTCTCGAACCGCCATCGGCCAGTTCTTGATCACTAGGTTTGTTCAGAGTCCTGGCGTTATGACTCCGAGCCAATTTTCCGTTCCCTACCAACCTGCGTCGCCCCTGAAGGGTAGCCTGCCGCGAGACGGCTATCCCCGGCCGCTGCGTAAAGGTCGATATCACACGAAAAAGCTGGTCATCTACACAGAAAGTCGATCTAACTCGATACGAACCAGCCGTCATCAGACCCGGGTCACCACAACCAGAGAAATGCAATTCCATAACCAAAACAATCGGCTAAACGAGAACAAAGTAGACCCTCACGGCTTCACCGCAAATCCCCTAAAGAAGAAACCGCTGCTGAGGTTTGCGGGATCTTCATCCAACACGGCCCGCCCCACCTCTTCCCCGGTGTGCCGGTCATAACGCAAAACCCTGTACGGAGAACCATCATTGTTATCCGCCATGATGACAACGTCAGCATCAGTGAAGATCGCCTTCGACGAAGCCGAATTATCGCTATACGCTTCCACCGTAAACTTGCGTTCTGTCCGTCCCGTCTGAATGTCCGTAGACATGATCGAGTCCTTAACCCCGTACCATTCAAGCTTTCCGTCCTTCAGCGACTGGCGGGTTACCTGGGGAAGGCCCGTACCATCTTCACTGATGAAAGGCTCAGTCGCTTCATCTGAGATCAGTGCCTTGCTCTCATACTTACCGGTCTTGGTGTCCCATATCGATAAGACGGCCTTAGCAGCAACATCCAATCCACCTCGTCTCTCATCAGAGATGTAGTAGATTTTTCCATCATGGCATGGCGCATCATTGAGTACCGCGCCCTCTCTAGCCCGTGTACTGCTGCCGACAACTTTTTCCTTGCCGTCCTTCGTGCCAGTCAATTGGCTGAGAACCATGGGCTCCGTATCAGGATCCCCCGTCTTCGAATACGGGCCGGTAGCCAAACCAATTCCGAAGACCTCCCCCTCGCACTGAGCAGCAATGAAATAGCTACCTTCAACCTCGGCTAAAGAGGTTCCGGAACTGGTAGTGGTCACAACCTGAGTCGTATACCCCACGTCGCTGAAGCCCAGATTATAAAGTCCCACTGCAGTATCCGCTGCTGTGGCAAGCATGGCGTATTGGCTATCAGTTTTTGCATTCTCAAAACTCTTCAAACCGGCACCATCAATCAGATAGTCGGTCTTCATATCACTGAAGAACAACCCCTTCTCAGTCCACTCCATCGAGCACATGTCCATGCCCCAGGTCTGTACCTCTGTAAAAGCACCATCATCCTTTAACAGAACAACCTTTCCGTCTTGGCTTTCCCCATCCATGTCACTGCTCGCAGCACTGAAGCACAGTGCGTACGTGGCCTTGCCTAGAGCCTCGGTTTTTTGGGGTGAGGGATCCGCTGGTGAACAGCTAACCAGGGTAAAAACAGTGGTCGCCACTGCCGCTGCGGTGATGATACGACGGGTGTGAATCATGGAATGTTCCATTCTGGTGCAGAGTTTGGGCCGGCCCAATTTCAGGCCGGCCCAGATACTAGTTTTCCAGTACGCTTAGAGGGTCTTGTACGTCACCGTCTTTGAGGAATCCTTGATGTTGTAAGGATAAACGCCCAAACCGCCGTTGCCGTCCAGATCAATCCCTGTAGCCGCCTTGTAAGCCGCCCACACCAACTGCGAGCAGTTCATCTTCGAACCGGTCGTCGACTTGTTCACGGCAAAGTTGGAGTTATATCCCTTGCCGCGCAATTTGTTGAAGGCATGATTGGCAGCCTTGCCTCTGTTGGTCGATGTAGTCGATACGTACTGCTTCACTGCACCCTTGCCTACCTTCACCGAGCTGCCAGCGATCGATCGACTGTTCTTTCCAGTGCCGGGAGCTTCCACAATGGTTGCGGTTGAGTAGTAAATTCCTGTGTGCCCATGCTGAACGAAAAGCGTCGAAGCAGGAGAGACGAAAAGATCACCCTTACGCGTTGCAGAACCTAAGGTGACGGTACCGCTGCCTCCGCTGCTGGCGGCCGAAGCCACGCTTCGATTAGCCAGAGAATCGACCGATTTTGCTTCCCTAACCGAAGCCTTGCTCTCGGACAAAGCCCGATTAACGGCTTCGTCCAAACTGATTCCTTCATCCTGTGCGAACTCACCCAGCGAATCCTTCAGCTCGGTGACTGAGGTTCCAGGATTGAGACTTGCCAACTCATTCAAAGAACCGTTTCCCGTATCAGCCAACGCCGGCATAGCCGAACCAATGACCAGCATGCTCGAAGCGGCGATTCCCGCGAGCATATGACGTTTTTTCAAAACACAACCCCTAGCACGTAGCAGTAATGATCCAAGTAACCCGTCAAACATGAACATAAAGAAGCACAAAAACACATAGCGCATCCAACGCACATTCAACGAAAAAGAATCCCTGATCTGACGAGAAATAATATTTCAGGTCAGTGGATAATATGATCCTAGCGTTAGGTGCGTCACCACGGAAGACCCTCTCGCAAATTTTTCACAGAATTTTATATACATGTCCACTTTAGGCCTCAAACTAACCTCACCAAAGCACGAGGCAGAACTGAGCTGGTCAAGTTTCTGAGACACGATCTTTGATCTTTTCTAATTATTCTCAAGCCGCAAGGGCCAGAGAATTCCTTTCCCAATACGAGTCCAGAACTGCTTGGGGGCTGAGCCCTCCATTAGCTGTATGCGGTCGTTTCCGGTTGTACCAGACTTCGATGTATTCCATCACCGCGGTCCGCGCTGCCACCCTGCTGGTAAATGCCCGGTGATGGTACATTTCGTTCTTGATGGTCGAGAACGTTGACTCGGCCACGGAATTATCCCAGCACACCCCGGTGCGCCCCATCGATTGCCGCACGCCGTGGACAGCGCACCACCCTTGGAACGCGTCCGAGGTGTACTGCGTTCCCCGGTCCGAGTGGAACACGCTGCCAGACTGGATAAAGCCCCGCGACGCGGCAAGCTCCATGGCATCGATGACCAGCTGAGTTTGCATGTTCTCACCCATTGACCAGCCCACGATCTGACGCGAAAACAAATCGATGACCGTCGCCAAATACAACCAGCCCTCGCCGGTGCGCAGGTAGGTGATATCGCCAACCAGCTTCGCCCCAGGCCGGCAAGAGCGGAAGTCCCGCCGGCCGAGCTTATCGACCATATGGTTCTTGATATGCGCTGTTCGCGCTTGGTGGTCACGCACCGTCGTGGTTTTGAACGCACTCATCCGTTTGGCCTGGATTCCCAGGTCTTTCATAATCGAGAGGACCGTAGACTTCGCGATCTGTTCCTCATGGTTGTTGCGGAGCAAGTCCACCAGTTGGCCTGCCCCAGCAACCTGGTTGGATGCTTCGAATTCGGTGTGGATCAGTTCGGTGCGGCGCCTGCGCAGTGCTTGGGCTTCGCTCAGCTCCTCGCAGGGGTTAAGCCACCGGTAATAGGATGCCCTGGAAACCTGCAGTTTCTGGCACATCCACTTCACCGGGTACTGGCCGGTATGGGCCTTGGTGAAGGGGTCTGCTGGCAGCATCATCGCGCCATACTGGCAAAGCAAAGTTCACCGAATCCAAGAGCTCATAGACCAAGTCAGCGACTCACTTTATGGCTCCTGCCTACTGGAGAACGACCATCAGAAGCTCTGTAATTCACCGGCAAACCTTCCACCACCTGTCACGCCCGCTATCTTGCTAGCAAATCCAAATAGATCCGCTCATGGGCTTCCGCTACTGCCATACGTTGGCGCTTGCGCTCCTCTGCATCCATCCCCGGCACGCTGGATAAAGCCAATTGATGCTTCACTGCTTCTTCCAGTGAGTACTCATCAACACGGTCGTCATCCCATCGATACGGTGCCACCGACGCCTGCTGCCCCACATACTGACCACAATCAGGAGCGACGATGGCAGCTCCAGTATCCAAAGCCGCTTCGAGCCACCCGGAATGCGTGCCGAATCGATAGGGAAGGACATTCACATTCAGCGAACCCAAGTATTCGAAGAGCTCCTGTTCGGAGAGTACTCATGCGCCTCAAGATTCCACTTTCCTTGCTTTTCTCCCTCTAGGAGCTGCCCTGCGAGATCCGCCTTGTACTCGCGGTTGGATGGATCAAGCACCTGACGATGTATGTTCACCTGCAGTTCAGTGTCTGGAATTCCCGCGACGATTCGGGCCAGAGGTTCCAGAATGGCTGGAGAAATATTAGCCCGGAGACCTTTAAGGTGCACCCCGATATGACGAGTCCTACTCTGGGAAGACACCGCCAAAACCTCCCTGCGTCGGCGTAGCCGATCCATGGTTGCGAAATCAACGACGTGGGGGTGTGGCAGAACGTGGGCGGCACGATGCCATTGCGCCGCGATCTCCGCGGTTGCTCCATCGGTAAGGGTGATCAGCTGATCAGCTGAGGCGATGAGGATATCTAGCATCTGGCGGTGGGCCGTGGCATCAGGCTGATGGGGTTGATCAAGTCATGCACCGTATAGACCAATGGCTTGTGGAAATGACGCAATTCCGTGATGGTATTGCGCAATGTCTGTGGGTCCACCGCATCAAAACCAAAATGTATATGCATCAAATCGAACCGCTGATGGTTGTCCCTCACCCACTCGGGAGTCAGCATCAGCGGAGGCCACCACGGTGACTGTTCGCTTTGGGAGCCTGGCGCATGGATGGGGTCAGGCAACCGAAGCGACCCGCGGTCCTGTTCTTGCAATGGTTCCAAATGCCGAATATAGACCTGGTCTTGAGGTACTGAAGCAACACGGATCATCGTGGAAGCATTCTGGGAAGTCATGCCGAATTCTCCTCTGTCGAGCGGCGGATGGGTAGGGTCGAAGTTGATTTGCTATTCACCTATATCGGTTGGGCTGCAGGAAGAATTGGTTTGGAATGGAATTTTCGGTTCTCGTCATCGCTCATCAACGAGCAGGCCACCTGCAACGGCTGCTCGATGGAGTGCAGCGAAGTAGCGTCCTGCCGCAAGAGGTCATCGTTGTCTACATGGACGACCCCTACCCGGAACCGGTCTCGTGCGATGTGCCATTGAAAGCCCTCCATATCCAGAGCACCCCCGAGGAAAGCGGATTACCTCTGGCCCGCGCACGGAACACTGCTGCGGCCAATGCCAGCACGGAGCAACTGGTCTTCCTTGATGTGGATTGCATCCCCTCGGCACAGGCATTCGAGCGCCTGCTGCAGGCTTTGGGCGAGCATTCTGCCCTGGCGATGGCCGAACCCCGGTATCTGAAAGGCCCCATAGCGTCCGGACCCACGCCTTATGATTTCACTCTGGACGAGCTTTCGGTTCCCCACCATGCAAGAGCCGCGCTGCCGACCGACGTGCCATGTGAAATGCACGAGCATTTCTGGTCGCTGGGTTTTGCGATCTCTTCCAGCGATTTCAAGCGAGTCCGAGGTTTCTGCCTGGAATACAGCGGGTACGGGGCAGAAGATACAGACTTCGCCTTCACCGCCCGCCGCCATGGCATCCCCGTAGTGTTCACCCGTGCGGTGGTCTTCCACCAGCATCACGGTGTCTCCAAGCCGCCGTTGAACCACTTCGACGCAATCGTAGCCAATGCATCGAAATTCCATGCTCGATGGGGCGTGTGGCCGATGGAAGGATGGCTCACCGCTTTCGCCCACATGGGATTGCTGCGCTGGGCGTCCGATGGCCGAACACTCGAAATCTTGCAACATCCCACGCCGCTTCAGATTCAACACGTCCGAAGCCAAGACGCCTACTAGGCTGCCCATCAGCTCGTCAGCTCTCGAACCATGGCTTCGACCTGCCGCGTGAATTCGTCCGCATCGGTGAACAGAACCCGGGAAAGAGCATGCGGGTCGCTGGCAGCAGCTTGCTCCAGGACAGCATTCCAATTTACCGGTTCCTTCCACGAATCGAGTGTCATGCAACCGGTCGCTCTTTGCAGCATCCGAGCGTAGACTCGCTGCTCGTCGAAAGGACGTTCCTCCGGAATCAGAAGCATCGGTCTGCCGCAGGCTGCGGCGGTGGCCACGGCATTGTGGCCGGTGGAAGTGAGCACTACATCGGCTTGTGCCATGATGCGCGATGGTTGCTGGACTGTTCCATGCAGCGTGAGGTTCTCAGGCATGCAATCGGTGTCCTCATGCACAGAGCCTAGAACGTCCCATGACCACTGTGGAGAAGAAGCCGCCGCATGCGCAATATCGGACAAACCGATCGATGCCGCCAATGAGGTTTGCATTGCGACTTTGCGCTCCCCCGGCACAGGATCCGCCAATGATGCGCCGACATGCTGAGTCATATCGAAGCCCGAGGCAGGTTCGGGAGTCTTGAAGTAATGGCTCTTTGAACCGAATTTGGCCAGATGTTCCCGCTCTTCCAAGGCTTCGGGGAAGTAGGCGAACAGCGCATCTGCAATCTCGTATCCCATCAGGTGCGCTTTGTCATTCCGCCGTCCAGGCATCCGGCGCAAAGCAACCCGGTAGCCGCTAAGCCGGGCAAAAAGAGCAACCTCCACCGATACGTCAACCATGACTACATCGGGGGCGAACTGTTCCCACGCACGGTTCAGAGCGGCGAAGCGTTCAACGATATGATCGCCAGTGGGAGCGTAGTGCAGAAATTCTCCTGATACAGGTACAGGGCTTTCCGGCCGTTGATCATCGATATCAGGCCGCAAAGGAACATAGTTGGCTCCGACCGGGAGCAATCCTTGGTTTTCCTCCCCCGTACTTGCCACTTGCACCTCGAAAGCGCCAGTTTCGGTGAGCCTACGGGCGTGGCGAAGATGCCCTGTTCCCACGTGGTGGGCGTAATTAGGAGATCTTTGGCCTACTCATCGATTCTGCCTCGCTGAACCTACTCGGGGAACGATCTGGTCTATGAGAGCCTCATACCCGTCAAGCATGCGCTCTCGTGTAAATAGCATTGCTCTTTGCCGAACCGCTTCGCGATCCATCTTCGCTGCCCTCAGCACTGCGGCAGCAAGAGCGGCTGAATCGGAGCCATCCGCGAGTGCCCCTCCGCTGGTACCGATGATTTCCCCCATCGCTCCAGATGGCAGGGCAGCCACTGGCGTGCTGCTAGCCATTGCCTCGAGCGTCGTCAATCCAAAAGGCTCAGCCCACAGGGGCGAGGAGATAAATACTTCACGCGAGCTGATGAGTGTCTTCAACTCTTCCTGACCAAGATGGCCCAGATACTCGATGTCCTGATCCAGATTCGGGGCAATAAGGCTGTTGAAGTACTCCTTGTCCTGAACAGGCCCGGCAATAGCCAGTTTCATCCCTGCATCTCGCGCCGCTGCGATGGCGATGTGCAACCCCTTTTCCGGAGTGATTCGGCCAGTCCAAGCCGCTGTTCCGGGGTTGATCCTGTTCCCAGGTTCCCCGCACCAGGCGTCCAGATCGATTCCGTTGGGAATCACGTGCAGTTCAGGCAACCATTGCTTCCACGCGCGGCTGTTCGATTCCGAAACTGTAGCGAAGCGATGCATCTGGCCCGAGGATGATCTCTTGCTAATGACTGCGGTGATCCGTGGAAGCGGCGGAGTGTGCAGAATATGCAGCGTCGGGATGTTTCGAAGGTGCACGTGAGGGACCGGGCTGAGCGAATTATTGATCACCACATCAAAATTTCCGTCGCGGGCCTTTCGCACAGCGTCCTGCATCGAACTGTCCAGAACGTGATGTTGATGATTACGTCCGTCCTCATCCGGGTACCCCTGAACCGTGAAGGTTTCGGCCAGTACGCCGACGGCCATCCCTTCCGAACCAGGGCCAAAAGGGTTGCTGCCTTCTTTGGCGAAGAGCGTCACGTGGTGGCCGCGATCAGACAAATCCTTGACGAGATGCGCGGTGTGCGATTCCATCCCACCGGCATACGGTGGACAGATCGGGTAATGCAAGTGGGCCAGCACCGCAATCCTCAAGGGAGCAGGCGTATCAACTACGTGGAATGCCACGGTTTCTCCGGTTCTCAGTTCGTTTTCGCATGGAAGAATAGGACTCTCCACGCAGAGTATCTTTCCCCCGGCGGCCGCCCCGACATCCAATGAAATTCCCAGCAGACTATGGGAAACGGCCCCTCGCTACCTCATCGGCTCCTATGATCGCAGAAGATCCGAAGCGATCAGGACCTCGCATACCGCTGGATTTTGGATCAGAATCTTCAGCCAATGAAACACCTCTGACAAATAGTAAAGGAGTTTTCCTGAGCGTATCTCCATTGAATTGGCCCGGTCCCCGGGCGTCATTACCATATGCCGTCAGGATAATTCACTACAGGAGAATAGACTGGCCATTGCTACTGACTACGAGGAGGCACGACCCGACGTTGCCGAAGCATCAGAAAAGACCCTCCAAGATGTACAGAAGATGGATGCGCCCACGGCGACGAGCGTGTCAGCGGAGCTTGAAGAGAACGATTTCGCTGACGGGTTGGAACTTCCCGGCGCCATCGTTGATGAGGAACTTTCCATTAACGTGACTCCGCCAGGGAATGACGAATTCGTCTGCGGGGAGTGCTTTACTATTCGCCATCGAAGCCAGGACGAAAAACATACCAAGCAAGGCATCATCTGCCGCGATTGTGTCCATGTGCATTCATAGTCCTGCAGGCTTGGAGCTAGTGTAGCGTGCCTTTAATTCCACCTGTTTTGAGCAGGTGGGACAATTGGTTCCATGGCCAACTACGCAAAACCACGGCAGCTACGCGACAGCGACCGGGCAACCCTGGAATCCATGACCCGCGGCAAGGACTCCAACGCCTCACTGGCCTTGCGCGCCACCACCGTCCTGCTGGCCGCCGACGGCGTACCAAACCATCCACATCGTTGAATCCACCGGCTTCTCGGAACCGACGGTGCGCCGATGGCGCACCCCTACGAAGAATCCGGCATCGACGGTCTTGGCGACGCGCCGCGCCCAGGCAAGACGCAGAAGATCGACGATTTGGCGATCCTCGCCGACACCCTGGCCAACGACGGGGTTCCCCCGGCCGAACTGGGGATCTCCCACTGGTCAGCCAGGATCATGGCCGAACGCCATCAGGTCTCCTTCTCCTCGGTAGCCCGGATCTGGCGGCGCTGGAAAATCCAACCGCATCGGATCGAGACGTTAAAGTTCTCCACCGACCCGCAACTGGAAGCGAAACTGCGCGACGTGGTGGGCCTGCACCTGTCCCCACCGGAGAACGCGGTGGTGGTGAGCATTGATGAGAAGACCCAGATCCAGGCCCTCTCGCGCACGCAGCCGGTGCAGCCGTTGGCTCCTGAGCATCCGTTGCAGCAAACTCATGATTACCGGCGCAATGGCACTACCACGCTGTTTGCCGCGTTGGATGTCCTCACCGGGAAGCTGAGCGCGAGCAAGTTCTACCAGAAGCACACCAACGTCGAGTTCGTGGACTTCTTGCAGCAGGTCGCCGAGGCGAACCCGGAGATCGACTTGCACGTGCATCTGCGATAACTACGCCACGCACAAGTACCAGAACGTGTTGGGCTGGCTGACAGCGAACCCACGGGTGACCTTGCATTTCACTCCGACCAGTTGCTCCTGGCTGAACATGGTGGAGATCTTCTTCGGCATCATCACTCGCCAGTGCTTGAAGCGATCAAACTTCGCCTGGATTCCGGAGTTGGAGGCCGCGGTGCACCGGTATATCGAACGGTACAACGAGGAGGCGAAACCGTTTGCCTGGACGAAGACCGCGGATCACCTCTTGGGCAAGATGATTCGCAAGGCGAAGGCTAATGTGTTGGAGCTGGATGAAACCCAACCAAATAATTAACACGGAACACTAGCACTCTCCACTATTTGCTCCATAGAGAAGGTTCAGGAGGGACCAGTCCGCCAAACAGCAAGGGCCACTGCCAAGTGCTCGAGCAGAACGTGCATTTTCAGGCTCCGCGGCGCCTAGGCAAGAATTCGTCGGCACCCTGCCGAGAAGCATAGACCCTCAACGGTCTTGATAATTCAATCCGCGCCTTGCCGATGAGACTGCTTTGCAAGTGCCTTACGCAACCCCTCATTTTCAGATTCCAGCTCCAAGATGATGCCAATGCCTGCCAAATTCACGCCTCGATCAATCAACTCTGAGATTTGCTGCAACCGAGCTAAATCCTTGGCTTGATACCTGCGCGTGCCACCGCTGGTACGTGACGGGGTGATCAAACCACGCAACTCATACAACCGCACTGTTTGCACACTCACTCCCACACTCTGGGCAGCGGCAGCAATCGAATGCGATCCAGCAACAGGAACGGATCGCGGCGAATTTTTTGTCATTTCTTGCTTCCAATAGGCTTGCATGAACTCAGAATCCCATGCTATAAAATCTACATCGTTAGACATAGATCTAACGGAAAGTGAATTGCAGCATCGTAGAGAGTCACACCAGAAAGGAATGAGTTCAGATGATGCAGACCGAGGTACTTCGCGATTTCGACCGCTTGGTACAGCGAGCTTTCAACACCCAGCTCAGCTCCGAACCTGTCCACCCAATGCCAATGGAGGCTTGGAAGGACGACACCGGATTTCACGCTGAGTTCGACCTGCCAGGGGTCGACGCCGAGCAGATCGACATGGCAGTGGAAAAGAACATCCTGACCATCCGCGCTGAACGCGCCAAACCAGGAGACCGCCAGCACATCGCCGGCTCGGAACGACTCTGGGGCCATTTCACCCGGGAACTTATCCTTGGGGATCATTTGGACACTGAAAGTATCCGGGCCATCTACGTGGATGGCGTGCTACGTGTCGACATCGCTGTCGCCGAGAGTGCCAAACCCCGCCGGATTCAGGTCGCGGTCGGCCAAGGCAAGAAGAACCCCAAGGAAATCACCAGTTAACCCAAGAAAGGCCCCTTGGAGGCCTGTGCGGAGATGATGTGTCATGTCTGCCCACATTGATTCGGAACTTGATCCGCTGGTCGCTGATGACGAGTTGCTTCTGGCCATATACGAGCTCGAGCTATCCACAGCTTCCCGTCAGCATCAGCCGCCTCGATCGCACCTTTGCACCTCGATCGAGGATGTTCCGCGGCCCAGTCAGCGGTGCCCGGAAGGAACTAACGAAATACGAACAATTCAACGTTCAGTGCGTCGGGCGGGTCCCGTCCGGGTGTATTCACGCTCGCCACCGAACAAGAGATGACTCCCGGGGAAACTTTTAAGGAGTGGTTGATTCGGGGGTGCGTCCGGAACGCACCGGACGCACCCTGGCAACGAAAGGATCAGCACCATGCGTGAATCATTGCTCAACGTCCACCTCAATGACGAGCAAATCGAAGTTCTCAATGCTGCGCTGTGCGCCTACCGAGACCATTTCAGCGAGCTTCTTGAGTTGAACGAAGAAGCAGAAGGACCGCAAGCTCGCGAGAACAACAAGTACTGGCAGAGCAAAGTCCACGCGATACAAGAAATGATCGATCAAGTCAACGACTCACTGTATGGTTCCCAACCCCGGGAGGGGCCTCAATAACTTCACAGGCATTCCGCCACCGCACACTATTCGCCTATCTGCCTGTTGATCGTCGACCTTCGAGTGTTGGAATAGGCGTTTCGAGGCTAGGTACCGTGTTTAGGAGACTGATCGAATATAGGTCATCGAGCCGGCGGCCCGCTGCAGCGCGTGCTCCGCGATCCTGCGAATGTTCTCGCGGACCGTGGAGCACGCGCAAATGAATCAGCATGGTCAGTGCCCCTGCTGCGGCATCGCCCAAAGGCGTGTGCGCCGCGATGTCGGGGAGCGGTTGGGCGAGACTGAGTGGATTAATCCGCGTTTCCCAGCTCGCGGAGCGTTTCAAGGGTACGTTCGGTGCCGGCTATCCGATGTGCCCAGATCACGCGCCTGCTATCGGCCCTCATGTATCTCAGTCATGCTTCCCATCGCGACCGGCTGGCGATGTGGCTCGATTCCCCGCGCTCGGTAAGCACCTTTTCCGCGCCAGCGGCACGCATCTTGGCTTCCTGCGGCGTTGGGGTCCCCTGGTGCCGGCTTACTCGCGCGTATCCGATAATTGCCATAGCAACAACAGGACCTTGAGCCCTTCGACCTATTTTGGTTTTAAACGGCGTTTCTGACATGCAAAGACCCTGCTTATCGCCGGAGCCGGTAAATGTTAGTTGCGACCGGCGGCTAAGACCAGTACCAGACAGAGGTTCTTGGCATGAATTTCCTCTTCAGCCATGGCGCCAGGGCGAAGGATCTTCCGCCGTCTCGGCTGGCGAACTCCTGACGTGGATGTGCCTGCTCAGAGCAGATGGACGTCGCACTGTCGTCAGACTGCCGTTGTGCCTCAGTATAGGATACTGGCCGTTCCTCCGGCCCACACCATCCTGCCCTGGAATCTGACTGCGTGCTCGCCGGACCTGCCCATCAGCGTTCTCCGGGAGGCTCGATAGTTCGCAGGTGTCTTCGCAGTATTGGTGAGCCATTGGACGCCCGAGGCGTTCATCGATCCGCATACCTGATCCTCGAACACGTTGGCTTCAGGGGAGAAAGTGTGCAGCTCGAACGCATGCGGCGATCCCCCGGCGTGCGCGCCGACGGCACCGACCTTCGCATTGGGCAAGTCGGGTTCCAAGGCCTGAACCTCCTCGGAGGAGCCCACTGCACCACGGCCCCGTCCTTGCCATCGCCAACTAATGGATTTCGCGGCATAGGCGGCTCCTCGAAAGCAATCGTCGTGAGGGGCGCAGATCGCGATGCCGGAGATCATTAGGTTGGAACCCAGATTTGCAAGCTTGGAGTGCCCCGGAGGCGCGAATCGCTAAGCGGTGCCGACGTCTTGCACGCGGGCCTTCCTGTGCGGACGGCCCGCGTGCTGCGACGGCAGGTCAGGCGGTAGCCAGGCTGCGGTGCTGGATGCTGTCGGCCTCGGAAGCCTTCGCGGCTGCGGCCAGCCCGCGTTCCAGATCGGCAATCAGGTCCTCGGGCTCCTCGATGCCCACCGAGAGGCGGACCAAGTTCGCTGGAATCTCCAGCGGTGTGCCGATCAGCGAAGCGTGGGTCATTTCGCGCGGATAGCAGACCAGGGATTCAACCCCACCCAGGGACACCGAGAGCTGGAAGTATTCCATGGACTCGGCGAAGGCGCGGGCTGCCGCTTCATCGGAGAGCTGCAGTGAGAGGATCCCGCCGAAACCGCGCTGCTGGCGCTTGGCGAGCTCGTGGCCCGGATGGCTTTCCAGCCCGGGATAGTAGACGCGGGCGACCTCGGGACGGTCATCGAGCCAGCGGGCCAGAGTGGTTGCGGTGGCGCAGTGGCGTTCCATGCGCAGGCCCAGGGTCTTCAGCCCCCGGGCGGCCAGGTAGGAATCCTGCGGACCGGAGACCGCTCCCCCGGCGAACTGCTGGTAGCCGACGGCTTCGGCCAACGATTGGCCGCGGTGCAGGTAGTCTGCCACGATGACCGCCCCGCCGAGAACGTCGGAGTGCCCCCCAATGTACTTGGTGGTCGAGTGCACCACCGCGTGCGCTCCGAAGTCAAGCGGCCGCTGCAGGTACGGGGTGGCGAAGGTGTTGTCCACGACCAGCAGGGCGCCGTGCTCGGCGGCGATGGCGGCCCAGCCGGCCAGGTCGGCGATGCCCAGCAGCGGGTTGGACGGGGTCTCCACCCAGAGCAGCGCGGTGTTCGGGCGCAGCGCGGCGCGCACCGCATCCAGGTTGGTGATGTCCACCGCCGAGGAGCTGATCCCCCATTTGCCGTGCAGCTTCGAGATCAGCCGGTTGGTGCCGCCGTAGCCGTCGGCGCCCAGCACGATGTGGTCGCCCGGCTCAAGCACTGCACGCAGCAGCGCATCTTCGGCCGCGATGCCCGAGGCGAAGGAGAACCCGGCGGCGCCGCCTTCCAGCGCGGCGAGCTGGGATTCGAAGCCGTTGCGGGTCGGGTTGGAGCCGCGCGAATACTCGTGCCCGGCGCGCAGCACGTTGATGCCGTCCTGGATGAAGGTGCTGGTCTGGTAGATCGGCGGGATCACCGCACCGGTGTGCGGGTCCTTGTGCTGGCCGGCGTGCACGGCCAGGGTGTTGAAGCCGCTCATGCGAAGCTCACTTCCTTGGTGTCGGCGGTGGTTGCGGCCAGCGCGAGATCCAGCGATTGGGTGATGTCTGCCAGCAGGTCGGCTGGGTCTTCCAGTCCCACCGACAGGCGCAGGGTCGAGGTGTTCAGCCCGGCGGCTGCCAGCTGCGCCTCGGAGAGCCGGCAGTGCGTCATGGTGGCCGGGTGGGCGACCATGGTGCGGGTATCGCCCACATTCGCGGCCAGGCTGATCAGCTTGAGCCCGTCAATGACCGGGGAAACCAGGGATGGGTGGGCCAGCTCGATGGCCAGCACGCAGCCGGTGCCCTTCGGCGCCAGCGCCCGGGCCAGCTCGTGGCTGGGGTGCTCGGGCAGCGCGGGGTGGTGGATGGCGGCAATGCCCGGATACTCGGCAAGCGCGTCGATCAGCCGGGCGACGCTGCGCTGCACGTGGGCCGCGCGCACCGGCAGGGTCTCGATGCCTGCAAGGATGCCCTGGGCGCTGGCCGGTGCGAGGGTCGGGCCCAGATCGTGCAGGAACTTGGAACGAACCAGCATCGCGTAGGCCGCCGGCCCGTGGCGTTCAAGCAGCGAAGCGCCATTCAGCCGCACCCGCGGCGCGGCGATCTGCGGCCAGCGGGAGGAATCGGAGAAATCGAAGGTTCCCGAATCCACCACTATCCCGCCGAGCACCGAGCCGTGCCCGGCCAGAGCCTTGGTGGCCGAGTGCACCACGATGTCCGCTCCGAGTTCCAGCGGGCGCACGTTCAGCGGGGTGGCCAGGGTGTTGTCCACCACCACCGGGATGTTGCGCTCGTGCGCGATGGCCGCAATGGCCGGGATGTCGGCCACGGTGCACAGCGGGTTGGAGACCGATTCTAAGAAGAACGCCCGGGTGTCCTCCTCAATGGCAGCGGCCCAGGCGGCCGGATCGGCTTGGTCGACAAAGCTGACGCGGATCCCGAAGTCGGCGAAGGTGTCGGTGAACAAATCCACGGTGCCGCCGTAGAGCGAGGAGGAAGCCACAATGTGCTTGGGTCCCTGGGTCAGGGCCAGCAGGGACAGGGCCACGGCAGCCTGCCCGGTGGCGGTGGCCACCGCGTGGGCCCCGCCTTCCAGGGCGGCCACGCGCTGTTCGAGAATCGCAACGGTGGGGTTGCCGGTGCGCGAGTAGGTGAAGCCGGCCTGGCGCAGGGCGAACTTCTCCACCGCTTCGGCGTGCGATGCGAATTGGTAGGCCGCGGAATTGTGCAGTGGCGGCAGCATCGGGCGGAAGTCTCCGCTCGGGCGGTACCCTGCGTGCACCGCGTCGGTTTCCTGGCTCATGGCTCCTCCTCGATTCTCTGCGAGGGAGTGCACCGATTGGCATCGTGCGGCGGCACGAAGCTACGCAAAAACGCGTTCGGAACTGCTCCATCGTTCCTGGCGGTAGCACCTTTCGGTTTCCCGATGGTTGCTGCGGCGTCTCCGAGCCAGATCTCTCAGCCGCTCTTGATGGGTTGTTCTTCCATGGTTGGCTATCCGCCGCAAACGGTGCAAGCGGTATCCGGCGCCCGGCTTCATACAAGGCCGCCAGGCTTCATATGACTTCTCGTTGTCATGATGACGCGGTGGCCGGCAGCACTTTATGACGCGACCTTTTGAGATGAATCGGCGTGATGCAGGGGTTTTGCTGGAAGTTTGTGACGATGTGCCGGTGCTCGATGACCGGGGGTTACGCTGCTGGCGGCTCAGCCGAGCACTTCTACCCCGAAGCTGGCGACCACCGTTCGCACTTCTTGCAGGTAGCGCTGGGCCTGGTCGGTGAGCGGGATAGCGGCGTGGTCGATCCAGCCGATTTCGATGCGCTCCTCGATGGCCAGCGGGATGGCCACGATGGAGGGATCCAGCTCGTCGCTGATGATGCCGGTGGAGATCGTGTACCCGCCCAAGCCGATCATGAGGTTGAAGATGGTGGCGCGGTCCGAGACCTGGATTTCGCGTTGGCTGGAGCGCGTGGAGAGCACCTCCTCGGCGAAGTAGAAGGAATTATTCGCGCCCTGGTCGAAGGTCAGCCGGGGCAGGTCTTCGAGGTCTTCGAGCGTGACCTGGGTTCGGGTGGCCAGCGGGTTGCTGCGCGAGATGAAGATGTGCGGATCAGCCAGGAACAGCGGGTGGAAGACCAGCCGGGATTCGCGCAGCAGCTTGTCGATGACCTTTCGGTTGAAGTCGTTGCGGTACAGGATCCCGATGTCGCTGCGCAGCGTGCGCACGTCCTCGATGATCTGCTCGGTGCGGGTCTCGCGCAGCGAAAACTGGTATTCCTCGGCCCCGCTGGCCTGCACCATCCGAACAAAAGCATCCACCGAAAACGAGTAGTGCTGGGTGGAGACGCCCAGCAGCCGCCGGGCGGAGGGGCGGCCGAGATAGCGATGTTCAAGAAGCTCCACCTGCTCGAGGACCTGCCGGGCGTAGCCGAGGAATTCGGCGCCTTCGGCGGTGAGCGTTACTCCCCTGGCCGAACGCATCAGCAAGGTGCGCCCCACCCGTGATTCAAGCTCCTTCATCGCTGAGGACATGCTGGGCTGTGCGACGTAAATCAGGTCGGCGGCAGCCGAAATCGACCCCTCGGAGGCCACCGCCACGAAATAGCGAAGTTGCTGCAGCGTCAAACCATTTGTTCCCTGAACCATAGCCAGAGTCTATATGAATCCATAGTTATATCGAGTTACCCGATATCAAGAATCACCCTGCATGATTGACGCATCGACTTCCCCTCGGCCCACCACGGCCCCCAAAGAAACAGATTGGCCATCATGGCAGACGCGTTGACCTTCAGCATTAGCACCACTAAATTCGACGAGAATTACACCCCGTCAGCAAATTCGCGCACCACCACGAACTTCGCCAATTTGGCGCGTGGAGAGCGCCGCGCAGAGAACCTGAACAATGCTCTAACAATGATCAACCGCCGCTTCAATTCCTTGGCTCACTGGGACAATCCCCAAGGAGACCGATATGCGCTGGAATTGGAAATCATTTCTGCCAACGTGCATTTCACTGCCGATAATAACGACCAGAAATTTCCCCTTTTAGAAGTCCTTGAAACCACGATCGTGGATAAACTCCTAGGCACTCGAACCCAGGGAATAGTCGGCAATAATTTTTCGTCGTACGTCCGCGACTATGACTTCAGTGTGGTGCTTCCTGCGCAGAGTCGTGGCGCCGGCACCCCAGTTCTTCCCGAAGATTTTGGCGATCTCCACGGGCAACTTTTCCAGCACTTCCTTAGCTCGCAGGCCTATGGTCAGCGTTTTGAGCAGCTACCGGTGATCTGCATCAGCGTCTCGACTTCCAAGACCTATTTCCGCACCGGCAACAGCCACCCAGTGCTCGGTTTGGAATACCAGCAGGACGAAAATTCATTGACCGATGCGTACTTCGGGAAAATGGGCTTGAGCGTCCGCTACTTCATGCCGCCAGGTGCCGTGGCACCGCTGGCGTTCTACTTCCGCGGTGACCTGCTCAACGACTACACCAATCTGCAGCTGATCAGCCTGATCAGCACCATGGAGACCTTCCAGAAGATCTACCGCCCGGAAATCTACAATGCCAACTCGGGAGCGCCTGCCGTGTACCACCCGAGTCTCGGCGCCCAGGACTTCTCCCCTACCCGCGTTTTTTATGACCGCGAAGAACGAACCCAGCTAGGCAAGACCCAAGGGAAGTTCGCCGAAGAGCATTTCATTATTCCGAATCGGGAACTGCTCGATCAGTGGTCTTCCTCCTACCCGACTCCTGTCGCCTGATATTCCGAAAGATTCTTCTATGACTTCCCCGCTTATCCCCACGTCTATTGTCGGCAGTCTGCCCAAACCTTCATGGCTTGCCGAGCCTGAAAAACTTTGGTCCCCCTGGAAGCTTGAAAGCGCGCAAGTGCGCGAGGGCCAGCAAGATGCCATGCGCGCAGCAGTGCTTGAACAGACCCAGCGCGGCATCGACATCATTTCCGACGGCGAGCAGTCGCGCCAGCACTTTGTCACCACATTCATCGAGCACCTGAGCGGTGTCGACTTCGAGAAGCGCGAGACCGTGCGCATCCGCAACCGCTATGATGCCAGTGTCCCCACCGTGGTCGGTGCCGTTGAACGTGAAAAGCCGGTATTCGTTCAGGACGCGCAGTTCCTGCGCACGCTGACCGACCGTCAGATCAAGTGGACCCTGCCTGGCCCGATGACCATGGTTGATACGTTGTACGATGCGCACTACCGCAGCCGCGAGAAGCTGGCCTGGGAGTTTGCGACCATCCTGAACCAGGAAGCTCGCGAACTGGAAGCCTCTGGAGTGGACGTCATCCAGTTCGATGAGCCTGCCTTCAACGTCTTTTTCGATGAGGTGGCCGACTGGGGCATCGCAGCTTTGGAGCGTGCCTGCCAGGGACTTAAAGCCGAGACCGTAGTCCACATCTGTTTTGGCTACGGCATCAAGGCGAACAATGATTGGAAAGCCACCCTCGGCGCTCAGTGGCGCCACTATGAGAAGTCCTTCCCACTGTTGCAGGCTTCCTCCATCGATACCGTTTCGCTGGAATCCCACCATTCGAATGTCCCGCTGGAGGTCGTCGAATTGGTCCGCGGCAAGCGAGTGATGCTCGGAGCTATCGACGTGGCCAATGACGCTGTGGAGACAGCGGACGAAGTAGCGCAGACTCTGCGCAATGCACTGGAATTTGTGGATGCGGACAAGCTGATCGCCAGCACCAACTGCGGCATGGCTCCATTCCGTCGCGATGTTGCCCTGGCCAAGCTCAGCGCGCTCAGCGCAGGGGCTGGCATCCTGCGCGAGGAGCTTGTTGGTGCCCGCGTCTGAAGTGACAGAATCGGCGACACCATCGTTGCCCGCAGATGATTTCAAAGCAATCTTCCGCGGGCATCCCGGTGGCGTCAGCCTGATAACCGCCGATGCCGGCGACGGACCAGTTGCCCTCACGGCAACGTCCGTGGCTTCGATCAGCGTTGATCCGCCATTGCTCGTCTTCTCGATTTCTGCGCTGTCCTCGGCGGCCAAAGTGCTCACCCGCGCAACATCTCTTGTCGTTCACAGCTTGGATGCACAAGACATCGAGGTGGCTAAATTGGGAGCAACCAGTGGGATCGATCGCTTCGCACAGAAGCAAACGTGGTCAAGGCTGAGCACCGGCGAACCGGTATTTGATGGCGTCCGGGCCTGGGTTCGTTGCGCGGTCATCGAGCGGGTTCAGGCAGGAACATCCACAGTTTTTGTCGCGCGCGCCTTTGAGTCGCACGTTGACCGCGATAGCGAACCCGGTCAACCCGGCAATGGACTGGTTTACCATAATCGCGCCTGGCACCGCTTGGATGAAAACTCGCAGGTAACCAGTTGAAGCTGTCCGGCCGCTGCCCCTTGGGACACCGGTCGAACAGCCTCAGACTGCACTGACGGTCTTGTGCTGCAGCGAGTTAGTGCTTGGCGGACTTCCTGCGTCCACGGGCCACAAATACCGCACCAGCGAGGGCCATGAGAAGTCCTAGCCCTGCAGCGGCGAAGCCGTCAAAACCGGTGTTTGCCAGTTCTGGCGCGGTGGAACCGGCAGCCTTCGTGATGGACTGTTTCTCGACTGCAGGAGCCTTGCTAATTTCACCTGCTGGCTTGATTTCGGCGGCAGCCGTTGGAGACTTATCTTCGGATGGAGTTGTTTCCTCTTCGGTTTCTGGATCTCCCGAACCTTCGCCTTCAGTCTCCGGCTGGATGCCGAAGTACATTTCAAGGTAATACGCTCGCAGTTCGGGGTCGTTAGCAAAAACCTCTTCGAGGAATGCTTGGATCTCCGCGGCGTCTTCATCGCTTTCAATGCCTTCCATCATGAAAGGCAGAATCAAGTCAATCAGCTCGAGCCCGTTGTCGGATTGGAAATATTCTTCCCACTGGGCTTTGTCCCAGTCGAAACTTTCCTCAGGAATAAGCTCGTTAATGGACTGCCAGAAAGCCAGCTCTTCATCAGAAAGGTCGAATTCTTCGTACCAGATGATATCTTCAGCAAGCAATTCATCAAGAAGTCGGTTCATCTCCTGCCCGGCTTCGGTCTGATCGAAAGCTTCCCACTGGGCTTCGTCCCAGTCCTCACTACTTTCGGGCATCAGCGCGTCAATTTGGGCCCAGCGAGGGTCTTCGTCTTGGACGGCAACGTCCGATGATGTTTCGGTGGCCTTGACCGACTCAACAACTTCAGCAGTGAGCTCAGGTGTAGCTTCAGGTTCTGACGAAGCAGCTGATTCCGTCACCGCGGGTTTTGATTCTTCGGCCACATCGGAAACAGCAGTTGGAGCAGCCGAGGACGCGGTTGCGGGGTCAATGGCAGGTTCCGACGTTTCTGTCTCATTGGATTCGTCGGCATCGAGCATCGTCTCTGGCTCAGCTGGAAGGATGCTTTCCTCGGATTCAACGACGTCCGCTACGGGAGACTGCGACGCAACTGGCTCCGCCTGCGCGTCCGCTGACGTTGACGATTCCACTGGCGTTGAGATGACCTCATCCGAAATCACTTCTGCATTTGCTGCCGGGCCGCTAAGCACCAATCCCGTGATCAGTGCCGTCGACATTGCCGCCGCGCCTAATTTGGTTTTCAATTATCCTGCTTCAAAGAGTGCGAATCGGCGCAAGAACCTCACAACAGAATAAAATAGCAATGATTGCTAAAGTCGCTCTGTCCTGCGCCGATGAATTGATGATTAGGCTAAATCTAGCTCATTGCCCGAAGATTCACCAAGAAATTTTTTCACGTAAAACTCGTTGCCTGCGAGCCTGAGGAACCTCATTAAACGAGGTTATGAATTAAGCTCAATTCCGCTAATGATTCTTTGGTATACCTGTATTCGAATTTTCTGAACAGCAGAAGTGCTCGTTGATCTCACGCAAAGTGCCTGGAATTCACCTTCGAACTAAACTGTCCCCTCTCATTCATATACTGAAAAGCAATATTCAGAAAGAGGGAGAGAATGGCCACCCGAAAGACTCAGGACACCGCGTTCAATCAACAACAGTCAGCTCCCACAGTCACGGTCTATCAGAATCCCGATCATGTCAGCGGCATACTTCAGCAGATTTATCGAGCCCCGCTGGTAAAAGAGGATACGACTGAAGGCGGCGGAACCAATACCGCAACGGAGACAACCACTGTTGACGGTTCGGCGGAAGGCACAGGAAACATCGGTTGGCTCGGGTCGAAATTGGGTCTCACTGCGAGAATGTCCGCAGGTGAAGAGGTTATCGAGGCACAGGCCTCGACTCAGAACCGCCGCTCAGTCTGGGAATACACCCAGGCATACTATCTGCATGTCGTTCGCGAGTCGTTGCGTCATTTCGGGTTGCTTCACACGGTCGCAACTCTGTCCGACGCGGAGACTCTGAAAGTTGGTGATCTCGTTGAATACACTACTGAGTTCAAGCCAGATCAGATGTCAGCGTTCCTTGATGTACTTTCGCCAGAACTCATAGCATCCGTCGTTCGCTTCCAAGCAAAGCAGAAGGCGCTGAAAGCTTTTGAGAAGTGGGGCGACTTCGATGCGCAGCAGGCCTACTTCGCCGAAACTGGATTCCGGGCCGATGCCCAGGCCGAGTTTGCGGCATCCGTAACCAGGGCGATTCGGAAGGACTTCCGTAGCGATGGAACACGTGAGTTCTTTGGCAATCTCGGCTCGGAGAACTACCAAGTCACGGCGATAACTATGTGCGATGCTGCCTATTTCACCGTCGAGGACACCGATCGGATCCTCGACGGGCGCTTTACTGTTTTGGGCAAGGTCGCGGAGTCAGTCGAACACGACCGTCCCACCCTTGAGCGTAACAAGCTCCTCAGCTCTGTTCCTGTTGAAAGCTTTGAAACACTGGTGGACGAACTGATGGAGCAGGCGGATCAAGGTCTCAAGAAAGCGAAGATCACTGGAGCAATGGCCTTCGACCTTGGCCTCTCTGCGCGCATCGACGGGGCTTCGTTCAAAGTGATCCCGATAGCGATCTACGTGTAATCTATTCCTCCTTAACTACCCATCCGAAAACAAAAAGGGGACTCTCATGATAGAAAATCTCAACCGCGATCAGACTTTCGCGTTGATCTCTGAAATGAATTCAACTCGCAATCTATTGGCCTACGGGATACGGGCGATGCGAACCGCAGCGTTCGTCGAAACCACACGAGATCCCATCTTCACCATGCTTTCCATCGGCGTGGAAAAGCTATACAAGCTGACGTTGGGGCTAGTCGACCTGGAACGCGATGGCAAATGGCCAACAAAGGCGCAGATGAAATCGCACGGGCACAACCTCGTAGACATGCATGATGCCGTCTTCGACGAACTCAGGAAACTAACAGCGGATAAGTCCGAATATGTTCGTGGTCTGCTCTCCTCAGTTGAGGACGATTTCGTAGTCAAGCCTTTGATCGCGGCGCTGGGCAGATACGGGCAAAGTGGTCGCTTTTACTATCTGGATGTTCTTGGGGACTCGCCGCAGGTGTGGGAAAGTCCCGAAGAACACTGGCAGCGCATCGAAGACGCCGTGATGCTCGAACCGGAGATCAAGGACTTATTCAATGAGGCCATGAATTCCGTATCGGACAATGAACTGTGGGATTCCTTCCATCGTTCGCTCCATGAACGAATCGCACTTTCCATCGAACGCCTGTGGGAAATGATCGCCGTTGCCGGCAGGAACCACGCGCTCGGCGAGTCGGGGACGCAGTTCGGGTTCGAAGTTCATCCTCGTTCCGTCGGTCGCCAGTAAGGCACCGGCAGCAGCAGAGACCGACGTTGGAAAGAGCGAAAGTTACTGGCACGCTCCTAACCTCAACATGATTACACTCTAACTTTCAAGGCTCACCATCGGCGATGCGGCCCAAGACGAGCGGCGATCGACAGCATGACATGATCCCGTTTTGGTCAAGTGCTGCCATCTGGTCGCAGAAGGCATGCAGGAGACGAGGACGGGCACCATCGTTGAATTACGAAACAAGAACGTGCTACACGTGCTACGCACTCGCTACACGATCCGGCCAACTCTCGGCCGCCCCATGCTTCTGCGACCTACAAGCGTCGGGTACAGTCCGGTTGGCATACCTTTAGTCCCATGCTCGATCATCGGCGCGAAATAGTGGGATAACTACAGCAGCCGAACGACGCACATTCCGAAGGGAAGCCGCGGTCGGTCCCACACGCGGATCCGGCGCTAAACCTCGGACCGAAACGAGAGTCATATTTCCTTTTAAAGGATGGTCCCGCCTTAGGATTAACTGACATAAGTCGAAATAGACCAACTTTAAAGCATACTGGTCATGAACGGAGGTGAGTGCTCATGGCCCGCGCCCCGATTAATGGTGACACGTTGAACTGGGCACGCGAACTCGGACGCGTGACGCAGGAAGACCTCGCAAAGGCTGTAGGGGTCAAGACTGAACGGGTCATGGAATTCGAAGCAGGCGAGAGTCTTCCTACCTTCCGACAGCTTACCCTGATGGCAAGCAAACTTGATCGCCCACTTGGATTCTTCTTCGCCCCGGCCCCGGCGGAGCCTGACGTACCCGATACGGCCGACTTCCGAGGTCGCCTACACGACGAGCTGCCGGCGGACCTCGCCCGAGAGATGCGCCGGGCCGAGCAGCATAGAGACGCTATGCTCGATCTGGCGACCACTCACGGTGAGAAGTTGGAGCTGCGACCCTTGTCTTAGGAAAACTTGAAAGACCAGGCCGCCGACGTGCGTCGACAGTTCGGTCTCCTTGACACCTTCGTCCCTACCGAGTCCCAGATCAACCAGGTCTTCAACTTCTGGCGCGGACTAATCGAGGCCAGGAACATCCTCGTGTTCCAGACCACGAAGATCGCGTTGGGGACCTTCCGCGGATTGTCCATCCATCATGACAGGTTGCCTGTCATCCTGATCAACGGTGGGGACAGCGCTTCCGGTCGCACATTCACCTTGTTTCACGAGCTCGCGCACCTTGCGAACCGCACCAGCGGCCTCTGTGTACTCAAAGAAAACATCAACGAGGAGGCGTTGGCAAACAGCTTCGCGGCCAATTTCTTAATGCCCGAAAACTCTGTTCGCCGACAGTTGCGCCCGATCGACGATCCGTATGAACTGTCTGGACACCTAGCGTCGGTCTTCAAGGTCAGTCCGCTTGCCGCCGCCGTACGTCTTCGGACCCTCAACATCATCGATGACGAAGGCTTAGCCGCGATCCGGTTGCGCAGTGACGCTGAGTGGAGCAAAGTGCGAGAGTTGAGAAAGAAGTCTGGCAGTATTGTGCCACCATGGCGACTCCGCTATCGAGATCTCGGCTCTTCTTACATTGGCGCCGTTGCTCATGCAATCGAGGACCGACGGGTAGACATGATGGATGCCACTTATCTCCTCAATGCGCGCGTTCCAATGGTCGAACAGCTCTTGACCGAATACTACAGAACTGGGGGTGCGGAGTGACCTACACCCTCGACAGCAACATCCTCATCAATCTGCAGCGGGTGTATCCGCGCGACATCTTCCCTAGTATCTGGGAGAGTATCGAGGTATCAGCAACCAACGGAGACAGCTGCATTTGCGAGGCCGTCCACCGGGAGGTCAATCGCAGTGGTGACGCCCTCCACAAGTGGGCCAAGGAACTTCCCGACTTCGTCTGCGCAATTTCTGAAGACGAACTCAACATGGTAGCGGAGATCGCTAACGCGCATCCAGGATGGGTACAAGGCCAGCTCAACGAGGCCGATCCATTCGTGATCGCCCATGCGAAAGTCGAGCGCTCGTTGCTGGTCACCGAAGAGCGCAGGAAAGGGCCCAACACATCTGAGAAGAATCTCAAGATTCCCAACGTCGCGGCTGAGCACGGCGTGGAAGTCCTAAAGTTCTTCGATTATGTGCGCCGCGAGGGTTGGACATTCTAAGGTCCCTCTCGGTCAGGCTGTAAGTGAGTCAGCCTGCTCGCTGCGGTCGACTCATGATCCCTCGTTCCCCTCATCTTCAGAATTCTCAGTTCTCGAACGACGAGTTTGATAGAGATAGCGGCCTCTAAGCCGGATGAATTCATCCGCGCGGTCGTTCTCGCCGGTCAGCGCACCGGTGAGCTTCCCGAAAGCTCCTTCGTTGAGCACTGCCGCATCCGTCAGGATCTCCCGCAGTTCCGGCGACGCCATGAACTGGTCGAGCGCGTTGTGGTCGATCTTCTCGCCGATGCGCGGATCATCCTCCGCCATGCCAGCCGCGGCGACCACGAAGCCCTGGATCTGTGGATCGGCGAACTCCGCACCGAACGGCGCGTTGATCCTGGCCACGATGTCCGAGAGCAATTCCTGCTGCGGATCCTGCCTAGAGACATGCGAACCGACGCCGGTGATCCACGGAGCACCGGAGTGTCCAGCTCGCCGGACAGGCCGATGTCCGCCTTGCCCCTGTCGATCTGGCGGACCTTGCGCAGTTCGAGCCCGGAAACGTTCACCGAGGCAGAGACATCGTCGGATGGCAACAGCCTTATAAGCTGGCGCAGGAACTCCGCGAGCTTTTCCAGGTCGCTGGTGCCGTAGTCGACGACCTGGGACATGAAGTCGTACAAGCGCACGAACGGGCCGCAGTCCTACTTGAATGTGCGCAGCTCGTCGAGGGCCTGGCCGTCATCGCTTTCCGATGCATCAGCCCACCGGGCAACGTACTCGTCGCGTGCCGGAGTCACCGCCGCAGTCAACGCACTGTGGGACTGGATGCGCGCCCACCACGCCTTCGCATACCGCTCTACGTCGGCCTGCGTGTAGATGCGCGGCATTGACGCTGAGCTTGGCGATGACCAGGACTGCGGGGACAAACTGGTGCTGGAAAAATGCAGCAGTCGAGCCCTCATCGCTTTGGCCCGCCGACGGCTGACCGTGCCCTTCGCCATGATCCGTGGCGTGTCATTTCATGATGTACCGGAGCAGGAAATTGCTCCACGGGCTCCGGACACGTCCCGCCGTCCATCGGGCAAGCAATGGCAGGCATCATCCCGACGGCGAGTCCAAGCTCTAGCAACTATGGGCAACGAGGTGCAGGATAGGTTCCATGGATCCACAAGATGCATTGATTCTTCCTGATGTCACCGCTTGGCGCGCTTGGCTCGACGAACACGAAGAAACCAGCGATGGCGTTTGGCTGGTAGTGGCAAAGAAGGGAACGACTTCCCCCACCTCGCTCGCTGTCGCACAAGCATTGCCCGAGGCGCTCTGCAGCGGATGGATCGATGCCATCCGCCGCAAACGCGACGAGACGACCTTCCTCCAGCGCTACACTCCCCGCCGGAAGAACTCTGTCTGGTCCCAGAAGAACACTGAATTCGCCCAGGAATTAATTGATCAAGGACGCATGCGGCCACGAGGCTTCGCGGAAATCCAGAAGGCCAAGGAAGATGGACGGTGGGAGCGTGCCTACCAAGGCCAGGCCACCGCCCAGGTTCCTCCGGATCTGCAAGAAGCGCTGGATCGTTCGACCGTGGCGGCCACGAATTTTGCGGCCTTGAAATCCCAACCGCGCTATCACATCCTGCATCAGCTGATGATTGCCCGAACGGAGAAAACGAGGACTGCCCGCTTGGCCCGATTCGTTGCAGAACTTGAGCAGGGTCCAGAAGCCTGATCCTTGGTCCGGTACAGTACTACGCGGACGATGCCACTGAGCGCTAGCTTCTGGAGCGGTATATCGCTTCGGCGATCATGGCGCCTGCTTGCAAAATGGCTGCCGCAAGAATGACTAGCGCGGCCGCAGTGGCCCCTCCAAGAATCAGCATGACTACTCCGACAAGGCCCAAGGTCCAGGCAATGAACATTGCTCCTGTAGTCATTCCTAGTCCGGCCTGCCGGGTTTTCTTCACGCTCTGAGTCATATCGCCAGTTTAGACGCAGGACTGAGCTCTGGGGAAAATGGTTTCGGGAACTGATCATTTTCGCGGGGGCCTTGGTACCGTGGAATTCAATGCCCGGGCAACCCCGGCAATATCTCATCTCACGATTGGATTCATGGTTTGCGTGTATTAGTTCCGTGGCAAAGCTTGGTCGACAGCATGCAGATTCCCGGGGTCGAAACCGTCTTGTGGAATATCAATGATGGCGAGCCTCCAGCAGCTGATGTGCTCGTTACCGAGCGGCCGCTGGATCCTGCGCATCGCTCGCGAGTCAGCAGAATCCCGGGGCTCAAGCACGTGCATCTGCTATCCCTCGGCTACGAGTGGGTGCTGGAGCATCTCCCCGGCGAAGCAGTCTTGTCGAATTCCCGCGGCGCAGTGGAAGACTCCACCGCTGAGCACTGCCTCGCCCTCGTACTGGCCGCATTGCGCGAGCTCCCTGCGGCCATGGCCTCGCAGAAAGAGCAGGAGTGGCCTCGCTTGTGGACTTCCTCGCTTTTCGGCTCCAATGTCGTGGTGCTCGGAGTGGGCGGTGTTGGCACAGCCACTATTGAACGGCTCAAAGCCTTCAAACCAGCCAGAATCACCGGAGTCGCCAGTTCCCCGCGAATCCTGGATGATGGCACCAATGTCGTCGCCCTGCGCGATGCAGCTGAGCTCCTGCCTGAAGCCGATGTCGTCATCTGCACTCTGCCGCATACACCCCAGACCCAAGGCCTTATTGATGCAGGATTCCTCCAGCGCATGCGCGACGGCGCACTGCTGGTGAATGTCGGCCGCGGCCCTATTGTGAACACCACAGATCTGCTCGACGAGCTGCGCTCGGGACGCCTGCGCGCGGCTCTGGATGTGACCGATCCCGAGCCGTTGCCCACGGGCCATCCGTTGTGGACCGCGCCGAACTGCATCATTACGCCGCATATGGCTGGTGATACCTCGGAATTCATGCGGTTGGTGTCGGATTTGGCGACGCAGCAAGTTCAGCTGCTATCCACCGGTTCGGCACCGCACAACATTGTTCGCCGCAACCTTGGCTAGGCCCTGCTTGCTGCCAAGGAATGCTCGACAATTTCATGAACCTTGTCGACGGTAACCGGAGCCAGGGTAACGCCGAGGGGTCCATGCCCCGCGGCTACTGTCAGGTTCTCGTATTTGCGTTGCCCGATGATCGGCACGCCGCTTGCAGTCATCGGCCGGGCGCCCTGCCAACGGCTAAGTTCCGGCAAATGCCTAAGCTCTGGCAGCAATGCTTCCGCGCCCTGGCGCAGGGCTGAAATATCCGAATCAGCTGGAACTGCATTGCTCATGCCGCCAAAACGCATTCCGCCCGTAATTCGCACACGTCCAGGCATTGGACTGATAACCACATGATCTTCCATCCCCATCAAGGCACGACTAACCAAGCGGTCCTGATCTTCCAGAGTCACCGACCAGCCGTATCCAGGCTCAACTGGCACACTGACTCCCAAGGCCTTGCCGGTTTCACGGCTGGAGGCTCCCGTTGCCAAAACAACGTGTCGCGCCGAGACCCTCCCGGAATCAGTGATCAAGGTGTGCAGGTTGGATCCGGTAGCTTCGTGGTCGATGACCTTCGCACCTACGACCTGGGCTCCATGGTCAATGGCATCTTGCAACCAACGCCTTGCGGCTTCTTCAGGATCCAGGAAACCTTCGTTGGAGAACCAGATCCCGCTGGCAACTCCATCTTCTACCCCGGCCTGCAGATCAACGATTTGCTCTCGATTCACAACATCGCAGGTCGCACCAGCCGCACGCATGCGCTCGGCATCCGCATGCAGGCGTTCGGCATTGCCCTCATCCGTGGATAGCCACAACCAGCCTTGCTCTTGCATGCCGAGATCCAATCCGTCTTCTCTCAGCTGCTGGTATCGTTTCTGGCTCAGTGTCGCCAGGCCATGGAGCTTCGCTGTATCCCTTTTGACACGTCCCGGCCTGCAGTTCATTGCAAAGCTGGCCAAGAACTTCAATGATTCGAACCCCAATGGCTTCGCAAACGTCACCGGGGCATGCTGGCTGCCGAAAGTTTTAATGCCCTCCCACAAGTTCCCTGGAGTGGACATCGGAGTCGAATAGCTCGGGACGATGAGTCCTGCATTGCCCAGGGATGAACCGCGTCCCGGCGCGGGATCAATAACCACCACATCCAGCCCGTCTCGGCTCAGCCGGCTGGCAATTCCTGCGCCGATTATTCCGGCACCAATAACTGCGACGTCAGCTCGTTCTAGGCTCATTCTTGCTCCTGCGCTACGTTTCCTTGCTGGCTAGATGGTTAAATCATCACGCCAGCACCCATCAGTATTGTGTTATACCTTACACCTTAGTGAGTATCCTGCCTGCGGATACAGCCACATTTCCCGCCAGGCGGGCACACTGCCATGAGGGTTTGCTCGAACGTGGTAAACAAGTAGATATGACTACGAGCAATCACACTCCCTTGAGGGCGATCAGCCTGCGCGAACAGGCCCGAAACGCAATTCGCACCTCGATTGTCATGGGGCAAATCCAACCGGGAAATGTGGAAAGCGTTGTCAAAGTTGCCGCCGAACTAGGGGTGTCAATTACCCCGGTCCGCGAAGCTGTCATGGATCTGGCAAACCTGGGAATTGTGGAAGTCATCCGCAACAAGGGATTCCGCGTACCGGTCCTGACCGAGCAAGATCTGGACGAGATTTTCAAGCTCCGCACCATGCTGGAAGTTCCAGCGATGCGCGAAGTCGCCGAAAATTTCCATGGCACCGATCCGGAGCCATTCAAGACGCTGGCTGCTGACATCATTCTCGCGGCCCGCGAAGGCGACGTCCGCAGATTCCTGGACAGCGACCGCAAGTTCCACAAGGCGCTCTTGGAGACCCTTGGAAACCATCGCCTGGTGCAGACCGTCGATCAGCTACGCGACCAAGCTCGCATGCAGGGCCTGCAGAAAATGGCTGATCATGGTGACCTCACGGAATCCGCCGAAGAGCACTTGGAGATCCTGGCAGCCATTGCCACAGGTGACGGCGATCTGTCCGCCGAACTAATGACCCGCCACCTCGCGCACAGCCGCGGCATTTGGGCCGACCGCCCCGAACCTCAAGCTACTTAGAAAGTGCCGAACCCGCCATTGGACTCGAATCACGTTTTGTGTAATATATAACATAGAAGTGATGCACGCTACAGTTGCGTCTTGGACATCGGATATCCCGATCCCCAACAATCTCGAGGACTCGAATGAAAACAAAGATTTCAGCACCTCAAATGCTTGTTATCGGCCTGACGCTATTTGCGATGTTCCTAGGCGCCGGCAACATCATCTTCGCCCCGTTGGTCGGGCAGCAAGCCGGCAAGTCTTCCTTGGTGCCCATGAGCGCCTTCCTCCTGACTGGTGTCGGCCTGGTGCTTCTGGCGATCATCGTTTTGGCTAAGGCCGGCGGTCGAGTTGAGCCGCTTTCGGACCGCGTGCATCCCTGGTTTTCCAGAGGCTTTTGCGCGCTCTTGTTCCTGGCGCTCGGCCCTTTGTACGTAATCCCCCGGACAGGTTCCGTGGTGTACGAGATCGCTCTCAAGCCGCACCTTGACTTATCAGACGACGGCGCCCGCTGGATGCTGCTTGCCTTCTCGGCCGCATTTACCGCGTTGACGATCTTCCTCTCCCTCGACATGGGAAAGCTGGTGGCGCGTCTGGGAAAATTGATTACTCCCGTTTTCTCCGTGCTGCTGCTCATCATTATCGGCAAGTCATTCCTCACGCCGATGGGCGCCCCGCAAGATCCTATTGAACCGTACCTTTCCAGCACATTCCTCAAAGGTTTCACCGAAGGCTACTTCACCATGGACGCGCTAGCAGCGCTCGTATTCGGTGGCGTCTTCATCCAATCCATAAAAGCCATCGGGATTACTGAGCCCCGTGCTATCACCAAGGTCTTCATCAAAGCCGGCGTGATCACCGTCATCGGCCTGTCCTTATTGCATATTTCGATGGCTTGGATCGGCGCAACCAGCGTTGAAGCTATCGGACGCTTCGACAACGGCGGCGCAGTACTGGCCGAGTCTTCCCGCTATCTGCTGGGGACCGGCGGCGTCATTGCCATGGGCGTCATTGTTCTCTTGACCGGCATCACCACGAACATCGCCTGTCTGTCTTCCGTATCTGAATATTTCAGCAACATCACTCCATGGGCTAGTTACCGGCGCTGGGTATATATCTTCGGCCTGGCCGGGTTGCTATTCACCAACTTCGGACTGGAAACCGTTTTGGAAACCGCTATTCCGCTGCTGATGTTCCTGTATCCGCTGTCAATTACCTTGATTCTCCTTGTAATGCTCAACCGGTTCTTTTCCGGATACCAGTCCGTATACATCGGCGCGATCTTGGGCGCGGGACTGATCGGCCTATTCGATGCAATCAAATCCGCAGGTCTTTTTGTTGACGGCCTCAACAACGCCTTGGCTTTCATCCCGATGTTCGCCCAAGGCGGCGGTTGGATTATCCCGGCCTTCGCAGGCGGCCTTCTTGGCTACCTGGTCGCTCGGCTTCGCGCAGAACCAAAGCGTGAGTATCCAGAAGCTCAGCGGAACACTGCGAGCGAACCGCAACAAGCTGTGTCAAAATCCTGACGTTGTCAAAACAACAGAAACGAGCATCCATGAACCTCACTAAGCAAGTTTCACCTGTCTGGTACACATCCGAGCAAGTTGCGGAAGCTGTCAGTCCTGACCGCGCGCGCGAACTTCTAGAAAACGCCTTGCGGGACGGCTTCGATCCAGCGACAGATCCTGATCGCACAGGCATCGCTGCCGGAAGCGGCGAAATGCTGCTTATGCCCTCGACCATCGGCGAATGGTCGGGCATTAAAGTAGCCACCGTTGCCCCAGATAACCCGGGCAAGGGGTTGCCCCGAATCCAGGCGAACTACATTCTGATGGACGCCGAGACGTTGTCCACCCAGGCATTGCTTGAGGGCGCGATGCTCACGGCTTTGCGCACACCAGCAACTTCGGCCGTAGCAGCTAAGCACTTGGCCCCGTCAGGCCCATGCACGCTCATGGTCTTCGGGACCGGGCCGCAAGCTTGGGGACATATAGAAGCCATGTCGGAAATCAGGGAAATCACCGAGGTCATCATCTCGGCCCGCAATCGCGAACGAGTCGATGCCTTGGTGGCGAAGGCCAATGCTTTTGGACTGGCTGCCAGAGCTGGGGATCCTGGCGACGTTGCCAACGCTCAACTCGTGGTGTGCGCGACAAGTGCAAGCGAGCCGTTGTTCGACGGATCGCTTGTCCAGCCAGGAGCATGCGTTATCGCGATGGGTTCACATGTGCCCGAGTCGCGCGAGCTCGATGGTGAATTGGTTGGCCGCTCATTGGTAGTGGTAGAAGATATCGCTACAGCTCTGCGTGAAGCTGGCGATGTCATTCAAGCCATCGCTGAAGGCACTTTGCTGGCCGGTAACCTAGCCACCATCGCCAAGCTGGTGCAAGGCCAATTCACCCGGTGTGATGATCGGCCTAATATCTTCAAGGGCACTGGGATGTCCTGGCAAGATCTGGTGGTTGCTGTCGGCGTTCACGAGCACTTCACCAACTAGGCGACAGCGAACAGGGATTCCAGTGCCGTGGCAGTTGCGCATGCATGCGCAACTGCCACGGCACTGGACGTTCGTCGCCCCGAAACGAAGTTGCACCAATTCGCGTGGCTTCTCTTGCTCGATCGCCTAGGCTAGTTCATACGATGGAAACTAGAGCACAGACACATCAGACCGGCGGCCGCGACCGCGCGATCGCCGAACGGAATCGCACCGGTGAAGATGAGTTCCGCGTAGACATTGAGCGCATCCGCTTCTCCCCGTACTTCTCCCGGCTGTCCTCGGTGACGCAGGTGATTCCCCAGGCGGGTTCAGGCACCCTGGTCCACAACCGATTGACCCATTCGCTGAAGGTTTCGGCGGTGGCCCGTTCCATCGCCATCGGCCTCCGAAGGCGTGACGAACCTACTAGGCGACTAATCTCCGACTTAGGAGGGTGCGACCCGGTAGTTGTCCAAGCAGCGGCAGCCGCCCACGATCTGGGCCACCCGCCTTTCGGGCATCTGGGAGAGCAGGAACTCGACCGGGTCGCCCGCGATACCTTGGGGCTTCCCGACGGATTCGAAGGCAATGCACAGACCTTCCGGATCCTCACCGCCCTCGATAGCTGCGATGCCACACCGCGCGGCATGAACCTGACTCGCGCGGTTCGCGCGGCTGTACTCAAATATCCCTGGACGCGCAATGAATGGCGCAGCCAGGCCCCGGTCGCCCCGGAGCTGCTCCCCCGTGGCGTCGGCGCGAATCCGGCTGCTGGCGCCATGAAGTATTCAGCCTACGATATCGAGGCTGAGGAAATGGACGACGTCCTGTCGGTCTTCCCGGGCATCGGAAAATACCAGCAGACGCTGGAAAGCTCGGTTATGGATATCGCAGACGATATCGCCTACGCGGTTCATGACCTCGATGATTTCTATCGCGCTGGCATATTGCAATACACCAGCGTCTCCGCTGAACTGCGAGCGTGGCTGGATCAGTCTGTCCGCTTCCAAGCCCTGAAGGCCCCAGAGCTGGACCAGCGGCAGCCGGGCCACGCGCTGGAAATTACGTGGCGCCATGTCCTGGCGAAGGATCCTTGGATTGCCAATCCAGACGCATTCCGCGCCTCGGTGCAACGGGTCGGCCATGACCTCGTCGATGGCTTGCTCGCAGTTCCCTACGACGGCGGCCTGCAGGCGGACCGTGCGGTTACCGCCTTCACTCGGCGATGGATTGACCGGTTGCAGGAATCGATCACCGTTGAACGCACGCCTAATGTGCGCAGCGGCCATATCCGCTTGAGCGATGAAGCATGGCATGACGTCGTAGTACTCAAGTTCGTCCATGCCCGCTTCGTCTTGGACCGTTCAGACCTGGCGGTATACCAGCGTGGGCAAACGCGAATTATCCGTTCCCTGGCAGAAGGCTTCAACACCTGGCTCAATGATCCGGAGGATGCAGGGCGCGCACCGCGACGGTTGCTGGACTCGGTGGAAGCTACCACCGAGGAATACCGCCAATTGCGCGAGAGCACCCCGGAGCTGTTCTCGCAGTCCGGCCCGCAAGAGATCCAACGGCTGGGCCAGGCCCGGGCCATCGTCGATTACATTGCTTCCTTCACCGATGCCCAAGCCGTCTCGTTGAATTCGCTGCTAACCGGCACCTCGGACAATCTCTGGGAAGCCGGCCGCGGGCTCTAGTCAACGGCCTCTCGCGCACCTGCCCGCGGCAAAATCGCTAGTCCGATTAACGAGCCATTGGCCGTTGCTCGCCCACATGAGCAACGGCCAATGTCACCAACTCGAAAGTTGCGCTCAGGGGTTAGAGGCCCAGGCTTCGGATGAGTTCCACCAGGGTTGCAAGAAGATCGCTCAACATCAAAATACCTCGTTCTAATCAGTTGGATTGCTGTTTCGTTCCGGGTCGGAATTCCCGTTCCGGCACTTAGTACATTAGCGCAAAATATCCCTAGTCAAAGCGATTTTCGGCATTGTGAGAAACCTTTAACACAATGTAAATCGCCCCTTTACGCCACGTTTCTCATTGCCCGTATTTGGACCAGAAATACCGTCGCTGCGGCATGCGCCCCGCCCGGAGCGTGACAGATTATGACGACGTGCTCCTGCACGCCGGGCAACGCTTACGCGCCAAAGGCGTGGCGTTGAGCGGTGCATGAGCCGCACCGGAGGCCACGGGCCCAATTGCCCTGCAAACTGGTCTCCGCGCATGATCGGCGAAGAGCCTTTTCAGTCCGTGCCAATGAGTCGGTGGCCCGTGGGAGCATGTACTTGCAAGCGTCCATCTACTGTTGAGGAACATCAGGCCTGACCATGGATTCACAATTGGCTGTCAGAATTATCGAAGCTGTTCGGCTTCTCCACAGCCTGGGCTATCGCGGGTTGAGAATTCTCCCGGGAATCAACGCTTCAGGAACTGCCTGGAGAATTGCCGTCTTCAACGTGACGGAGTGGCGCGCCGATGATCGATTCGGCGGGCCTTTCCTGGCCCGGGAAAGTTGCCTCTACTCGACGGCCGATGAAAATGTGTTCAACCAGAAAATCCAGTTCCCCCACGACGTCAGCCATGTCAACGTTGCAGAAGCCATCCTCATTGGCATGCCATCGCTACAGCGTTCAAGCATGGAGGACACCGGCAATCGCGAATACGTTCAGTGGTATGCGCAATTGGCAGCTCGGGTCAACCAGCTCACCGATTTGCCGGTAGCGTACGCCGATTACTTCGACGACACGGAAGGTTGGGAAATCGGCTGGGGAAGCGAACAGCGCTTTCCGCATCCTCCTGCCTACGCGCCTGAGAACGCAGACTAGGATAGAAGCTCGGCATCCAGGTCTGCTCCATCTGCTTGAGCTATGCATGCATTTGGCTCCACCAGCGAGAACCAGAAGTCCCTTCCATGGCTCCTAGGTGATCCGTCGTTGAAAAACCAAACCTGGAAGAAGCTGCCGGTCGACGAGCTCTGAGATGACCATGATCCGGTTGTTGAATGCCACGAAAAACAGCACACTGAGCCAGTACCGTTCTTCGATTCAAGGACCACCTCGACTGGTATGCCACGCAGAGTACAGCGGAAAATCTATGATGCGCGGAAAGCCGGGCAAATCCCCGAGAACGGGAAAAGCTGGTCATCATCGACTACCGCGAGTTTCGGCACCCTAACGGGAAAATGATCAAGAATCCGGGACATGACCTCCGGGTGGTAGCCTCCATCCTGGAAAAGGCCATAAGAAGCTCGCGTCCCGAAATTATTATCATTTTCAAGGTACCCGGGCAGTCGAATAGTTGAAACGGTTCCACAGGTTGAAGCAGCTGGCCCCAATCCTCACTGAGGATTGAGGCCAGCTGATTGGCTGCAAGGACTACTTGGTCAGCAGTTCAAGAGCCTTGTTCAGGGTTGCGCTTGGGCGCATGGCCGCTGCGGTCTTGGCTTCGTCTGGGCGGTAGTAGCCACCCAGCTCGACAGCCTTGCCCTGCACCTCGGCCAGCTCGGCAACGATGGCTTCTTCATTCTCGCCCAGTGCCTTGGCAACTGCGGAGAAGGCCTCGGCCAGTTCTGCGTCCTTGTCCTGCTTTGACAGCTCTTCAGCCCAGAACTTGGCCAGGTAGAAGTGGCTGCCGCGGTTATCCAGCTCGCCCACCTTGCGCTTAGGCGACTTGTCTTCCAACAGGAAGGTGCCGGTTGCAGCGTCGAGGGTATCGGCCAGCACCTGGGCGCGGGCGTTGTTGGTAGTCACTGCCAGGTGCTCGAAGGAAGCACCCAGGGCCATGAACTCGCCCAGCGAATCCCAGCGCAGGTGGTTCTCGTTCACCAGCTGCTGCACGTGCTTCGGAGCCGAGCCGCCGGCACCGGTCTCGAACAGGCCGCCGCCAGCCAGCAGCGGAACGATCGAGAGCATCTTGGCCGAAGTGCCCAGTTCCAGGATCGGGAACAGGTCGGTCAGGTAGTCGCGCAGCACGTTGCCGGTCACCGAGATGGTGTCCTCGCCCTTGCGGATGCGGTCGATCGAGTACTGGGTCGCTTCGACCGGGGACAGGATCTCGATGGTCAGGCCCTCGGTGTCGTGCTCCTTGAGGTACTCGTTGACCTTGGTGATCAGCACTGCGTCATGGGCGCGGATCTCATCGAGCCAGAAGACAGCCGGGGTCTGGGAGGCGCGGGCGCGGTTCACTGCCAGCTTCACCCAGTCGCGGATGGCTACATCCTTGGTCTGGCAGGCGCGCCAGATGTCGCCAGCGAAGACCTGGTGCTCGATGAGCACTGCATCGTTCTCGTCGACGATCTGCACGTGGCCGTTGCCAGCGATTTCGAAGGTCTTGTCGTGCGAGCCGTATTCCTCGGCCTTCTGCGCCATCAGGCCGACGTTCGGCACGGTGCCCATGGTGGTCGGGTCGAACGCGCCGTTGGCACGGCAGTCGTCGATGGCCACCTGGTAGATGCCTGCGTAGGAGGAATCCGGGAGCACTGCCAGGGTGTCTGCGGTGTTGCCCTTGGCATCCCACATCTTGCCGCCCAGGCGGATCATGGCCGGCATCGAAGCGTCGACAATCACGTCCGATGGAACGTGCAGGTTGGTGATGCCCTTGTCGGAATCGACCATGGCAACTGCCGGGCCTTCTTCCAGGCCCTTGGCGATCAGCTTCTCGACGCCGGCGCGCACCTCGTCGGACAGCTCGTCCAGGCCGCCGAGGATGGCTGCCAGGCCGTTGTTCGGGTTCAGGCCGGCTGCTGCCAGCTCGTCGCCGTAGGTTTCGAACAGCTCGGAGAAGTAGGCCTTCACCACGTGGCCGAAGATGATCGGGTCGGAGACCTTCATCATGGTGGCCTTCAGGTGAGCCGAGAACAGCACGCCCTCTTCCTTGGCGCGGGCCACGGAGTTCTTCAGGAACTCGGACAGGGCCGCGGCGTGCATGACGGTGCCGTCGATGACTTCGCCGGCCAGCACGTCGAAAGGCTTCTTCAGGACCTTGACTTCGCCGTCTTCGCCGACGAAGCGGATCGAGATCTTCTTGTCCGCGTCGATGACTACGGACTTCTCGTTGGCCGCGAAGTCGTCAACGCCCATGGTGGCCACGTTGGTCTTCGAATCAGCGGCCCACTCGCCCATGGAGTGCGGGTACTTGCGAGCGTAGTTCTTCACGCTCAGTGGTGCACGGCGGTCCGAGTTGCCCTCGCGCAGGACCGGGTTCACAGCCGAACCCTTGATCTTGTCGTAGCGTGCGCGGACGTCGGTCTCTTCATCCGAGGTCGGGTTATCCGGGTAGTCAGGCAGTGCGTAGCCGGCAGCCTGCAGCTCGGCGATGGCAGCCTTCAGCTGCGGAATCGAAGCCGAGATGTTCGGCAGCTTGATGATGTTTGCATCCGGGGTCTTGGCCAGGTCGCCAAGTTCTGCCAGAGCATCACCGATGCGCTGCTCTTCGGTGACATAATCCGGGAAGGTAGCGATGATGCGACCAGCCAGCGAGATGTCGCGGGTCTCAAGTTCCACACCCGCGGTCGAGGCGAAGGCCTCCACGATTGGCAGGAACGAGTGGGTCGCCAGCATAGGGGCTTCGTCGGTGTGGGTGTAAATAATCTTTGCCATAGGTGTGGCGTCTCCCTGAACGTCGTGCGGAAGCGGTGTTACCGCCCTGAACTCAACGTTCCAAATCTACCTGATTTTGCTCTGCACCACACTTTGCGGCAGCGGGAAATACGCGCGGCAACGCCGTTTATTCACCGAAATGCCGGGCTGGACAGCCTGCAAGCAGTTCGTCACATTTAAGTTAATCAGCGATAACTCAACAGAGTTATTCGCTATTCGGCTCTTCCGCTGGCCAGCGCTTCGAGATTCGCCATGGCCTCATCGAAGAGCTCAACTGGATCTGCAGGCTCCCCGGCGCGTTCCGCCTGGCCGAAGCTCTGCCAGGCCACGCGCCAGAGGGCGGCCAAGGCTTCGCCAATCATCAAGGCGGGCATGGCCGGCACCAGCCCGCGGCGGCGCAGCTCCTGCGAGGTGGCAGCGCAGAAGGCTTGATCTTGCCGAGTGATGGCCAATAGCAGCTTCGGCTCCGTGGCAATCAACCGGGAAATGCGCCGGTATTCGTTGCCGCGGATCTCGGCAACAAGGATTCGGCGGCATTCGTTGGCCAGCAGCCGAAAAATCTGCGCGCTCGTGGATCCGTCAGCGATGGGGCATTCGGTCACGGCCTGGATCAATTCATGCTGCGCCGGCACCATGGCCGCTTCCCTGGATTCGCAGTAGCGGAAGAAGGTCCGCTCGGAAATGCCGGCCCGGGCAGCGATCTGCCCCACGGTCACCGACTCCAGGCCCTGGAGTTCCACCAGCTCCAGGGTTGCTGCCCGGATGGACTGGATCGTTGCCTCTTTGCGTTCCTCGCGAATCCCCATGGCGCTCTCCGATGCTCCGGACTGCCTGTACTGCGCAGGCCTCGTCCACCAAATTTGTTTCCTGTCACAGTCTGACAGATTCGCTTACGAAAAAGTGGCAGAGTGTGACAGTATTTAGCGGTTGACACTCCACAGGAAGAAGACTTCGTGACTACAAATCCCCCTAGAACCAGCGCCAAGCCAAGCGCGGCGCCCGCCGGGCAACTCTCCACCAAAACCCTGATAGGCATCATCGCCTCGCTGGCCCTGGCCGCTTTCATGATGATCCTGAACGAGACCGTGCTCACGGTAGCGCTGCCCGGCATCATGCAGGACATGGGCATTTCGGCGTCCACCGGCCAGTGGCTCACCACCGGATTCCTGCTGACCCTGTCGGTCGTCATCCCCACCACCGGCTTCCTGCTGCAGCGCTTCGCGCACCGGTCGCTGTTCTTCTTCGCCGTCATCAGCTTCATCCTCGGCACCGTCATCGCGGTGCTGGCGCCGAGCTTCGGCTTCTTGCTGCTGGCACGCGTTATCCAGGCCGTTGGCACGGCCATCGTCCTGCCCTTGCTGATGACCACCACCTTGACGCTGGTGCCCGTCCACCAGCGCGGCACCATCATGGGCCTGAACTCGATCGTCATCGGCGTCGGCCCGGCTATCGGGCCTACCGCCTCGGGAGCCATCGTGCACGCATTGGGCTGGCACTACATCTTCATCCTGATGCTGCCGATCGCCGTGGCGGTCCTGGTACTGGGCGCCATCTTCTTCAAGATCCCTTCCAGTGCACGCAAGATCAAGGTGGATTCCGCTTCGGTGCTACTTTCCGCCTTGGCCTTCGGGTTCCTGGTGTACGGCATTTCCAGCATCGAGCATGCCGCGGATAACGCCACGATGATGATCGCAAGCTTCGCCATCGGCTTGGTGGCCCTGGCACTGTTCATCATCCGCCAGGTCAAGCTGGCCGCCAGCGGCCGCGAACTGCTGAACCTGACCCCGTTTGCCTCGCGCAGCTTCAGCTTCGCGATCGCGATGATCATGATTGCCTTCGGCACCCTGCTCGGTTCGCTGATGATCGTGCCGATCCTGCTGGAATCCGGGCAGGGCATCGACTCGCTGCAGATCGGCATCATGCTGCTTCCCGGCGGGCTGGCCCAGGCCATCGCCTCGCCGATTTTCGGGCGGATCTACGACAAGCGCGGACCGCGCCCGGTGCTGATCCCCGGCGCCGTGCTCCTGGCCGCCGGGCAGTGGATGTACACCACTGTCACCGCGCAGACCGAATTGTGGATGTTCATGCTCTGCCACATCGTCTTCTCCATCGGACTGGCCCTGCTGATGACCGGCTTGATGTCCTCCGCGATGGCTTCGGTGGATCCGCGCCTGTTCGGCCACGGTTCGGCAATCTTCAATACCGCGCAGCAGCTGGGCGGCGCCATCGGCACCACGGTCTTCGTGACCGTGATGTCGCTGCTGTCAAAGGTCCAGCTGGACGCCGGGTCCGAGCTGGCCGAGGCCTTGTTCTCTGGCGCGCATATCTCGTTCATCGTCGGCGCCGTGCTGGCCACGATCGGGATCGTCTTCGCCTTCATGATCAAGGGCGAGAAGCCGCACGCGAATCACTGAGGCGCCACTTCGGCGTTGCTGGCCCTCAAGGCCTGGAGGGCGGGAGCGCTGGCACCCGGACCAGCGGCAGATGGCCCAGATAAGAGAGCAATCAGCCCGAGCGGTGGAATTCCTTTTGGCATTACACCGCTCGGGCTTCATTTGTCCTATGAATGCTTTTCTACCGGCCGGGAACGTGCCGAGGCGCTAAGCCGACTCCGCAAGGCAGGCCGTCCTTACACATCGGAAGATAGTGGGCAAACGACAAGAATGACGAAATGTCTAGAAACAGATAACCACCCGACCTCGGTCACCATTGCCCAGCGTGCTCCAATCATGCGCCAGCTAGGCAGTTCAATACAGCCTGAGCGGACCATTTATTGGAGGCAACTAATGGTAGAACCGGGTCGTGCGCCGTTAAGCATTCATTCATCGGAAAACGCGAGAACGAAGGATAAGACCTACGCCATCGAAACAGAAAACAGGCTCGGAGCATGACCGCACGCACAACATCAGCGAAGAGCTAAAAATCGACTCGAGTCATGGAAAGCAGAAGCCCCCTATTGTGATCATGAAGTAGCAAAGGCGTAAATAGACTGTGTTCATGATCGTGATTGCTAAAGTCAGGTAATCGCTGCCGTTACTGCAGTCAGCTTAGCCCGGGTGTTTCATGATGGGTGCCGTAATTAACTGTCATTAAAGACGAAAGAGTGATTTGAACTGGGAAAATAAAGGTGTCTAAGCCAAAATTCCATGAGTTCAAGGATCACTCTTTCAGTGAATAATCATACCGGTCTTTACCCGCAGCTCCCAACCGTGACCATATCCCAGAATCTGGTGTCCCATGCTGGGCTGTCCACGCTGACCGGCCTGCTCAACAGCCTCGGGTTCCGGCAACTGGCCGAGGACCGGCTCGGCCAGTTCGTCCCCGCCACCGCGACCCACCGTCCAGGGAAAATGATCAGCGGCCTGGTGCTGACCCTCGCCGCTGGCGGGGAGCACGTCACCGACACCGACCAGCTACGCGTTGCCCGAGGCGTGTTCGGGTCGGTGGCTTCCGAATCAACGTTCAGCCGCTTCTTCACCCGCCTCGCCGAGCATCCCGGCGCGTTCGACTAGCCTTCGCGACCATGCAAAGGGAGGTCCGTTCCCGGCTCTGGGCCGCTGCTGGCCGGCGCAGCCCGGCCGTGCGGACAACCCGCGCCAACCCGCTCATCTTGGATATCGATGCCTCATTGGTGCATGTGCACTCCGACAAGGAAGGCGCCAAAGGCACTTACAAGCGCGGGTACGGGTTCACTCCGATGATCGCCATGGCCGATTACGGCCAGGGCCATGGCACCGGGGAGGTGCTGGCGGTGAGGATGCGCCCCGGCAACAAGGGAGCGAATTCCGCGGCGGACCATATCAGCATCCTCACCGAGGCGTTGGCCCAGTTGCCTGATGATTTCTATGACCAGGATGGGTGCCTGATCGGTGAGAAGATCCTGGTCCGCACCGATAGTGCTGGGGCGTCCCGCGAATTTTTGCACCACTTGCATGCCCTGGGTTTGCAGTTCTCCACCTCGTACGCGCTGCCCGTGGTCAATGAGCGGTTCATCGGATGGATCAACGAGAAGAAGTATTGGGAGCCGGCACTCACCGCCACCGGCAAGATTCGTGAGGATGCGTGGGTGATCGACGCGACCAAGATCTTGGGGTTGAGGGATTATCCGCCGGGCACCAGGATCTATTTGCGGGCCGAGCCCTTGCATCCCGGGGCGAAGGCCAACCTGTTCGATACCGACGGGAATCGGGTGACCGCATTCTTGACCAATGCTCCTCGGTTTGATCCGGCGTTCTTGGACGTGCGGCATCGGGCGCGGGGCCGGTGCGAGAACCGGATCAAGTCGTTGAAGGCTGCCGGGTTGGGCAAGTTGCCGTTTTTCGCGTTCGGCGCGAACCAGGCCTGGGCGAATCTGGCGATGTTCGCTTTGAACCTGGTGACATGGCTGCAGCTGGCGGTGCTGCCGGCCGAGCATGCCGCCGTCAGTTGGGATTTGAAGCGGTGGCGGTATCGTATCTGGTCGCTGGCCGGGAAGCTGGTGACCGGCAGCCGAAGGCCGCGAATACTGGTCAACCAGGACGCACCAGAAGCGGGTCTGGTGCTGTTGTTGCAGGAGCGGATCAGCAGGCTGGCTGGCAGGTGGCGAGACGGGCACTTGGCAGCCTGAGCCGCTGGCGTCCGGTCCCTGATTCCTTCAACGGCAATGCAGTTTTCGGTGGGTGGTGGCCGGTGCATGCGCCAGCGGGTGGCGCTCTTCGTCGTGCCCGCAAATGCGGAAACCCACCAGTGCGTGGCTTACGCCAGTCGTAGGTGGGTTTCCGGACCGTCATGAAAAAGTTGGGTTAGCTGATCTCGATTCTCACAACTCTTCTTTGTCATTGCGATGGTCTTTAACTGCGGTTAAAGCTGCAGTTACGAGTGCAAATGCGAACGCTATCCAGAGGTTCTCTAACACTTCAAGGAAATGACGGTTAGCCAGCGCGCAATAAACACCAGTCAACACCGAAAGACCGAGGATAGATATCGTAAGATACAAAGCGACCCGACGAACTACGAGTTTGCGAGCCCATCTCATATTAGGCAACTCCTGTCTGAACCAGTAGCTCCCACGCTATCCCGGGTATGGAGCATTGCGAATCGGAGCGAGTTGTGCTGCTGTCAGACCAACAGCAGCCAGTGCTGCGGCAATCTTCTTCCTATACTTCCAAACCAAACGTGCGACACGGACCAAAACCCAAGACGTTGCAGGAATTCCAACACAGCCAACAATCACTTCCGTGACCTGCATGATTACTTGGTTCTTGGAAACGCCTTTTCGGAAAACCCAGGCTGCAGTTAACGCGCAACTTACAATAGCAGCTGGGCCAGGGAGCGGTAACCCTGCGGGTTGCATTACACCCAGATCATTCAATCGCTTCTGACGCTTAGCCATCTGGGCAATCTCAATATCCGAGACTGAACCGAATTCTTCAAACGCACGCTCGAAATCTTCGATGTTCTGCAAATCTTTGCTATCCGGATCACAGGTATTGCAATCGTATAGTGAAGTTAATTTGTCGCCCGCTTGCTCATTGCGCCCTAGTTTAGCTGCTTGTGGCGCTAGTAACCCTAGTAGAACCACTGGGGCAAGGTTGAAAACTACATTCCGTCGATCTAACGACATCGCATCCAGACTTTCTATTTTTCAGTGATGAATTCTGTCCACGAATAGAAGCTACTAGTAAGATAGAGATATAGCAATCTTTTTTGGAAAATCGACATACCTTAGTAAAGAGGCGCGGACCCTTGGGATGCCATGGTGCTTCTGAGAGACTTTACGAACGTCAAGCAGCTTATCCAAGCCAGCGAGTTCCTACTCTTTGTGGCGCTCACTCCCTGGAAGGCTTTGAGAACAGGAGCTTCTTCAGGGTTGGGAATGAGCCTGCTCTAGTGCAGTGCAAGACTTGAATGGCTTTTAAATTGACATGTCGCCAGCAGATCAACGATCTTTTATCAGCGGGGGCTGCTCCCTGATTCTGGCCTCGATTGGGCGCTTATGCGGCCGTTTGAGATTACGGTTTTCACAATTCTTAACTCGTATATCACTCCGCAGCTCGAAGGTCTGACTTGTGCTGATGACAATCGGACGATGCGGTCCTGTTACACTCACGATGGCAACGCGATTTCTTCCATATGAATCCGACAAGTCAAGATTTATACACAAATTTTTGAAGCGGCGGGGCAGACATAGGTGATGGCCCATTAGTTATTTTTGGGATCGCACCACTTACGCCCCTTCTGGTTCCCAGTAAAGTACCGATCCACGTGCTGCCGGTGCATTCTGCCAGGTGTACCTTCTCGCCTTGTCTGCAAGGTGATAGCTTGAAGGCCAATCAGGGAAAACCAGAAACCTTGGTCTTCCTCATCCCCGGGTCACCGGGCAGCCAGACAGGGGACGCAACATGGCAGCATTGCCGGAAACCGATATGAGCGATCTGGCCATTGCCTCGCGGGCAGTGCTCAGGCCGATCTCCCGGATTGCCGAGGCGGCCGGAATCCCGCAGGACGCGCTGGAGCCCTACGGCAAGTACAAGGCCAAAATTGATCCCGCCCTGCTGCCGGCCAACGGAAGCCGGCCCGGGAAAGTCGTCCTGGTCAGCGGCATGTCCCCGACGCCGGCAGGGGAAGGCAAATCCACCATGGTGGTGGGCCTGGGCGACGCGCTGGCTGCCACCGGGACCAAGACCATCATCGCGCTGCGCGAGCCCTCGGTCGGCCCGAGCTTCGGGATGAAGGGCGGAGCCACGGGCGGAGGCCAATCCCAGGTGCTGCCCATGGACGAGATCAATCTGCATTTCACCGGGGATTTCCACGCCATCACCAGTGCGAACAACCTTCTCATGGCCATGCTCGACAACCACCTGCAGCAGGGCAACGAGCTGGGCATCGACCCGCGATCCATCACCTTCAAGCGGGTGCTGGACATGAACGACCGCGCATTGCGCCACGTGGTGATCGGCCTGGGCGGTACCGCCAACGGGGTGCCGCGCGAAACTGGCTTCGAAATCACCGCCGCCTCCGAGGTCATGGCTGTTTTCTGCCTGGCCACCGGGCTGGCGGACCTGCGCGCCCGATTGGGCAGGATCACCGTCGGATACACCTACGCCAAGGCCCCGGTCACCGCCGATGACCTGGGCGCGGCGGGTGCGATGGCGCTGCTGCTCAAGGAAGCCATCAAGCCCAACCTGGTGCAGAGCATCGGGGGCACTCCCGCGCTCATCCACGGCGGGCCCTTTGCCAACATCGCCCACGGCTGCAACTCGGCCATCGCCACCAACACCGCCCGCGCACTGGCCGACGTGGTGGTGACCGAAGCCGGCTTCGGCACCGATCTGGGCGCCGAGAAATTCATGGACATCAAGGCCCGCTACGCCGGGTGCCCGCCGGACACGGTGGTCATTGTCGCCACCGTCCGCGCACTGAAGATGCATGGTTCGGTGCCCAAGGAGGAGCTGGGGGAAGAAAACGTCGAGGCCGTGCGGGCCGGGCTGCCGAACCTGGAACGCCACGCCTCGATCGTCTCGAAGTTCGGCATCCAGCCAGTGATCGCCATCAACCGCTTCACCACGGATACCGATGCCGAGCTGGAAGCGGTCACCGGCTGGGCAAAACAGCAGGGCATTGCCTGCGCCATCGCCGATGTCTGGGGCCAGGGCGGCTCCGGAGCAGGCGAGCTGGCCGCCATGGTGCTGCGGATCATCGGGGAACCGGGCAATTTTGCCCCGCTGTACGAGCTGCAGCAGCCGGTCGAAGACAAGATCCTGACCCTGGTGCGCGGCGTCTACGGCGGCGAAGGCGTCGAGTACTCCCCCAAGGCCCGGAGGATGCTCCAGCAGATCCACGACAATGGCTGGTCGCACCTGCCGGTCTGCATCGCCAAAACCCAGTACTCCTTCTCCGATGACCCGCAGCTGCTAGGCGCCGCCCGCGGATTCACCGTGCAGGTCCGCGAGCTGATCCCCAAGACCGGTGCCGGATTCATCGTGGCCATCACCGGGGCGCTCACCACGATGCCGGGCCTTCCGAGGGTGCCAGCTGCCATGCACATGGATGTCGACGAGCACGGCAACGCCATCGGGCTGTCCTAGCGGCCAGGCAAGGCCGCGGGTACCGCCAGCGTGCCAGGATTCCACGGCGGGCGAACATGGTAATTCCCTGATCGCACCGCATTTCACCACGATTCACGGCTAGGCTATGTGAACCAGCACCCGCTAGCTGGCAATCAAGCAAGGCACGGATGAAGGGAAATAACCATGGGAACCGAAAACCACGACGAAACCACAGGTCCAGCTCAAACTCCGGACCCAGAGGGCGAGAACACTACTGTCCCTGATCCGGATGAGGCACAGAACGCGCCCATTCCGTTCGGGCATGAAGATTCCGACGGCGAAGAAGGCCAGTAGCCGCACCTCCAGTCACAAGACCTGCCCGAGGCCAGGATTCCGCAAGGATTCCTGGCCTCGGGCTTTGCTATTCCACGTGCAAAACGCCTGATCAGATGACAGATGGGGGCACCGCTCCAGCGGAATTCCGGGAAGCGATGCTCAAAAACCCTGCCAAGATTGTTGAACAATTACCGAAAGTGGGGCATTCTTTTACCAAGAGGTATTCACGAGACGGGGATCACAATGCCATACATAGACCTGAATTCAGACGTAGGCGAGTCGTTCGGCAACTGGACGATGGGCGACGACGCCGCCATCTTCACCTCCGTGTCTTCGGCCAATGTAGCTTGCGGGTTCCACGCTGGAGACCCCAGCACCATCGCCCAGACCTGCCGCGATGCGGTCAGCGCCAACGTCACCATCGGAGCCCATGTGGGCTACCGCGACCTGGCCGGTTTCGGCCGACGCTTCCTGGACTGCTCGGCCACCGAATTGGCCGATGACGTCCTCTACCAGCTTGGAGCCCTGCAAGCCCTGGCACGCGCCGCAGGCAGCGAAATCAAGTACGTCAAGCCGCACGGCGCCCTGTACAACACCATCGTGCACCACCAGGTGCATGCCCAGGCCGTCATCGATGCCATCAAGGCCTTCGGCACCGACCTGCCGGTCCTGCTGCTGCCAGGTTCTGTCGCCCTGCAAAAGGCCGAAGCCGCTGGCCTGCGCGGCGTCGCAGAAGCCTTCGCCGACCGCAACTACACCCCCGAGGGCACCCTGGTCTCCCGCCGCGAATCCAACGCCGTATTGCACGACCCCGCGCAGGTCACCGAGAACATGGTCCGCCTGGCCACCGAAGGCACCATTGTTGCCGTGGACGGCAGCACCATCAAGATGGAAGCCGAGAGCATCTGCCTGCACGGCGATACTGCCGGTGCAGTGGCCATGGCCAGCGCCGTGCGCGCAGGACTGGAACATGCCGGCGTGCAGATCCGGAGCTTCGCGTGAGCATCCGCGCCATTCACCGGGCAGGTTCCCATGATCTGCTCATCGACCTGGACTCGCTCGATGCTGTCTTGGCGCTCAACGCCGCCTTGGAAACCTCTCCCCTGTCCGGACAGCGCGACCTCTTGGCCGCCGCGCAAACGGTACTGCTGAAATTCGATTCCGCGCAGAGCGCCGAACGGGCCATGGCAGCACTGCCAGAACTTGAAGTAGCTTCTGCACTCCACGCTGCGGGCAAGCTGGTTGAAATACCAGTGAATTACGATGGCGAAGACCTCGCCGCCGTGGCCGGGCTGACCGGGCTGAGCACCGAAGCTGTGATCAATGCGCACACCAGCCAGAGGTGGCGTGCAGTATTTGGCGGATTCGCTCCCGGCTTCGCCTATCTGCTCGGCGAAAGCCAGGACTTGAATGTCCCGCGCAGAGACTCCCCGCGCACCAAGGTGCCCGCCGGAGCGGTGGCGCTCGCCGGTGAGTACTCGGCCGTCTATCCGCGCCAATCCCCCGGAGGCTGGCAGCTGATTGGGCATACCGATCTGCAAATGTGGGATTTGCAGCGCGAAAATCCTGCATTGATCCGGCCGCAGGATACCGTGCAGTTCGTCCGAGCCACCCGGAAAATATCGGTGAGCCAAGCACCCGCCGCACAAGACGAAGCATCAGTGCAGGCACTTGCCGGTGGCCTGAAAATCATCGACGCCGGCCTGCAGTCCCTGCTCCAGGATGCCGGACGCATCGGCTACGGCAACCTCGGAGTTGGCGTCGCAGGAGCCGCAGACCCGGCCGCCTTCCACCAGGCCAACCGTCTGGTGGGCAACCAACCAGGCCAGGCCGTGATCGAGAACCTCGGCAGCCGCATCACCGTTGAAGCCGAGCAAGACCAGGTGCTGGCGCTCACCGGCGCCGAAGCAGAACTCTGGATCACCCCGGCCGAAGACGACCAGGTCCGCACCCCGCGCCAGGCCGCGGCCAATGCACCGTTCGCGCTGCTGCACGGCGAGCGCCTGGAGGTTGAACCCGCCGGCCGCGGACTGCGCAGCTACCTTGCGGTGCGCGGCACCATCGAGCAGGAACCGGTCCTCGGCTCGCTGTCCACCGACACCCTCTCCGGCGTCGGTCCCCAGCCTCTGCAAGCCGGAGGCATGCTGCCGGTGAACCGCCCGCATCTGGGCCACATCGTTGGCAACAGCGAACCGAGCACCCTGCCGGTCCCAGACGGTAACGGCGTGTACACGCTGCGCGCCATGCCCGGTCCGCGTGCCGATTGGTTTGGCCAGGCGGGCCTGGACCAGCTCGCCGCCCAGATTTGGGATGTCACCAGCGAATCCAACCGCGTGGGTGTACGCCTGGATACCGGGCAGCAGCCGCTGCAGCGCGTCCGCTCCGGGGAACTGGCCAGTGAAGGCGTAGCCCGCGGATCCTTGCAGGTGCCGCCCTCCGGCCTGCCGGTGCTGTTCCTCGCAGATCACCCGGTCACCGGCGGCTATCCGGTGATCGCCACCGTCATTGCCGAAGACCTCAGCGCAGCCGCGCAGCTTCCGCCCGGAAGCAGAATTCGATTCGAACTCCATCCCGCTGCCGGCCACGCGGCATCAGACGCCTAAGGAATTGCCATGAAAAAAGTTCTCATCGCCAACCGAGGCGAAATCGCGGTCCGCATTGCCCGGGCGGCCACCGACGCAAACATTTCGTCGGTAGCCATCTACTCGGACCCGGATGCCGACGCCCTGCACGTGCGCCGCGCAGATGAAGCGTACCCGCTGCACGGTTCCACCGGCGCGGACACCTACCTGGATATCGAGAAGATCATCGAGATTGCCAAGCGCTGCGGCGCCGATGCGGTGCACCCCGGCTACGGTTTCCTCTCGGAGAACGCGAACTTCGCCACCGCCGTCATCGAAGCCGGCATGAGCTGGATTGGCCCGCCCCCCGCGGCCATCGAAGCACTGGGCAACAAGGTCACGGCCCGGCAGATCGCGGTGCGCGCTGGTGCGCCGCTGGCCCCGGGCACCGACGGTCCGGCGGCGGACGCCGGCGAGGTGCGGGCCTTCGCTGAAGAGTACGGCGTGCCGGTCGCCATCAAGGCGGCCTTCGGCGGCGGTGGCCGCGGCATCAAGATCGCCTACTCGCTCGATGAGATCTCCGATGCTTTCGAGTCCGCCACCCGCGAAGCCACCGTGGCCTTTGGCCGTGGCGAATGCTTCGTGGAACGTTTCCTGGCCAAGCCGCGCCACGTCGAGGCCCAGGTGCTGGCCGATACCCGCGGCAATGTGGTGGTCGTCGGCACCCGCGACTGCTCCTTGCAGCGCCGCCACCAGAAGCTGGTGGAAGAGGCGCCTGCCCCGTTCTTGACCGATGAGCAGCGGACCCGGATCCATCAGTCCGCGAAGGCGATCTGCAAGGAAGCCGGATATGTCGGGGCCGGCACCGTGGAATACCTGGTGGCCCAGGACGGTCTGATCTCCTTCTTGGAGGTCAATACCCGTTTGCAGGTGGAGCATCCGATCACCGAGGAGACTTCCGGCGTCGATCTGGTGGCCGAGCAGTTCCGCATTGCCGATGGCCTGCCGTTGTCCATTACCGAGGACCCCCAGCCCACCGGCCATGCCGTCGAATTCCGCATCAATGCCGAGGACCCGGCTCGCGGCTTCCTGCCTGCGCCCGGCACCGTGGAGCGGTTCGAAGCGCCAACCGGCGCCGGCGTGCGCGTGGACTCGGGCGTGCGCAGCGGCTCGGTCATTCCGCCGTTCTACGACTCGATGATCGCCAAGCTGATTGTGCGCGGGGCCGACCGGAACCAGGCGTTGCGCCGTGCCCGCCTGGCACTGGAAGAAATCAGCATTGCCGGTGTTCCCACGGTCCTGCCATTCCACCGCGCCGTCATCGAGCACGAAGCGTTCAACGGCGAATCCCTGGGCGTCTACACCACGTGGATCGAGGACGAGTTCCTCAACGAGGTGGAGGCCAGCGACGAGATGGATCTGGACCAGCGCGATACCAGCCGCGAAACCATCACCATAGAGCTCGACGGCAAGGCCGTCCAGCTGGGTCTTCCCGCTGCACTGACCAACGCGTTGCGCAATACCCAGGGAGCCGGCACCGCCGCCGCCACCCAGGATGATGCTGCCGGTCAGGTCGATGCCGCCGCGGTACGCAGCACCATGGACGGGAACCTCGTCCGCTTCGCTGCAGAAGATGGCAGTGCAGTCGCCGAAGGGCAGAGCATTGCCATCGTCGAGGCGATGAAGATGGAATCCACCATCACCGCGCACCGTGATGGCATCTTCCGTGCAGCGGACTTGAGCGCAGGGTCAGCCGTACGCCGCGGCGACACCTTGGGCACCATCGGCTAGCGTCCAGGCCATGAAGTCCGTACCCGCAAGCCAGTTGGGATAAATTGGAAGCATGAAAGCCACCAGCAGCACCTCGCATCCAGCCAAGGCCCCTCACGCGCACAGCGGGCTCTGGGCTGCCAATGAGCTGCGCCGCCGCATTGCCGAAGGCGAGCTATTGCCCGGTGACAAGCTTTCCGAACAGACCCTGGCTGAATCGTTGGGGCTCTCGCGCAATACCTTGCGCGAGAGCTTCACCTTGCTCAATAGCGAGCTGATCATCACCCGGATCCCCAATCGGGGTGTTTTCGTGGCTTCTCCGGATGCGGATGATGTGCGGGAAATCTATGCGGTGCGCCGTACCGTCGAGCCGGCATGCCTGGCGTGGGGCCAAGACATCGACCTGGACCGGTTGGGCAAGATCATCGAGGAGGCTCGCACAGGTCTGGCTGCCGGCGACGTGCCGCGGATGGCCAATGCCAATCAGGCCTTCCACAAGCAGCTGGTCGCCTCCTCCGACAGCGAACTGCTCCAGGAGCTGATGAGCCGCGTGCTGGCCCGCATGCGCTTGGTCTTCCACGCCATGAGCGACGCCCCGGATTTCCATTCGCACTATGTAGAGCGCAATGCGAATCTGCTGGCCATGCTCCGCGCCGGAAAGCGCTTGGAAGCCGCCCAGACCCTGCGCGGCTATCTCGACACCGCTGAAGCTGAATTGCTCAGCCACATCGCCCAACGCTCGGAGTAGGCATGGAGCAGGGCCTTGGCCCATTCCGCTTGCGATTTCCATCTCATCCGCGCCGTGCATTCCTCACTGCTTTGCGGCAAATGCCAGCTTCCAGCGCATGCCTCATCGGGTTGCGCACTCTTGTTTTCCACGGATGCCCCAGAGTCCAAATCCGGGCTTGCCCCGCGGAATTTCCACGGCGATCACCGGTTTTTTCCGGATCCTTGATGCTATCGCCGCCACCTGCCTGCCGGTGCGGGCAGCCGCAAACCCAGCTCCCTGCGGGTTTCCTCGACGCACGGACAAGCCAAGCAAGCACATAGATAGCCAACGTATGGTTTAACGAAACCATTGCGCGCCACCGCCGTTTCATCACGGCCTAGGCCCTCGTCCCCTGCTTGGAAGGTCGCACGACCCGTGAAATTGCCTGTAGCCGAATTGCACATCCACCTTGAGGGAACGCTGGAGCCAGAAATGATCATGGCGCTGGCGGCAAAAAACGGTGTTGAGCTGCCCTATGCCACCGTTGACCAGCTGCGTGCCAAGTACCAGTTCAGCAATCTGCAGTCCTTCCTCGACCTGTTCTATGCGAATATGGCGGTCCTGCGCACCGCTGGAGACTTCCGCGAGATCACCGTGGCCTACCTGCAACGTGCCCATGACTCCGGCGTGCGTCATGTAGAATTGTTCTTCGATCCGCAGGCTCACATCCAGCGCGGACTGGGCATGGGCGAGGTCATCGCCGGCATCCGTTCCGGTCTGGACGAGGGCGCAGAACGCTGGGGGATCTCCCACAAGCTCATCGCGTGCTTCTGGCGCCATGCCCCAGCGGAAGAAGCGATGGACTTGATGAAGGTGCTGGTCGCCGAGAAGCACGATATCGATGGCATCGGCCTGGATTCCTCGGAGGTGGGTTTCCCGCCCGAGCTGTTCCAGGAAGTCTTTGCCTATGCCCGCGCCTACGGCCTGCACGTCGTTGCCCATGCGGGCGAGGAAGGCCCTGCTGACTACATTTGGCAGGCGCTGGACTTGCTGGAGGTTGAGCGCGTGGACCACGGCATCCGTTGCCTGGACGACCCGACGCTGGTTCAGCGCTTGGTCGACGAGCAGATGCCTTTGACTGTCTGCCCGCTATCCAACATCCGCTTGCGTGCGGTGGACACCATGGCCGATCATCCGTTGCCGCAGATGCTCGAAAAGGGCTTGAAGGTTTCGGTGCATTCTGATGATCCTTCCTATTTCGGCGGATACATGGATGCCAATTTTTCCTCGCTCATGGCAAGCTTCAACTTCAGCACCGGGCAGCTGGCTACGCTGGCAAGGAATTCCTTTGAATCCGCATTCCTGGATGAAGAATCCAAGCAGGTACTGCTTGCCGAAGTCCAGGCCTGGGTTCAGCGGCAAAGCCTTTAGACATGGGAACGCGGCGGCCTCTTGGGGGAAGACCACCGCGTTCGATCCAGGGCCAAAGGCCCTGGCGGAAACTTGGCGGCCCCCTTGGGGTGAGGCCGCCTCGTTCGGTCTATGAGCTAGGGAACCTGGTATTGGGAATCCCTGATATCCGTGATGAGCATGTGCCCCGGTGCGTGGCCGATGGCCAAGGCCGGGCGGGACTCCATCACGGCTGCCTGCGGCGTGACGCCGCAGGCCCAGAACACCGGAATCGTCCCTTCCGGGATCTGCACTGCATCTCCGAAGTCCGGTGACCCCAGATCTGCTATGCCCAGCTCTTGGGGATTCCCGATATGCACGGGAGCCCCGTGCACAGCTGGATAGCGCGAGGTAATGCGTACCGCGTCGGCAACCTGCGAGGCAGGAATCGGACGCATGGAGACCACCATCGGACCGGACATCGCTCCGGCCGACTGCGAGCGGATATTGGTCTTGTACATTGGCACGTTCACGCCCTGGTCGATATGCGCGATGGAAATGCCGCTTTCCATCAGTGCGCTCTCGAAGGTGAACGAGCAGCCGACAATGAAGGTCACCAGATCATCCCGCCAGTACATGGACAGGTCGGTGGGTTCATCCACCTTGACCCCGTTTTCGTAAACCGTGTACTTCGGCACGTCGGTACGGATGTCCCCGCCTGCCAGCAACCCGTTGCTGGTTTGCCCCGCCTCCAGGACACCGAGGATCGGGCAGGACTTGGGGTTGCGCTGGGCAAAGAGCAGCACATCGAAGGCCAACTCCTGGGGAACGATGATCAGATTCGCCTGCGCATATCCAGCGCTGATCCCGGCGGTAGGCAGCACCTGCCCGGCACGGAACAATTCGCGGGCTTCGCTTGGGGCCATCGCCGCACGTTCGGAATGCCCGAGACTCTTCAGGTCCTTCATGATTGCTTGGCTCCTAGCCGTTCCAGAGGGCTGCCAGACCCGAAATCGAGTTCCAGCCGAGGTAGACGCTGAGCAGCCAGGTCAAGGCACCGATGACCAGCAGGGCCTTGGGGTAGTTGTATCCGTTCATCAGGTCGCGGCGGCGCCATGCGACCCAGAGCAGTACTGCGAAGCCCACAGGAAGGATCAGACCGTTGAAGGCTCCGGCGAAGATCAGCAGGGTTGCCGGCGCCTTGCCCAGGAACAGGTAGATGATCCCGCAGACCACGATGAAAGCCACGGTGATCAGGTTGCGGGTGCGCTCCGGGGTGGTGCGCTTGGTGATGAAGGAAACCGAAGTGTAGGCGGCACCGATCACACTGGTCAGCGCGGCAGCCCAGAGGATGATGCCGAAAGCACGGATGCCGATGGGGCCGGCGGCGTGGCCGAAAGCTTCGGCAGCCTTGTTGTCGCTGGTCAGCGCTACGCCGCCAGCCACAACGCCGAGGATCGCCAGGAAGAGCAGTACGCGCATGACACCGGTGACGATGATTGCCAGGGTCGAGATGTTGGAGATCGACTTGACATGCTCCACGCCCGATGTGCCCGAATCGATCATGCGGTGGGCGCCGGCGTAGGTGATGTAGCCGCCAACGGTGCCGCCGATCAGGGTGGTGATGATCAAGAAATCGATCTTCTCGGGGAGTACCACGTTGCGGATCGCATCGCCCACCGGTGGGGCGGCGACAATTGCCACGTACAACATCAGCAGGATCATGACGGCTCCCAGCATCACCACAATGCGGTCCAATGCCATGCCGGCTTTCTTGGAAAGGAAGACCAGGATGGCGATGGCCGCGGAGATGGCGCCGCCAATTTTGGCGTCAACACCCAGCATGGCGTTCAGGCCCAGGCCAGTGCCGGCGATATTGCCGATGTTGAAGACCATGCCGCCGATGAATACCAGTGCGGCCAGTACCCAACCGATGCCAGGGACGACTCTGTTGCCCAGTTCCTGGGCACGCATTCCGGATACCCCGATCACGCGCCAGACGTTCAGCTGGACCGCGATGTCCACAAGGATGGAGACGACAATGGCGAAGGCGAAGGCCGCGCCGATTTGGACCGTGAATTCTGTGGTCTGGGTAATGAAGCCCGGTCCAATGGCGCTGGTGGCCATCAGGAACATGGCGCCTAGGAGCGCCGTGCGCCGCGCCTTGCTGCTTTGGGATGTTGACTCAGGAAGTGCCATGATGACGTTCCAATGCGATAGTGGTGACAACCGTCACAAGGTCAATGTGATGGACAAGACTTTACAGGTTGTTGAACAACTCTGGCAACAGGTTGTTGAACAATTTACTTTGCAGGCCTCCTCCGATCCCATTGCAAATCACCATTTATTCGTTTTGGTGCTGAGCGCTGACTAGCAAATTCCCAAAATATACTCGAGGCCCAGCAACCCACTGGACTCCTCGAAAATTCTTTCCATCAAGTGGCTCGCGTCAGCGCAACCGGAAGGTTCCATCTTGATTCGGCACTTAAAACACCACGGCCGCGGTCACAGCGATAATTCGCCGGGACCGCGGCCGCGGGGCACTAATCGGGTTTAGTGGAAGAAGTGGCGTGCACCGGTGAAGTACATCGTGATACCGGCTTCGTTCGCTGCCGCGATGACTTCCTCATCGCGCACCGAACCACCGGGCTGCACGACAGCCTTCACGCCGGCATCGATCAGGATCTGCAGGCCGTCGGCGAAGGGGAAGAAAGCATCCGAAGCGGCCACGGAGCCCACGGCACGCTGTTCCGAAGCAGCCGCGTCAGCGTTCTCAGCGCCACCGGCTGCATCCGCGCCGGACTCGACCTTCACGCCCAGGGTGTTGGCACGTTCCACGGCCAGCTTGCAGGAGTCGATGCGGTTGACCTGGCCCATGCCGATGCCCGTTGCTGCACCATTCTTGGCCAGCAGAATCGCGTTGGACTTGGCAGCGCGCACGGCGCTCCAGGCGAATTCCAGGTCTGCCAAGGTAGCAGCGTCAGCTGCTTCGCCGGCAGCAAGGGTCCAGTTCCCCGGGTTGTCGCCCTCGGCGTCGATCTTGTCGCCGGCCTGGACCAGCATGCCACCGCTTACCTGGCGGAACTCGTTCTTGTTCCGGCCGTAGCCTTCTGGCAGGGCCAGCAGGCGGATGTTCTTCTTGGCCGAGAGGATCTGCACGGCTTCGGCCTCGAAGTCCGGGGCAATGACTACCTCGGTGAAGATGCCCTTGACGGTTTCTGCCATTTCCTTGGTGACCGTGCGGTTGGCGGCGATGACGCCGCCGAATGCGGACACCGGGTCGGTAGCGTGGGCCTTGCGGTGCGCGTCAGCGATTGGATCTGCAGCGTCATCCGAAGCGACGGCCACACCGCAAGGGTTGGCGTGCTTGACCACAGCCACAGCCGGCTTCTCGAAGTCGTAGGCGGCACGCAGTGCAGCATCTGCATCCACGTAGTTGTTGTAGCTCATTGGCTTGCCGTGCAGCTGATCAGCCTGGGCGATGCCGGCTGGAGCGGCTTCGTCAACGTAGAGCGCTGCCTGCTGGTGCGGGTTTTCGCCGTAGCGCAGCACATCGGCACGCTGCAGGGCCACGCCTGCGTAGGCTGGCCAGTCGATGACGCCGTCGCCGTCCTCATCCAGGAACTGGCTTGCGGTCCACGAAGCTACCGCGGTGTCGTAGGCTGCGGTGTGAGCGTAGGCCTTGGCGGCCAGGCGCTGGCGGGTCTTCAGATCGAAGCCGCCCTCGGCTGCTGCGGAGATGACCTGCGGGTAGAAAACTGGATCAACCACGATGGAAACGGCGGCGTGGTTCTTCGCTGCCGAGCGGACCATGGCTGGGCCCCCGATATCGATCTGCTCGACAACTTCATCCTGCGAGGCACCCGAGGCGACGGTCTGCACGAAGGGGTACAAGTTCACCACTACCAGGTCGATCTGCTCGATATCCATCGAGGACAGGGTATCCATGTGCTCGGTGACGCGTCGGTCCGCAAGGATGCCGCCGTGGATGCGCGGGTGCAGGGTCTTGACGCGGCCATCGAGCATTTCAGGGGAACCGGTCACCTGCTCGACCTCGGTCACGGGAATTCCAGCGGCAGCGATCTTCTTGGCCGTGGAGCCGGTGGATACCAGCTGCACGCCTGCGGCGTGCAATCCAGCGGCCAGCTCCTCCAAGCCGGTCTTGTCATAGACGGAAATCAGTGCGCGACGGATAGCGACTTTGTCCAGCACGGTCTTACTCACGAAATTTTTCTCCCGGCGGTGAGAATGAATGGGGCGGGCAGCGCAGAGGCCACCGCCTTCATTCTAACCAAGGAAGGCACCGGAATTTCAGTTCGTGTCAAGCCCCTTCCGGCAATGAGGAAAGCTGCGGGAAATATGAAGAAAGCTGCTTGTCAGTCAGGCAAAGCTGCAGAAGTTTCTCTGCATGTTCTTCATCTGCGACATAGGCCACGAGATCTGCCTTGGTCCGATCGCCCAACTCTTCGCGCAACGACCGGGCTACCGCAACCAGCGTGTGATAGTAGCGCTTGATAGTAGGTTCCCAGCCATCACGCGCTGCCAGTCCGGTCATCGCCTCGGACCATAGCGTGGCCGCGGGATCTTCGCATAAATCAATGGATGACCAGTGCCATTCGCTGGGTTCCCACTTATCCGAGTAGAAGCTCTCCTCGTCGCTTTCTTCCAGATCCGCTTCCAAGGAGGCCAAGACGTCGTCGAGATCTTCCCCGTCGGAATCCTCGTCATCCGGTTGGTCTTCGTCTTCATCATCGGAATCCGTGATCAGCAGCGAATCGTCTTCCAATGTGACGGTTTCAGGTTCAAGGCTTCCATCGCCTTCGGCATCGGGGCGGTCCTCGTAATCGGCAGGCTCATCGGCATCTTCACCGCGTTCCACCAATTGCTCGCGAGACTCCGTGAGGCGATCTCGTTCCAGGGCCTGCACCGAGTTCAAGGCCAGCAACGGCATGGCGATGCTTTCGCTTTCCTCGGTGCTGACTCCATGCAAGGCAATGGCATAGAAGTCCTGGTCGGGGTGTCCAGCTATCACTTCCGCTGCGTGTCGAAGGGCAGTCACCCGTATAGCCTCTTCGAGAGCGGTCCAATCTACTCCCATGTCCAGAGATTACCCCCTTGCCGGCGCAGACAACAGGCCTTGACGTGGCGGGAGAAGAAGCGTAGAGAGCTACACCTGGAACCTGGTTTTCGGCTATGCTTCACGCGGTACAAACCATTTCTGCTCGCACACCGAAAGGTGCACCACTGTGTCTTCCGCACCCCTGCCTTCTGGCACATCGATCGTGCAAGAGCTGCCGTTCAAATGGAAGGTGCAGGGCACCATTTTCATTATCGGCGGACTCGGATTCATGTTCGATGCCTGGGACGTGACCCTCAACGGCGCGTTGATTCCATTGGTCGCCGAAGAGTGGGGGCTTGACCGTCCCACCGCGGCCTTGCTGGGCACTTCCAATCTGGTGGGCATGGCCCTGGGCGCCTTCCTCTGGGGCGGGATCGCCGACCGCTATGGACGCAAGAACGCCTTCAGCCTGACGCTTCTGATGTTCTCGCTATTCACCATCCTCGGCGCGCTGTCTCCGAATTTCGGCTTCTTCGTCGCCTTCCGCTTCCTGGCCGGCGTCGGCCTGGGAGGCTGCATCCCGGTGGACTATGCGCTCGTCGGCGAGTTCACCCCTGCCAAGCTGCGCGGACGCGTGCTCACCGCCATGGATGGCTGGTGGCCGGTGGGCGCGGCACTGTCCTTCTTCGTTTCGGGGTGGGTGATGGCCACCGCCGATAATTGGCGGCTGATCCTGGCGGTCATGATCCTGCCCGCGTTCATGGTGTACCTGGTACGGCGCTCCATGCCCGAATCCCCGCTGTTCTTGGCAGCCAAGGGCCGCGACGCCGAGGCCCGTGCGGTCATCGACCAGCTCGTGGAACGCACCGGGGCCACTGAGCGCGAGTACGTAATTGCACCTGTGGAATTGGAAAAGGCTCCGCGCTGGTGGGAGCAGGTCGCCTCGCTGTGGCGGTACTCCTGGAAGATCACCGCCACCAGCTGGCTGCTGTTCATGACCATTTTGCTGGTCTACTACCTGGCATTGACCTGGTTGCCATCGATTCTGACCGAGGCCGGAATGGCCCAGTCAGCGTCGTTCTTCGCTACCGCGGTGATGGCCCTGATGGGGCTGGTGGGCGTTGTTCTGGCAGCATTGCTGGTGGAGCGGGTTGGCCGTAAATGGCTGTTGGCGATCTCCGCGCCAATCTCAGGCATCGTGCTTGTGATCGTAGCCCAGAACCTGCATATCCCAGCGACCGCGATTGCCTGGGTGCTGGTCTTCGGCGTGGTGGTCCAGGTCGCTATTCCGGTGCTGTATGCCTATGTTTCCGAGCTGTACCCCACCGAATTGCGCGCCAGCGGTTTCGGCTGGGCCTCGACCATGTCCCGCTTTGCCGCCGGCTTCGGTCCCCTGCTCTTCGCGGCGCTGTGGCCAGTGGTCGGGCTGGGCTGGCTCTTTGCCGGCGCGACTGCGCTGGTGCTGGTAGCCGTCGTCTTCATGGCGCGATTCGCTCCAGAAACGCGCGGCATGAGTTTGGATTAAGGATCATCGGCCAGCGGCGAATGCCAGCACCTTCTGGTGCTGGCATTTGCTAGTCCTGCGTAGTTTGCGGGCGCAAGCCATCGCGCATGATCTGCACGATGCGGTCCTCCAAACCAGGCTGGCTCTTGCTGAAGGCCCGCGGCAGTGGACGGGTCATGGCCCCGATGGTGGCAATCAGTTCTATCTCCGTTACGTCTTTGCGTACCAAATTCGCGTTTTTGGCCAAGTCCAAGGCGGAGTGCAGGGACTGGCCGGCCTCTGCCTGGACCTCCAGAATGCGGGGGCTGATCTTCTTTGGCAGTTGCAGCCCGAGCGCTTCGCTCAGTGCCCCGAGATTCTGCTGGACCAGCGTGCCAAGCAGAACTTCCCAAGCGTCCGTGTCGCCGTCTTCAAGCCGCTGAACCGCTGATTGGGAAGCGATTCGGATATCCCCAAGCGTGCCGAGGGTGACTTCTTCAACCAGCGCATTCCGGTCAGCAAAGTTTCGATACAGTGTGCCGATGCCCACTCCGCTGGCCTCTGCAATAGTTTCCATCGCAATCTGGGCGCCGTGTTCTGCAAATAATTCACGAGCTGCTCGAAGGATGTTCTCACGTCGCCGAAGAGCATCTGAACGCATGAGTGGAATCCGATCTGAAGGAAATTCTGGCGCACGACTTGCCACCTGACGATTTCACGATAGCGGACAGGCAGTGCTCTGACGAAGCGGAAATCAACTTTCCAGAACTAAAAGTTTGCTCCCCGCGCCCGCGCCCAGCCATTCCGCATTTCCAGAAACCGTGCTATCCCTAGGATCTAGAACCTCAAGGCCAAGGAATCCTCGGATATGCGTTTTCAGCTCATCAGGCACGGACAAACCCCATCGAATGTTGCCGGGCAGCTTGATACCGCTTACCCGGGTGCCAGCCTCACTCCGCTGGGGCATCGACAGGCTCGTGCCCTGCCGCAGGCATTCAGTGGCGGGCACCTGCAGTCCATCTATGCCTCGACGCTGAACCGCACGCAGCTGACGGCCCAGCCATTGAGCGAATCCACCGGACAGAAGCTGCAGGTCATTGACGGCCTCGAGGAGATTTCATCAGGTATCTTGGAGATGCAGGCCGACGAGGCCTCACGCTATGCCTACGGCATGTGCCTGCATTCGTGGATGCATGGCAACTGGGAGCAGAAGATGCCCGGCGGGCCGAACGGCTACGACTTCATTGAACGATATTCCAAGGCCTTGGAAACCATCGCCCGGGCACAGGACTACTCCGGCACGGTCGCGGTATTCAGCCATGGCGCCGCCATTCGCGTCTTCAGCGCATGGGCTACGAAGATGGCGCCTGCCGATGCCGCAGAGCTGCATATCGAGAATACCGGTGGCTCCTTGCTGGAATTGGGCATCGGCGGAACGTGGACCTTGGAACGGTGGAATCCAGAACCGCTCGGTGGCGACTTCGTTCGCGATGTTCTCACCGAGGACGTTACGGGTGGCGAGGACGGTATCCCTTGAGTACCCCGCTCCACCGGGGATCGCGAGTTGCACCAACTCAGCATCTATTTTTTCGGTAGTCTGGCAGGGGAGCTCATTTTCCGCTGAGCGCACAAACGGAAGGCCCTCATGCACGACGACATTTCCCTGACCACCGGACGCGTCCGCCGCGTTCTGACCGAACGTATCCTTCCCGCGATATATTCGGAAACCATGCCATTGACGCTCTCCTGGCACGAATTGCCGGGAGAGCCGATAGCTCCTGCGCAGGGCCTTGCACTGGACTACCAGCCCACAGAGGTTGGTACCCCGTGGGGCGCGGCCTGGGGCACCACATGGTTCCATCTGCAGGGCCAGGTTCCGGCGCATTGGGCCGGACGCCGGGTGGAAGCCGTGATTGATCTGGGATTTGACGTCAACATGACCGGCTTCCAGTGCGAGGGCCTGGTTTACCGGCCCGATGGCATCACCATCAAGGCGATCAACCCGCGCAACCAGTGGGTGCCCATTGCCGGGCAGGCCGAAGGCAATGAGGTCATCGACTTGTACCTGGAAGCGGCATCCAACCCGGTGCTGCTGGACTACCACCCGTTCCTCCCCACCGAGCAGGGCGATATCCTCACCTCGTCTTCGCGCCGGCTGTACACCACCCGCCGCATGGACCTGGCGGTCTTTGAATCCGTAGTGCACGAGTTGTCGCTGGATCTGGAAGTGCTGCTGGATCTGCAAGAGCAGCTGCCGGCCGGCCCGCGCAAGATGCAGGTCCTGCAGGCCATGGACAACGCGTTGGACGTGCTCGACCTGCAGCGGATTGCCGAGACCGCGCAGGCCGCCCGCGACGAGCTGGCAGAGGTCCTGGCCGCCCCGGCCGAGCACAGTGCGCACCGGATTTCCGCGATTGGCCACTCCCATATCGACTCGGCCTGGCTGTGGCCGCTGCGCGAAACCATCCGCAAGGTCTCCCGCACCTGCTCCTCGATGGTGGAGCTGCTGGGCGACGAGGAAGAATTCCTCTACGGCATGTCCAGCGCCCAGCAGTACAAGTGGCTCAAGACCCATCGCCCCGAGGTCTGGGATCGGGTGAAGAAGGCCGTTGCCGATGGTCGCTTCCTGCCTCTGGGCGGCATGTGGGTCGAGTCCGATACCGTGATGCCCTCGGGCGAATCGCTGGTCCGCCAGTTCCTCTACGGCCAGAAATTCTTCCGCGACGAATTCGGCATCGCTTCAAAGGGCGTCTGGCTGCCCGATTCCTTCGGGTACTCCCCTGCCCTGCCCCAGCTGATGCGCCGGGCCGGCTTCGAATGGTTCTTCACCCAGAAGATCTCCTGGAACCAGCAGAACAAATTCCCGCACCACACCTTCGATTGGGAAGGCATCGACGGCTCGCGCGTGTTCAGCCACTTCCCGTCGATGGACACCTACAACTCGCAGCTCTCCGGGGAGGAAGTCGCCAAGGCCTCGCGCCAGTTCCGCGAAGCGCGGCTTGCCAACAACTCCATCGCACCGGTCGGCTGGGGCGATGGCGGCGGCGGCACCACCCGGGAAATGACCGGCAAAGCCAAGCGCCTGGCCAACCTGGAAGGCAGTGCCAAAGTCCGGTGGGAACACCCGAACGACTTCTTCGACCGGGCCAAGGCCGAGCTGCCCAACCCTCCGGTATGGGTGGGAGAGCTCTACCTGGAGCTGCACCGCGCCACGCTGACCAGCCAGCACCAGACCAAGTCGGGCAACCGCCGCACCGAGCAGCTGCTGGTCGAGGCCGAACTGTGGGCGGCTACCGCAGCCATCCGCACCGGGGCCGAGTACCCGTACGAGCAGCTCGACGAACTGTGGGAAACCGTGCTGCTCCACCAGTTCCATGACATCCTGCCCGGCACCTCCATCGCCTGGGTGCACCGCGAAGTGGTGGCACGCTACGCCCAGGTCATCGAGCAGGCCGAAGCGCTGATCCGCGCCGCCCAGCAGCAGCTGGCTGGCGAAGGGTCCATCCCTATTGTATTCAACGGTGCGGCGTTCACGCGCAATAACCTGGCCTTCGGCCAGGCCAGGGAAGTGGAAGCCGTTCCTGTTTCCGCGGTCAGGGCGACCGCAGCCGATGGCGGCTACATCCTGGATAACTCGGTCATCCGGGTGGCGGTCAATGCCCAGGGCTTCATTGCCTCCGCGGTGGATCTGGCTACCGGCCGTGAAACTATCGCCGAGGGCCAGGAAGCGAACCTGCTGCAATTGCACCAGGACTTCCCGAACATGTGGGACGCCTGGGACGTGGACAAGTACTACCGCAACCAGGTCACCGATCTGCGCGAGCTCGATAGCCTGGAGCTGTCTTCGCGCGAGGACGGCAGCCAGGTCATCACGATTGCCCGCAGCTTCTCCAAATCCACGCTGGTCCAGGAACTGTCGCTGGCGCCAGGCTCGCGGACCGTGCAGATCTCGCAGAGTACCGATTGGCATGAGGCAGAGAAATTCCTCAAGGTCGCCTTCCCGCTGGATATCCGTGCCGAGCATGCAATTGCCGAAACCCAGTTCGGCTACCACAAGCGCGTTACCCACGTGAATACCAGCTGGGAAGCGGCGAAGTTCGAAACTTCCATGCACCGCTTCGTGCTAGCCCAGGAACCCGGCTTCGGCGCGGCACTGGTCAATGATTCCATCTACGGATTCGATGTCACCCGCGATGCCAAGGACGCGGCCGTCACGACAACCATGCGCCTGTCATTGCTGCGAGCCCCGCGCTTCCCGGATCCTGAAACCGACCAAGGCCTGCAGGCCCACCGCTACGGTTTGGTCATCGGCGCGGACGTGGCCATGGCAACAGAAGCCGGCGCCTTGCTCAACAGCGCAGAGCGAGTCGTCCATGGCGCCCACGGCGTGGACCCGCTGGTATCGGTCACCGGCGAAGGCCTGGTGATTTCCAGCGTGAAGCTGGCTGCGGACCACTCCGGCGATTTGGTGGTGCGGGTCTATGAATCCCTGGGGCGCCGTGCCAGCGGCAGCCTGTTGGTCAACGCGCAGGCCTTGTCTGCAGCCACCGCGAGCCTGCTGGAAGATGAGCTGGCGGGGCAAGTCCTCGAGCTTTCCGATGGTGCTGTGCCGCTGAGGCTGGGCGCTTTCGAAGTGCGCACCCTGCGCTTCGCCCTGGCCAGGTAACCGCGGGTTCCGGGGCTGGCCCTTCGCACGCCATGGCGTGCGAAGGGCCAGCCCCGCTGCAATCCACGGTCCTGGCTTGCGGGAATAACTGGATCAGTCTCCCGTCCGGAGCAACCGCATAACCGACCCCGCCTACGCCCTGGCCGTTGGTATCACCGGGCTTGGCGTCCTAGCCGGGGAGGATTCCGCCGACCCCTACCAGGGCGATGGCTCATAGTCCTTGAGGAAGCAGCCATACAGGTCAATGCCGCGTTCCCCGTCAACGATCGGCTGGTACACCCGGGCTGCGCCATCAATCAGGTCCAAGGGGGCGTGCCACCCGTCGGCGACTTTTCGGACCTTCGCATCATGCGGGCGCTCATCGGTGATCCACCCGGTGTCCACCGCGCTCATGAGGATCCGGTCGGTCCTCAGCATCTCTTCCGCGCTGGTGCGGGTGAGCATGTTCAGCGAGGCCTTGGCCATATTGGTGTGCGGGTGCCCGGCCCCCTTGTAGCGGCGGGAGAACTGGCCTTCCATCGCCGAGACGTTCACGATGTACTTGCGCCGGGCCCCGCTGGCGGCCAAGGCCGGGCGCAGCCGCGAAGCGAGCAGGAACGGGGCGGTGACATTGCACAACTGCACTTCGAGCATTTCCAGGGCATCAACATCACCCAGGATCTGCGTCCAGGAATTATCCGTCACCACGTCCGGGATCAAGCCCCCGGCATCGATTGCGGTTCCCGCTGCGATTCGTTCCAGCGATGCGGAGCCGGCCCTCATGGCCAGATCGGCCAGCTGCTGCGCATCGTAGCTTTCCGATGCCGCCGGGGCCAGCAGGGCTGATTCTTCCAGGCGGAAGGCACTGGCCAGGGCCTTGGGATGCTCGGAGGGCGGGTTCGCTTCGCCCCACAGCTCCGGTCCCCCGTTGCCAGGCAGCAACTGCGCGGCCAGGGGCTGCTGCTCGGATTCAACCAGATGCTGGTAGGAGTTGGCCGTGCGCCGCACGGTCTGCGCGGCGTTGTTGATCAGGATATCGAGCGGACCTTCGGCAGCCACGCGGTCGGCCAGGGAGATGACCTGTGCCGGGTCGCGCAAGTCGATGCCGGCAATGCGCAGCCGGTGCATCCATTCGGCGCTGTCCTCCAGTGCCGCGAAGCGCCGTGCGGCGTCCTTGGGAAAACGCGTGGTGATGGTGGTGTGGGCTCCATCGCGCAGCAGCCGCAGCGCGATGTGCATGCCGATTTTGGCTCGCCCGCCGGTCAGCAAGGCGCGCTTGCCGCTCAGGTCCGCGCGCGCATCCCTGCGTTCGCGTCCCTGTGCGGCGCAGTCAGGGCAGAGATAATGGTGGAAAGCATCCACGGTGGTGTAGCGCTGCTTGCAGATGTAGCAGCCGCGCGGCTTGCGGAATTCCCCGGCGCTTGCGCTTCCGGTTGAACTGCTCAGATCCAGGCCGAGGGTTTCGTCATCCAGCCGTTGCGGCGAGCCGGTGGCGGTGCGCTCGATCACTGCCCTGTCCGCGGCACTGATCTCGGCACGCTTTTGGGACTTGCGGTAGCGCTTGGCCGCCTTGAACATATTGCTGGTGGCCCTGCGCACGGCAATGTGCCGTTCATCCTCGGGATCCAACTGGTGCACCACCGACAGGACCTTCAAAGCGGCGGATAGTTCTGCTTCGGTAAACAGTTCGGTTTCTGGTGCCTGCAAGGGCAGCGGCGTAGGTTCAGTCATCTCCCCACCAATTTTACGCGGTGGGCAGCGCCCTATTTTCCCTTGGCGAGATCGGCGAGCGTGGCAATGAGCAGGCGGCGCTCGACGAGCTTGATGCGCTCATGCAGCGATTCCTCGGTGTCGTGCTCTTCAATCGGCACGGCTTCCTGGCGCAGGATCGGACCGGTATCAACCCCGGCATCGGCAATGTGCACGGTGCAGCCGGTGACCTTCACGCCGTAGGCCAGCGCATCGCGCACGCCGTGGGCGCCGGGGAAGGACGGCAGCAGCGCAGGGTGGGTGTTGATGTAGGTGCCGTCGAAGGCGTTGATGAATTCCTCGCCGACGATGCGCATGAAACCGGAGGAGACAACATAGTCCGGGGCGTAGGACAAGCACTTTCCGGTGAGCGCATGGTTCCATTCGCCGCGATCCGCGTAGTCCTTGAAGTTCACGACGAACGTTTCGATTCCGGCTTCAGCCGAACGCTGCACGCCGTAGGTGCCGTGCTTATCCGCTCCCACGGCCGCAATCTCGACATTGTCCAGCTGGCCGTCGGCCACTGCGTCGATGACTGCCTGGAGATTAGAACCGGTACCTGAAACCAAAACCACAATGCGCATGAATTCAATTCTACGGTTCGCCGGGTCCGGCGCTTCATCCCGGACGCAATGTTGCATGGCGTTTCGATCCGCAGGCCTTTTCCCGGCACCGTTGCCGCGCCGGCCCTAGACTGGCCGTAAGAGCGCCATTCGAAGTGGAGAAGTTGATGAGCCAGATAGTTCCCGACGGCAAGGACTGGACCGTTGTCCTGGACGCGGTGTGCGCGCAGTGCGCCGTCGATGTGCGCGGCATCTCGCCCGGCGATGCCATGACCCAGCTTCCGGTGTGCGTGGACCGCTACATCGAGGTGCTCGCGCGCCCCGATGCCCAGACCCGCACGAACCCTGCCCGCTGGAGCGACCAGGAGTACGTGGCCCACGTCGCCGAAATGCTGCAGGTGATGACCGGGCGCCTGGACCTGATGCTTGAGCACGATGACCCGACGTTCCCCAACTGGGACCAGGACCGGGCCGCCGACGAGGGAAACTACAATTCGCTGCCTGCAGGGCAGGTCGCCGAGCTGTTGCGCGAAAGCGCCGCCCGCTACGCCGCGAAGCTGTCGAGCATCGACCCGGCGCAGTATTCCCGCCGCGGCCTGCGCTCGAACGGTGCCGCGTTTACCATTGAAACGCTGAATCAGTATGCCTGGCATGACGTCATGCATCATCTGTGGGATCTGGCTCCGCAGACCAGCTAGGCGCGCCCGACACAAACGAAGGGGCCAAATGGCAGGTGCACTGCCCTTTGGCTAGACTTCTCGGCGTACGCGCGAAAACAGTTCTACATAAGGAGCCAGGCAGTCATGCCCAAGGCATATTTCGGGAAAATTTCTGCACTGGCTTTCACCGGGCTGCTGTCCTTGACCGCGTGTTCTGCCGGGATTCCGCAGACCGGTGAATCCGCTGCTCCAGTCCCATCGGCTGAAGAATACATGCCGCTTCTGGTGCAAACGCAGGATGATGAAGACAAGCTTCCCGAAGGCTTTGAGGATACCGAGTCCTACGACGCGGAAACCCGCCACCTGCTGGCCACCTCGGACTTCGGCAGGCACTACGTCGCAGTAGGCAGCGAAGGCCAGCTGTGCATGATCGCCGTTCCCAAGCCCGTGGAAGAAGATGGCGATTACGAGATCGCCGGGACCACCTGCCCGACGATGGATTATGTGGTCCAGAACGGTATTCCGCTCAAGGTCGATGGCGGTGAAAACAGCTTCAAGACCGTCACCTACCTGATGCCGGCTGGCATCAGCGACGTGACGGTGGAGAACTCCATCTCCGAGCTTCGCGCCGAGCATCCCGAACTTGAAGCCGAGGATATCCAGGTAGTTGCCGAGAATGATTCGGTGCTGCTGGTGATGGAGGAGTCGACTGCCAGTGCGCTGGGGACGATCACCATCAACCGCCCCGATGGCGATCCGCTGGTCCTGGCCAGCCTGACCTAGGCCAACAGCGGCAAGCCTCTAGCCTTCGAGTACCGGGTCGGTCTCGAACAGCGGGGCAATCAAGTAGCCGATCGCGGTGCCCACACCGATTTGCAGTGCCAAGGCACCTGCGGTCGCCCACATGTTCGGGCCGATCTCTACCAGTCGCCCAATGGCCAGGGAGCCGGATGACAGCCAGGAACCGATCAGGCTCAGCAGCCCGCAGACAATGCCGGTGAAGACCGCCAAGGACGCGGTCGATGCCGCCAGCGACAGGGCATTGAACGGAATGCGACGGGCAAACCAGTCTTCGAGGTGGTTCTCGCCAACGCGCAAGAAGTACCAGCCGGCCACGATGCCCGCGGCCACGGGAATCAGCAGGAACAGCCATTGATGGGCCATCTCGCCTGAAGGAAGTGAAGCCAGCATCGGAATCGACGGCAGCGGACCCACCGTGGTTTCCAAGGTGGACAGGGTGCTGCCGGTACCGATGCTGAAACCGCCGCCGCTGATCCAGGACAAGACCCAGAACACTGCGTTCGGGATGAAGGACAGCTGCACCGTGGTCAGCGCGGCCGAGCCGATCGGGCCGGGGCGCAGCTCCTGCGACACGTTGGCGACGTCGGTCCAGTGCACGCCCAGGTTGATGGCCAGCAGCAATCCGGAGATTCCCACGGCAGCGACATAGCCGAGGAACCCGGCCACGATCACATGCCATACGTAGGATCCGGCCCAGCGGCGATGCGGTGAGATCCGCTGGATATAGGCGGCCGTATCGACACCGAAAAGGCGAGCCCAGGAGCCTGCTTCGCGCCGCGCGCCAATGATCAGGCCCACGAGCGCGATGATCAGCGGAATGAAGGTCGCCGCGATGATATTGACCCGCGCATGCGCGTTATTGGCGAGGAACCCGATACCGGTACCGATGGCCCCGTAGGCCACGAAGGCGCCGAGCAGCCCTTGCCAGAGCTGGTCGGTGTAGGAAGCGCGAGCGATGCGCCGTCCTGCACGCAAGCAGAACAAGAACGGCAACAGCGATAGTCCCAACGGGATCAGCGTGACCCATCCGGTCACTGAACTGGGGTCAGCTTCGGGGCCGAGATTCAGGATCTCCACCGGCACGCCGTGGATAAGCAGCCAAATGAGGCCGCCGAACTGCAAGATGGCCTCAAACGAGTCTTCGAGGAAGCCTCCGCTGAAATAGACGGCGACCAGCGGCAGGGTGATCAGGGCAAGGCAAAAGACCACGGATTGCAGTATCTCGAAGACCCCCTGCAACGCCAGGGGCATTGGCCAGCCGTTGCGCAGGCGCAACATCACTGCCTTCATGGGTTTCTTTTCGCGGCTCATCATCTTCAATGTTGCCATCATTGGCGCCGACCGGCCTCGATCGACGCGCAATGATGACCTGAAGGGTTGCCTAGAACACTGGGCTAATAGCTGTCCGGAGCAGCGCTTCGGGCCTCGGAATTGAAGCTTGCAGCCAGTGCTTCGGTGGCACGCGCCAGCAGTGCCACGTCGGCACCCACGCCGACGTAATCCGCGCCGGCGGCCATGTATTCGCGGGCGCTCTTCTGGTCGAAGGCGTTGACCCCGGCATACTTGCCTGCGGCCTTGGCGGCATTGATGGACTTGATCACCGCAGCGACCACGTCCGGGTGGCTCTGCTGGCCGATGACGCCCATGGAGGCGGCCAGGTCCGATGGACCGATGAAAATCCCGTCAACACCTTCGGTGGCAACGATTTCCTCGACGTTCCGCACCGCTTCATCCGCTTCGATTTGAACCATGATGGTGATGGTCTCATCAGCGCGGGTCAGGTACTCGGGGATGCGGTTCCAGCGAGCCGAGCGGGCCAGGGCGGAACCGACACCGCGTACGCCCTTGGGCGGGTACTGGCAGGAGGCGACGGCAGCGGCGGCTTGCTGGGCATCATTGACCATCGGGATGATCAGTGACTGCACGCCCAGGTCCAGGAACTGCTTGATCACCACCGGATCGTTGACCGCAGGGCGGACCACTGGAACGACCGGGTAGCTGCGCACGGCCTGCAGCTGGGCCAAGATGTTCTGCAGGTCGTTGGGCGAATGCTCGCCATCGATGAACAACCAATCGAACCCTGCACCTGCGCAGATTTCAGCGATCAGCGGGGAAGCCGAACAGACCCAGATGCCTGCCAACGAGTGGTCGGCGTCCTTGAGCGCATCCTTCAGCGACGGATCCGCTTCTACTCGAAATGACATGTCACAGTTCCTAGCGGTCCGTAGTCGGCAAAGACGGTATCCCCTGCATTGACCCACATCGGGCGGGTGAAGGATCCGGCCAGGATGATTTCCCCGCCCTTGAGCTTGTCGCCGTGCGGGGCAATCTTGTTGGCCAGCCAGTACACGCCAGCGGCAGGGTGGTTCAGCACACCGGCTGCGACACCGGTTTCTTCGACGGTCTGGTTCTTGAACAAGATCCCGGAAACCCAACGCAAATCGATGTTCTCCGGCTTGACCGGGTTGCCGCCGATCACCATGGCACCCATGGCGGCGTTGTCGCTGATGGTATCCACAATGGTGCGGCCTTCCATCTCCACGCGGGCATCGAGGATTTCCAAAGCGGGGATGACGTATTCGGTAGCTTCGAGCACATCGAAAATGTTCGCCCGCGGGCCTTCGATGTCCTTCTTGAGCTTGAAGGCCAGCTCCATCTCCACGCGGGCACCGGTGAAGTCTTCCCACTTCAGCTTCGCGCCGGAGTCGTAGACCATGTCATCGAAGATGATTCCGTAGTCAGGCTCGGTGATTCCGGTAGCCATCTGCATGGCGCGGGAGGTCAGCCCGATCTTGCGGCCGACCAGCACGCGGCCAGCGGCTTCGGAGCGCTGGCGCCACAGGTTCTGGACCCGGTAGGAATCTTCTACCGTCATTTCTGGATAGCGTGCGGTCAGACGCGGCACGGGAGTCCGTGTCTCGCCGGCCTGGACCAGCTCATCGGCAATGGCCGTGATTGTTTCCTCGGATAGCATCGACGGCTACACCTTTCACTACTGTTCAAACCTCTTGGGGCTGCCGCCATCTCGAGGAGATGACTTAGCTCACGGTTCTTGATCGTACCGAGGTTCGAGATTGAAGGCACATCGTACTAACATTCTGCTCGACTTTTCGTGGCCTTTCGGGCTCCTTTTCGCAAAAGATTTGGCCCACGGCCATGCGCCCCGGTGCGGGTGCATGGCCGTGGGCCCAACTTGGCGGAACGGCCGACTCAGGATCCGGATTTGAGGTTTGCCAGCAACGCTTCGAAGGGCAGTGAGGAGAGTTCATCATCGGGGTCGGCGAATTCGCTGACCGAGGGAGCGATGGAACGGGTATCCCCCAAATCCGCATCAGCGGAGAATTCCCCTTCGTTCAGGGACAGCGCCAGGACGACTTCTCGCGCAACCCGGCGAGCGCGATCTGCCAGCGTGCCAGTCAGCCCCTGTCCCCCGAAGTCTTCCGAAGACGCGAAAACCGTTGTCGGCATGATCTGCGCCCTGAGGTAGGAGAAGATCGGACGCATGGCGTAGTCAACCGCGAGCTGGTGACGCTGGGTTCCAGCGGTGGCAGCGAGCACGACCGGTTTTCCGTTGAGCGATTTAGGGTCCAGGATATCGAGGAAGGACTTGAAGAGGCCTGAGACCGAGGCCGTGAAGACCGGGGTGACGGCAACGAGCACGTCCGCATTCACCACTGCGTCGATAACTTTTTGCAGGCCCGGGGCGGCGAAACCGGTCAGCATATTATTAGTGATTTCACCAGCATGCTCACGCAGTTCGATATTGCTCACGTCGGCTTGCACGCCGGCGGCAGCTAGCTGCGCGGCAATATTCTCTCCGATTTGTCGGCCCAGCAGCGAGGAGCTCGATGGGGTTCCCAGCCCACCGCTGATGACGACTACTGACTTGCTCACTGTTCTTGCCTTTCACTATTTATATGCGTATGCATGTATCAACAGCGGGGTCGCCGGACGTATTCCCGGCATCGGCAGTTCTTTTCGCCTCGTCAGCTCAATTCAGTTTTTCACTATTGTGACGGTCGCAATCTTATTGATAATATCTGCATATGAGCACTCCGAAGCCACAGACCGAGAATCAGCGCGCAATTGAAGATGGCGTCCGCACTGACTTCAAAAACACGATGTCCTACGGCAGCTACCTTGATCTGGAACGCATCCTGTCAGCACAGCATCCGGTCAGCGTCCCCGAGCATCACGATGAAATGCTCTTCATCATCCAGCACCAGACCAGCGAACTGTGGCTCAAGCTCATGCTCCATGAACTCCTCGAGGCTCGCCGCCTGCTGGGCCTCGATGACTTCGGCAAGGCCCTGAAATGCCTTGCCCGTGTAAAGCACATCCAGAAGACCCTGACCGAGCAGTGGTCGGTCCTGGCGACCTTGACGCCGCGCGAATATGCACAGTTCCGCGACTTCCTCGGCTCTTCCTCCGGTTTCCAGTCCTTCCAGTACCGCGCCGTGGAGTTCATTCTGGGCAACAAGCATGAAGGCATGCTCAAGGTCCACGAGGCAGATCCAAAGGCCCACGAGCTACTGTCCAAACTGCTTCACGAGCCAGGTCTCTACGATGTGTTCCTGGCCGCCCTGTCCCGCCACGGTTACGACATTCCCGAAGACGTGCTTTCACGGGACTTCACCAAGCCTTGGGCATTCCAGGAGGCACTGGTGCCAATATTCAAGAATATCTACGAGTCCGAGGACACCCGCTGGGGCTTCTACCAAGCCTGCGAGGACCTGGTAGACGTCGAGGACAACTTCCAGGCATGGCGCTTCCGCCATATGCGCGTTGTCCAGCGCACCATCGGATTCAAGCGCGGCACCGGTGGCTCCTCGGGCGTTGACTTCCTCAAACGCGCCCTGGACCTGACCTTTTTCCCAGAGCTGTTCGCGGTGCGTACCGAAATTGGCAAGTAGCACCTCCCTCACGGCTCTGAGCCTCGATGACTTCGAGGCGAGATGCGGAAGCGCCACCTCGATTATCCGCACAATTACCGGCCTCTATATACGGCATGAGAAAACTCCGGTGGCGCGCACCCGAATAGTGGAACTGGCACATGCTGCCGGAGTTTCGGTCCCTGCGGCGCAAACCGCCATCTCCCGACTGATTGACCGGGAAGTGCTGGAAGCAGCGCAATCTTCCACCTTGCGCGTTTCGAGCGCGGCGCAACAAATGTTCGAGCGTGGCACCAGAAGAATATTCACCCCGCGCCAAATGTCAGGCAGTGATCCCTGGTGCCTGGTGGCCTACTCGCTGCCGGAGACCTTGCGCTCCTTGCGCCACCAGGTACGCAAGCATTTCTTGCAGCTTGGCGGCGGCACGCTCGGCTCCGGATTATGGATTTTCCCCGAGTACCTGCGAGAGGAAGTATCGGCGGTGCTCAATGCCCTGGGAGCCAGGGAACACGCGACGCTTTTTACCGCCCAGCAACCATACTTCCCCGGAACACCGCAGCAGGCTGCCGGGCAGTGGTGGGATCTTGAGCGCCTGGGCACGCTGCATCGAGCGTTCCTGGAGAGCACCGCTTCCCTGGATTCCAGCGACATTGCTCCGCCCAGTGCTTATCGGGGGTATGTCACGATGGTCGATTCATGGCGTGCTCTGCCCTACCTTGACCCCGGCTTGCCGGAGTTCATGCTGCCCGCCCACTGGCCTGGCGATGAGAGCAGGGAACGTTTCTTGGCACTGTCCACCGCATTCCAGGAATCGGCCTTGCTCTTCGCACGCTCGCTTCTGGCTTCCTAGTTCCAGACTGGTTCATCTTCTCCATACGGAGCAGGCGGACCAGGGTAGTCCAGCCCCTGGCCTGCCATGCTGAAGGAGCATAACCTCTAGTCGGTAAGATGAGAACTCGATCTTCGTCGAACTGAATGAGGGAAAATATAAATTAGTCAAGATCGCTCCCCGCGCATCCGCGATTCTAGTTTTGGAAGGCAGTCTGGTGCGCTAAGAAAACTTTTATCTCTATTTTCCGCTTTCACCGTAATGTTCCTGTTGCTGTCATTTCTCACTGCTGTGGACGCCCAGGCATCTTCCAGGGACAAGCCGGAAACCAGCATGCGGGTATTAAGCGAAGTAGAGGTGGGATCAACTGCACGTGGCGTAATCGTGGGAGGCAACAAACTCACACGAGTCTGCTCTCCTAAAAAGTGCGTTTCCGTCCCAAAATCAAAGATCTGCACCGTTGGTAGCGGATGTGGTAAGGCTATTTATAAGGAATACAAAGGCTATTGCTCATCATCTACAGCCTGCTTTACCTACAAGGGCAAAAATTACGTATACACAGGGTTTAAGCCCACTGCTGCTCAAATGTCCCAAGCGCGTAAGTGCGCTGCAGGGCTAGGTGTGACTTGGCTCGGAGCTATTGCCGGCGGTCCTCTAGGGATTACAATACTAGGAGTTTCAGTGACTCTCTGGAGTTGCGGCTAGGAGAATATTCAATGAACAAAAGTTCCATTTCACCCCTTATTGCTTGGGTAGTTTCTGCGCTCTTTCTTCTCATCGGAATCTGGCAGATTAGTACCAATGCGTTTTGGCAAGGTGTCGCGCTTGTTGCTTTAGCACTAATTTGGGCCGTCGTAGCCTTACGACAATCCCGAAAGGCAAAGGTGTAAGGCTAGAAATACCCAAAAGCTACCAATCAACCCCTCATAGATTTTGGGTCTTCCCACAGACATAAGTGTTTGAGCATTATCAGCAAATCGTACAAAACGTTCGGCTGGAAGGCTCCAGCCGAACGTTTTGGTTAGATAGGTTCATTTCGCGGGACCGAAAACACCCCAATCGTAAGGGGTGGTTTCCGAATCCGTCGAATATACGATGCGAGGGATCTCGTCGTCCTGTAAATACCGTTTGCAAAACAATGGCGAAGCTTCCGCAAGACCCGAAGTCTTCGGGTGAGAATCCTTGCCAGTTGCCACATGCGAACCGATGTAATGGCTTTTAACCATTGCAATACCCCGCGCCTACGTACGTCGGATGTTTGCTGTGAATGGAACGGGTCAGAGGTCAGAGAAAGTTCTATTTCTGGCGGCGAATCGCGCTACCGTCGGCTATTTACTTTTTACAAACCATCCTACTTTTGTGCTGAAGTGGCCTACTTTTATTTGATCACACACGTTGTAGTCACATCCGGCTCTGCCAATGAAGGAACGCAGTATCCATCATCTCCAGACGCCACGGCAGCATCGTGCCCTCGGCTGGCCTTTGGTGCTGGACATGAAGCCAGACTCCGAGGATCCGCTCGGCCTCCGAGGAATAGTTCTGATACCTCGGCGTCCGATGATAGGTAGCCGCGAATTCGATTAGCGAGGTCAGCCGTGCCCGCCAGGCCTCATCCAGCTCCTGCTGGTGCACATCGATATTCCAGCCTGTGAGGTCCTCTAACAAAACGCTCTTAGGGATAGACATTGAGTTGTTGCGGTGGGCTCGTCGCTGCTCGAGCACCCACCGGTTCATCCGTGACTCTGCTTCTTCCCCGTCGTGGTGCGGGAGCCGGCCGTGGGTTTTCTGGAATTCCAGGACTTCGGCAAGTTTCTTGCGCCATCTGACCGTCGGACGGTCCGGTCCCCTGACTGCCAGTGCTGCTTCATGTTTTCCACGAAAACCGGGTTCATAGTGCTCACGCCGCTGCAGGTGGTAGTGGATAGTTGCTGCACCACGATGGCACAGGTCAGTGATCTCGCGGGCAGTCAGACTGACAAGATGCATTTGGTCCCATTCAGGATGCCTGGATACTTTCCAGCTAACCAAGATTCCAGGCTACAACACAGTGAACAGTGTGGGCTTGCGGCTGAGGCAGCCTGGAATTCGAGTAGTGCGGGCAACGATATTTCATTGCCGGTGGGAGAGTATCACCGGAAATCTTCAGCCGTTCGGGTCCATGCGGTTGCCGCTGAGCCCGGCGGTGCCGGCGGACGGGTTAGCTGTCAGAGTTGCGGGACCAATGATGCATGAGTCTTTGCTGGGCTTGCTGTTCGCTCAGTCCTGAAATCTCTTGTGTGGACAGATGAAGTTGTTCTATGAGCGCAGCTTCCATCCATTCGGGCAAGACAGATCCCCGTGCGGGTTCAGGTGTGGCTTCAACGGATTCGTAGAGCCTTCCCATCTGGACAATGACGTCTTTGAGCGATTGAATCTTCGGGTCATCGCCCATGCGTGCGACCCGTGAGGTGAGCTCATCGTAGACCTCGCCATCCGAACGGGCACCAACAGCCCAGACCTCGGAAAAATCAAGAATTGGGCGGCCGGATGCGTCTTCGGTAATGCGCCATACGATTCTCCAGTCGCGATCGCCAACGACCAACTTGCGGAAACCGACTAGCGCACCGAGCAAGGGCTCGCCAGTCTCAGGAGATTTTTCGAGTAGCAGCATCTTCTTGAACACGGATCGCACGATCTGTGGATCCTTTTTGTGAAGACGATGCAGGTCAGATACTGCGTCTTCAGTTAGCCGGACGATGCACAGGCGGTCTTGAGGCTGATTCACGAATTATCAGACTGGGCTTCTTCGGCGTTTTCCGCCTCAAGCTCTGCGCGGTTCAAATTAAAGAATTCCATCGCATGGTCGAGCGTCGTGCGCACGCCGCTATCAGTGGCAAAGCGTGCCATCACCAACGCAGCATCGCGAAGAGTATCCCGGTCATGGCGCAGCTGAGCGATTTCCTTCGCGGAAACGACTTCGGCCACGACCTTGCCATGGCGCGACAAAGGGGTATCCCGGCCCTCTTCGGCGGCGGCGACAAGCGCAGAGAGTCCCGCACGTGATGCTTCGGTGATACTCAAAGTAGTCATATGAAAAACTATATAGATTTCTACCTAGATTTTCTAGGGGTTTCCATTCGGGAGTAGCGGAAGTTTTGTCAAAAACGGCGTCAGGAACGACTGAAGGGCATGGCGCCGATGGAATATCGATGCCATGCCCTTACGGCCTAATGCGGGACCATGATTTAGCTAGTCCAATTTTCGGGACCAATTTCATATCCCGTACATTAAGCCCGCCCTTCAAAAGGAATGCGGCACAGAAATTAACTAATTCTTACACCCTTGGCCGCAACAGCATAATCGCCAAATGAGTAGCAAGTATTGTGGTTCGACACCGGTCCGCGCAAGGTGCTCCAGTAGTGCTGATTCCCGTAGTAGTACCGGGTCTGACCACGATTTGCGCCAGGGCAGAGGTAGCGAACATTGTTGTACTTACTTATGTTGGCTTCTCCCTTGTTGGCGAAGCAAAGCACGTTTTTTCCGTCCTGGCCACGCCAGCGGTACCAATCAATGCGATTACCGCAGGTCACGATGTTGAACCGTCCCTGATTTGATGCCGCTGTCTTTCGAGAGAAAGATAGCAACCATGCCCAAGAAATACCCTGCCGAAGTTCGTGAACGCGCCGTAGCGATGGTTGTGGACCGGCTCTCCGAGTACCCTTCCATTTATGCAGCGTGCAAGGCCCTGGCTCCGAAGCTGGATGTCGGTCCCGAATCATTGCGTCGCTGGGTGCTCCAGGCCCAGGCCGACACCGGTGAGAAGGACGGCCCAACCACTACCGAACTCGATGAGCTCAAGGCGTTGCGGGCGGAGAATCGGGATTTGAAGGAAGCCAACGAAATCTTGAAAGCTGCCTCAATTTTCTTCGCGAGGGAACTCGACCCTCGCCGCCGCTAATCTGCCGATTCGTTGATGAGCAGCGGGCCGAAGGTCATGCGGTCGAGTCGATCTGCGCCGTCCTGCGTGAGCAGGGCGTGCAGGTTGCCGCACGAACCTACCGGGCCTGGAAAACAAGGCCTCCGGCCCTGCGAGCAGTTGAAGATGCGAAGGTCATTGACACGTTACGCAGCCTCAAAGTGTTAGACGCTAAAGGAAGACCGAAGCCAGAAATCCTTTATGGCCGGCGAAAGATGACCGCTTGGCTGCGGCGCAACGGCTTCCCCGCGGTCTCCAAACACACCGTTGACCGGCTCATGCGTGACGAGGGCATGAACGGCATGATCCGGGGCCGCAAGACCCGCACCACGATCCCTGGCAAGGACGGACGCAGGGCCGGTGACCTGCTGAACCGAGACTTCACGGCAGAGGCACCAAACCGGATTTGGGTCACGGACTTCACCTACGTGCCGGTGTATTCCGGGTTCGTCTACGTGGCGTTGGTGATCGATCTGTATTCGCGGGCCATCGTCGGCTGGGAAACCTCTACTGTGAAAGACACCGCTTTCGTGGAGCAGTGCCTGAAAATGGCCCTGTGGCGCCGAAAATACAGCAATAGTCCGGTTGACAAGGGGCTTTTGCATCACTCGGACGCGGGAAGCCAATACACCTCGATCCGGTACACCGACACTTTGGAAATTGAGGGGCTGGTTCCGTCGATTGGCAGTGTCGGCGACGCTTACGATAATGCCGCAGCGGAGACGGTGATGGGCTTGTTCAAGAACGAGGCCGTGGCCAAGGGTTCACCGTTCCGTACTGGTGCGTTGAAGACCGAATCCGACGTCGTTGAGGTCGCCTTCGGCTGGGTCTTTTGGTACAACAATGATCGCTTGCATTCCTCGCTGGATCACCAAACTCCAGAGGAATTTGAGCGAGTCTACTATGATGAAATGACAGGCTCGTTACCCGACGCAGCCGCACATAAGACGGCGGCATGATTTCCGGGACGGTTCAAATACGTTCGTATTCCGAGGCGCCACCTGCAGTCAGAACTTGCACTAGCGGACGTGGTCCCTACTTGGAATTGGCTATTAATTGAAAGAGGACCCTTTGAAGGGACTAATGACGATGCTTGTCTCTGGGCTGACATTGGCGCTGACCATGGCTGCGATGCCTTCTTACGCATCACAAGATACGGATCTAAACCTAAGCGATGTCAAGAGCGCTTCGCCTATTCCAGCAGCCGAATCTGCGTCTCTTCTGAAAGACAATCCGTCACCGAAGACGATCACTTTATCAAACGGGGTGATTGTACCTTTCAGTGCAGACGACCGTACGAGTGCTGAAGAGGAGGCATTCCGCAGTGAAGTGTCATTGTTGGTAACTCTCGATCAGCTAACGTCAGCCAAGATGAATGAGCTGGGCCTTTCGGAGCCGGCAGAAACTCTGGCGACAATCCCAGTGACAGTAAAACCCAGCGATTTTCTTCTTGGGGTAGCTGAACCGGCCAAGCTCGGGTGCCGTGTTACCAAGCCTTCGTCGAGTGCAGGTGACATAAATATTTCTCGCCCCCAGATTGTAAAATCTGGGACAAAGATTTATGCGTATGCTCGATACAATTGGAAGAATGCACCCTTTTCCGAGTGTCCACGCGGCAAATCTCAGATCGGTGGACCCGACGGGCTAGCAATTACGTTCAACCGCGCCGTCACCAACAAGGGTGTTTCCTTTGTGGGGTGCAACAGCTATAACAAGTGTGAGAAAACTGGATGGCTGGAAACCAACAATCAATATGGTGCGGGTTGGGCGTTCCAGGATTGGGGCTACGGCGCGCTTTACGGACACAGTCCTACATATAAAGGAACTTTGACCTATACGCTAACCACGAGTTCAACTAAATGCCTTCAAGCTTTTGCGAAATATGGGCATTCTTGGAACTCTACAAAGCTGACCGGTTTTAGTATAGGTAAGTCTTCAATCGGAATCTCATGGAATACGAGCTCAAATCTATGGCAGAAATCAAGCCAAGCCGGGTCTTACCGATGCTAGGACGCACCTGGGCAAAGGGATTAGCCCTTGCATCATTTGCTCTGATCGCAGCTGGTTGCTCAACTTCAGATACATCCCAGTCACTATCTGTGGATGCCGTCATGGATGTTTGTGCAAAAAATGATTGTTTTACCGTAAAAGTTCCTGCGAACCTTTCAGTAACGGTCAACGGCCATGAAGTGAGCATTCCATCTTCCAACGGGTCTGGGACAGTGGCTTTGGAATCTGTCGGTGCTGTCCAAGTGACGGCACGCTGGAATTCGTTTGAGAAGACAGCCGATCTGATGATAAGTGATGGATCAGCGGAGTCAGTCACCATCAAGTTTGATGAAATAGCGAGAGTAACCGAACTATAGAGAAAAGTCTGAGGTCAAACCCCTGATTATTCTGATCGTCTGCATCACACGGCTGAGGTTTCTGTCGCGGTGCTGGTGATGGTTGATATCGTCGGAGCCGTCCAGGATTGCTGAATCCCCATGAGGGAGAGACCTCATCTGCAACGACAGTGGCTATGATTGTTCATGTCTCAACAGACTCTTTCGCATGGAAGCATCCCGCGGTCTTTGCAGGATGCTTCCATGTTTAATGCCGAATCCAGAAAATCGCACGTGCCATCCATGAGTCGGTAGAAAGAATTGTCCAGTGAGTCCGCGGGATTTCACCTGCACTTCCTCACCACGGCCTTTGACCTCCCCACCGCCAACTCCGAGATTGCCGAAGATCTAGTGCAGCTCGACGACTCTCCCGTCATCGACTACACCCACTTCTCCCTCGCGTTGAGCCGATCACGCAAGTTCGCCCGATGGGTGAGCTGGAACATCGACGGATTACGCATGCAGTTGCTCTCCCGTGCCGGTATCAACTTCACCAAAGAGCAGCTACGGACCCGAGTGGAAACTTAAGAAATTTAGCTAAAATACCAATGACGGGTGTCGGCCCCCAGAGTCATCCATACCTTTCCGAAGTCCCCCAATCTGCGTCGTGCCGTCCGTATGAGGAACCTTCACCGGACATTTCGTTGGCCGGCCATCCGCACCGAGAACGGGATTCGGAGGATCTTCTTCTAAGACGGTCCTCCGGGATGGGTAGACTCTCCTTCAACTGATCCAGGACGGCTCGGTGCAGGTTGCGGTGATCGAAATGACCAGGCAAAGGGGAACGCGAATGAGAAGGGTCCTTCCATTTAGCCGCGAGTCGATGAGGCTCCATGGCTGATCCGCTGAACGACATCGAACTTGAGATCATCGAAAACGGTGAAGACGACTGGGTCCTTTTCCTCCACATCATGGGGATCATCAACGAAGCCAAGGGAAGCGTCCTGACGGAGGACGAGGCCATTGCAGAGGCCACAGGATCTGCCTTGGCCCTGTGCGCCAAGGGGTATGCCCAGCTCGGGAGATACACCGGACCTACAAGTTTTGTGCCGTGGCCCGAGACCGGTGATGCGCTCCGCACTCGGTTGGAGCACGAGCTGAAGAATCCGCCTCCCGGGGAAGGCCACGAGTGCAATCTGATGTACATCATGCTCGATATCCTGCCTGAAGGGCAGAAAGCCAGAGACGAGCAGTCCCGGTAACCGAACGGCTAACGGGAATGGGCATCCCCTAGTCGTTAGACTGTCGGGCAGGAGAATGGAGGGGTGATGTTATTTCCTTGCAGCGACCAAGAGGCCGCAAAATGGATCACGACCGGCGTTGAGCACTGGTGGAATCTGGTGACGCTGGGCCCGCCGGGATTCCCGGCGTATGCGCGGCTGCGATTCATCCCCGATCCAACCTACGAGGGTCAGCCCGAAAATGATGCTGCGCGCTGGAATGACACCCTCTCAGACAATGATCAGCTCCGCATCACGGTGGGGACGTTACTGCAGCCCACCAGCTCGTCCACCGAGGGATACCTGCTGATATGGGACGGTTGGGGTGGTGACTCGTTCCCCGATCGGGTACTGCGCACGTCCCATGTGGTGGTCCCGAACCGTGAGTACTACCTGTGCAGGGTCTCGCTGCAGGACTTCGTATCCGGTGCGATCGAAGACTCGTGGCAGACTGAAACGGGTCACACCATGCCGCACCCTGCGTTCATCTGGCCTTCGGACCAGTCTTGGTGCATCACCTCAGACGTTGATCCCCATTGGGCTGGCATCGGGGCTGAAAAGGCGCTGATCGACCCGCTACTGACCGAACCACGTCTTGACATCGTCCGTGTCGAGCCGAATCAAAAAGTGCCCTTCTACCACTAGGGGGGGGCGGCGAACCAACGAGACGGAGGGAAAGCGCCCGCAGCAGTAACCTTGACTGGGACACCAAATACGATCAGTTCTGGAAAGTATGGAATCCTGTTTTTGCAAGGTAAGGAATCCTACGCATTGCGTGAGAGGCTTTGAGCGTGACCATTGACATCGAAACCATGCTCTACCGAATTACTGCTCAAACCTTTGACCAGAATTTCATCGTAAAACCCGAGGATTCTCTAGACGACGGGTATCTGCACGTTATCCAAGTGAAGTCCACGTTAGGAACTGAACGCGCAGCCATTTTCCGGGCCACTTATGAGTGGGTGGATGTCTGGATTCCCGAGTTGAGGGTAGGCGCAACTATGTTCGACTATGGGGACGTGCAAGAGGATAAAGAAGATGACCTTCGAAGACTGTGCATTGCTACCCGCGTCTATCTTGAAGGAGGAGCTCACGTCGAACAGCGCAAACGCATGTTTCGAAAGGATCTTATTCCTCTCGTCATAATCGATGTGGATGGCCTGGAATGGCGACTAGGTAGAAACCACTGTGTGGTTCCCTATCTGTAGAAAAGTATCCATGGTCGATGGCAGGCAACTAGAGTGACAGGATTTCCCAGTAGCGTACTGGTGCATGCTTGTATATTGGTCCCATGCGCGCCATAGAAACAGTTCACGCGGAACCACGTGACTCGGATGATTCACCCCGTTATCGAGTCAATTTTTGGGAACAACCTCGTCCTGGGTACGGCTGGAACTTAGATGCTTTTGTACTGGTTGAGGTGCAGGACGTATCTGAGGCGCTCGGTTGGGTGGAGGAACACGCAAATGGGCGGTCCTTCGAACTGTTCGCAGAAATGGACTCCGAGCCCGAGAAGCCGTTCGGTGCTCCGCGAAAAGCATCTCTTGTACGTCTCCTTGGAAGCAACCCCAATGCCGGTTAAACCTGCGAGGGCTATGAACAATTGACGTTCGGATCGCAGCGCTAAAAAACGCTACGTGCGCTTCCAGCAGAGGAATGCTTAGCGGCCATCTTAATGGCATGGAATGCGTTTTGTCCGCCACATTCTGCAGTCCGTGCCTGATTACTGCCGAAAATAAGGGTCACTGGCAGAAGGCGAGCCCGGCCCTGTTGGTTCCCACCCGTGAAGCCGAACCATGCCAGTTCCACCTTCATAGATGTATTCGACCCAGACCACGGCATAGCGGCCGTGGCGGTTTGCTTCTGCCCATGCGAGGACATCGACGATGCTTTCTGCATTTTCAATGCGGTTCTCATAGCTGGCGCAATTTTCGTCCCAGAAATCTACCCGATACACGGGATCTGTATTTTCCTGACTGACGTATCGAGGATCCACGAGAGTTGCCTTGATTTTTTCTTCACTCATGCTCACAATCTATCCCGTTCGAGGGTAATCATGCAGGAATTCTCGACCTGTCCCTTAAGACGAACCTTGACTGGGACACTTGCATCGCAGCAAGGAAAAAAGAACGGCCAACCGTCAAGACTGCATCACGCCGTTATCTAGTTCGAATACGTAAAACCCGCTGTTGAAAAACCAGGCGAGAGACGTTGCTGGATTATCTAATCTTCCCTGCCACCCTGGGAGACCGATAACAGTTGGTATCATTCCCAACGCTTGCACGCGTGTTGTTGCTTCATCGAGAATATTGGGCTCTCTCACCTCCGGCATGCTGTCCGTGATCTCCCACAGGTGGCAAACAACTGCATATATCCCTGCGGAGTCATTTGTGACGTCAGAGTAATCCACGAGATCGAAATAGAATCCATCTTTCATACTTCATTCTCTATGAAAGCGAAGGATTTAATCGACAACGGTAGCGAACCCAATTGGCTCTCATATACGGAACCCTAAACGGGTCAGGGGCATCAATCGATGGTGGACGTTGGGGCACGTCCACTTTTTGTAGCGGGGATTATGTGTTTGTGCGTTTCTTGTGTGCAGCGCCCGCTATGTTTCGGAGCACTTCCAAGTTGTGTTTGAGTGCTTGATCGCCTTCGTCTGTGCTGGCAATCCAAGTCTTAACCCTGCGGCCTGATTGGCGTTTGTCAATAGTTATGAAACCCGCATCTGCAAGACGTGTGAGGTTCTGGGAAAGACTGGAGTCGGAGAGATCCACGGCATCACGCAGGATGTTGAACTCACATTCATCGACGGACCGCAGATAACCCATGATAGAAAAACGAACGGGTGAGTGGATGAGAACATCCAACTCAAATCTCGCATGGGTCATCAGGTGGCCTTTGCGCCTGAGCGGAACTTCGCCGCTGCCATGAAGAATGGTGTCGAGGCAACAACAGAAAGCGCCATGCCTAGCCAGAAGCTTTGAACGGTGCTACCGAGTGCACCGATAACCGCATTGAGAACGAACCAGCAACCGACCGATATGTTCAGGGCGTTCCTGCCGCCACGTGGCGTGGCCCGCATTCTTCCGATAAACCAAGTAAAGCCGAGTATCAAGGCCAAAGAAAAACCGACGACGTAGAGCCGAGCAGGCAGACCCCACGGAACGACGATTCCACCGGGAATAACTACCAACCCCAAGAGAAGACATGCCCATGGGAACCAACTTACGTCGGCAAGGGCGCGTTGCTGTGCACTGTCGGCTGCGTCGAGTGAATTAGTTGCATTTGTTGGATCGGCCATAAAGACAGTTTACATCTTGTAAAGTGAATTCATAGACGTAAATCGAATGCCCCGCGAGAGATCTCGTAAGAGAAACCCTCTGTGGGAACGTTTCAAGTCCTCAGATGACCCGGCCAGTTGGTCGCCGAAGCCAGACTGTAGCCACCCCCTCCGCCATTTTTTCTTCGAAATCGAATCTGAAGCCACGCCGTTCATAGAATGCCTGAGCCGGCGAGTTGCCTTTCACGAACTCGATCCTTAGATCGTGCGTGCGGCCGAAAGCATCCAATGCTGTGTTCATCAGTTTGGTGCCGATGCCGTGGCCATGGGATTCCGGCAACACATAAATTTTCCATATAACAGGTTCGCCCTCAAACTGCCCGACCGTTAGAGTGCCAACGGCTTCGCCATTCTGCAGAGCAACGTACGTCGTATCATCAGTGATTGAAGCACTGACCGAGTCGTGTGACCACCATGTATTGAGATTATCCATGACGAAATCCGGGCTCGTGAAACTAAGGTATGTTGCTGGCCATGTAAGAATCCCAATAGACCGGATAGCCCGAACATCATCAAGGGTGGCTATGCGAATCGAAAGGTTATTCATGCCACAAACCTATCGGAGCTTCGGATGTTGATGGAGAGTATCTTCAAAAATAAGCGCTTCTATTTGTCCTCTCGGCCCTGCGGCAAGGCGAGATCGCGCACTCTGAACCGCCCGTTGAGGAACCCTAAACGGGCAATTTCGGAGTCAGTCCAGTCGTACTTGGCATGTCTTGCCGGTTAGTTCATCATCGAGGGTGAATTCAAGGGTGAGGATCTGCGCCGCCTTCGGAGGCTCGGGAAGATATACCCAGGTGGACTCCCACCCCGTCGCGCTACCGGCGACCTGTCCGGCACTCAATCGATATGTGGTTCCCACGTCGTCCGAGATGACCGCTCCAACCGGTCCAAGAACGAGCTGGCCGGGCATTGAAGGCGCGTCTCCCGCAGCTTCCGCCCCATCACGATTCCTCAGGTCTGCCCATTGCACCAGTTGTTCTTCGTAGCGAACGTCGCGTTGCCACGTCTCATGGCTGCGAATCCCTTGAAAGTAGATCCTTAGGCCCTCTCTTCCCAGTCATTCGGCGGAAACGATCGGAACATCTGCAATCGACTCGATGCCGGCAAACCGTACGCCCACGCCATCATTGGTTGCGACAACGAGATCACCGGGGGCTGAAATAACTGTCATCATGTGATCACCTTAGCGCCACCCACTAGATTTCCTTCGGGAACTGCTGTTCCATTCCCATAAGACGAAGGTCTATCGAACAGTCCGGATCGCTTCGAGCCAAAGGGACTCGTTGTTCCTCACGAACTGGGTCACGGTGTTCCAGTGGTCACCGTGGCCAGTCGTGAACATCGTCCCCCACGGTTCGATTCCCCTGGCATGGGAATTTTTGAGCAGTTCGTGCATAGCTGTTGTCCGTTGCCACATCGTAGAGGGCAGCGCTGCCCGGAGCTCTTCGTCGGCGTCGTAGCCGTCAATGAAGGCTGCCAGTGCTTGTGCGGCCATATGAGGGTCGGCCGATGCGTCGTTTAGCGTGAAGGACTGCGCGGCGTATGCGAGATCCCATAGGCGTGTACTAGGTGCGGCCGCGTCCCAATCGATGAACACCCATCGGTCTCCGATGAGGAGATTCCACGGGGCCAGATCGTTGTGGCAGATCAGGTCGGCCCCGGGCGCCGGAATGTGTGTGATCCAAGTTGATCCGAAGTCCGGCTCATAGGCCGCACTGGCATCATGGATAGTGCGCACCAGGCGACCTACCCGGGAAAGCTCTGAGAGCGATAATGGCCCCGAGTCCATGGCAAGGCAACCGGGGACAAACTCTGTCACTTGTCGTCCCTGGGCGTCTTGCCCATATACCGCGGGCACATCGACGCCTGCGTTGCGCACAGCCCTCATATATGCGAGCACACTCTGAGTGGCTGCCGACCACGGTTTACGTACCGTGGAGCCGACGCGCACCACGCCATCGGTGGCGTTGCCTCCAGCCAGGTGAACCTCTTCCATCCCACAAGCCTAGCGCTCACGCCTTGCCGCTCCGCAGAGGGAAGCTCCACGGGGACGTCCCGCAAGCCGGTCGCCATACGGGACACTCGATCCGTTGACTTGTTAATTTTTCGAAACTCCGAGTTTTCAACGATTTCAGATTCCCATATACCCCGCCCGAGAAAATGCCCGGTGAAGGGGCCTTAAACGGACGCCAAAAACGGTCGTTTTTGAATCATCTACACTACTCAAAGCATCGACTGTTCAAAATTTTTTAATTGCGCTCAATACCTCGTCAAATACGGATTAAATGTTAAAGCTCAGTATAAGCTGATCAATATGATTGACTAAGGCAACTAACAGATCGATGGGTGAAACTTTTGAAAAAAATCACTTTAATTGCTCTCGGCGCTCTTCTGCTAGGTAGCTCGTTGCTGAGCGCGCCAGCTAATGCAGCCCAGATGGAGCCAGAAAATTTCGTAGAAACACAGGCAGTCCCAGCCTATGCTGTCGGGGAAAGTGGAGAACGGTTCTACTTTGACAACATTGAACAGAAGTTAGGGGTCGCGCAACCCGCAGCATACTGGTCACCCTGTGGCGTTTTCGATAAGAACGAAAAGCTCGTCAGAACTTTCAGTAGGCAAACGGTTAAAGGGGTCTCGGGACGTACAGCCTATCTACGTTGTGGCACAAACAAAGTCGTCAAAGGTAAAAATATCGGTTGGGGCTATCGGCATATCAAAGCTGGCCACATGAACGACTGGAACAACCAGGCGGAATCCTTAGGTGCGAACTGGAGGGACTTCGCGGATTGGGCAACAAACGAAGCCTTAAAATGGTCATGCCTAAAGAAATACCAAAGCGGCAATAAAACTATTCGGTACGGTGGGGTTTATGAACTTCGAGATTCCCGTGGGCGGATCATAAAAAAAGTCGGCGTCACGGCATCAGTTTCAGCCACAAATTCCCGTCTCATCACATCTCATCCCGACAGTGTGAACCGAGCTTGCGGTAAATAATCAAGCTTCGCTGGTAAGTTCTAACAAGAAGGGCTATGGCGCATGTGCGCCATAGCCCTTCTCAGTCTTCTGCTTCTATTCTCATACTTGCCCCGTACATGGTTCCCCGTGAACCAGTGAAAGTATGAAGAGCTGCTATCAACTCCGAGAACGCATACTGTTCGCCGCCGGTAAAGCCTCGCGGCATTCTAATCCCGTTCAAACCGGCAAGTTCATTTTCCGTAACCCTCCATTTGACGACCGCCGTGCCATTATCGTCAAAATTGGGATATTCGATATAGATTCCCCACGGAGTTAGGCGAGCTTCATACCCACGTTCGTTCACTAGGTAATCAACATACCTTTGACGCTTAAATGTCTCCATAGAATAATCCTAAGTCCTCCAAGCAAACAATCTAGTTACGGTAGCGAAGATCTCTGATAATGAATTCCGACAGGTTACGATTGCGATGGACCCAAGGATCTTTTTTCGCCACGAACTGTCATTGTTAGAGCTTTCTCACAGTTAGCATCATACGAACCCCAGCAGCGCCAAGGGTTAACTCTGATACCTCCACGTGGTCTTACTCCTTTAAGATGATGTGCCCATGATAGGTGTTCCTCGTGGCCTGGCAAGTGATATTCGCTTATCAGAGGCCATGCACGGGCCACGATCCGCCGTCGAAGGAGAACTCAGGTACCGCAGCTTGTGGCTTGTGTGCGGGAGGTCGTTTGGTTCCTGCTGTCCACGTGGGTGCAGGAAAAGCAGCGCAGCGATTTGGCTTTTGCTGTGCACAGGTGGGCAGGAGGCTTAACCGCGATGCCCTGGTTTCGTCGCGGTTGATTCGGCTTCGGGTAGGGTTTCCATCCAGCAGGTCGCGTTGATCGCGACCTGTAGCGTTGCCAGGGCTTGGGCGACGGCTTGCAATCCCCGCATGCACGTACAAGGTCACTGCGGTGTCAGCCACGACCGAGTCGTCCTCGTAAAACCCACGTAGGTCATCCGCAGACTGAAGGAATTGCTGAGCCTTGTTCAGTCGGCCCTGCCTCTCAGCTTTCCCGGCATCCACTGTCTTAATGCTGTCGCGCTTAGGAGTCATGAAGAAATTTTATGCCTACGCGCCGCCCGCCGCAGCCACCCCGGGTCCCCCGCAATATCCACGCCTTCCTTGATAATGGAGTCAAATATCGGGGCTGCCTTCACCTCGGCGGCGCGATAGAGCAACGGCCGCACGTCATTGCCCGTCCAACGTGTGACTTGACCAGCCAGGGTTCCGGCCAACTCGTCATCCAGACCGTCTGGTGTTTCATCGGGCATCACAATAAGAATGTCGATGTCGCTGCCCGACCGCATCTCTCCTCGGGCTGCCGAACCGAAGATCTTCGCTGTTACAGGTTTGACCGGCCAACGCTTGATGGCATCTTGGATTCGTGAGGTCAGCTCCCTTCTGGAATTGGCGATTTTCAAGATGACATCTGCCAGTAGGTGCTCCCGATTCAGTGCATATGCGTGGGTCCTGCCCGTCACCTGCTCGAGAATGACCCCCTGTTCCACCAATCGGGAGAGGGCCTTGCGCACCCCTGTTGAGGAACCCTCCTCGGGTAGCAATCGATGGATAGCGGGAATCGTCAGGTATTGCTCGCTCCGAGCCAGGACCGTGAGGACTTGAGAGTCCATTCCCGTTGAGCTCAAGGCGGAGAACGGGTTCTGCAACCGCATAGAGGCCTCCTTCGTCGGCATAAAATACTCTTTTGCACTATTACACGAAAGTGTACTTGTATTGACATAAAAATACCTATGCGCACGAGAGTGCACGCTCAGGTATGAACACATCCTGAACGTTAGGGACTTATTCTGATCTTCCCAAATAGCGCCGAGACCCAAACCCGAGCCAGATTCCGCGGTAAAGACGCAGAGGGATGAAGGAGCATCGACGACAAGGACTCCCTTTGAGCAATTCTGGTTAAGCACCGAATTGCTTGCCGAAAACATAGCATCTACCCCCATTAGGCACCAGAACGGTAGTCGTTGGGCTAGGGAGCAGGTTGTTATCTCGCTAGCAAATTCGAGTAGATTCGCTGATGCGCTTCCGCCAAGGCCATTCGCTGTCCCTTGCGCTCCCCTGAGTTCATTCCTGGTACGCAGGACAACGCTAATTGGTCCTTCACCGCGTTTTCCAGCGACGTCTAGTCAATGTCGTCGCCATCCCATCAGTATGGGGTTACCGACGGATGCTGGCCCATGTACTACCCGCAGTCGGGAACAACGACAGCAGCACCGGTATCCAAAGCCGCCTCAAGCCACCCGGAATGCGTACCGAATCGATAGGGAAGGGGTCTGCTGAAGGTTTAGTTGACACCAAGGTTTATGCTGCCAGAGCGACAGGCTCGATCATTCTAGCCTCGAACTGAACAGGGGTCAGTTTCCCAACCCGCGTTGCTTACGCTTGCGGTGAGATGGAAAACGCGTGGAAAAACATCTGAAGCTGCAGCGGGCGAGTTTCCCGAACCCATCCACGACCCGTGGGTCATCAAAGGGGATCGTGCCTGTGGCGCGTCCTTTCACGCAGAACCAGCCTGGCCGAGATGAAGGAATGGAACGACAGTTGGCTTGTTCATTTGAGTTGACAGAAGATATTTTTATTTCTCGAATGGGTAGTCTTTGATCAATTTATGTAATACCGTATTTTCGTCGGCAAACTCGATTGGTTACCTTCGATGGAGGACAATGAAGAAGAGCTGGAAAACACGGGCAAACATCGCGATTGCCACCACCGGTGTGCTGCTATTTTCGGCGTTGCCGGCTCAAGCGGTGACGTCGTTAGAGGACTCAGCTACTTCGAAGAATTCTGAAATTCTTCAAGCGGTTTCCAAAGAGGGCGATCTCACGATCAAACAAGCCGAAGTACTCCATGAAGAAGTCGAAAAAGGCTCTTTGAGTCTCTGGGTGAACGGTGAGAAGGTTGAACCGTATCAGTTCAATACTGCGGCAAGAGGCTACCAGGCTAAAACCTGGGCGGCCTGCCACTCCAACTGGTCTAAAGACGTCCAAAAGACGGTTCGGGTGTTTGTTCCTACTACACCGATTCGGAACAATGTTGTCCTGAGATGTGGCACGAGCGGCTGGGGATACCGACACATGCTGGGTGCGGATCAGCAGAAGCGATGGGCCCCTCTAGCTGCAATGGTAGGAGCGAACTGGAGAGATTTCGTAGATTTCACCATGGAAACTACGGTAAAAAACCCTTACCGTGTCTCGCCGAGACCTTCCAACGGAACTATCAATATTCGTGGAATCGTTCAGCTTAAGAAATACGATGGCAAAACTATCTACACCAATTATCCAGATATTGCCGCTGACGCGCGCGATGGTCGTGTAATTACCGTCATCCCTAAGAGTACAAAGTGAGATTGTGATGACTGACAGTCTCGTAGTTGTACTTGAAAGGTTGGCTCAGGTACTAGAGGGCTATGCGGTTGTATCTAGCACTAACCGATCAGACAAGCCACATGTGCTCATCACAGTTGATAATGGCAGTCGGAGCTTTGAATTTGCGGACAGTCCGTCTGCAATTATTAGACACGTCTCAGCTTTTGCCCACCCTCCACTATGGGATCCAAGAGCTGATTCTGAGGATGACGGGCGATGGAGGTTGTTCTCAGTTCACATTGAAGAGGCTATCGAAATGGCCGACTCTGACGAACGCATCTTGGTTCTTGTTGAGGGTGCTGTTTCTTCCCGAAGATCAGCATGACGCACCGTCGATGCGTCTTCGCAGAAATTTCCGAAGACATCGAGCAAGCATGTTTACAGTAGAGCTGTTTCTTCGGATATTGAATGATCAATATGGAACGCGCAGAAATTTACTTCACTGGCGGTCAGGTGTCGCAATTGCGACGCCTGACCACCAGACCGCGATGCTCTGCACTTCGATGCTGGATTCTTCGCAGTGCTCAATGTCCTTGGCGCGCCACGGGTTCTTGCCGTTTAGCCGACCTTCGAGGGTGAGCGGTTCCGCTTCAACCTCTGAGTAGGCTACTGCGTCGGTTCCGTCGCCGTTGAAGTCCATTATTTCTACGTTGGAGACGAGTACCGCGCGTCGGGTCAGTGCACCGATCAGCATCATGAGCTTGTCCAGTTCGCTGTACGCTTGACCCTTGAATGCTCCTCGATCGGCCTTCGCAGCTAATGTGGCTCGTTTCATGAAAGGTCTTTGAAAATAGCGAGAGGTCAACGCATACAACATACGTCGATCTCATGCTATGTAGATTTAAGGTGTGAGGCAAGTTGTTGCCAAGTCAATTATTCGCCCTGGTACGTAGGCGCTACTTCGCCCCCTCCTAAAACCTCTACGCCATCAATAATCATCGGATCAGATGGGGTGGTTCGAGCATTCTCTTGAATCATTCCGGCGGGGACAGTGATCTGCGTAACCTCGTGATTCGAGATTGCTGAAGCTCCCGCAACTCCTCCGAGTACCAGTACGGCAGCAACAAGGGCAGTCGGTAACAGAATTTTCATTGCTTTTCCTCTTTGAGTGGGGTGGGGACGGACAGTGAAGCGAATCCATGCGCAATTCTCAAACGAGTGCCGGCCACAAGAGCTCCGGTGACGACGTCAGCCGACGGGATATCCAACTCGCTGCAATCCCGAAGATCCGCCCTCCATTGCTCAGAACGCGCCTGCCGCAGATGCGCAGGGGTCACGAAAAGCGACAGTCGAAAAAGCGCTCGTACTAGCAACGTCTGACTCATGCGAGTTTCCTGGATTGAAAACCAGCACCCACAACGGGCTTCGGCCTCTGGGTAGAGACGTACTCCTGGGCATACGCAACAGCCTCCGCTTCCAACTTAAAGTACCGCCGGCGGGGCCCCTTGCGAGACAGATCCGTATCCCACTCGCTCGTAATCCAGCCAGCATCCTCCAAGCGTTCCAGAATCGGGTAAACCGTTCCCGTCTTCAACCCGGTCATCTTCACAATCTGAAGACCCCAGATCGCCTCAGGTGATTCCATGAGCGCACCAACAACAGCAGCTGTTGCAGGGGTGCGCCTCGTCAAACGTTCCATACCCTCGTGCTACCTATGTAGATTTAGATGGTCAACCTGAACCTCTCATCAAACTTCAGAATTACCATCACCAAGTAATATCGACGGTCGAGTTCAGCGGAACCATTTCCTCGGCCCGCACAACAACACGATTATCAGTAAGATGCAGCGTCTCTGCGAATGCCAACCGTGTGTGCCGCTCTAACTCCCCCACCGAGACCTGATAGACCCTGAACTCATCAAAGGCAAGTGCAGCCCGCAACTGATCAAGATCTTGGGTTAAGAGAAAAGCTCGTGCTTTCAGCACGCCGCCCTCCTTGAAAGCAATGAGTTTCCAGTACTCCGAAGGCAGACCAACGCCGCGATACACCTGGTCGCCATGCTGGAAGACCGGCCCGCCAAAGACACTCACCTTGAGCTCTTCAACATCAACTTGCTCGTAGAGCGCATTTTCTAGCTGACCCCAAATCCCCTCTTGGCTGCTCTGGTTGAAGTCATCCATTTGCGGCGCGATGTTCGTGTAGAAAAAGGAATCCTCATTAGCTTGCTGCGCATCCGTGACCTCACCCCACACCAGATCCGCACGACGAGCAATATGTCCACGATCCAGCCGATTGCCTTGATACAGCTCATTGCCTGATTGAAACCCTTCAGGCAGCCTAGGGCCCTTGGCGAAATCAATGCCCGAACGGCTCAATCGTTTGGTTGAAGCACCGTCGATGTTCCAGGCAACCCAGCGCGCCAACCGGCGGGACTTGCTCAGTGACAGGGAAAAGTGGGTATAAGGAATGACGTTTGACCCGTCCCACAGCACCGCGTCTTGTGAAGCCTCAGTGTCCAAGAGCGGCAACGCTACGCTAGTTCCCAGGAAGTCCGGGGCATACCCAGTGCGATGAACCGAAACAAGGATCTGATGGCTACTGGCTGACAAGGTGATTACCCCTTTCGTTAATGCTCGTGAGAGTACGTTCAAGGTGCCTTGAGTCCAGCCTATGGCCTGCCAGTGCCCGCATTTAAGGAACTTGTAAACGTCATAGTATGTTCAACGCTAAGCAATCCTCGAGCATGAAATACATAAAAACAGATCAACCGTTATCAGCCTTGGCCAGATAGACGCGCGTGACAATTTCCGCACCCCTGATTCTTATCCCGCCAGAAACCCAAACAGCACGCAGCAGCTACCGGCCGGCTTCAGGCACAGCACACGGTATGTCCCCATCAGGCGGCAAATAACGGACACCACATATTGATACAGCCTGAACAACAACTTGTGGTGCTTCCATAACACCGAAACTTGCCTGCATAGGTGGTCATCATCTACCAGCAGCTACCGTTCGAACTACGCCAAGAAAAGCATTGAAATCACCGGGATAGTAATGATCGCTAATCCTGAAGTAAGAACTATAGTCGTGGCCGTAGCTTCCGAGTTCTCATCCTCTGCTTGCGCCAATATGAAGGCGGTGGCGGAGGTCGGCATGGCGGCCATCAAAATCAGAGCCTGATACCAATCTCCTGACATTGGGGGAAGAAGCGCTGCGATAGCGACCGTGATGAGCGGAAGTGCTAACAGTTTACTGGCCGTGCCCGTGATCAGCGGTAGGACTGAAATTCGTCCTTCATTCAACGATTTAACAGTTCGACTCAGCGTGAGACCGATGGCAAAGAGTGCACCTGGCGCTGCTGCCCCGGCGAGTAAGTCAGTTGTCTGCACAACCGGAGCTGGAAGTTCGATTTTCGCCAAAGCTACTAGTAGGCCAGCAACAATTCCCCAAACCACAGGATTCTTGAGAATCGCTTTATCGACTGCTGCTTTTATTTTTGCGCCATTGGATCCGCGGGATTGTCGCCCGGCTAGCAGTGGGAACAGCACCGGGTAGAGCAGCATGAAGTATAGGTTGTGGGTCAATTGGCCGATTCCGGCGGCCAGTCCCGCTTGTGATCCCACGAGTCCGATAACAACTGGCACACCTAGGTAGGCGACGTTTCCGTAACCGGAACTCAGCGCATACTGAAGCGCTTTGGGCTTGTTTTGCCGTAGTAATAACCTGCTGATCAAGATGTTGAAGACAGCGAATATCGTGCAGGAAACAATGACAATTATTGGAAATGCCGGTGGGATGCCATCGTCCAGTGGTGCTTCAGCGACGACTTTGAAAAGTAGTGCAGGAAGCGCGATATAGAAAACAAAGGCGCTGATGGCAGGTTCTGCCCCTGTCCCGAACTTTGCTGAACGACTAGCGAAGAAGCCAATGAGCATAATAAGGAACAGCGGCAGAACACTGAGAAGAACATTAACTAGCATGAGATGAGTTCGTTAGCTCCATCAAGTAGTTTCAATGCACGATAGATGGTGTTGTGTATTGGCACCTCTACTGCGTGCGCAGCTGCGATACGGACTACAGCGCCGCTTTGCTCTTCGATTTCTGAAGGTCGGCCCGCGGCCAAGTCACGCTGCATCGAGGCAGTGCTATCCGGCTTGAAAGCATCGTACTGATCCATCATCTTGGCTACATCTGATTCGTCAAGTGTGGCGCCGGCAACAGTTGAAAGCCGGGCGACCTCCCTCATCGCATCCTGGACAAGGCTTCGGCTAAGCTCGTTGGTTCGGGTGCGGCCGACTGGTTCACGTGACAGCGCGCCAACGCCGCCATATGATGTGATCAGCATGAATTTTCGCCACATGTCTGTCACGATATCCGTCGAAATTATGGCTTGAACGTGTGCTTCGATCAGGGCAATTTCAAGGTCGCGCACTCGGTTGGTTACGCTGCCGTCCAATTCTCCGAGAGTAATCGCTGGTTGACCTCCGACATGGTGCACGATACCTGGCTCGACTAGGTACGAGATGATCATGCAAACACCGCCCAAAGCATGACCTTCACCTACTGCCTCCGTGATTTGCTGGGAGGCAGTCACACCATTCTGAAGGGGTAATACAGCAGTGTCTTGACCGATAAGTGCCGATGCTGTGCTCAGGACATCTTTTACTTGCCCCGCTTTGCTAGCCATGATCACAGCATCGCATTCACCAATCTGAGCAGCGTCTGTGGTGATGCTTGCTGGTTGCACAGTAAACCCCGAAATGCCGTCCCCTGTCGTTACCTGCAAACCCTTGAGACGAACAGGTTCGATGTGGCGTTCAGTGGCGACAATATGTACCTCATGCCCGGCGCGCGTCAGCACTGCTGCAAAGTATGCGCCGACGCCCCCGGCTCCTACAACACCGATTTTCATGCTTTGACCTCAACTCGTTCCTGAAGCAGTTCCATTGCCACGCTCTGGACCTCGTCGAGGCGGACAACATCGCTATGTAGGTCATGGATAGTCTGCATGACCTTCGCGTACTGCGCCTCTTTCTGGGGGTAGAGGTGGTTCTGCAGTTTATCGTTCAGGCGATCAATGATGGCTTGAACGAATCCAGGATCAGTAAGTTGTTCCTGTGGGAACCCGGCATTAATGAGGATCTGTTCGATCGTGTCGGGGAATAGACCGACTGGATTGAGGAAGTAACGAACCGAGCGTTCGATGTCCAAGAAGTCGGGCACATTGACAATTCCCGCGTTTTCTTCCTCAGTCAAAATGCCGCTCACAGGGCGGTAAACCGATGGCGCAACCAAGAAAGTTTCTTCTGCCAGGGAAGCGACCTTAATTAGTTTCTGGGTATCGAGGGGAGTTCCCTTGACTGTGATGCCGCGTTCTTCGAAGATCTTGCTCAAAACTTCGAGGTTTGCCAGTCCAGCACGGTTACCGAAGCCTGCGACACCGCCTTCGACAATCTGGAAACCGTTGAAAATTGATGCCAGAGAATTTGCTAGCCCCAGACCGCGATCATCATGAGAGTGAAGGTAGAAGTTGGTGGCAGGGAAATCACGGGTCAGATTTGCTGCCAGAATGGCGGTTGCGTCGGGAATCAAGGAACCGATGGAATCATTCACACGGACGAGATCAATACCGAGTTCGCTGACTCGTCGGATTTGGCGGCTGATGAACTCGTACCGTTCTTCTTCGATGTGAGTCGAGAAGGCGTTCAAAATGCTCGATCGGAATGATCCTACTCCGATTTCGCTCAAGCGGCCGTGGACTTTGGTGAGGAGGTCTTCTTCTTCGTGGAACTCGACCATTCCCAATGAAACTTGGATCTGCGAGAGGTAATCCGTGGGAAGCTTGGCCAGAAGGTGAGAAATTGGTTCCCAAGACTTCAGTGTCAGGTTGAAAACAAATTTCGTGTCCGGATGGATGCGGCCAAAGTACTGCTGTGCGTCTAGGCAGCGCAGCAGGAACTTTGGTTCCTGGATGCCTGAGCCCATGTCGATGTCGCGGATACCAGCATCCGACAAGGCTTCGACGAGCTGTAGTTTTCGCTCATCAGTTGCGCCGAAGAGGGCTCGTTCAAGGCCCTCACGGATCGTTTCATCCGAAACTCCGGCGATTTCAAAATTTTCGTATCTAGGGGTATGCCCCGCAGGCAGCTTTAGTGCCATAGTGTGAGTCTCCTGGAATGAAGTTTGATGATGCCCCTAGTAGGGGTCTCCACCATCACAACATTAAATTTCAAATGGTGGAAGCAAATAACCAGAGTGTGAAATTTTGATTTGTGCTGCTTCTCTTCATAATCGGCCACAAAGGACCCAGTAGATGTACAGATGATTCACTTCAGAACATTCTCTTTGCATAAGTGCTCTGTCAGACAATGATTTCCATCTGCAAGCGTAGAATCAGGATTGTATAGACGGTGAGTGCAAGCCCCCCGTTGCGGGTTGGACAAAAAAATTTTGGACACCTGGGGAAGTACTGCCGGAAAATCACCTGGCCAACACCGTGATGGCATGTCTCCTCCCATGAGATGCAGCTACAAGGGATCAAGTAGTGAAAAGCCCACTGGATGAACAAGGGTTCCTGGTAGTCCAGGAGGATAAAGACACACTGCACCCGTCCAGCTCGGAGCCACCTCGCCAGGACAATGGAAGCAAATAGGAACGCCGACGGTAGGTCCCTTGCCACCGAGATTGGGATGGCAGCGTGGTACTCAAGGGTGCCGAAAGTACTTTCCACCCGCTTCAGCCGCACGCCACCGTCGAATTGAGCGGGGCGTTGCGGGGCGTCGAAGGCGAACAGCGCATGAGCGGTCCGAGCCAAGGAGAATCGCACCGACCCGGTACGCCCTTGGACACTGCGCGCCCGAACCAAAGCGATGACGGCAGCAGCGAGCCCGTAGCCAGTGGCGTGGTCCAAAGCCTGCACCGGCAATGCGCCCGGTGATTGCCCGTTACCACGGTAAGCCTCCGAGATGCCGGTGGCAGCTTGCACGATACTGTCGAACCCGCGCCGTTGGGCCCAGGGTCCTTCGAAGCCCCACGCACCTAATTCAGCAACAACGAGCTGCGGGTACCGCTGGGCTAATTCATCCCCGCCAAGCCCTGCCTTGGCCAAAGCCCCGGGGCGATAGCCCAAGAGGACGGCATCAGCATCCTGCAGCAGTTCGTGGATCCGCGCCTGCCCTGCTGCGTTTTTCAAATCCAGCAGCGTGCTGCGCTTGCCGAATCCGGTATCAACATATTGCCAAGGCAATTCGGGGAGCAGCGGCCCATCCACGCGCAAGACCTGTGCGCCAAGGGCTGCCAGCGTCCTGGTTGCGGTGGGGCCAGCGATAACCCGTGTGAGATCCAGAACCTTCAACCCTCGAAGGGGCATTGCTGCACGCGGGTCAAATTTCCAGACCGGAGCCGAACCTGTTGGGCGCATGCGGAATTGAGCCCAGTGCCCGCTGCCGGCCGCTTGGCCCTCTGCCGAGCTGAGCCACTGTTGACGGGATCGCACCTGCGCGGCTATTCCACCAGCGGCGACGATGCGTTCTTGGGCATCGTGGGCACAAAGGCTTGCCACTGCGTCGGCGATGTCAATCCCCGAAGATGTTCCCAATGCAGAGTGGAGCGCGCGTTCATGGTGAGGGTAATTCGCGTGGGTTCTGATCCAGCCGTCGGCCGTTCGGTAGAATCCCGAATATCGAGCAAAACCTTGTGGTTTCTGCCCCGCGATGCGCAAGTGGGCAGAGGACGCGAAGGCCGCTGCGATATCCGGCGTCGCCGTGGCGAGCCATGGTGAGGCAGCGGCAAGATCATCAAGGGCGGAGCACACCAAGCCAACGGATCGAGCTGCGAGCTTCTCCGCGTTCAAAAGACCTGTCCACCAAACCGCGGGCCCAGTAACAGGGCAATCACCTGCCGTCTCGAGCAATCGGTGCGCGGTAAACCCCGAACCCAGGATATGGCCCTCGGCCACGCGCTCATCTTCGGAATGCAGCATGAACCTCAGCCTATACGCGGAAAATCACCACTTCGATCCAGGCAGTCGGTAAACGGAAAACCCGCGTCGCGTAAAAATACACGACGCGGGTTATCTGAAGCTCTGCGGAATTAGTTCGCTGGAACGTTCAGGGTCTGCCCGACCATGATCAGGTCTGGGTTGCTCAACTGGTCGTCATTCAAGACGAACAGGCCACGCCAGTCCTTGACGCCAAGCTGGTCGGCAACCTTAGCCAAGGTGTCGCCGGACTTGACGGTGTAGTCCTTGCCCGAATCGGTCACGTCAATGTTGAACACTGGTGCCTTTGGAGCTGGAGCAGCGTGCTTTGGAGCTGCCTGCTGCTTGGGAGCCTGCTTCTGGACCGGAGCTGCCTGCTGCTTGGGAGCCTGCTTCTGGACCGGAGCTGCCTGCTGCTTAGGTGCTGCCTGCTGCTTAGGAGCGGCCTGCTGCTTTGGTGCTGCCTGCTGCTGAGGAGCCTGCTTCTGCGGAGTCGCGGAACCCGAAGGGGAACCGCTAATGCCCAGCTTTGCGGTACATGCTGGCCATGCGCCCCAACCCTGGGATGCCTGGACCTTGGTTGCAACGCGAATCTGCTCGGCCTTCGAAGCCTGGTGAGGCATGCCCGAACCGCCAAAGGCCTTCCAAGTGGACAGCGAGAACTGCAGGCCACCGTAGTAGCCATTGCCGGTGTTGATGGACCAGTTGCCACCGGACTCGCACTGAGCCAGCTTGTCCCAGGTGCCTGCGGCATTAGCTGGTGCGGAAGCTGCAACGATTGCGGTGCCGGCAACTGCAACGGCGGCCAGCGAGGCTCCACCGCGGCGGATCAAGTTCTTGGTCTTCTGCTGGATCATGATTCTCCAGTTGCTCTTCCCGCGCTCAGGTCTTCCTAGACCATCCTCGTGCACCACTCAGCGTCGCATTTCGACTTTGATTAAATACTGCCCTGGTGAGTGGTTTGGAAGTCCCGGCAGTACCTGTTTCCCCATAACACTGCGAGTGTTATCGAAACGTTATGAATGACCATAACGCACCAACCCACCACCCTCGCAACTCAGGAAACGGTCAGAAACCCCGTAAATACAGGTCAATTGGTCAGAAAAAAAATTTGAATCGGGTCGGAAAATCACCATGATCCCCATATCAAGCAACGAAAATGTTACTTTCCAAAAGTGGAGATTATCCAGCTCGCTGTGATATAGCTTGCAATTCGCTTCTGGGTCGTGCCCAGCTCCCTTCAAGGTTGCATTCCGTTTTCGCCAAAGCTGGAATAGCTGCATCCTAAACCCAAGGCGTCGGGCAATCCGAAGGGGCAATATTTCTCCGGCAGACGGCCTTTTCCTCGCTGCCACCTGCAAGGCCTCCCGGGCGATGGACACACCGCGACGTTCAAGCGACAGGACAGCTGAATTGCCCTGAGGTAATTTGTTTCAAGAAGCCAGCGCTGTAGGTTTGATTTCATCAGTCAGACAGGGGAACTCAATGCCAGTACAAGGCAGCACAAGCAAAGACCGATTCATGGAATCCTTGACCTGCTACCCCCGAGCCCTGCGGGAATTCTTTCGCAACGATGGACTAGACGTTGCAGCTTCCCTGTCCTATTTCATGGTTCTTGCCATGTTCCCCGGATTACTGGCATTGATCTCGCTCCTGTCTTTGGCCGGCGCCAGCGAAAGCGGCACCAAATGGATCATGGAGCTGCTAGAGCAGAGCCTCGCCCCGAACGGACAATCTGCAAGTAGCGACTCCCAGCAATTACTCGACACGGCCGAACAGTTGCTCGCTGGCTTGGCATCCCAAGCTAGCGGAACGTTCTGGGCAATCCTGGCCGGTTCACTCGGCGCACTGTGGAGTACTTCTGGATATGTCACGGCATTCAGCCGCGCGTTGAACCGGCTGTACGGGGCACCGGAAGGCCGCCCCCAGTGGAAGCGCCGTCCTCAGATGTTCCTGATTACGGTGCTGATCATGCTGGTTGCCGTCGTGACCCTGGTGCTGCTGCTCGCTTCTGGCTCCGTCGCCCGCGGAATCGGCAATATTATTGGCATGGGCGACAGCTTTGTACTCGTGCTGAATATCGCCAAGCCGCCATTGATGCTCATTATGCTGCTCCTGGTTCTAGCCTTGCTTTACTACTTCACCCCCAACGTCAAGCCAACGAAATTCCGCTGGTTCTCGCCCGGCACACTGACAGCTCTGGTGATCCTGGGACTGTCGGTATTCGGTTTCAGTATTTATGTTTCGCAGTTCGCCAGCTACTCCGCCACCTACGGAACCATTGGCGGCGTGATCATCTTGATTCTTGCTTGCTGGATCAGCAACATCGCTTTGCTCCTCGGAGCCTTGGTGGACATCGAATTCATCCGCCTCCGCCAGCTTCGCACGGGCATTCCTGCCATAGATGACGTACTTCTTCCACTGCGTGATGACACTTTGGTAGCCAAGCAGGAATTGGCAACATACAAGGATCTCGTCCAGGCCCAGGAAATCCGTATCAAGCACGGTGGCGACCCGCTGCAAGATATGGAGAGGGATCCATCCACGAAGCCGAAGCGCAAGACGAAGCTGCTCCCCATGGGGCTGGTTGCCGTGGCGGCCTGGACCGCTAGCCGCATGAAAACCAAACGCGATCTGCGCAGGGGCTCAGAATAGTCCCGATAAGCTCTGCAGTGCCCACCACAGGCCGCCGGAACCCAGAACAAGAATCACCACAACCCACAATGAGGCGAAGGTCCGGGTAGCCTCGGCGATCAGGTACGCATCGGACTGGGCGATATCGTGGCGTCTCCAAACATGTACCGAAAGAAGCTTGACGAAGTCTTTTAGGCCAGCCAGCAGCAAGAACCCGGCGATAAGCCAAGCCAGGTACAGGTACGCTTCGACCGGCGCAAAGAAGACTACTGCCAATGCCACGAGTGCACTAATAGTGCACACAATAAAGGCCGGCCAATTTCGGACAAAGATCAGCGCCAGCAGGAACAGCAACGCGTAGATGCCGAGCGCCCGCCCGGAATAGTCCGTGGATATGCCCCACAGCATCAAAGCTGAAACCCATATCGGTGCGGGGTACCCGAAAATCCCGGAGATGATGACAGAAATCTTGCCCCGTCCAATGCTCCGCACTTCTCCGGAATGATCCCAGCCCAGCCGCAAGCCAGCCACGTATCTGCCCGTGAATAAGGCCGCGATGATATGGCCGAGCTCATGAATCAGCGTGGAGTACAAGCCGGTGATCCGCCAGACCGGACGAGGGACCACCAATAGCAGGATCAAGAACGCAACGATCAGCCACTGCCACTGGTTCAGGGCCACGTTCACCGGCTGCGAGAGCCGCTCCCAGGCCTGGGCAATATCTAGATTCATTCCTGCTCCTCATCGGCGTTCGGTATTACTCATTCTTGCAAGCCCCACCGGCCACAAAGTGACCGGCGAGTGCATTTCCCGACTTTCTGGGAAACATCACAGGTGACGGGCATAGTCTGCAAAGCGGAACACTGTGCCGTATATCTGGAGGAGTCTCATGTCTCGCATCGTTTCAACCGCCTTGGCCACCACCGGTTTAGTGGGCGGTTACGCTACCGGTCGTGCCACCAAGAAGCGCCCGCTGGCTGCCGTTGTGCTCGGTGCTGCAGGTGCCGGCGCCTTCCTGCTTTGGAAGAAAGATGCTGGAACGGCTAAAGCCATTGCCTTGATCAGCGCCTATCTCGGAGGCTTCGGCGCTTCGCATCCGCTGGCCAAGAAAATCGGTGCGTGGCCAGCGGTGAACTCGGTGACTGCCGGCGTTGCCATTCTCTCGCTCGTTCTTGGCGGCTCCAAGAAGAACAAGGACGAGCTGTCCTAAGCGGCATCAGCGAATCTGTCGGGGTCTGGTGCTACGTTGACTAGGTAGGAAACAAGTCAACGAAAGGCCCAGGCCCCGTGTTCTTTCTAGATGATGCGTTCATCTTCTCAGCGAGTGACCTGTCAGTCTCCGTTGACTGCAATTACCAGTCCCTGTACCTGCTGGACGTGAAACTCGGCCTGCGTCCCAAGCCTGGCAAGGCACGAGACGAGATGCTGGAACGAACAGCGGTGCTCGGCGACGCCCATGAGCAGAACGTCCTCAAAGACCTGATAGCTGCCTATGGCGAATACGACCCGGCGACGGGAACAGGCGTCAAGCAATTCACTGATCGCCCGCAGATGTCTGCGGCCGGTCTTCGGGCAGCCCACGAGGCGACCATGCACGTGCTTCGCAACGGCGCCGATGTCATTTTCCAGGCAACCTTCTTCGATGGGGCTTTCATTGGCTTTGCCGACTTCCTGGTCCGCCAGGAGGACGGAACCTGGGCCGTATGGGATACCAAGCTCGCCCGCCATGCGAGGGTCAGTGCACTGCTCCAGATCGCAGCCTACGCGGATCAGATGCTGGCAGAGGGGCTCCCCGTGTCCACCTCGGCAACGCTGGTCCTCGGCGACGGGACGCATTCGGTGCATCGGGTTGATGAAGTGCTGCCAGTCTTCCGGGCCCAGCGTGAACGATTCGTGACGATGGTGCAGGAACACCGTGCGGCCAACCAGCCAGTTCGGTGGAACTCCGATGAACTGCGCTTATGCGGCCGTTGCGATTATTGCGAAGAGCAGGCCCAGGAAACCCGCGACCTGCTATTGGTCGCTGGCATGTCCATGGTGCAGCGAGAAAAACTTCGCGCCCGCGGCATTTCCACAATTGACCAGCTCGCCGAGCTAGAAGCTGAACCAGGCACCTCGCTGCACCGTGCCGCGGAGCAGGCCAGAATGCAGCTGGGGCTGGCCCAGAGCGATGGCATGGTCCACGGCGTCTCCTACCGGGTGAAGAACGAAGGCCCGATCTCTTCGCTGCCGCGGCCTGATCAAGGCGACATCTTCTTCGATTTCGAGGGCGACCCGCTCTACCAGGAACCTTCCGACGGCTCCTGGGGCCTGGAATACCTCTTCGGCGTCATCGAATATGACACCGGGGTGCCGGTGTTCAAACCCTTTTGGGCGCATAGCCGCGCCGAAGAACGCCAAGCCTTCCTGGACTTCATTGCCTATGTCGAAGAACGCCGCCAGCGGTTCCCGCGCATGAAGGTCTACCACTATGCGCCCTATGAGAAAACTGCCCTGCGCAAGCTCTCGCAGGTGCATATTGCCGGTGAGGACGAAGTCGACCAGTGGCTGCGTGAGAACCTGCTTGTCGATCTCTACGAGACCGTGCGTAACGCCCTGGTGGTTTCCACCCGCTCATACTCCATCAAGAAGCTTGAACCGTTGTACATGGGAGAGCACCTTCGCTCCGGGGATGTCACCGATGCCGGAGCATCGGTGGTCGCCTATGCCCAGTACATGCAGGCGCGGGATTCGAAGAACGACGGGGCCGCTGAAGCGATCCTCGAGTCGATTGCCGATTACAACGAGTACGACTGCCTTTCCACTTTGCGCTTGCGGGATTGGCTGCTTTCGCTCAGCGATGAGGCGCCTGGCACCCTGCCGGATATGCCTGAGCCAGGCCCGGCCGCAGACGAATACGAGCCCACCGCCGAAGAGCTTAGGCTGCAAAACTACCTTGCGCAGCTTCCCCACGCCCACGCGCTGAGCAACGATGACCGCGCGATCGCGATGGTCGCCGCTGCGACCGGTTACAACCGTCGTGAAAAGAAGCAATTCTGGTGGGAACACTACGACCGCTTGTCCGCGCCAATGGATGATTGGAGCGACGCCCGGGGAGTGTTCATTGTGGACACTGCGGAAGTACTCGAGGATTGGCATAAGGCCACCCCTCGGGCGCGCACCTCTACGCGCGTGACGAGATTGCAGGGAACCTTGGCGGAAGGATCCCTGCTCTCCCCCGGCTCATCAGTGTTCGCCATGTTTGATGCTCCGTTGCCTGAAGGCATGGCCGTTGACGACTCCGTGCGCGGCGGCGCATTCAACGCCACCGTAGTCGAGCTCGGTCCGGGCTGGATTACCATTGCGGAGAAAACCAGCGGCAAGATCCCTGCCTACGGTGCCCATCCATGCGCATTGGCTCCGGATAAGCCGTTGGCGACGATGAGCATCGATGCAGCGCTCAAGGAGATCGCCCAGCGGGTGGGCTCCACCGTACCGGTGCTTCCGGAACGGCCGGGCATCGACATCCTGCGGCGGATTCCGCCACGCCTGAAAACCCTTGCGGCACCGGTGGATCCAGCCCTGGTTGATGGACAGGCGCAGATCTATCCTGCCGTGGTCGAGACGTTGAAGGATCTTGATAATTCCTATCTTGCGGTACAAGGCCCTCCGGGGACCGGCAAGACCTTCGTCGCTTCGCATGTGATCCGTGAACTCGTTGATTACGGATGGAAGATTGGTGTGGTTGCCCAGTCCCATGCAGTGGTCGAAAACGTCCTGCGAAAAGCGGTGGAGGCCGGGGTCGATCCCGAGGCAGTAGCTAAGGAAGTCAAGCACGATGATCCGGTCCCCTGGGCTGGCACGTCCAAGGATTCCTTGACTGAAGTTCTTCACGCATCGGGCGGCGGGCTCATTGGCGGTACTGCCTGGACGCTGACCGGTTCGAAAGTCCCCGCGGATAGCCTGGATTTGCTGGTGATCGATGAGGCCGGGCAGTTCTCACTGGCCAATACCTTGGCGGTTTCACGAGCAGCCCGCAATTTGCTGCTGCTCGGTGATCCCCAGCAGTTGCCCCAGGTCACCCAGGGCACTCATCCGCAGCCGGTGGACGAATCGGCGCTCGGCTGGCTTTCCGGCGGCGAACCCGTGCTGCCAGCCGAATTAGGGTACTTCCTGGCAGCTTCATGGCGAATGCATCCAGCGCTTTGCGCCAAGGTTTCGGCATTGAGCTATGACCACCAGCTGTTCTCGGCAGACGCCGCCGGGTTGCGGCAGCTCGAAGGCACACCGGCCGGGGTCGAGACGGTGTTCGTTGAACATCGAGGCAACACGGTCAGCAGCGCCGAAGAAGCCGGGGCTATTGTCCGATTGGTCCGCGAGCATCTGGGGATGATGTGGAGTCCGGGGGCAGGCATGCCTGCCCGTCCATTGGGCGCCGCTGACATCCTGGTAGTTGCTGCCTACAATGCCCAGGTAAATCTGGTGCGCGATGTCCTCGAAGCTGAAGGCCTATCGGCGGTCAAGGTGGGAACGGTTGACAAGTTCCAGGGACAGGAAGCACCAGTTGTGCTGATGACCATGGCATGTTCCAGCGCCACCGATGCATCGCGTGGCATCGAATTCCTGCTTAACCGCAATCGCATCAACGTTGCGATTTCCCGCGGCCAATGGAAGGCCATCATCGTGCGCAGCGAAAGGCTCACCGATTATCTGCCTTCCAACCCATCGGCGCTCTCGCAGCTCGGTGCATTCATGGCTTTGTAGCTTGATGTTGGATTGGCCCGGTCATTCGCGCGCCGGGTCAATCACATCCTCGACTTTGAAGAAACTTCCCAGGACTGGCCGGTCACCGCGCAGTTCCTTGGCGAACTGCAACCCATCCACATTGATGCGCATCTGCCGCTGGTACTCATCACCCTGCTGCATCCATGTGCGAGTCGTACCGTCAACGCCGTAGAAGTAATCGAACCCCTGGTCCTTGAAGAACTGGTACCGTTCCCCCGCGTAGCGCTGGGTCCGGGCAATATCCGATCCAAAAGGATAGATGTAGTGCCCGGTTTTTCCCACGATCGGTTCAACTTCGGCTTTCCACAGTTTGGTGTCCCGCTTGATCCGATCCATGCTGACCGTCCCAGTGGCAATGTGCCCCCACGAATGGGACGCGAAAACCCAACCGCTGTTCTTCATCGCTTCTGCGATCTCCGCAGCCTTCTTCTGGTCAGCTTCCAAAGTCTTGCTCTGGGGATACTGGCTGGCAGAGGTGCGGTAGCCGAATGCGCCGTTGTATCCGGTCATTGCGATCAGGCCGCGAGCGTCCCGATACGTGAAATCGGGATGTGCCGCTACGAAGTCATCGACCATCGTGGTCACGTCAAAAGCGCCAACCTGCGTTTTTCCCTCCGCATCGACGTATTCGTTGCGGACCTTGCCGTCCTTATCCAGCACCAGCTTGCTGGCGAAGCCATCACCTTCCATGTATTCGTAATAGCTCAGGTCATCGATGGACAGCACCACTGGCTTCTTGCCCTGGGGCAGCATGATATCCCGATACTCCATCTGCCCCTGTTCGTCGAGCGAGGCGAAATCTTCCGGGTTGACCAGGACATAATCACGCGCATACAGCTCGTCGAGGATGGCTGCAAATTCCTTCTGGGTCACCATGTAGTCGGCGTACCCCTGAGAACTGCTGCCTTCGTCAAAGGCCCTGCCGGGATCGACAATCAGCGAATGGAAGAACAGGTGAGGTATGTTGTTCGGCTCTTCCCAAGCTGAAACCTGCCCTTTCTCTTCCTCTAGGCCGCTGGCCATCTGGTTCAGTTGTTCGGCGCTGTCTTTCTTGGCAAGTTTAATCGCCGCGTCATAGTCGTATCCGTCAGCTAGCCGGTTGATCTCGGCTCTCACGCCGTCCACTCGTGCTTCTTCCTGCTCAGCCCTTTCAACGGCAGCAGGATCCGGGGCCGGCGTTGGCGGCTCCTGTGCAGCACTGCACCCGGCAAGGCCCAGCGCCAACCCGAGCGAAATCACCAATCGTGGGTTCTTCAATGGCTGCGACCTCCGTGACCTCCACCGTGCCCGCCAGGCCGGAAGAAAACGAGTTGTCATCTGGTTATTTCGACCCTACACAGGTAGCGCTGGAGGCAACACCCTTTCAGGATGAATTACCGAACTTGAGCGATGTCTAACATTCAGCTTTTAGGGAGCTCACATTTTGGAAGGAGTCCAATGATTTAGAATTGATTGGTTAGGCGTCCCAAAGATCAAGGAAGTACATGCAGCCCTCGCACCGCGCGAATAGTTTGTGGCTTCAGTCCCAGCAGTTCAAAAGCTCGGCAGCGTATCGGCTTCTGACCGCCCAGCCGTGGGCTGTGGCCTTCATCCGCGCAGAGTTCACCGCAGACCGTTCACGGATCGCATTGGAACTTTTCCATGCCTCCTTGGATTCCTTCCTGAAGCAAGCGCGCAAAAGCGATGACCAGATTCCCGCCTCGTATTCGGCCCAGGATTTCGCCGAAACATGGGTCAAACAGGGAATTCTGGCTCGTCCGCTGATTGATGGGCGCTTCGTGTATGAACCCAGTGCGCAGACCCTGCGCACCCTGCGCTACCTGGCGGATTTTTCCACCGACGATTCGCATTTGAACTCGTCTCGCCTGAACACGTTGCTTTCTTCCCTGGAATCGCTGGCCCACGAAACCGATCCGGATCCCGAAGCACGTATCCGTGCCCTCGAATCCCAGATCGCGCTGCGCCAAGCCCAAATCGACCAGCTGCGCAGCGGGGATGACCCGGCGGTGCTTTCTCGCACGACCGCCTTGTCGGCAACACGTTCCGTACTCGATCTGGCATCGAGTTTGCCAGCAGATTTCCGACGCATGCGCGACGGCGTCCAGGATATGCTCCATTCATTGCGTGAAGGCATTCTGGATGCCTCCACAGCCAAGGGCGTAGCTGTGGGCCAGGTTCTTGAAGCTGACCGTCAGTTGCGTTCCACTGCCGAAGGCGAAACCTTCAGCGGATTCACTGAATTCCTGAACTCCCCGGAAGCGCAGCAGCGTTTCCGCGCCGCATTGGCCGAAGTCCTGGACCGCGACTTCGTAGATGACCTGGAAACGCCCGAACGCCAGATCCTCACTAACCTGTTGCGTGAATTGCGCCGCCAGGCAGCTGAAGTCCATGCCTCCTATGGCAAGCTCTCTGAATCCCTGCACGCATTCGTGCAGTCCGAGGACTACAAGCAGGCCGAGCTATTGCGCCAAGCGGTCCGCGAAGCTGAACTGGCGATCAGCAAGTCCACGAGCCTGAAACCCCGCAGCGGCTTGGCCCCGATGGAGCTCTTCGCTCCGCAGTTCGTCACCCTTTCCGGTCTTGGAATCTACGACCCATCCGAGCATGTGGCTCCGCCTCCGCTGGCTCAAGCGCCAGAATTCAGCGAAGCCGACATTGTACGAAATCCCTCGACGCCCCAGGCGGACATGCAATTGCTGCGTGCATCGATCACCCGGCATCTGGGCCAGTCCAGTTCCGGTTCGATTCGGTTGGATGAAGTCTTCGAATCCTTGGATGCCGAGCAGCGGCACTTGAATTCCATTCGTGCCCTCGTGGAAATCGGGCGCACCAATGGCGAATCGCTGAACGAGAGCGATCTGCTCAGCATCCATTTCCAGCAACTCGATGGTTCGATGCGAACCGCAATCCTGCCCGCGTTAAGCTTTACGAAGGAGCCGCTATGACCAAGAGCGATTCATACGCCGCACCGATCACCGAACCCTTGTTCGAGGGCGATACCGGGAAGTTCCCGCTGCCGCTGCGCCAGCTGCTGGTCCGGTTGTTGCGCGGCCCGTACCTTGATGGGTCCATCGATGCCTCGGCTTGGCAGCTGCTGCTGGACCAGCAGCAGAGCATCAGCGATTACTTCTCCGAGATCTTCTTGGCACTGCAGCTGGACATGGACCGCAAGATCGCCATGCTTGCCCCCGTCCAGATTGAACAGGTCCACACTTCCCCTATCGCTCCGCGCCGTCCGCTGAAGCGTGATGAAACCCTGCTCGCACTGCGGCTGCGGCTGTTGCTCGAACAGCATTCGGGCAGCGGCAGCGATGCCGTGATTTCGCGTGCGGGCATGCACGAGATCCTGGCCGAGCACCGCCAGACCTCAGACCGCGATGACAAGCGCTTTGCCGAATCCTGCGATGCTGCGGTCACCCGCCTGCAGGCTCTGCGCCTGCTGACCGGCACCGAGCTGGAGAACGAGTTCCGCATTTCCCCGGCCCTGGCGATGTCGCTGCCGATCACCAATATCCAGGACATACCACGCTACATCGCGGCAATCGACGCTAATGATCCAGCTTTCAGCCTGGGAGCCGAAGAAGCTGATGACCTCGCAGAGCAGACCCCCGAGTTGGTGCAGGAGTAACCGATGAGCATTGAAATGACTCTCCCGCTGGGCGGGGCACTCAACCCAGGCCAGCATCGTCTGAGCCGGGTACAAATAGTTAACTGGGGAACCTTCCACGGCTTGCATGATCTGGCCGTGGACCGCGCCGGCACCTTGGTCACCGGCCATCCGGGCGTGGGCAAATCCACCTTGTTCGATGCGATGGGCCACGTCTTCTTCGCAACGCCCCGCCTGAACGAATCGGCCAATGACGCGGCCACCCGCGAGGACCGCCGCACCACGTTCTCCTACATGCGCGGGCGCAAGTTCAAAACCAGCGCCGGCACTGTCTACCAGCGCCCCGGCGCGACGTGGAGCGCCATCGTGCTCAGCTACGACGATGGCATGGGCAACACCGTTACAGCCGGCGCGGTCTTCGATCTGCCCGATGCCGGCCTGGAAGGACAGGTCTCCAAGCACTATCTGTTGTGCGAAGGCAAGGTCAATATTGCGGAGCTGGAAAACCACGGCCCGCGCCGCTTCACCGTGTCCTCGCTGTCCAAGGCCCTGGCACCGAGCGAGGCATTCGATACCCACAAGGCGTTCATTGAGCGATTGCGCCGCCGTTTAGGCGTCGAAAGCGATAAGGCCTTTGCCCTGTTGCGCACCTTGCAAAATGGCAAGGGCCTGGCCAAGGGCGTCAACCAGTTCTTCCGCCACGAAGTGCTGGAAGAACCAGCCACGTTGAAGGCCGCGTCCGCAGCAGTGGAAGACTTTGCCCATTTGCGTGGCATCTACCGCCAGCTGGATACCGCCCGCGCCCAGCGTGACGTGCTCGCGCAGGTGCCGGAGCAGGATCAGGCCTACCGTTCCTTGGCTGGACAGATCGCCACCGCCCGGCAATTGCTGGAAAGCGACGTGCACACCCTGGAAACCCAGGTCCGCCAGCTGGTGCTGCGCAATGACCTGAACTCCCACGAATCGGAGCTAGCCAAGCTCAAGGCCGAAGAGGCCGAGCTGCGGCAGCGCAAGGAAAAGCTCGATGACCAGCTGGCGTCGCTGGAGGCTGCCCACGACTCTGCAGGCTCTGCTTCCCTGATGCTGCTGGAGCGCGAGGCCGATGTGGCTCGCAAGGCGTTGAGCGAGAAGGAGAACGTCATCCGGACCCTGCAGCAGCAGGCCTCGGATGCTGGCTTGGCCTTCGAATTCTCAGCCACCGGCCTGGATGAGCTGCGGGCCAACGCGGCACGTACCTTGCAGCAGCTCAGCTCGATTACGCATGATGCCCAGACCGTTGAGTACGAGGCCATGGCCACCTTGGTCAACCTGCGCAAGCGCGCAGAAACGTTGGCTGACCAGATCCGCTCCTACCAGCGCCGGGCCAGCAATATCGATGACCGTTCGATAGCCGCCCGCCGAGCCATCGCTTCGGCCTGCTCGCTCAAGGAAGAACAGCTTCCGTTCGCTGGCGAGCTCATGGATGTCTCGGCCGATGCCGGTACCTGGCGTTTGGCCGCTGAAAAGGCCTTGCACTCCTTGGCCCGCACCCTGCTGGTTCCCGGGGAGCTGCTCACCCAAGTCACCCACGCCATTGATCAACTCGACGGCTTGGGCCGCGTGCGGTGGAGCGACATTTCCCAGCCGCCGCGCACCGCTGAAGCCGGCCCGGCAGACCTGGTGGCCAAGCTGGACTTCGCGCCCGGCGAAGCCGGGGCCTGGCTGAAGGCGAAGATCACCGCCGACTACCCATTGGCCTGTGTTGAGAACGATGCAGCCATGCATGTGCACCCCAAGGCGATAACCCCGGCCGGCACCATCAAATCAGGAACCGGAAGCTTCGAGCGCGATACCCGCACGTTGCCTGCTTCCGAGTACCTGCTGGGCTTCACCAACGAGTCGAAGATTGCCGAGTTGCAGTCCAAGGCGGCACGGCTGGATGAGAAAATCGTCCAGGCCCACCAGGCTGCCGATGAACGCAGTGCGGCGAAGAACAAGATCGTGGCCAAAACCCAGCTCTTGCAGGCCCTCATTGCCGATGAGCGGACTTTTGGCCAGTTCGACGCGTCCGAGGCACTGGAAGCGTTGCGCCGCAGCGAGCAGAAGCTCGGCGATGCCTTGGCATTGTCCGGGGATTCCTCCCGGGTTCGCCAGCAAATCGAAACGGCGAAGGCCGAGGCAGAAACCCTGGTCGGGGACCTCGCACTGGTTCGTTCACGCATTGCAGATCTTGGCTTGCAGGTGCAGCGTGCGCAGCAGATCCTGTCCACCAGCGATGACTTGGGGACCGGATGGGAGCAGAGCATCCCGTCCGCGCTGCGCCAGCATCAGCTGCTTGGCCCGGTTCTCCAGCAAGTGATTGCAGGGAACTGCCCTGCCAGTGAACAAATCAGCGAAGCCTTTGCCGAGGTCAAGCTCCAGTTGGGCAGCCAGGTCAACTCCTTGCAGTCGCAGCGCCAGGAAATCGGTGGCGCGCTGAGCGAAACCTTCCGTCGTTTTGCCCGAGAATTCGGCACCTCGCACGCGCAGACCCATGGCACCACCGCTGAAGCAGCTGAGCACTACGCGCAGCTGCACGACCAGATCGTGGCCGACGGCCTGCCGCACCATGAGGCGCAGTTCCGCGAATACTTCGCGAACCGTTCCTATGAACGCTTCAGCGACCTCTTGCAGTTGCTGGATGAAGAGCGCCGGATGATCTCCGAACGCATCAAGCCGCTGAACCAGATTCTGGCAGAGGTGACTTTCGAGCATGGGTCGGTCCTTCGCTTGGAAGCAGTAAATGCGATTCCAGTTGAGGCCGGTACCTTCCGCAAGGACCTGAAGGACGCATTGCAGGAGGCTTACACCACCAAGGACGAATCCACCTTGGCCAGCTCCTACCAAGCGCTGGAGGCACTGGTTACCGCACTCAGCGACCCGGCGATGGCTTCATGGCGTTCGACCGTGCTCGATGTCCGCCAGCATGTGATGATCAGCTGCAATGAGCACAAGCCCAATGGGGAGATTGAGACCGGCTTGGAACCCGGGACGCTCTCCGGCGGCGAAGGCCAGCGCTTCACATCCTTCATCATGGGTGCTGCCCTGGCCTACCAGCTGGGCTTCGCTTCAGCCGGGTTCACTTCCTACGGCACGGTAATGATCGACGAGGCGTTCATTCAAGCCAACTCCGAATATGCAGCGGCAGGCATACGCGCGTTGCAGGAGTTCGGTTTCCATCTGGTGCTCGCGGCCCCCGAGGACAAGATCGATTTGAGCCGCCATCTGGGATCCATCACGGATATCATCAAGCACCCTGGCTCCAATATCTCAGGCTTCGTGACCACCGGCCGTTCCCCGGCCATGGCCACAACGATTACCCTGCGCAGCTGAACATCCAGAACAAGGCACGAGGTCCAGAATTCGCCATAGCGAGTTCTGGACTTCGTGCTTTGGTGCTTCGCCTCTAGACCATGCTGCGCTGCACGCGTTCAGGGATCATGACCACCCGCGGGGACAGCTCTTGGGGTGCGAAGCCTGGATCGATGCACTGCTTCCAATACCTGAGGTGCACCTTGTCGATTTCATGTGCAGAGTCCTGCACCGCGGCACCGCCCTCGCCTTGGATGCTGTACCAGTAGAGGTAGTCGACGCCATCCAGGGTTTCGCTGAAGATCGTCTCCACGTATATCTTTTCGCCTTCCAGGGTTTCAAGCACCGCGGGCATATTGCTGTTCAGGAATTCCAGCCATTCATCAGCTAGCGCTGATTTGCCTGGCAGAACTCGGAATCGAGTGAGTTCAATTTTCATGTCTACAGCCTATGGGCTTGAGCCGCACCTGCGGAAAAGACAGTGGTCCTGAAAGCCTTGGCTTTCAGGACCACTGTCTTTGGCTGGCTACCGGCTATTCGACGGCCAATCCTTCAACCGGCGACAACTTTGCGGCGCGGCGGCCCGGAGTCACCGATGCCAAGAGCGCTGCCACGATGCTGATCAGCAGGACCAGTGCGAGCTGCCACCATGGGATCTCGTAGGTCATCGTTCCCATGGACGCGAGTGCCGAGCGGGCTCCAAGCAGGCCATAGGCCACGCCCAGCACCAAGCCGAGCAGGGCTGCAACGCCGCCAATCAGTACCGCTTCGGTTGCCAGCATGCCGCGCAGCTGCTTCTTCTTCAGGCCCAGGGCACGAAGCAGGGAATTCTCCCGGGTGCGTTCCAGGATCGAGAGGCTGAGCGTGTTGGCTACGCCGATCAGGGCGATCAGCACGGCCACTGCCAGCAAGGCAGAGACAATCATCAGCAGCACGTCAATGATCTGGGAGAACATCGACTTCATCACCACACCGCCATTGATCATTGATGATTCAACGCCGGTGATGGCAGAAACCTTGGTGACCAGTTCGTTGACGCTCGCTGCGTTGACGTCGGAATCCACCTTGATCAGGATCCCCGAGTACTGATTGGCTTCATCGATTTCCAGCTTGCTGAAAGTCTGCTCGGTGACGATATTTCCTGAGAGCATGGCCTCGGAATTCTTCACTGCCAGCGTTTGCCCGCCAACTTCCATCGTCGGATTTTCGGGACTACCCAGCACATAGACGATTTCGCCATCTGCCGGCACGATATTCGGGTCCAGTGCAACGTCAGCGAAGCTCGTGGGATCAACGGACATGATCTCGGCGTTGAACATTTCATCGGTCCCCATGTCCACATCCGCATATCCGGAGGTGAAGCTGGAGCTGGCGGTAATCCCGTCCACGCCATTGATTTGCTCAAGCATGTTCTTGGTCTCGGCGCCTGAAACTTGGCGGTCATAGAAGGAGACCATCATGTCGACCGGGAATTCTGCGGCCACAGCGTTGTTCAAGCTGGCCTTGGCGGTCTGGCCGCCGACCATGATCATGGACACCAAGGTCACCCCGATCAGCAGTGCCGTTGCCGTCGCGGTGGTTCGGCCCGGGTTGCGCACGGCGTTCAGGGCCGCGAGCTTTCCCGCCGTCGATTTGCCAGCCACGGCCTTGCCGATCCCGGAAACGCTGCTCGGCACGAACAGCGAAGCCAGCATCAGGATCCCCGGGAAGGAAACCAGGCCGCCCAGGAAGGCGACTACCAGATCCCCCTGGATCGCGCCGTAGGCCAGCAAGCTGGCGCCGGCCACGACGAACAGCGATCCGAAGATGATCCGGGCTTTGCCGGCACGGTTCTTCACGCTGGCAGCGTCGAAGGGGCGCAAGGCCGCCAGCGGTGCGAGTTTCATCGCCCGTCGAGCCGGCAGGCTCGCTGCGAACACAGTCATCAGCACGCCGACGAGAATTGGGATGGCCAATCCCTGCGGGGTCAGGGCCAACGCCGCATAGGACATCTCCGGCACCATCACGTGCAGCAGCTGGATCAGGCCCGCCATCAGTGCGACGGCTAGCAAGACACCGAGAATCGAGGCAAGAATGCCAATGAGCAGTGCTTCGATGAGCACCGAGCTTCGAATCTGCTTGCGCTTGGCGCCCAGGATGCGCAGCAGTGCCAGTTCGCGGGTGCGCTGGGCAATGACTACGGCAAAGGTATTGACCACAACCAGCCCGGTGACCACCAGTGCAATCAGTGCGAAGACCAGCAGGATCACGCTGAGTTGGTCGGTGCCTCCGGTGAACTGGGCGACTTCGTTCAAGACCTTCTCATCGGCGGTCACCACCGCCATGTCAGCCATCTTCTTGCCGGTAAACAGCTTCTCCAGCTCTGCCTTCAATGACTCGTCGGAGCCGTCGCCATTGACCACGATTTCGGTGATCAGCGCTTGGCCGCCGGAAAAGTGCTGCCACGCTTTCTCGCTCATGCCGGCCAAGGCGTAGGCCGAGGTCCGCGGGTTGGTGGTCGAGCGCTGGATGCCCACGATGTTGTAGTTCGCCGGCGAGATCGCGCCATTTTCCAGAGCCACGACGTCCCCGATGGACACGCCCATTTCCTTGGCATGGGAAGCATCGATGATGATTTCGTTGGAACCTTGGGGCGCCCGGCCCTCAATTAATTCCATGCCGCCCAGCCCCTGGTCGGGATTTACTGGCTGTGCGGACACGCCGTAGCTGTTGTCCGCCGTGCGCAGCAGGCCATCGGCGTAGGCCAGGCCATAGGCGGTGGAAACTTCAGGCAGGTTCCGGACATCTGCGATGTCCTTGAGGCTCAGCTCGGTCAACTCCTCGGCGCCGGGAACCAGGTCCCAATCGGGGTAGGCGACCAGATCGGCGTTCTTGTAGGCGTCTCCGAGCGAATTCTTCAGTGTCGCCTGGGTGGATGAGTTCACCGAAAGCGTTGCGGCAAGAAAGGCGGTGCCGATGGCCACAGCCAGGATGACGGCGATATATCGCCGTGCATAGGTCTTGATATTCGAAAGTGCTACGTGCAGCATTGCTTACTCCGCCAAGGAGGCCAGGGCCTCGGTTACGGTAGCCACGGTTGGCTCCTGGATGGATCCGACAATCGTGCCGTCCTTCATCAGCAAGACATTGTCTGCATAGGACGCGGCCACCGGGTCGTGGGTGACCATGATGATGGTCTGGCCCATTTCACGGGTGGACGTGCGCATCAAGGACAGCACTTCGGCGCCGGTACGCGAGTCGAGGTTGCCGGTCGGCTCGTCGCCGAAGACCACTTCCGGCCGGGTGAGCAGTGCTCGGGCTACCGCGACACGTTGCTGCTGGCCGCCGGAAAGTTCATGCGGTTTGTGGTTCAGGCGGTCGCCCAGGCCGAGCGCCTGGATGACGGTGTTGAACCAGTCGCGATCGTGCTTCTTGCCGGCCAGCGACAATGGCAGCAGGATGTTGTCCTTGGCGGTGATGGTTGGCACGAGGTTGAAAGACTGGAAGACAAAGCCGATCTGCTCGCGGCGCATCTCGGTCAGCTGGTCATCGCTCAGCTCCAGCAGGTTCTTGCCGCCGATGATGATTTCGCCGGAGTCGGCGGTATCAAGTCCAGCCAGGCAGTGCATCAGCGTGGATTTTCCGGAGCCCGATGGGCCCATGATGGCGGTGAAGCGGGATCGTTCGAAGGAAACGTTTACGTCGCGAAGGGCCTCAACCCGGGTGCTGTCATGCCCGTAGGTCTTGGTCAAGCCGCGGGCAGCGACCGCATTTTCGGTTTTTGGCAGAGTCTCAGAAGTCATATTAGAAATACTACAAAGCGCCTAGCCAAACCCGCATCCACCATCAGGACCTAGTTTCCCGTGGGTGCGTCATACCAAGGTATGAGCAAATTCGCGGACGCTCTGCCCCCGCAGGTTACCGATTAGCAGCCATGTTCGCGTTCGGTTTTCTGGTGCGATGCCGGCTCAATCTGGAAGGTCGAGTGCTCAACGCTCACGGTGAAATGATCTGCCACGCACTGCTGCAAATCCCGCAGCAGCCCACCGGCTACCCCAGCGGAGAACATCGAGTCCTCGACCACCACATGGGCGGTGAGCACCGGAAGGTTGGAGGCAATCTGGCTGGCGTGCAGATCGTGCACCGCAATCACCCCGGGCAATGCCTCCAAATGCGCTTTGACCCCGAGCAGGTCCAGGCCCCTAGGCGTGGATTCGAGCAGGATGTGGGTGGTTTCCCCCAGCAGTTTCATGGCCCGGGGAACGATCAGGGCGCTGATCACCAGGGCTGCCACGGAGTCGGCGCGCATCCATCCGGTGTAGGTGATAACCAGCGCGGCGATGATAACGGCAACCGAGCCCAGCGCGTCGTTGACTACTTCCAGGAAAGCCGCACGCATATTGAGGTTGCTATTGCGTCCGGCGGAAATGATCCACATGGAGATGACGTTGCCCAATAGGCCGATGATGCCGAAGGCCAGCAGTCCCTCCGGTTGGACCTCTGCAGGGGTGAAGAGCCGCCGCACGGCGTCGATGGCCGCATAGATGCCCACAGCCAGCAGCAACGCCGATTGGAAGGTGGCGGAGAGGACTTCTGCGCGGCGGAATCCCCAGGTGCGCTTGGTCGTTGGCTTGCGCATGATCAGGTTGGCAGCGGTCAGAGCCAGCAATAGCCCCAGGGTATCGGTCAGCATATGCGCTGCGTCGACCAGCAAGGCCAGCGAGTTGGTGACGATAGCGCCAACAACCTCGGCGACGAGGATTGTAGCGGTGATGGCGAAGGCCCAGGCCAGGCGGGTTCGGTTTGCTCCGGAATGATCATGGGAGTGCCCGTGAGAGTGATCGTGTCCCAAGTTCAGCCTTTCTTCGGATCCATGCTGTGCGCTTCTTCCCAATGGTGATGGGATGCCTCTTGCGGCAGAAGCGCCGAGGCGGCAGCGGTCAATGCGTCAAGTGCTTCGCTCTGGCCCAGCGAGTAGATGCTGGCCCGGCCCTGGCTTCGGACGTGCACCAGGCCGGTGTCCTTCAGGCAGGACAGATGCGCGCTGACCGTGCTTTGGGCAAGGCCCAAATGCTCGGTCAGTTCCCTGACCTTATGCTCCCCGGTGCGCAGATGGTCCAGAATCAGCAGCCGCGCCGGGTCAGCGAGCGCGTGGAAGAGCGCAGCGAACTGGAGCTTGCCGCTGCGGATTTCCGATGCATCGATATCTGACTCTATTATCGCCATATAACGATGATAGGTGACTTTGCCGCGAAACGGAACGTTGCATGGCCAACTGCGCATCGCGATGGATGGCAAGATGAAAATATGACTGAAGATCTCATCGTTGGCGAAGACGGTTTGGCGCGCCCTCGCTGGGCCGCCTCGAATGACATGCTCCGCACGTACTACGACGCCGAATGGGGCATGCCGATCACCTCCGAAGAGGGACTTTTCGAGCGGCTGAGCCTTGAGTGCTTCCAGTCAGGCCTGTCCTGGGCCATCATCCTTTCCAAGCGTGAGTCGTTCCGCCGCGCTTTCGAGCACTTCAATCCCGAGAAGGTCGCATTATTTACCGAGGACGATTTCAATCGCCTGATGGAAGACGCCGGGATCGTGCGCAATAGGCTCAAGATCCGCGCAACGATCGCCAACGCAGAAGCGACCCTGATGCTGCGCGAAGAGGGCGGCCTCTCGGATTTCGTGTGGTCCTTCAAGCCGGAACAGACCCCGGCTCCGCGTAATTTCACTGAAGTACCCACGCAAAGCCCCGAGTCCAAGGAACTGGCCAAGGCGCTGAAGAAGCGGGGTTTTAAGTTCGTGGGCCCGACCACCATGTACGCGTTGATGGAAGCCATCGGCATGGTCGATACCCATCTGGTCGGATCGCACCGCCGCGGCACTTCCGGCATTTGGGCCTGAGGTCATGGAACTGCGCCTACCGGCAACGGGAATTCTGGACGTCGGCCACGCACTGGCAGTCCTGGAATTGCATTCACTGCCTGCCCAGGAGCGGCTGGATGCCGCTGCGGCCCAGGTGCACCGCGTCCTGCAGCTGGACGGGAACCTGGTTGAAGTTTCATTGAGCCTGGATCCTGCAGGCGTATCGCTCACCCACGACGCCCCGGCTGAATCCATTGCGCGCCTCACGGAGATCATCAACCATTGGCTTGGACTGCAGCAAGACACCACAGCTGCTTATGAAGCGCTCCAGGCCCTTCCTTGCTACCAGCCGCTCGCGATGGCTTACCCCTCCTTGCGGCTCATCAGCTACCCGGATACTTTCGAGGCCCTGGCCACCACGATCATTGGACAGCAGGTGTCCTTGGCGGCGGCACGGACCCTCGGCGGGCGCTACGTCGGCGCATTGGGCCAGCAGCATGGCTCGGGCCTTCGGGCTTTCCCCACAGCGGCCTCAACGGCCGCCTGCACGCCTGGGGAATTGCGCGCAATCATTCGCTGCCCGTTGCCGCGGGCAACGGCGCTGCACGCGGTAGCCGAATGGTTCGAGCACAGTGGAAAGTTCCTGCTCGGAGACGTGCCGGCATTCCTGGAGCAGCTCCAAGGGCTGCGCGGCGTGGGGCCATGGACGCGCAATTACCTTGCCCTGCGGGGTTTGCGGGATCCAGAGATCTTCCTGGAGTCGGATCTGGTAGTTCGCCGAGCCATGAGCAAGCTTCATGATCGCGGTGTCGCTGTGGCGCCTCCACCGAAGGGTGCGGGCTACCTGGCCACGTTGCTGCTGTGGTCCTTCGACGCCGCCAAGCTGTAGCAACGAGAAAGGGAGCTTATCAAGGTGTGCAATCCTGATAAGCTCCCTTTTCGACGAATCGGCCGACTGAGCAAGTCAGCCGATTCTCCATTCCCCTTATTCAAGCCGGCTACGCCGCTCGCTGCTTCGAGGTGAGCAGCCCCGGCAAGCAGCGAACTAGCCGATAAATATCGGTCAAGCTTGACGCTTCTCCCGACCACACACGGGAGAAGCTCTGGAATAAGCATATCCTAAGAACCAGTAATAACGTCAAGCCCTGTTTGCGTAATTTTTCAATTTATTCCTTAGGTCGCTCTAACTTGCTCGATTTTGTCCGCGCCAAAAGACTAGTCGGCGAAGATCTTGCCAACTTCCGTACGCTTCTCGGCCTGGAATGCATCTTCTGCACGGCCAAAGGCCCAGTAGGCAGAGAGCGACATGTCGCGGCGGTCCACGCCATGCTCGTCATAGAAGTATGCGCGCAGCTTCTTCATGACTTCGCGCTCACCGTGGGCAAAGACCTGCACCCGGCCCTCGGGCCATGGAATCCCCCGGACCACGGACTCCAGGATCGTGGTTTCAGGGGAGAATTCGGCACCGCGGTGAATCCAGCGAATTTCCACGCCAGCCGGCGCCTGCAATTGCATTTCGTCAGCCTCGTCGGCAACTTCGATGACCACCAGGCCCCGCATCTGCGGGGCCATGGACTCCAAGGAGGCCGCAATGGCGGGAATGGCAGTTTCATCTCCGGCAAAGAAGTGGAAATCGAATTCATCCTTGGGGACAAACATTCCGCCCGGGCCCGAGAAGCAGATCGATGAGCCGATCTGCGCGTCACGCGCCCAAGGGCCTGCTAGGCCCTCATCGCCATGGACCACGAAATCGACCTCGATGGTTCCCGCCTGCATATCGCTGCGGCGCACGGTATAGGTACGGCGAACCGGCAGATCCTCGGGAGCCAGCCGCTCACGCAGCGCTTCCATGTCATAAGGCAATTCAAGGCCCAGTTCCGGCTTCGCGAACAGGAACTTAACGTAGCGGTCGGTCACCGGCTTGTCTGCGAAATCGCAGATGCCTGGACCGCCAAGGGTGAGCCGCACCAGATGAGGTGCGATATTCTCGCGCTTGAGGACCTGCAGGAGGACCTGGGGGCGCGCAGGTCGGCCTCCAGTTTGCGGGCGATCACCAGCCGGCTGGGACACAAAATCACTTCCTGTCTTAATAAGGGTAGATAGATCAATCCTAATTGACGGGAGCGCAAGTGGTTACTTCGGGAAGGTCGGAGGACCTTCATATGCACTGAGCGCCGCGCGTTCTCCGGGGCTCAAACGCTGCACCCGCGAGGACACCGGGTCGAAATAAGCCAACGTAGTGGAGGCCTTGACGCACAAATAGTCCTCCACCGGGTCACGGAACTCGTAGCAGATATCAAAGCTGGCAGGCTTGACATTGGCAACCCAGAGATCGACATTGACCGGCACGTTGCGGTATTCCAACGGGCGGGAATACCGCACCCGATGCTCGACAACGAGGATCTGGGTTCCGGCAGGCACTGCAGAGAAGATATCGGCCTGCGGCTGCGAGCCTGGCGCGCCGGTGCCACCGGGCACGCCAAAGCCGGCGATTCGCGCTTCCTCCATTAACCGGATCAGATTGACATTGTTGACATGGCCGTAAGCATCCATGTCGCCCCAGCGCATAGGGACCTGCACCCGCAGGATGCTTTCTTCCATGGCTAATCTTCCTTCAGCAGGTTTGCGCCGTCATTGCCCACGATCCCCAACTTGGCCAGCTCCCGAAGGATCCGGGCTCCGTCCGGCTCGTAGACCCAACGCACCCCGGGGGTGGTTCGGCGCAGCTCATGCGAACGTCCGCCGGCTAGCACCGCTTCCGAAGGGGTCAGCTGGCGGATCACAATAGCCCGGACCAATTCGGGATAGCGGCGCGCGAACTCGGCATAAATGGCCGGATCATGCTGACCGTCATCGCCGATGAGCACCCACGAAATGTGCGGGAACTCTTCGGCCAGGCGGCGCAGCTGGTCAACCTTGTGCTGCATTCCGCTGCGGAACCAGGAACGGTCTGTTGGCCCCCAGTCGGTGAGCAGCAAGGGCCCCTTCGGGTACAGGTTGCGCGAGATGAAGCGCTGCAGGGTCTGCGCGACATTCCATGCGCCGGTGGAAAGGTAGATGGTCGGAGCTCCCGGATGCTCAAGCAGCACCTTCTGGAGCATCACCGCCATCCCGGGGGTCGCCACGCGGGCATGCTCGGAGAGCACAAAGGAGTTCCACGCCGCCAGCATGGGGCGCGGCAGCGCGGTGACCACGACGGTGTCATCCACGTCGCTGATCACCCCGAACTTCTGCGCCTGGTCGATAACGAGAATCTTCGCCTGCGCGGCATCGCCGTTGTGGGCATGAAGCCGGATCTCATTCCAGCCCGCGGGCAGGTCGACTACCAGCTTCACATCAATGACGCCGCCACGGTCAGCCTGGACCTCGAAGCGCTGGTCGCCAACGTCAATGCTGACCTTGCCGCCGGGAAGGATCGGGGAAATGAAATTGCGGAAACCGCGAATGCCATCGGCAATGACCTGGGCTTGGTGCTGCCCGTCTTCAAAGGCGCCGGGCTTGGCCAGCACAACGCGGGCGAAGACGCGAATCCAGCCGCCGCTCGGTCCGGTAGAGCCATATCCCACATAGGGAAGGATTACCGCTTGGTGGCCGATGGCCAGGGCGCGCCGTGCACGCCAACGATGCACTCCGTCTTCCATTCGCGAAGCTACATGCCGGGCATCGCCATCAGCCGAAATATGACTCATAGCCCCAGTCTTTCATGTCGACCGCCAAGCACGGGAAAACGACAACTTGTGTCTCGAGCCCTTGCCTTTTTCTACAAAGAGTAGAAAGCTGGTGCTATGAAATTCGAACACGAGCTCAATAGTCCGGTCCTGGTATTGGATGAGGACCAATCGTGGCAGCTGCTCTCGCACAGCTCCCACGGACGCGTAGCAACTTCGGTTGCAGGGTTGATCGATATTGTTCCGGTGAACTACGCGGTGCACAACGGGAAGCTGTTCTTGCGCACCTCGCCCGGTAATAAGCTTGCGGCCATGGCGATCAATGAAAAGATCGCTTTCGAGGTCGACGGCATCCTTTCCGATGAAGCTTGGTCCGTTGTCGTGCACGGCAGCGCCGAAGTATTGGAGCATGAGGCCGATATCAAGGAGGCCCGCGAAAGCGGCGTCACTCCCTGGATCCCCACCCAGAAGGATTTCTGGATTCGGGTCAACATTGATTCGGTCTCCGGGCGCCACTTCGAGCTCGGCGAGCAACCAGAGGTAGCTGAATAGTTCTCTGCGATCTGCACGGCAAACGCCGCCGCCCGCCCAATGGCCATCGGGCGGGCAGCGGCGTTTCCAGCTTTAAGCCGATGCCTGGGAATAAGGGTAGAACCCTTCTCCGCTCTTGCGTCCGAGCTTGCCCGCAGCCACCTTTTCGGTGATCATCGGGTGCGGCTGGTCGGCCTCGTCACCGGTCTCGGCGTACGTCGCCTGGGCGATGAAATCGATAACATCAAGGCCCACCATGTCCATCAGCTCGAACGGACCCATGGGGTGGCCCAAAGCGGTCTTCGCAGTGGTATCGATATCCTCGATGCTGGCGATTCCCTGGTGAGCCAGGTTCAGCGCCTCGGCGTTGATCGCACCCATCATGCGGTTGGCAATGAAACCCGGAATCTCCTTGTTCACCAGCACCGGGTTCTTCCCCAGCTGGTTGGCTACCTCGGTAACAGCCTGAATCGTGGCATCGCTGGTCTGCCCATGGCGGACGATTTCAACGCACTTCATGACCAATGCAGGGTTGAAGAAGTGCATATTGCACACCTGCGCTGGACGGCCGCTGGCCTGGGCCAGCTTCGAGGAGGGCAGCGTCGAGGAGTTCGTCGCCAGGATGGCGTGGGCCGGTGCATGCTCGCCCAGTTGGGCGAAGATCTGCTCCTTGATGTCCAGGCGCTCCACAGCAGCCTCGATCACCAAGTCGGCTGTGGAAGCAGCCTGGTTCAAGTCGGTGTTCTGGCTCAAGCGCCCCAGCGCCGCAGCTGCCGTGGGCTGGTCGAGTTTGCCTTTGGCCACGCGGCCGGCAGCCCAGGACTCCAGCTCGGTGCGTGCTGCGCCCAACGCGTCGGCAGAGATATCCTGCAGCACGGTGGCGTAGCCGCCCAGCGCGCAGCTCATCGCGATCTGGCGGCCCATGGTGCCGGCACCGATCACCAAAATACGTTCAATCTTCATTGACCATTCTTTCTCTGGAGTCCTGGCCTGCGCCTTTTAGCCGCGCAGGTAGGTCGTCGTGGTGTGCGTGTAGAACTCGCGAGCTGCTGCTCCCTGTTCCTTCGGTCCGTAGCCCGAAGCTTTCGCACCGCCGAAAGGCACGTGCGGGTCAGCTCCGGCTGACTCCGAATTTACATGCAGAATACCCACGTCGAGAGTTTGTTGCGCCTCCAGGGCCAGCGCAAGATTCGAGGTGAACAATGCCAGGCTCAAACCGTATTCCGAGTCTTCTGCAGCCTCGAAAGCTTCCTTCCACCCGTTGACTCGGCGGACGGACACGATGGGCGCGAAGAATTCTTCCTGCCAGGCGCAGTTGGCTCGCCCGGCTTCCCCCTCCGGAAGTTCCAGAATGGTTGGTGCCAGGAAGCTGCCGGTTTCCGGGGCCAGCCCGCGATAGCGCAGTGTTGCGCCCTGTGCCAGCGACCGGTCGATCCCCTGTGCCGCCGAGTTCGCCGCTTTGGCATCCACCAGCGGGCCCATATGCACTGACGGGTCCAGCGGGTCCCCGGTCACCCACTGCTCCAGCCTTTCGGCGAGCTTGGCCAAGAATGCGTCGGCGATGGACTCGTCGAGGATCAGCCGGCTGGTGGCCGTGCACTTCTGGCCGGTGGAGCGGAAGGCCCCGAAAAGCACCTGCTCGCTGGCCAGGTCCAGGTTTGCGTCGGCCAGCACTACCGAAGCATTCTTGCCGCCCATTTCGGCCTGCACCGGAATCCCCCGGGCCGCACCTGCCGCGCAGAGTTTGCGCCCGACTCCGGTGGAACCGGTGAAAGTCAGCCCGTCCAAATGCTCATTGGCGATGAAGGCATCACCCAGCGCGCCCGGGCCGATGACCAGGTTCAGTACACCAGCGGGCAGCCCTCCGTGCTCCAGGGCCTGCACAAAGCGCATGGCCAGCAACGGCACCAGGCTGGCCGGCTTGAACACCACGGTATTGCCGAAAACCAGCGCCGGGGCGATCTTCCAAGCCGGAATCCCGATCGGGAAGTTGAACGGGGTGATCACCCCGATCACCCCCAGCGGCTTGTGGGTAACCAGAATCTGTTCCCCGGCACGCGGGGATTGGAAGACGGTGCCGGCAGCGCGCTCCGCTTCGCCGGAATAGTAGGCCAGGATCTGTGCGGCCCGCAGCACCTCGCCGATTCCCTCGGCTCTGGTCTTGCCCTCTTCGGCGGCCAGTTCCGCTCCGAAGTCCTCCGCATGCTCCTTCAGGTATCCGGCGGCCTTGGCCAGAATCGCCCCGCGGGCGGCCATCGGAGTGGACGCCCAGGATTTCTTGGCCCGGTGGGCGGCGCCGAAAGCGGCGTCCACCTGGTCCACGCTGGCCGCGGTGCCCTCCGCGAGCACGATGGATTCGTCGGCGGCCGCCTTCGAATCGATGCGGCGGCCTTCGCCAGGCACCCATGCGCCATTGATGCAGTGCTCCAGGGTGGCAAGTGTTGTGGAAAGGTTCATTTGCTTGGTTCTCCCGTCTTCCTTGGCTTCGCGGCTTAGCGGAAGGCCGGCACGCCGGTGAGCTTGTTGCCCAGGATCAGCGTGTGCACCTCATCGGTGCCCTCGTAGGTGCGCACCGATTCCAGGTTGTTGGCGTGGCGCAATGGCGAGTAATCCAGCGTGATGCCGTTGCCTCCCAGGATGGTGCGTGCTTCGCGGCAGATCGCGATGGCTTCACGGCAGTTGTTCAGCTTCCCTGCCGAGATCATGTGCAGGTCCAAATTCCCGGCATCCTTCAACCGGCCGATGTGCAGGGCCAGCAGGAAGCCCTTGTTGATTTCCAGGGCCATGTCCACCAGCTTCTGCTGGGTCATCTGGTATCCGGCCAGCGGCTTGTCGAACTGCAGGCGCTCCTGCGAGTAGGCCAATGCCGCTTCGAATGAATCGCGGGCGGCCCCCATGGAACCCCACAGGATGCCGTAGCGGGCTTCGTTCAGGCAGGAGAACGGCCCCTTCAGGCCCTTGGCATTCGGCAATACCGCCGAACCGGGCAGGCGCACATCGACCAGATCGATTTCGCACTGGATGGAGGCGCGCATGGACAGCTTCTGCTCGATCGGGGTGGCGGTGAAGCCCGGGGTGCTGGTCGGCACGGCGAAGCCGCGGATGCCCTCATCGGTCTGTGCCCAGATCACCGCCACTTGCGCCACATTGGCCAGCCCGATCCAGCGCTTGGAACCGTTGATCACCCAGTCATCGCCGTCGCGGCGGGCGAAGGTCTTCATGCTCGACGGGTCGGAACCTGCCGTTGGTTCGGTCAGGCCAAAGCAGCCAATGGCTTCGCCGGCGGCCATCTTGGGCAGCCATTGCTGCTTCTGCTCCTCGGAGCCGTGCTTGTAGATGGCGCTCATGGCCAACGATCCCTGGACCGAAACGAAGGTGCGCAGCCCCGAATCGCCGGCTTCCAGTTCGGCGCCGGCAATGCCGTATTCCACGGCCGAGCGGCCGGCGCAGCCGTAGCCTTCAAGGTGCATGCCCAGCAGGCCCAGCTTGGCCATCTCCGGAACGATCTCCAGCGGGAAGACTGCGTCGTTGTACCACTTGGCGATATTCGGCTTGATGTTCTCGTTGACGAAACCGCGCACGGTATCGCGCAGGGCCAGTTCCTCCGCCGAGAGCAGCGAATCGAAATTGATCAGGTCGGCCGGATCCAGAAGGCGTTCTGCGGTGCTCATATTAAGTCTCCTTGAAAGTTCTTGCGATTAGCTATTTGCCAGGGTGCCCAGAAGCGCTTGGTGCTCCCCGTGGGCCGGCGGGATGGTGCGGTATTGGGCACCGGTGCGCGAGAGCCCGATGGGGCTGGCGATCTGCTCGGTCGCTTCCCCGGTGTCCGGATCGGTGATCAGCGCGACGGGATCCAGGCCAAGTTCCTTGGCGAAGTCGATGGCCTCGGCGATGGAGTTGACTTTTCCGGCGGGCACTCCCGCGGACATCAGCGCATTCGCCCAGTGCGCGGCAGTGGCTGAGGCGGTGGCCGCTTCGATGATTGCCTTGAGTTCTTCGCGGTGGGCCACCCGTGCGCTATTGCTGCTGAAGCGCGGATCCTGGGCTAGGTCCGGCTGGCCAAGATGCTTGGCCAAGGCAGCGAACTGGCGGTCATTGCCCACGGCGATGGCCACCACGCCGTCGTTGGCCGCGAAGGTTTCATAGGGGGCAATGCTCGGGTGCGCGTTGCCCATGCGTGCCGGGGATTTTCCGGTAGCCAGCGTGCTGCTGGACTGGTTGGTCAGTCCGGCCAGCAGCGAGCCGAGCAAGTTGACGGTCACCCGCTGGCCGATACCGCTGGCATCGCGTTCGCGCATGGCCAGCAGGATGCCGGCAACCGCATTCTGCGCCGCCAATACGTCCACCAGGGCAACGCCGGCCTTGCTCGGAGGCCCGTCTGGTTCTCCAGTGATGCTCATCAGTCCGCCCACTGCCTGCACCAGCAGGTCGAAGCCGGGCAAGGTTGCCCCCTGCTTTTCGCCGAAGCCCGAGATGGAGCAATAGACCAGTGCCGGGTTCAGCTCGCGCAGGCTCTCGTAGTCCAGCCCGAATTTGGCCAGGACGCCGGGGCGGAAATTCTCCACCAGCACGTCAGCGTCGCGGATCAATCCGCGCAGGGCCTGCAACTGGGTTGCGTCCGCGAAGTCGGCGACTACTGCCTGCTTGTTGCGGTTCACCGACCAGTAGTAGGTGCTGATGCCTTGGGCATTGACCGGAGGCTTCCAGCTGCGGGTCTCATCTCCAGCAGCGTTCTCCACCTTGAGAACTTCGGCCCCGAAGTCGGCCAGGGTCATGGAGCACAGCGGCCCGGCCAAGATGCGCGAGAGGTCGATGACCTTGACCCCTTCAAGCGGTTGGCTCATTTGCTTCCACACCTTCAATCCGCACAGATTTGCTTAGTTACATGTTGCATGCAACTCTATGTTGCCCGGATCACCCTTGGCAAGGATTTTCAGGATGTTTCGCTTCTTGGGTCTGCAGGGGGCGCGGAATGCCCTAGGAAATCAAGGCGTCCAGCCGCTCCAGGAACGGTTCTGCGTCCAGTCCCGGGGTCCGCGAACACACCGAGCGGATCAGCATCTGCGCGGTGCGCATGACGTGGCCCCGAACGGCCAGCGCGGCGGCGTCGGGGTCTTTAGCCAGAATCGCCTCCATGATCTCCTCGCGGTCCCCGGCCAGGTCCTGGCTGGAGCGGGCGAAGGGCACGGTGGTCTGCCCGTGGGCCAGGACAAGGTTGCGCAGCTCCCCCACCACGCTGTCGAGTTTCGCATTTCCGGCCAGCCCCAGAAGGCACAGGTGGAACTCCTTGTCCGCTTCCAGCGTCGCCCGGCCATCACCGGTTTCGCCGATTGCGAGCATTCGCTGGTGCAACGACTTCAGCTGGTTGATATCAGCCTCGGTCGCGTTCCGCACGCCACGTGCGGCAGCTGGAGGCTCGATAGCCAAACGCAGCTGGAAGACTTCGACAATGTCCTCCAATGAAATCTGGTTGACGCGCACCCCGCGGTTTTTCGCCACGGTAACGATTCCCTCTTTTTCCAGCAGCTGCAAGGCCTCGCGCACCGGAGTTCGCGAGACGCCGAGCTTTTCCGAGATGCCAATGGCCGAGTAGTGCTCCCCCGGAGCCATCTCACCGGCAACGATGGCGGCACGGATCATCGTGGTCACCTGCTCGGTAAGAGATACCTTCGGCTTAATCGGTTGCATGCTACTCATGGTCTGAAGCTTATCCTGATTCGACCCGGCGGCAAGGCCAGGTACTAGATCGTCTTGCGCAATGGCACTTCCTTGATGAGCAATACGCAGAAGAAGGCAACCACGGCTACGGCCGCCGAGACGATGAAGACGATCCCTGTCGCCTCGCCATACGCCGATTCCACCACCTGCCGTAACGCATCTGGCATCCCGGAAAGATTCAAGGAATCCCCGGTGGCCGGGGCTGAGGACAGCTGCCCCTTGGCCGCTAATGATTCGGTAATAAGATCTGCCACATTGCGCGAAAGCAGCGCGCCGAGCACCGCCACACCTGCTGAGCCGCCTACAGAACGGAAAAACGCCACCGAAGAACTTGCCGCCCCGATATCGGTAACTTTCACCGTGTTCTGCACCGAGAGCACCAAGTTCTGCAGCATGAATCCCATGCCCACGCCGTTGAGGAACATGCCGCAGGCCAAGAGCCAGTATTCGGTATCCTGGCGCATCAGCCCGAGCAGGCCGAGTCCGGCGATGTTCAGGACCGAACCGATGAGCAGGTAGATCTTCCAACGGCCGAAGCGGGTAATCATCTGCCCGGAGAAGACGGACCCGAAGTAGTTGCCCGCGATCATTGGCAAGGTCATGAGGCCGGCCATGGTCGGTGTCGCTTCGCGGGCGATCTGGAAGTACTGGCCGATGAATGCGCCGGTGCCGAACATCCCCACGCCAATCGAGATCGAGGCGAGAATCGCCAGCGAGGTTGTTCGGGTGCAAATGATCTTCAGCGGAATGATCGGTTCACGAACCCGTGATTCAACAAGCAGCAACGCGGCAACCAGCAATAGGAACATCGAGACCATCGTGTAGGTCTGCCACGAATTCCAGCCGAAATAGTCGGCTTTGCCTACATAGGAGACCCAGATCAGCAGGATCGAGACGGCGGTGGTCAACAGGACCGCGCCGACCCAATCGATATGCACCGGACGCTTGAGGTGCTTCAGGTGCAGGGTCCGGTGGATCAAGAGCATGGAGAGCAGGCTGATCGGGATGCCGAAGAAGAAGCACCAGCGCCAGCCCAGGGGCGAGTCCACGATGAATCCGCCGAGCAGCGGTCCTGCTGCGGTAGATACAGCCATGACGGCACCGAAATATCCCGAATAGCGTCCACGTTCCCGTGGCGGGATGACCGTGCCGATGACTGCCATGCCCATGGCGGTCAGCCCGCCCATGCCGATGCCCTGGATGACCCGGGCGAACAGCAGAACGGGTATGGACCAGGCGAGTCCGGCCAGCAACGAGCCGAGCACGAACACCAGAATTCCGGCTTGCAGCAGCTTCTTCTTGTCGAAGAGATCCGCCATTTTCCCCCAGATGGGAGTGGTGGCGGCATTAGCCAGCAGCGTGGTGCTCAAAACCCAGTTGAAGTCGGTTTGCGAGCCGCCCAGGACATCCATGATGGTCGGCAGCGCAATAGACACAATGGTCGCCGCCAGCATGGCAGCGAAGAAGGATGCCAGGACGCCAGCGATGGATTTGAGCACCTCGCGTTGATTCATCTGCGGCTGGTCTGCCGCTGTCTCGGTGAGGTCAGTGGGACGTTCCTTTTCCGGCATGCTCTTATCCAAGGTCGGAATTCTCCACGTTGCCGAACTGCTCGGTCCGTTGGGATTGGATGCCGCGGATCATCGTCGCGTTCAATTCGCTCAGCGCGTGCGCGACGCTGGCCAAGCGCTCGGCATCCCAGTCCGGAAGGACATCCCGCATTCGCTCCAGGCGCAAGCGGTCGCGGAATTCAAGCCGCTCGCAACCCGCCTCGGTCACCCAGAGCACGTGGCGACGGGCGTCGATCTTGCTGGGCTGCTTGGCTACCAGGCCCATTTGCTCCAGTTCCGCCAAATGCCGGCTCATCGCCGCGGTGCCGATCCCCAAGGACTGCGCAAGGTCGGCAGCATGCGTGGGTTCACGGGTTTTCAACGTCTTGAGCACGTGATGGGAGGCGTTTGATACCTCGGGGTCAGTCTGATCCATATGCGAAAACACGCGAAGGATCCTGGAACTGCGGGCCAACTCGTCGAGCAGGATTTTGAGTTCAGAATCCGAAGGGCTATCTGGAGACTTGTCCACGATCTATCGGCTGCCTATCTATTGTGTTTCCACCAATGTAAGTTCGAATCGTTGCTCCAGTCAACGTTTTTGCCTGTTGCCACGGCGGTAAGCTGGTGTTGTGAATGATCAGCGAGTCCAAGCCAGCACGCAATACGCCGAAGAACTACGTCTTTCCGCGCTGAAGGCAGCTCGCCAGTCCGCCGAGCTGCTGCGCGCTTCCTTCCGCGGCAACGTGGTAGCCGAGCATAAAACCAACACCCATGACCTGGTCACCGACATCGACCGGCAGAGCCAGCGGCTCATCACTGCCTCACTGCTATCGGCCCACCCGGATTCCTGGGTTCTCGGCGAAGAGCAGGTCTCTGGCGATCAAGGACGGCAGGCCGCCGGGAAGGTGCAGTGGATTGTCGATCCGATTGACGGCACCAGCAACTTCGTCCACGGCGTGGCATTCTTCTGCATCTCGATTGCCGCAGCCATCGATGGAGAACTGGTGGCCGCCGCAATCCTCGATCCGGTTTCTGGTGACGAATTCAGCGCCAATTCGACTGCCGCGTTCCTCAACGGGCAGGTTCTTGAGCCCGGTGCCCGTCCCGAGCAGTCCCGCGCCAACCTGATGACGGATTACCCGGGAGCAGAATCCATGCTCAAGGACGGGGATCTGTCCTTGGAACTCTTTGGCCAGTGGATCCAGGACTTCGCCACGGTACGCCGCAAGGTCTGCGCGGCGCTGGCCCTGGCCCATGTTGCCGCAGGCTGGTGCGACGCCACCATCGGGTTCGATACCAAGGTGTGGGATGTGGCTGCCGGAGCGCATGTGGTGCGCATGGCCCAGGGCACGTTCCGCGGCTTGTCCTACGGACAGGCAGGACTCGCCGACCACTACTGCCCCGGTTTCATCGCGCAAGGGCCCGGCGCCGATTATCCTTCCCTGGCAACCGCTGCCGAGCGGATCCATCAGCTGCGCACGGGCCGCTGAGCCAACAAATCTGACAATATCGAAGTAGTTGGCCCTGCCCCTCGGCTTTGGTCGCTTTCGGACGTACGATGGCGGCATGGAACCACGATTTCAACGGACCGCGCACTCCGCCGCGCGGCACCATGGAGGCGGAGGTGTGATCCTGGGAGGAATCGGAGCAATTCTGCTTTTCGCTTCCTTCGCAGTGATGTTGGCAGCTCAATCCCTGGATTGGGAGCCACTGCTCATCGGCATTAGCTTGGGCATCTCGACAGTGCTTTTCGGTGTGGTGTTCCATTTCACCCACTGACCCGCACTTTTCCTCATCCACTAATCGCAACGGCCCCGGATCCATCGCTCGTGGGCGCAACAGGTCCGAGGCCGTCCGTGGGTTCGGGTGCTTTACAGGTGGGTAGGCGCAAACATCTTCAGCAGGGTGCGGACCACAATGACATTGGGGCCATCTGCTTCCAAGGCGTCGGCGAGCGCCGAACCGATGCCCTCGGGATCGACCGCTTGGGCGGGGATGCCAAAGGAATGCGCAAGGGCCACGAAGTCCGGCCGGGCCAGTTCGGTGGCGGTGGCTTTTCCGAAGGCTCCCTCCATGTACTCGCGCAGGATGCCATATCCCCCGTCGTCGACGATCAACCAGGTGACCGGTGCATGATGCTGCTTGGCGGTGGCCAGTTCGGCAATGGAGTACATCGATGAACCGTCGCCGCTGACTGCCAGCACGCGCTGCTTAGAGCCGATGGCGCCACCGATCGCGGCGGGGAAGCCGAAGCCGAGGCCGCCTGCACCCTGCGCGGAATGGAATTCGCCATCCTTGGCGTCCCAGCAGCTCCAGCCCCAGTAGGCAGCGATGGTCATATCCCAGAAGGTCTGCATGCCTGCCGGGACTGCGGCGCGGATATCCGCCATGAACTTCCGTTCCTTGCCAAGGTCCTGGGCATCCAGGCGCGCCTGCACCTTTGCCAGGGTCTGGGCCACCACCTGTTGCGGGGTGCTTCCGTGCCATGATGCCTGGGCCTTGAAGCCTGTCTCGCGCATTTCTTCGTCCAGGAATTTCAAGGCTTCACGAGCATCGGCGCGGATACCCAGGGCCGGGGTGTTGGACTCGAGCACGCGCGGCTCGGCATCAATCTGGATCATCTTGCCGCGGGGTTCGAGCGTGAAGTAGTTGCTGGTGACCTCGCCCAGGGCCGAACCGATCACCACCAGCACGTCGGCATCTTCCATGACGTCCGAGACATAGCGGTCTTCCGCCCACGACTGCAAGGACAGCTCATGGTTCCAGCCAAAGGCTCCGTTGCCGCCGGGGCTGCACAGCACCGGGGCCTGCAGTTTTTCGGCCACGGCCAGCAATTCAGCCTGCGCCCCGGCCCGGCGCACACCGCCGCCGGCGATGATGGCCGGGCGCTTGGCGTCGGCCAGCCAGCGCATGGCTTCGCGAATCAGCTCTTCGCGCGGGGGATGCTCGTAGGCTTCGGCCAGGGCATCCTGTACCGGTGGCACCATCACCGGGGCGAGCAGGACATCCTGCGGCACCTCAACCCACACCGGCCCCATCGGCACGGTAATGGCCCGGGCCCACGCGTCCTGGATCGCCGAGGGGATGCCCGATGCATGATGCACGGTCTGCTGGAACTTGGTGACGTTGGCGGCCGAGGCCTTCTGGTCATCGAGCTGATGCAGCATGCCCTTGCGGCGGGCTCCCAGGCCGTCCAGCGGAATCTGGCTGGCCACCACGACCATGGGCACGCCGGTGGCGTAGGCCTCCTGCAGACCTGCTAGCGAGGTCAGCGCGCCCGGGCCGGTGGAGAGGAACAGCACGCCCACTTCCCCGGTAGCGCGGGAGTAGCCATCGGCGGCGAAGGCGGAGTTGTTCTCCACGCGTGAGGAGATGAACTCCAAGCTTGAGCGCGAGAGGGCGTCGAAGAGTCCCAGGGCGTGCTGCCCGGGGATCCCGAATACGGTCTTGGCACCGAGCGCGGTGAGGGTCTCGATGACCAGATCGCCGCCGTTGCGTTGCGGTTGCTCGTTCATTAGCTATTCATCCCCTTGCTGGCGCGGAAGTCGCTGATCAGGCTGATCAAATCATAGGTGACATGCGAGGCGGCCACGCCGGTCAGCTCCGCATGGTCGTAGGCGGGGGCGACTTCGACAATATCCGCGCCGATGATGTTCAACCCGCGCAAACCGCGCAGGATTTCAAGCAGTTCACGGCTGGTGATGCCGCCGGCCTCCGGGGTTCCGGTACCCGGGGCGTGGGCTGGGTCCAGCACGTCGATGTCCACCGAGATGTACAGCGGGCGGTTGCCGATGCGGTCGCGCAGCTTGTGCACGATTTCGCGGACGCCCTGGTAGTAGACATCCGAGCTGGTGACGATGCCGAAGCCGAAGCGCTGGTCGTCTTCCAGGTCCTTCTTGCCATAGAGCGGACCGCGGGTGCCGACGTGGCAGATCGCCTCGGTATCCAGGATTCCCTCCTCGACCGCACGGCGGAACGGGGTGCCGTGGGTGTATTCGGCACCGAAGTAGGTGTCCCAGGTGTCCAGGTGCGCGTCGAAGTGCAGCATCGCTACCGGAGCACCGGCTCGTTGCGAGGCGGCACGCAGCAACGGCAGCGCGATGGTATGGTCTCCGCCCACGGTGACCAGGGTGGAGCCGTCACTGGTCAGTTCCAGTGCGTTGTGCTCGATGGTCTCGATAGCCTCGTTGATGTTGAACGGGTTGACCGCCATGTCCCCCGCGTCGGCCACCTGGCTCTGCGCAAACGGCGAGGTGTCGGTGGCGGGGTTGTAGGGGCGGATCAGGCGCGAGGATTCGCGCACGTGGTTGGCGCCGAAGCGGGCGCCGGGCCGGTAGGAGACACCGGTGTCGAAAGGCACGCCAACAATCTTGATGTCGGCCTTCTCCACCTGATCCAGTCGCGGCAGCCGGGCATAGGTGCCGCCGCCTGCATAGCGTGGAATCACCGCGGCATTAATGGGTCCCAGATGCCCGTTTTCCTCGATGCGGATTTCCTTCATCGCAACTTCCTCCCCCAGACATCCAAGAACGAAAGTCCAAGTTGTCTAATATGAAACTTCAGTTTTCCATTATGCTATTTTGTCTGCTGGGTCACGTCAAGATTCAGTTATCGCACAGCCCGGCACTCCAGGCAGAAATAGCCCATGCCGCAGCCCGCGAACGGGCTGCGGCATGGGCCGAAACTGCAGCAGGGCGCTCAGCTGGCGACGCTGCGAATCTGCTGGGCAAGCACCTCTAATCCATCGCGCAGCAGCGCTTCGCCGATCACCAGCGGCGGCAGCAGGCGCAGCACATTGCCGTGCGTACCGCAGGTCAGGGTCAGCACCCCGGCTCGATGGCAGGCCTTGGAAACCGCGGCGGCCGCATCGGCGCGCGGCGCCAAGCTGCCCCGGTCGGCGAACTCGATAGCCACCATGGCTCCGCGGCCGCGGACCTCGGCAACCACCGGGCTCTGCTGCATCAGTGGTTCAAGAACCTCGCGGGACACCCGCTCGATGAGCTGGGCATTATCCAGAAGCGTCCCATCCTCGAACTGCTCGAATACAGCCAGCGCCGCTTCGCAAGCCAGCGGGTTGCCAGCGTAGGTGCCGCCCAGGCCGCCAGCGTGCGGGGCATTCATCAGCTCGGCGCGCCCAGTCACCGCGGACAGCGGAACTCCGTTGGCCAGGGCCTTGGCCGTGAGGATCAGGTCACCTGCCACGCCCTCGTGCTCCGAAGCGAATAGCTTTCCGGTGCGCCCCATGCCGGCCTGGATCTCGTCGATGACCAGCACAATACCGTGCTTGTCGGCCAGCTTGCGCAGTCCCGGGATGAACCCGGCCATCGGGACAACGAAACCTCCTTCGCCCTGAATCGGCTCGATCACCATCGCGGCGAAAGTCTGGGGGCCGTAGTCCATCAAGGTCTGCTCGACGGACGCCAGGACCGCTTCGACGGTGGCCGCTCCCCCAGAGGGCCGCAACGGGTTGGCCGAGGCGGCGCGCACGATATGCTCGGGCATCGGGCCGAAATTCATCTTGTACGGATTGATCTTGGCAGTCATGCCCATGGTCAGCAGCGAACGGCCGTGGTAGGCCTCGTCGAAGACCAGCACGTTAGCGCGTCCCGTGGCAGCACGGGCGATCTTGACCGCGTTCTCCACGGCCTCGGCCCCGGTGGAGAACAGCGCTGTGCGCTTCTCGAACTCGCCGGGGGTGTGCTGGTTCAACCAGCTGCACACCTGGGTGAAGGATTCGTACTCGGTGACCATGAAGCAGGTATGGGTGAAGTCCGCCAGCTGCTTGGCCACGCGTTCGGCCACGCGGCGGTTCGCGGCACCCAGTGAAGTCACGGCAATCCCCGAGGCGAAGTCGATCAGGCGATTTCCGTCGACGTCTTCGATAATCCCGCCATCGGCGCGGCTGACGAAGACCGGCAAGGTGACGCCAAAACCGCTACTGACCTGTTGCACCCGCTGCTCATGGAGGGCCGCAGAGCGCGGGCCGGGGATGCTGGTGGCAAGGTGCCTGGTCTGGGACAAGGTTGGGGCGTCGGTGGAAGCAAGGGTTTCAGTCATGGCTCAAGCCTAGAAATCCCCGTGACACGCGTCATTGGTCATTGCATCCAAGTCCAGCATCTTTCTTGGATAATTTACCCAATGATTACGCTTTTGCAGCTGGGCGCGGAGTTGGGCACCGAGTTCTTCCCTGCCAGTACCGGAACCTTCCGTGCCCAGCCGGTCAGCGGGGTGCACGTCTCTGAGCTGGAAGATCCCACCACCTATCTGGATGGCGGCGAGCTGCTGCTGACCACCGGCATGCCATTCGCCGCGAGCGAGGAAGCTTCCCGCGCATACATGCGCCGGCTGCAGGACAAAAAGGTCTGCGCCCTGGGACTGGGCCTGGGTCCATGGCTTCGCACGGTGCCTGAGCACGTCATCGCCGCCTGCGACGCTGCCGGCATAGAGCTGGGGATCGTCCCGGACCAAGTGCCCTTCCAGAACATTTCACGGGCATACTGGCGCCTGGCCTCACGTGATCAGGCTTCGAACCTGATGGGTTCCTTGGGCACGCAGACTGCCTTGGCGCGTGCCGCCGTACGCCCGGATGCCATCAATGCAGTCGTGCGGGGCTTGGCTGAGGCAGTGAACGGCTGGGCCGCCTATCTTTCCGTCGGTTCCCGGCCGGCGGCCTGCTACCCGGCATCCGCCGAAGCGTTCCTGGGCGAACTCCGCCACGAGTCCATGCGCTTTCGGCGCAATGGCATGCCCTCGGCGTCCACCTTCGAGGTCCAGGGCCACGAAGTAGCGCTCTATCCCATCCTGTCCGGAACCACGATCCACGGATATCTCGGAGTTGCCGCCGGGCGCAGGCCGACCAAGGCCGACCGGCAGATCATCATGACGGCCTGCACGTTGCTCTCCTTGCGCGCCAGGCAACGGGAATTCGCTGCCAGCACGAATAACGCGCTCAGCTCGGCCACCGCAAAATTGTTGCTGCATGGCCAGCCCGAGGCGGCACGCCTGGTCGGGGAAGAAGCCGGATTGGGCAGAATACCTGTTCGTGTGCGAATCCTGCTGTACCGGGCAGGTGCCGATACCGATGCAGCAACCGCACTTCATGCGCTGCCCTCGCTGGCGCGCCCCGCCGCCTTGCCCGATGTCGCCGCAGCGGTACGCGAGTGCCAGCTTCACTATGAGGACGGCGCCGAACATTATTTGATACTTCCCGAACCCGCAGACAGTTCCGGCAATGGCGAGGCAGTGGCACCGCAGGCTGCAACCGCAACGGGCCCGATGGCGTGCGGGCGATTTGATTCCCCCGCACCCGAAGTCCACGCCGTACTCTCCCAACCATTGAACTTGGCCGAGATCCCTGCCAATTTGCCTGCCCTGCGCCAAACGCTGGACGCTGTCCCGTTCGGGACCATGGCCTGCGGCGCCCCGGGCTTCGATGCCAGCGCAGAGACCTGGGTCAAGGCCCTCGCAGCGTACGCGCGCGCCGATCTGCTCTCCGCGGTCACCTCCTACCTGCGCCATCGCGGCCATTGGGAAGAAGCCTCCCGCGAATTGGGCATCCACCGAAATTCCTTGCGCCACCGCATCACAATGGCCCAGGAATTGCTTGGCGCCAATCTCGATGATCCGGATGCCGCCGCCTCGCTCTGGCTGGCCCTGCGCCGGGCACAGAAATAGGCACGCCGCAGTCTCTGCAATAGCCAGATCCCGCGGCGTGCCCTAGGTACAGCCGTCAGCCCTTGAGCCGAGTCCGGCTATCGTGCGGCGCACTGGCGCGTCGCGTTGCTGCGGCGTCCGGGCCGGTGGCACCGAGCTTGGCTTGCTGGCGGATGCTCAGCTTCTGCAGCAATTCCTCTTCCGCGAATTCGCCCGGCGCAATCCCGCGTGGCACCCGCAGCAAGAAGGCCATGCCCAGGATCCACCAAGCGGCGAAGAGCAGCCACGGCTGCCACCCGATGGCCGCCGGCATTCCCGGAAGATATAGCGAAATCAGGCCGGCGCAGAAGACCACCGACAGTACGCCGATGACCTTGCCGCCGTTTCCCGCACCGCCCACGCGCAGCGGGCGTTGCATCTGCGGTTCGCGCTGGCGCAGAATCAAGAACGCCACGCCCACCAGCAGGTAGGCGATCACGATCGACGGCGAACCGGAATCCACCAACCATCCGAGCATGGCGGTGCCGAAGAATGGAGCCAGAATGGAGAGGCCGCCAATGAACAGCAGTGCATGGCTCGGTGTGCGGTGCTTCGGATGCAGGTAGGCAAACCAGCGTGGCAGCATCCCGGAACTGGCCATCGCGTACATCAGCCGCGAAGCACCCATCAGCAACGAATTCCACGAGGTGAGGATACCGGCAATGCCGCCGGCGATCAGCACCTTTGACATGATTTCGGAATTGAACAGTGCCCCCATCGCGTCGGCAGTGGCAAGTTCGGATCCGGCGAGCGCCGAAGCGCCCATTCCCGAGGCGGTGGCCAGGATGATCCCCACATACCAGGCGGTGGCGATCAGCACCGAAATCACCACGTACTTGCCAATTTTTCGCGGGGCGATGTCGCATTCCTCGGCGGACTGCGGGATCACGTCGAAGCCGACGAACATGAACGGCACCACGATCATCACGCCGAAGAAGCCGGCCACCCCGTTTTCGAAGAATGGTTCCATATTCCTGCTCTCGCCTCCGGTGAATGCGCCAGCAAGCAGCATTGCGCCGATGACGAAGAGGAAGAGCACCACGAAGGTCTGCACTACACCGGCGGTCTTGATGCCCCGGATGTTAATCCAGGTGATCGCTATCGCACCGGCGACACCGACCAGCGCCCAAGTCAAGTAGACCTCTGAGCCAGCGATCTCCCATAATCTGATCTGCGAAAGCTCCGGGAAGAGATAGAGCACGGATTCGGGCAGTGCCACTGCTTCAAAGGCCACGATCGCAATGTAGCCGCCGACGATGGCCCACGAACCGGCAAAAGACCAGCGGGCGCCCATGGCGCGCAGCAAGTAGTTGTGCTCACCGCCTGCTTTCGGCATGGCCGCAACGAGTTCGGCATAGGTCAGGCCGACTACCGCCATGATGCCACCGCCAACCAGCATGGCCAGCATGGCTCCCAGCGGACCGGCGGTGGTAATCCAGTCGCCGGTGAGCACGACCCAGCCAAAACCGATCATCGCGCCAACGCCTATGGCCAAGGCATCCCAGCGGCCGAGGACCTTCTTGAGGCCTGGTTCTGCGGTGTGGTTCTTCGCGGTTTTTCCTGACATGGCAACCCCTTCTGGAAAGTTGATCAGGATCACACTATGCAAAATCGCGCCAAAGGGTATTGGATGTTTTGACTACATTTCAGGCTATTTTGCCCAAATCAGGAGGCTAGGCCTCGCCGGAGCGCTTCTTGCTGGCTTTCACCAGCGCGCGGTCGACCTCGTGAATGCCCAGGCAGAAGCCTGCGGACATGACCAGCGATTTGATCGTCAGTTCGGAAAGGTCATCAGCTACGTACACCAGCTGGATCGGTCCGGCCAGGACCAGCAGGACACCGGTCCACAGCACATACGCCCACGAGGTGCGTGCCTGCGCCATCACCGGGAAGCGTGCCCGTCGGCGAATCGTCCGCACGCCAATGGTGACAATGACGACGGCCAGAATCGCGGCGCCAATGAAGAAGAAATTGCGTTGGGTGCGGATCCAGGTCAAGGTGGTGCCAATAAGAACGCCGAAAAGTATCGAAGCCCACCAGCTGATACTGCGCAGTTGATCTTGCGCAGCGGTTGGTTCGCCTGTCCTCACGCCTCTCCCATCACTGATTGTCCCGAGCGCCCGGAACAACGCATCGTTCCTAGAATACGCGGTTCATCTCCCCGCAGACGAACGCGCAGCCGCACTGCGCATGCCGTGCCATGGCAGCAAGTGCCGTGGCTTGGCGTCATGAGAGGATCAGCGTCCAGGTAACCACAGCGACCTCATCAGAATCGTTTTCCCAGCTATGCGGTTCACGCCCGGGGAAGGTGATCGTATCGCCTGCTTCGAGTTCTACGCGCTGATCAGGCAATACCAGGATGAATTTTCCAGCGATCACGTGCAGCACTTCCAGCTCGCAATCCACCGAATACAGTTCCGCTTCACCGGTGCCCTTGGGCGCAATCTCGGCGCGAATCATCTGCACCCGCTTCTCGCTGCGCGGCGTGACCAGCTGCTCCGTGATGCCGTCACCGCCCAGGGAAACACGGGGCGCCTGCTCCAGTCGGACCAGTTTCGTTTCAGGAACCTCGAAGAGGGTACCGACCTCCATGCCCAGCACTTCGCACAACCGCAAAAGAGTGGAAACCGAAGGGCTGGTCAGGTCGCGCTCCACACGCGAGAGGAAACCCTTGGTCAGTCCGGATAGCTCGGCGACCTGGTCAATGGTCATACGCTGGGTCTGCCGCACCCCGCGCAGCCTCGCACCGATATTGATCGCAGCACCGGTTGGTTCAACTGGCAAGGTTTTCATCGTTTGGCTCCTCGACGTTTTCTGCAGCAACAACCGCAACCACTTTGGCTTCAAGGCCTGCGGGGCAAGTTTACCAATGGTAAACACACCGCGCCCTCTACCGCGAGGCTGCAGCGCTCACTAGACTCTGTCCATGGACAGCACCAAGGACAAGCTCTGCGGGTACCTGAACGACGCGCGCGAGAATGCGATCTACAAGGCAGAAGGCCTCGCCGAACACCTGGCACGCACTCCGCTCACCCCCACAGGCACCCATATCCTGGGAGTACTGCACCATTTGGCGATCAATGAATACGAATATTTCGGCACCTGCCTCAAGCGCAGGGCCGATGACCCCTACGTTCGCGAATTCATTGCGCCGCATGATCCCGACGCGGATTTCCTCCCGCCAGCAGATATGGATGCGCAACAGCTGATCGGCCTGTATCGGAAAGCCATCGCCTTCGCCGATGAAGCCATCAGCGACCTGCCCCTGGACTGTCCCGTAGAGGTACCGTGGTGGGGGCCAGCTGGCAAAACCACCTTGGATCACCTGCTCATCCATGCGCTCGCCGAGACCTCCCGGCATGCAGGGCATCTGGATATTATCCGCGAGCAGCTCGATGGCCGTGCTGGCTGGACCGCGCAACTGGATCTGCTGCCCGGCTACACCGCGGGGCAATGGGCCGAACAACGCGAGAAGCTGCAGCAACTGGCCAATGCCTTTGCCCCGGGCAGCTGAGCCGCAGTCATATTACGCATTCGGACTTCACCGCGCCCTGCCACCGGCGGTACCATCGGAAATGTTGCTTCACGAGACGCGGCGCCAAGCTCCGACTGGCCGCGCACCAACCCCAAGTTCATGGGTGGTTCGGATGAGGAAGCGGTCCGCGCATCAACAGGTGCACGGGCAAGAGCGCGCAAGAGAGTTGACGTCCCATGGCATATCCGATTCTGCCCGTCATCGACCGCCAGACCGGCCAAGTGCAGTTCAAGGCCGAAGGCCGCTGGCGCACCCGCTACGTTGCAGATCCGCTCAGGCTTGAACAGCTCATTGCTCGTTGTGCCCGCCGGCCGACCTTCGACCCGGCCACATCTGAATTGCTGCTGGTGGTGCCAGTCGCCGGAGATCCTGCGGGCAAGCGATTTGCTTTTAGTCTTGCCAAATTCCCAAGTGCAGGAGCCCTGACTAAACTGGGTAGTTGATCCGATCCACGGGTTTCATTGGGAAACTCCATGTTCCAGGAGAGTCATCTTCGCGATGTCACAGCACTCAGCAACCGAACCTACCAAAGCGCAGATCCAGCGATGGCGCAAGTATCTCGCTGATGAAGTCGCAGAAGGCTCCATCTACCGGGCCCTCGCGGAAAAGAAAACCGGGCAGGAACGGCAAATCCTGCTGGGCCTGGCAGAGGCGGAAGCACGCCACGAATCCCACTGGCGCGTCCTGCTCGGCGAACATGTCAAGGAAGTCCGCCCGTCGCTGCGCCGCACCATGCTGCGTTTCCTGGCATTGCATTTCGGTTCGGTCTTCGTCCTGGCCATGGCCCAGCGCTCCGAGAGCAGTTCGCCCTACCGCGATGACAAGGACGCCACCGCGCAGATGGCGGCCGACGAACAGGTCCACGAAGAAGTCGTTCGCGCGCTTGCTACAGCAGGCCGTGCGCGCCTTTCGGGCAACTTCCGTGCTGCGGTCTTCGGCGCCAACGACGGGCTGGTTTCCAATCTCGCGTTGATCATGGGCATCGGTGCGACCGGTGTTTCAGCGACCTTCGTGCTGTTCTCCGGCATTGCCGGCTTGCTGGCCGGTGCACTGTCCATGGCAGCTGGCGAATACGTTTCGGTGCGTTCCCAGCGCGAGCTGCTGACAGCTTCACGCCCAACCCAGGTCACGCTGACAGCGGCCCCGAACCTTGATCTGGACGCCAACGAGCTGCTGCTAATCTATAAGGCCCGCGGCATGAGCGATGAAGATGCCGAGCACCGGGCCGCCGAACGCATGGGCCTGTTCACCTGCGATTGCAACCCCGACTTCTCGCTGAACCCAGAGGGTCGCGGCGAAGAACTCGAGAAGGAGCACCAGGAGCTGGGTTCGGCCACCGGTGCGGCGGCCACCTCGTTCTTCCTCTTTGCTTCCGGTGCTGTGGTGCCGATCCTGCCGTATATCCTTGGCCTGTCCGGCATGACCGCGATCATCGTCTCGGTAGTCCTGGTGGGATTGGCCCTGATGATCACCGGCGGGATCGTAGGCCTGCTCTCCGGTGCCTCGCCACTCAAGCGCGGCCTGCGCCAGCTAGCCATCGGCTGGGGCGCAGCGGCCATCACCTACTGCTTGGGCCTGATCTTCGACGTCAGCATCAGCTAGTAGCCCGCTACGTTGCGACTGCCGGTACGGCACTGTCTGTACCGGCATTTTCCATGCCGTGCTCTAGCTGTTCTCCGGCCTCCGGGTACGCCGGCGCAGGGTTTGCATGCTCTGGATGAACTCCATCGCTTCTTCGGCGGTTTCCACCAGAGCAATCTTCTGTTCCATGACACGGTCCTTGGCCAGGGCCTGAAGCAGCGGCCAAGCAGGCAGATCCCTCGTCCAATAGTCCTTGCCGATCAGCACCATCGGCACCACGCGAGCACCGGTAGCGTAGTAGTTTTCGCAGGCATCCTGGAAGATTTCCTGCACCGTGCCAGCGGCCCCGGGCAGAACTACCAGCCCGCCGTTGGACTGCTCCAGCAGAATCGCTTCACGAATGGAATTGGTGAAGAACTTGGCAATCTGGGTGGCAAACAGATTCGGCGGCTCATGGCCGTAGAACCAGGTTGGCACGCCCAGGGACTGCCGCTGGCTCGGGAAACGCTCCTTGACCATCAACGCAGTTCTCGCCCAGCCGGTGCGCTGATGGATCGCATCTGGCACTTCGGCCAGCATCTGCAATGCCGTAGCGACATCTTCTGGTCCGTAATCGGCCAGCCACGCACCGGCATTGGCAGCTTCCATTGCGCCGGGGCCTCCACCGGTGGCGACCGCGTAGCCGGCCCGGGTAATCATGCGCCCAAGCTCCAAAGCTTGCGCATACTGCGCAGTGCCCCGGCTCATCGCATGCCCGCCCATCACCCCGATAATCGGGGTTTCCTTGAACGTGCCCTCGTACACTGCCGAGACCAGCGCCTGGCCAATGTGGTGATCATGCAGGGTTCTTGCCAGCGCATTGCTATCGCTATCGGAATTCACCGCTGCATGCTGCTGGGAGTACGCGTAGATCTTCGCATCAGGCACATGCTCGTAGGTCTGCGTCCGGATCCCCGAGTACAACTCATGCGGCGAATACAAGCCGCGAGCCACCGTCTCGAAGGGAAGCTCCTCCCCCGAGCTCATGCACAGCCCGCCAGTGGCTTGCACGATCTGCGCTCCTTGCGCGGAATACTGGCAATCGATGAATAGCGCTTCGGAAAGATCCAAGGATTCCAGCACGGTATCCCGTTCGCGCAGATCAACACGGTGCACTCGCCAGCCTTTTCCGCGTGCGCGGTGGGAAGCCAGCGCTTCGGCTGCGAGACGGTCGAATTCAACGAGCGTCGTTATGGTCACTGCGCGTGCTGGAAGGTAGGGCCACACTTGGGACATGCGTCAACGCTACGTCATAGATAGTGATTATTCACAGAAAGGCCCTTCAACTTTCGCGAAGGCCCGGAACGTGAAACGATGAGAGGATGATTGAATCTGTTCCACCAACCATTGATGCCCGCCACTTATTGGCTTTTCTGGGCAACGTTCCTTTCTTCTATGGAAAGAACCTGGCTGCAGAAGCAAATTCCGTGGTTGACGTGGAATTCGACGAAAGCACCCACCAGATCGAAGGCACCGTCACCGATTCTGGCGAAGAATATTCTCCGATGATCCAGGTCCTCATGGACGGTGGAGAGTGGAAGATCGAATCGTGCGAGTGCACCTGCGACGCACCCGGAATCTGCTCGCACATCGCGGCACTGGCTATTGTCTCCAACAAGATCGCTTCCCAGCCACGCGCCGTGCCTGCCCGGGAAGAGAAGCCGAACACAGTTTGGTCGCAGCAAGTCGATTCATGGTTTGAAGAGTCCGAGCCGGGCCCGGCCGATGGCCTGCTTGGTTCGCAGCACGATCCGGTAGTGCCGATGGCGCTTCAGTTCCTGCTCTTCGATTCGAAGGACGCCACCCAGCAGCAACAGTGGATGCCGACCGGAACCATCCCGCACCCGACCCGCAATAAGCGCTTCCGCTTGGGAGTGCGCCCAATGGTACGCAACACCGAAGGCCGTTGGGTTCGTGGCCAGCTTCGCTGGACCACCCTGGGCTTCAAGACCTACGGCTGGAACCTGCTGCGGGCGCAGCACCACTGGTTTACCCGCTTTGCCTCCATGGCGCGCAGCGACAGCCAGCTGCAGTTCAAGGTGGATGAGGACTGGCTGTTCCTGGACGAGTACGCTTCCGATCTGCTCTGGCCGCTGCTTGACCAAGCTGATGAGCTGGGAATTCCGCTGATCACGACCCGATCCGAGCAGCGCGTGCGCATCGTTGCTCCAGCAAGCTTCAGCATGCAGGCCTCCCTGGATGAGCAACGACTGCAATTGGACGGTGTCCTGCACATTGCAAACCAGGATCTCATTCTCGATCCGGAAGCACCAAGCGGTGTCATCGCCGAGCATGGTTTCTATGCCCAGTTGGCTCAGCCCGATGAAATTTGGCTCGCGCCAAGTGTTGAGCCGATTCCTGACGCGCACCGCCGCTGGTATGTTGACCGCCGTCCGGTCACCGTGCCTAGGCCGGAGATCAACGATTTCTTTGAATCCTCCTACCCGCGTTTGGCCCGCCGTTTCGAGCTGCGTAGCGTTAGCGACGAGCTGGAATTGCCTGCTTTGAAACCGCCCTATGTGCAGGCGACCGTGGTCTACAAGCGCGAATTCAACGAGAATAACGAACCGAACGACACCGCCGCGCTGGACTTCCAGATCCTCTACCCGGGGATCCCTGGCGACCAGGAAGTGTATGACCTTGAGGCCGAGGAACTGCTTCAGGCCGCAGTGCATGAAGTTTTCCTGGTCCATGAAGAAAGCGGCAATCCCAACTTGTCGCCGAAGTTCTACGCCCGCGATGACACCATCGATTTCGTCACCGAGATCCTCCCCGCGCTGGAACGCATTCCTGAAGTCAAGCTGGTTGAGAAGGGTACCCGGCCGAAATTCCGTCAGCTGCGTGAACTTCCTCAGCTGAAGATCAATGCCGTGAATCATGAACGGACCGACTGGCTGGACCTTGGCTTGCTGATCACCGTGGGCAACCACGAGGTTCCTTTCTCGCAGATCGTCGAGGCCATGAGCAATGGCCAGATGAAGCTGCGCCTGCCGGATAACACTTGGTTCTCGTTGAACCACCCCATGTTCGCCAAGCTCAAGGCGCTCGTTGACGAGGCGCAGGCAATGAATGACAAGCCGAAGGAGGGAGACCTGAAGCTTACGGTCTTCCAAATCTCATTGTTCGAAGAACTTGATGAGATGGCTGAAGGCATTGACGGCGCGGACTTGTTTATCGCACGCATGCGTTCACTGCTCAAGGTCGCTGAAGCCCACCACGCGCAGGTGCCGAACACGCTGAACGCCCAATTGCGCCCTTACCAGGTTGAAGGGTTCCACTGGCTCTCTCGCCTGTATGAAGGCGGATTCGGCGGAATCCTCGCCGATGACATGGGCTTGGGCAAGACCTTGCAAACGATTGCCCTGATTCTCCATGCCCACAAGCTCTGGGCCGATCCGCAGGCATGTGCTCAGCTGCCCGCAACCCAGCGCACCCGTCTGCCGTTCTTGGTCGTCGCCCCGAGCTCGGTGGTTTCCAACTGGGAAATGGAAATCAACAAGTTCGCCCCATCCCTGCGGGTAGTCAGCGTCGAGGGCACCTTGCCTTCGCCACGGCAGCTGAGCGAACTGGCCGAGAATTACGATGTCATTCTCACGACCTATACCCTGTTGCGTCTGAACGACGAGATTTACGAGGCGCAGCGCTTTGCCGGCTTGATCCTCGATGAGGCGCAGTTCGTGAAGAACAAATCCACCAAGGCCCATCGCACCGCGGTGAACCTGCAGACCAATTTCAAATTGGCCGTCACTGGTACCCCGATGGAAAACAACCTTTCCGAGCTCGGTGCTTTGCTGTCGCTGGTTGCTCCGGCATTGTTCCTGAACACAACACGCTTTAATCGCCAATTCGCCCGCCCTATCGAAGTGCTGGGCGACAAGGACACCCTTGCATTGCTGCAGCGTCGCATCAAGCCATTCATGCTGCGCCGCACCAAGGAATCCGTGGTGCTGGATCTTCCGGCCAAGCAGGAGCAACAGCTTCTGGTGCGCCTTTCCGAAGAACACCAGCATGTCTACGACACCCATCTGAACCGCGAACGCCAGAAAATCTTGCACCTGGTTGAAGATCTGGATCGCAACCGCTTCACCATTTTCCAGTCGCTGACCCATCTGCGCATGCTGGCTCTGGAACCTTCATTGGTGGATCCAGCGCTGTCGGACGTACCCGGTTCAAAGCTGGAAGCACTCTTCGACCAGCTCGATGATGTGGTGGGCGAAGGCCACCGTGCGCTGATCTTCAGCCAGTTCACCTCGTATCTGAAGGTGCTGGCCGACAAGCTGACCGAGCGTGGCGTGAAGTTCGTTTACCTGGACGGCAATACCCGCAACCGCGCCAAGGTCATCGAGCAGTTCAAGGAAGGCGAAGCTCCGCTGTTCTTGATCTCCTTGAAGGCCGGCGGATTCGGCTTGAACCTGACCGAAGCGGACTACTGCTTCTTGCTGGATCCATGGTGGAACCCAGCCGTGGAAGCCCAGGCTATCGACCGTACGCACCGCATCGGCCAGACGCGACAGGTGATGGTGTACCGAATGATTTCGCAGGGCACCATCGAAGAGAAGGTTGTGGCGCTGCAGGAAAGCAAACGCAAGCTGATCTCGACAGTGATGGATGAAGCCGATGGATTCTCCAAGGCCTTGACCGCCCAAGATATCCGAGGACTGCTTGAGTAACAGGTTGATTAAATCCGCCGTATTAGCAGGCGGCGCTCAGTAAAACCCTGTATATTCGAAGTGACCGATGATGTGCGCTACGCCACACATAGTGCGTTCATCGGGCAAGCGCCCAGACGGATCCTCGTCCGGGCGATACGAACGACAAAGGCGGTAATAACCGTGTCCCTGATTAAATCGGAGACTCTCAGTACCCCCGATGATGACTGGATGAGTGCATCGGTGAGTATCAACAACGATCGTGTGGTGATTGAAACCGAACAGGAACGCCTGTCCCTGGAAAACGACCGGCTTCTGGAAAAGATTCGCAGAGTTCTGGCGTCTCCGCTCGAAGAGATTTTCTATAACCCGAAGCACCGGATGCTCCTGATTCCGGGCGCGTTCGCTGCCATCGGCTCTTCATTCCTGAGAGTTGATACTGAAGCTGCTGCCGGCCTCCGCGGCTAGCCTGCTTCGACTACATGCCCCAAGCTGCCCACCAGCAATCTTGGGGCATTTTTGTGCCCTGTGGACTGAGCGCCAACCGCTGCTGAACAGCGTGCGTTTTTTACCGTCGGAAGCCCCCATTCGCCACCGGATTCAGGACCTTCAAGTGCACCGTTTTCGCGTTGTTTCGCTGATTTCCAACCCCTGGCGCTCCGAGTCCTTCGACACAATTTCGGCTTTTCGCGCACCTCGATCCACAACTTGGCCAATGGCTCGTTTGCCCCATGCTTCCGTGGGTATTCGGCGGTAGGTCCACGCAGGATTCGACTGCTCCCATGGGCACGCATACGCCCCTGGAGAGCCCCTCGATCAGGGAATTAATCCAATTTTTGGTAAACTTAATGATTGTCCGCTTAAGCGTTTCATCGCTCAATGCCGGTTTTTCGCCGGATTTTTGAGTAGAAATCTATCGATTTCGACGAGTCACACGGCGACCGCAACCAGCTCAAGGAGCAGCTATTTCGCTCCTCATTCTTGTGGATGAATATGGTCGCCGGCACCGGGACAAGATCAAGAAAGATATGAGGAGTGAAACTATGGAAGCAAAAAACACACGGAAGCAGCGATTCCTGAGGAAACGCCGCCTGAAGGTAGAAGACGTCAACGTCGTCGATAATTCGATGCTCAAGAAAGCCATCGGCGGTACCGTCGTTGGCAATTTGATGGAATGGTACGACGTAGGTGTCTACGGCTATCTTGCAGTAATTATCGGCAAGCTCTTCATGCCCGACACCGTCGAGCCTGCAATCCAAACCCTGTTCAGCCTAGGCGTATTCGCTGTCACCTTCGTCGCGCGCCCGCTTGGTGGCGTGATTTTGGGCCAGCTGGGTGACCGAGTAGGACGCCAGAAGATTCTGGTCTTCACCCTGCTCATGATGGCAGCGGCCACGTTTGGCATCGGAATCCTCCCGGATTACTCGGTATGGGGTGTAGCAGCACCAATTCTCCTGGTCGTGTTGAAGCTTGCCCAGGGCTTCTCCACTGGCGGCGAGTACGCCGGTGCTACTACGTTCATTACCGAATATGCCCCGGACAAGCGTCGTGGATTCTTCGCCTCGCTGCTGGATCTAGGTTCCTACATGGGCTTCGCCCTGGGTGCCGCCTTCGTCTCCATCCTCCAGCTGACCCTGAGCGACGATGTCATGGAAGGCTTCGCATGGCGCATTCCATTCCTGGTGGCCCTTCCACTGGGTGTTATCGCACTGTGGTTCCGCGCCAAGATCGAAGACACTCCAGCCTTCAAGGAAGCCCAGGAAGCCGCTAACCGCGCGAGCGAGGACGCACGGAGCGCTGCCGATGCCCCGAAGGGCGTCATCGACCTGGTGAAGGCCTACTGGCGCGAATTGCTCACCGGCTTCGTACTGGTATCGGCGGCCAACACCGCCGGTTACGCACTGACCAGCTACATGCCTACCTACCTCACTGAGACGCTGGAATACGATCCGGTGCACGGCAACCTGCTGACCCTGCCGATCCTGGTGGGCATGTCCTTGTGCATCCCCTTGGCGGGCAAGCTTTCCGATAGCGTGGGCCGTCGCAAGGTCCTGTTCATTGGTTCGGTTTCGGCCATCGTCCTGGCTATCCCTGCCTTCCTGTTCATGATGCATGGCCAGATCTGGTCCACCCTGCTTGGCCTTGCGCTGCTGGCAGTCCCGGTAGTCTTCTACGTTGCCAATCTGGCTTCGTCGTTGCCAGCGCTGTTCCCAACCGCCTCGCGTTACGGTGGCATGGGCATCTCGTACAACTTCGCCGTAGCCATCTTTGGTGGCTTCGCGCCGTTCATCATGCAGGCGTTGGTGACCCTGACCAAATCCTCCCTGGCTCCGGCCTTCTGGGTTATGGGCACCTCGGTCGCGGGTTTCATTGCGGTCTGCTACCTGCGCGAATCCGCTCGGAAGCCATTGCCCGGCTCGCTGCCTTCGGTCGCGTCGGAAGCGGAAGCCATTGAGCTAGTTGAAACCCAGGACGAGAACCCTGACCTCGATGTCGAAGCGCTCTTCGAGCAGGTTCCTGAATTGGAAATGAACTACCAGCAGGAGATTGCAGACGCCGAGGCGGAGCAGTCCGAGGCTAGATAGCCTCGCAATAGGGTTAAGCGATGGCGGAGCCGGTTCCAAGCGGAACCAGCCCGCCATTGTTGTATCCGGCTCAACGGCTAGGAGAATTGGCAGTAGGATTCATAGGCTGCTTGCGCAGCCCATTGAGCCATCGCATCCAGCCTCAGCTTGCAGTCAAGGATTCCGAATTCGGAGTCGGACCAGGTATCGAAGACCAGCGTGTAGCGGCTCTGCTGCTCGTTGAGGCATTGAACGCTATATGTGTAGGTCACGGGACGCGCTGCCCAGTAGCCCAGAAGCCCCGCAGACTGGTCGGAGCTTCTGATCAACGATTCCAGCCCGTCACTGGCATCGTAGGGCTCTTCGGCGACAGTGGCTTCGGAGACGGCGCTGGCTGCCATGATCACTTCATTGACGTTGTCCCAGTTGGGACGAGGGCTGAAGCTGATAGTCGAGCCGACGGGTGCATCGATCAGAGTTTGGCGCATCTGCTGATCATGGAACCGGTCGACCCGGATCAGCTGCGGTGCACCACGCAACTGACCGCCACTGGCAATGTACGGTCGATCGCATGAACTTGCCTTTTCGGGGCTCAAAGGCAACGGCCCCGTACTTTCGCCGGCCTCCGGGCTCGTGCATGATGCCAATGCCAGGGATAAGCACGCTAGTGTTGCCCAGTAGCTTCTCCGCATCATCGGCAATCCTTTTTTAAGACCCTGGAACCATATATTCTAATCAGCTTATGAGTGCATCAGCGATTTGACTAGAAGATTTCAATTAAATGCGAAACGGTCGCCGCTTCTCCTGAAGATTCAGGAGAAGCGGCGACCGTTCGTTTCCGGCGTATGCTCCAGGGCGTCAGCCCTGGTTCAGCGTCAGCTTAGAGAGCTGCGTAAACTTCGCGCAGCAGCACAGCAGTCTCCGAAGGAGTCTTGCCGACCTTGACGCCTGCAGCTTCCAGTGCTTCCTTCTTCGCCTGGGCGGTGCCAGCCGAACCGGAAACGATGGCGCCTGCGTGGCCCATGGTCTTGCCCTCAGGAGCGGTGAAGCCAGCCACGTAGCCAACAACTGGCTTGGTGACGTTGGCCTTGATGTAATCAGCAGCGCGCTCTTCAGCGTCGCCACCGATTTCACCGATCATGACGATGGCCTTGGTTTCTGGATCAGCTTCGAAAGCAGCCAGGGCATCGATGTGGGTGGTGCCGATGACTGGGTCGCCGCCGATGCCGATTGCGGTCGAGAAGCCCAAGTCGCGCAGTTCGTACATCATCTGGTAGGTCAGGGTACCTGACTTGGAAACCAAGCCGATTGGGCCCTTGCCGGTGATGTTGTTCGGGGTGATACCAACCAGTGCTTCACCTGGGGTGATGATGCCTGGGCAGTTAGGGCCGATGATGCGGGTGATCTGGTTGCCGTCGGCGTCAACCTTCGACTGTGCCAGAGCCCAGAACTCAGCGGAGTCCTGTACTGGAACACCTTCGGTGATGACTACAACGAGGCCAACTTCGGCCTCGATAGCCTCAACGACTGCGTCCTTGGTGAACTTAGGTGGGACGAAGACGATCGATACGTCTGCGCCGGTCTCGGCCTTGGCCTCAGCCACGGTGCCGAAAACCTTGATGTCCTTGTCACCGTGGGTCACGGTGGTGCCGGCCTTGCGGGCGTTAACGCCGCCAACAATGTTGGTGCCAGCCTTGAGCATCAGGGCGGTGTGCTTGGTGCCTTCGCCGCCGGTGATGCCCTGGACGATGACCTTGGAGTCCTTGTTCAGGTAAATGCTCATTGTTCGCTTATCCCTCTTACTTCGCTGCGTTGGCGAGCTCGGCAGCCTTGTCGGCGCCCTCATCCATGGTTGCTGCCAGGGTGACCAACGGGTGGTTGGCCTCGGCCAAGATGGCGCGACCCTCTTCAACGTTGTTGCCGTCCAGGCGGACAACCAGTGGCTTGTTCGCTGCGTCACCCAGGGTGTTCAGCGCGCCAACGATGCCGTTTGCGACAGCGTCACATGCGGTGATGCCACCGAAGACGTTGACGAAGACCGACTTGACCTGTGGGTCATTCAGGATGACGTCAAGGCCGTTAGCCATGACCTCAGCCGATGCGCCACCGCCAATGTCAAGGAAGTTAGCAGGCTTGACCGAACCGTGGTTCTCGCCAGCGTAGGCAACAACGTCCAGGGTCGACATGACCAGGCCAGCACCGTTGCCGATGATGCCTACTTCGCCGTCCAGCTTGACGTAGTTCAGGCCAGCGGCCTTTGCCTTGGCTTCCAGCGGATCGGCTGCGCCCTTGTCCTCGAGCTCTTCGTGAGCCGGGTGGCGAACCTCAGATGCGTTGTCGTCCAGGGAAACCTTGCCATCCAGTGCAACGATGTCACCGGCACCGGTCTTCACCAGTGGGTTTACCTCTACGAGGGTGGCGTCTTCTTCCTTGAATACAACCCAGAGCTTCTGGATGGTGTCTGCAACCTTTGCGCGCAGCTCTTCAGGGAAGTTAGCTGCCTCAACGATTTCAGCGGCCTTCGCGGCATCAATGCCGACGATTGGGTCAACGGCAACCTTCGCCAGAGCATCCGGGCGCTCAACTGCGAGCACCTCGATCTCCATGCCACCTTCTACCGAGCACATGGCCAGGTAGTTGCGGTTTGCACGGTCCAGCAGTACGGAGAAGTAGAATTCCTCAGCAATGTCGGCGCCCTGAGCGATCATGACCTTGTTTACGGTGTGGCCCTTGATGTCCATACCGAGGATGTTGGAAGCGTGCTCGAAAGCTTCGTCGGCGGTCTTAGCGACCTTGACGCCGCCAGCCTTGCCACGGCCACCAACCTTGACCTGTGCCTTTACTACAACAACGCCGCCGATCTTCTCAGCTGCGGCTTTTGCTTCTTCCGGGGTGTAAGCGACGATACCGGCAAGCACGGGAACGCCGTGTGCCTCGAATAGATCGCGCGCCTGGTACTCATACAGGTCCACGGGTTTGTGTCCTTCGTTCGAAGTTCATGCTGACTCGCGGCACGGCCACAGACCGAAATCCATGCCATGCCAAAGAGAGCGCACCGCAACTACCGGGACGTCGTTAGGCGCCGTAGCCCGTGCGCACCTCTCAGACTATCCCGACTTTCGCAAACTTCCCACTTTTACAACACGTAGAGAAACTCGCGGGTCCTGCATCAAAGCAGCCGAATGTGACGCAGGAAACACGGAGGGCCCGTCGGCTAGTCCACGATTTCTAGCGGTGCATAGCGCAGCAATAGCCTCTTCTCGGAGTCCGGGAACTGCACCTTGGCCACCGTCTTGTCGCCTGCGCCTTCTAAAGCAATAACAGTGCCCAAGCCAAACGAGGAATGCTTAACATTCTGCCCGACTTCAGGGATGGTAATGTCCTTATTCTGCACAACTCGCGTCTTGGAAATAGGGGCGGCGTTGTGCCCTCGCACCGGTTGCGCCGATGCCGAACCTGCACCCCAGTGGCTGCCACGTTCATATCTGCTCGTGGCGAAATTCACCGCTGCGTTACCGAAACCGAAGCCCATTCCACCGCCAGAGCCCTCGCTCTTCCAGTCGATCAGCTCGCCCGGAACCTCTTCCAGGAACTGGCTCGCAGGGTTGTACTGGGCCTGCCCCCAAAGGCTGCGCTGTTCGGCACGGGTCAGGTACAGGCGTTCACGGGCACGGGTCAGTCCGACATAGGCCAAGCGGCGTTCTTCGGCGAGCTCCTTTTCGTCGGTCATGGAACGCTGGTGCGGGAAGACACCGTGCTCCATGCCCGTCAGGAAGACCACCGGGAATTCCAAGCCCTTGGCAGTATGCAGGGTCATCAAGGTGACCACGCCTTCCTGCACGGCCATTGCTGCTCCCTCATCATCGCTGGGAGCCTCTGGAATCTGGTCGGCATCGGCTACGAGCGCCACGCGCTCCAGGAACCCTTCGAGACCGCCTTCCGGTTCTTCGTTCACGTAGTCCCGGACCACGGCGACCAATTCGGCAAGGTTCTCCACCCGCGACTCATCCTGCGGATCCGAGGAGAGCCGAAGGGTCTCCAGGTAACCGGTCTGCTCCAGCACTGCTTCAAGGGCCTCTGCCGGGCCTGAGCCTTCTGCCACGGTCTTCAAGTCATCCATCATGGAGACGAACGCAGCAGTCATCTTGATTCCGCGGGTTCCCAAGCCTGGTGCTTCATCCGAACGGCGCAATGCGTCCATGAAGGAAACGCGATCCCGTTCAGCCAACGCTGCCACGGCGCCTTCGGCACGGTCGCCGATGCCGCGCTTGGGCTCGTTGAGGATACGGCGGACGTTGATGTCATCATCCGGGTTTACCAAGGCGCGCAGGTAGGCCAGTGCGTCCTTGATTTCCTTGCGGTCGTAGAACCGGGTGCCGCCGACTACGCGGTACTTCAGGTCCACGCGCATCAGCTGTTCTTCCAGTGCACGCGATTGGGCGTTAGTGCGGTAGAAGATCGCCACGTCGCCCGGGCGGACATCCTCGTCATCGTTCAAGCGCAGTATTTCTTCGGCAATCCAGCGTGCTTCGTCGGATTCTGATTCACCAACATAACCGGTGATCTTCTCGCCGTCGCCGCTGGCAGTCCACAGCTTCTTGTCATTGCGGTCGGGGTTTCGCTTGATGACCTCGTTGGCCGCGGACAGAATCGTCTGGGTGGAACGATAGTTCTGTTCCAGCTTGATGGTTGCCGCGTTCGGATAGTCCTTTTCGAAGTCGACGATGTTGCGGATATCGGCACCGCGGAAAGCGTAAATCGACTGGTCGGAGTCGCCGACAACGGTCAGTTCGCCTGGGACGGTATCACCTTCGGCACCGGTGAGTTCACGCACCAGCGAGTACTGGGCGTGGTTAGTATCCTGGTATTCGTCAATGAGCACATGGCGGAACCGGCGGCGGTAGTTATCGGCCACTCGCGGGAACGCACGGAACATGTAGATGACCTGTCCAATCAGGTCGTCGAAGTCCATGGCGTTGGCAGCGCGCAGGCGGCGGGTGTAACCGCGGTAGACCTCGGAAACGGCTCGCGAGAACGGATCATTGGTATTGATCGTCGCCGCGTAGTCTTCATCATCTATCAGCTCATTTTTCAACGAGGAGATCTTGTGGGCAATCGCCTTGGGCGTGAAACGCTTCGGGTCGATCTCCAAAGATTTGGCGACTAAGGTGATCAGGCGCAAGGAATCCGTGGAGTCGTAGATTGAGAAGTTGGATTTCATTCCAATGGTGGCCGCCTCGCGACGCAAAATACGCACGCATGAGGAGTGGAAAGTAGAGATCCACATCTTCTTCGCTTGCTCGTCGCCAATAAGCTCAGCGGCTCGTTCGCGCATTTCGGCAGCGGCCTTGTTGGTGAAGGTGATCGCCAGGATTTCGTGCGGCCGAGCACGGCCGGTCGCCAGGAGGTAGGCAATGCGGTGCGTAAGCACACGGGTCTTTCCTGAACCAGCGCCGGCCACGATCAGCAACGGGCCCCCAGCATAACGAACTGCTTCTTCCTGCTGCGGGTTCATGCCGACCAAAAGCTCCTCAGCAGTGGGCATGACCTGCTGTGCGGTATCCGGGGCGAAATCGTCAAAAAGGAAATCCATGATGTAGCCAGTCTACGTGGAGCGCCGGACACTTTCAGTGTGAGCGGGAAAGCCCACGCTATTGGCCGGGCATAATAGGAGATATGGCAAAGAAGGTCAGGAAAACCAAGGAATACCGCAAGCCCCAGCAGTTCGCCCAGGCGCCGAACGCGCCGCGCGGCATGAACATGGGGCCAGGCAAGGTGCAAAGCACCTCCCACGAGAACAGTTCGAACCCGATGCTGCTAATCTCGGTGGGCTTGATCATATGCGCTGCGCTATTCGCGTACTACCATCTGCTCACGATGGTGCAGATGCAGGACCTCAGCGATTCCCTGGCGATGCCCGATCAGCGTATTTTCGGCTACACCGTAAGCGACATAGAAGCATTGCGTGGCGCCATGGATGAAGATGCTGTTGGCCAGCTCAACTACTTGCACAAGACCGCTGGTTTCCTCTTCCCGATGTTTACGGCGGTCTTCTCCATGCTGTTGTTCATCCGCTGGATTCCTCACCGCCAGACGCGTTGGCTGGCTTGGGTCGCCCCTCTGGGCTTCGCAGCAATCGATATTTGGGAGAACTTCGCAATTGATGCCCTGTTAACTGGTGACCTCAGTGAAGGAGCTGTCGTTTTGGCATCGATCCTCACGACCATCCGCTGGGCACTGCTGATCATCACTGCGGGTCTTGTTGTGGGTCTTGGCGCTATCCGTGCCAATCGTGCGCTCAAGGCAAAGATGCTCGCAATTCGCGAGGGTACTGCCTAAGCCAGTGCGTGGGAATTACACCCGGGACATCCTAGTAAGATAGTGTTGTTGGTGTTTTCACGCCCATGCCCCTGTAGCTCAGTAGGATAGAGCGACCCTCTCCTAAAGGGTAGGCCGTCGGTTCGATTCCGGCCAGGGGCACAACTAGAGCCTTGTTTCCAGTCCTCGGACGGGAAACAAGGCTCTTGTCGTTACTACGGAGTTAAGCACTGCGGGTACGTTCCATCTGGAACGTACCCGCAGTGCTTAGTATGAGTCTCGCTTAACGCAGCAGCAATGCGGTCGCCTTTGGCGACAGCGAAGCGTCCATGACCACGCAAGCGCCACCGATGGCGCCGACGTTGGAGCCGAGCTCGGAGGTGCGGGTTTCGATTTCATGCACTCCGCGCAGGGCGAAGCGGCGGCCAATGGCGTCGCGGACTTGATCGTCGACCAGTTCGGATACCTTTTCCCACTGTGGACCGCCGAAGACGACTTCGCGAACGTCCAGCGAGTTGGCAAGCTGGCCGGCAACTTCGCCAACCTTGATCATGGCTTCGGTGACCAGTTCCTTGGCGACCTTGTTTCCTTCGTGAGCCAGCTCGTAGAGGCGGTTCATTCCGGCAGCCCGCTGTTCCGGGCCAACGATTTCGTAGCTTGGCAGTTCCAGCCCGCGCTCCTTGGCCTGCGCGGCGATGAATTCGTAGGAGGTGCCGGAAGCGAGGCAATCCTCCGCACCGCATTGTTCGCAGGCCACAGATTTGTAACCGGTTGAGTAGTGGCCGATTTCGCCAGCGTTGTTGCTTGCACCGTGGTGGACATCGCCGTTGAATACCAGGCCAGCGCCGAAGCCGTGACCGCAGTAAATGAAGACGAAGTCGTTGTTCTTCTCTTCCTTGGACTGCCACAGTTCGCCAACTGCTGAAGCGATGGTGTCCTTTTCGATAATGACCTGCAGGCGCAAGAGCTTGCGCAGCGGGTTCACCAGTTCAACATCTGCCCAGCCATCGAGCAGTGGCGGGTTCAGCACCACTCCTTCTTCGACGTTTACTGGACCCGGAACAGCAATGCCGACACCGACGATGTGCTTCTTCGGCACGCGGATCTCGGCAATGAGTTCCTTAACGGTAGTTGCCATGAGCTGGACAGTTTCGGTAGCTACTTCGAGGTTGGGAACTTCGATGCGGCGTTCGCGCAGGACCTCGCCGCGCAGGTTCATTGCGACGAAGGTCAGCACGCTGGGGTCTAGGTGGATGCCAATGGAAACAAGACGGTTGCCTTCGAGCTCCAGAACGGTGCGAGGCTTGCCTGGTCCGGAGACGATCGTGCGGTCTTCTCGGACGATTCCGTCATCCAGCAAACGGCGGACAACGTTGGAAATGGTCTGTGGCGACAGACCAGTCGAACCGGCCAGTTCAACGCGGCTAATTCCCTCTGGTGCCCGTCGAATTGACTCAAGAATTACGGCTTGGTTGAAGTCTCCCAAGCGTCCTAGATTTGTACCCCGTCGCATTTATTGCTCCATAGATCTGTAAAGTTGATGGATCGATCTTTCAATTCCAACGTTTTCGGTAGTCATCAATACTTCGGTTAGATACTGCGAGTAAAGTAACCATGGTGAACTAGAACTAAAACCGTTGGAGATCCAATTAAGCACGTTACCATCTCTAACTCCTATAAACACGCGATATTGTGTTTTAGTGAAGAAAAATTTGACGATCTCAGCGGCGTGTTTAATCAACAACCAAGGAGAAATTCTCCTGGTTCGCAAGCGTGGAACGACGAAGTTCATGCAACCTGGCGGCAAACCCGAAGCCGGGGAAACAGCGTTACAAACTATCATTCGAGAAATTCGTGAAGAATTGGGCCTCAGCTTCACCGCTGACGAGCTGCAATACGACGGCGAATGGATCGGACCGGCTGCCAACGAGGCGGAGACGATGATCCGCGCCTCTTTATACAGCGCAGCCTTCGATGGCGAACTCGTCCCGTTAGCGGAATTGGAGGAGCTGCTGTGGATCGACCCGCAGGTGGCCCTGGAACGCGACGATCTAGCTCCGTTGCTTCGCGACCGCGTCCTGCCGCTAGCCATTGAACGCAGCAAGAAATAGGCGCCACTGGGTTCCTCCCAGCAGCATCAGGCCAGCGGCTAGCTTGCGTGCAAGTATTCGTCCCATGCCGCATCAACGTGCTGCAGTCCCGAAACCAGATGGCCAGCAACGCGTGGACGATGAGGTGTAATACGCAGTTGCCAGCCCAGTTGCGAGAGCATCTTGTCCGCTTTGCGGCTATTGCATAGCAGGCAAGCGGCCACGAGGTTCTCCCAGGTGTTCTGGCCTCCCCTGCTGCGGGGAATCACGTGGTCAATCGTATTGGCAGCTTTGCCGCAATACGCGCAGGTAAAAGCGTCTCTACGCAGAACGCCCCTACGGGTGACATGTTGCATGTCCCTGTAGGGGCGTCGTACATAGCGTTTCAGAACGATGACAGTTGGCCGAGGTAGATCTCCATGAGAACTGCGGATGGGGGCGAGATCATCTTGGAGAACGATGCTCGCTTTTTCGGTCATGACTAGCACTAGTGCTCGACGGAACGTCACAACTGCTAGTGGTTCGTATCCTGCGTTTAATACCAAAGTTCGCATTGCTCGTACTACCTTCATGAACCGATGGCCACCATCTGGCATTGATGGAGCTCGCGTTCTGCTCGGAGTGTCTCTAAGCGCTAGCCTATGCGATGCTTCGGATTATTGGTGGGTACCTAACCAAGAAATTGTCTTCTTTTCATCGTTCTGATGCCCGGAGTTCAACTGGTTAAACGAACATAGGCCATCGGATGTCTTTCTCATCCGATGGCCTATGAAAAGCTTTGAAGCTTAGCCAGCTAGGGTGTAGTAGCCGTACAGCGGGTTGCGCGAAACCGAGTGGATCATGGTGTCCACGGTTGGGTTCTGCGCGCCGATCATCTGGCCGCCGCCCAGGTAGATGCCGACGTGGCCGCCACCGTTCTGGAATACCAAGTCGCCTGGCTTAGGGTTGCTGGTGCGGACGAACTGGCCGGATCCGAGGATGGCCGAGGTGCCGCGAGCAATGTTGATGCCGTGCTGCGCGTAGACGTACTTGACGAAGCCGGAGCAATCCCAGCCGCTTGGACCGTTGCCACCCCATACGTATGGAACGCCCACGTACTTGGCAGCGGTGCCTGCGATGCCGGAAAGGTTGGAGGTCTGAACAGGAGTTTCAGCCTTTGGCTGAGCCTTCTGCTGCGGAGCCGATTCCTGTCCACCCGAACGGCTCTGACGAGTCATCGGGGCCATCGAATCAGAGTTACCCGAGTTGCTGCTGCGGGTAGTTGGGGTGATGTCATTCGAAACTGCAATGACAACAGGCTCTGGCTTCTCTTCAGCGGTGAAGCTGGCGCGCTCGATTGCGACATCAGCCTTCTTGTCAGCAGCTACCTTTACTGCCTTGACTGCAACACGCTCTGGATTGATGGTGTCAACAGGCGATGCAGAAACGTCACGTGGTGCAGTTGCCTGGCCAGGCACGCCCAGAGTGACGATCAAGCCGGATGCTGCAGCTACAACGGCGGCCTGGCGGCCTACCGAGCCAGCGTTGGATGCTACGGCCTGCGAAATCGCCTGTAGCGAGTTGGTGCGTGGAACGTCGGCGCGGCGACGTCCGCGTGCATGACTCTTGGTCAAAATATTGCCTCTCCTTGATACCTACGAGGTAAGCTGTCGGGTTCGAAGTGGAGTTACCTCGGTGGATTCGAAGTTGCCTTCTCTATCCACTTCACCCCTAGGGTTGTTAGCCAAAACTAACGACCCGATATTGGTTCCCCCGCCACTGCCGTACGAGTTGTGTATAACTACTCATTGCGTGTTGGCAGTGCTCGGTTCTCACGCAATGATGCCCAGGGATCCCCATGGCACGCATACAAGACTATAGGAAGTTTTTTGAAATGTCACGTTTTGATCACGGAATGGTGACGAACGTCGTTATAACCAACCTGCTGGGTCTTTGAACTGACCGTCAACGATCACTTCGAAGTGCACGTGAGGACCGGTTGAGTTGCCAGTGCTGCCGGCCAACGCAACAACGTCACCGCGCTTAACTTTCTGGCCAACCTTCACAACCAGCTGGCTGTTGTGGCTGTAACCGGTCTCCAGGCCGTTGCCGTGGTCAAGGGTGATGCGGTTACCGGAGTGCCCAGCCCAACCCGAGACAGTCACAACACCGTCAGCTGCCGCGTAGACCTTGGTACCGCTTGGCACACCGTAGTCGGTGCCGCTGTGAATCATGAAACCTGGACCGGTTGGATTCTTGCGGTGCCCGAACGTGGAGGTGATGCGCTTCGTGGTGACCGGTGCGCCGAGCAATCCCGAGGTGTCCTTGATGGCCGTGACGCTACCGCCCGAAGCGGTCATGATCTCGGCGAACTTCTCTTCCTTGGCAACTTCGGTGTTCAGCTCGGAGGTCAAAGCTGCACGCTCCACGGACAGTTCCGCATTGCCGGTAGGTGCAGTTACATCTACAACTGCGGAAGTGGCGGTGCGCTGAGCTGCGACCTCAACGGCCTTGTTCTCCTCCGCGCTGCCGGAGAGCTGTGGAGTTACGGCGGCAAGCGCCAAACCCGAAACGGCGGCTACGGCTGCCACCTTGTGGGCGAATCCACGGTGGGTGGATTTCTGAACCTTGGACTTGAGGCTAGAAATGAACTCGACATTGCCTGCTGCTTCGATCGGGGCAGGCTTGCTGGCAGGGGCTTGAACAGCTCCTGGCAATGCAACGACGTTGCTCGCGGTATCCTTGCCGGCCAGCAGGGTCTGGTTAGGAGCAACACCGTAGCGCTGCATGGAGTCGAATCGTCGACCAACGAAATCTTCATGTACCGGCTTGACCGGTGCAATCATCGGGACGGTGGCAGCGGCACGTGCTGCTCGGCGCCCGCCGTTACGCTCAGCAGTCGAAGCGGTGACTTCTGCAATCACATCTACTTCGACGCCGGCAGCGCGGCGACGTCCCGCAGTCTTGGTTTCTACCAAAACATTCCTCTCACTGTTGCGCCTACGAAGTTAGCTGTCGGGTTCGGCTATTGAGAATCAGCCGGCCTGCTTGTCGCAGAACTTCACCCCAAGGCGTTTGCACGCCGGAAAGTGGGTCCCCCGTTATTGCCCTCAAGATTTGGTGACCGTTTCTGGCGCAGGGCAACACTAGGCGGTCGCACCAAAAATGGATAGAGCTAACTAGATCGCTAGCTCCAAGGCTTAACGCTACCTGTCAACGCCGAAAGTTACAATTTCGTTATCTTTTCTGAGACTTTACAAATACGTGTGCGCTGACCTCGACCGGCAGCTCCAGAGCGCCTTCGATGCCGTCCACGCGCACTACAACGTAGTCGTCGGCGCGCTCCAAGGTGACAATCGCACCTGGGCGGATTCCACCTTCGTTCAGTTGTCCGAGCAGGATTGGGTCCGTTTGGATAGGTTCGGCCAGGCGCTCAATTGCCACCGGGCCGATGTTTCCGGACAGCAGGGCATCATCCAAGTTCTCTACTTCATGTGAGATTTCGCCCACATTGGGGCCACCGAGGACTTCCAGGCCCGGAATTGGGTTGCCGTAGGGCGACACTGTTGGCTTGCCCAGAAGATCAAAGAGCCGACGCTCGACGCGTTCGCTCATCACGTGTTCCCAGCGGCACGCTTCATCGTGCACGTACTCCCAGTCCAACCCGATGATGTCCGACAACAGGCGCTCCGCCAAGCGGTGCTTGCGCATCACGCCCGTAGCCAGCTCGTGACCTTTTTCGGTCAAAGCAAGGTGGCGATCGGTCGATACGATAACCAGGCCGTCTCGTTCCATGCGAGCAACCGTCTGCGACACGGTTGGGCCCGAGTGGCCAAGACGCTCTGCAATTCGGGCGCGCAATGCCACGATTTCCTCTTCTTGAAGCTCAAGAATGGTACGCAGATACATCTCAGTTGTATCGATAAGATCAGACACGGCAGTCGCTCCTGGAAGTCACAACAATTAAGTTCGCTCGAAATTTACGTGGCGTCGATATCCCACTCTACTTGGTCGGAGCTGCAGAAAGCCCTGTAACCCGCCAAGCCCTCGGCGTAACCGACCGACGCGCTTTTCTCACGGCACCCCGCTATTTGCGAAGATATCTATTGAAACGCCAAGGCTATCTGTCAATATTCCAAACCATGGGTAATGGTGGCCGTTATGGCACTTCAATCTATCGCTACAAGAGGAGCGCGATGAGCACGGATATCAACATTCCAGAAAACCTTCTGCCCGCCGATGGTCGATTCGGTGCAGGACCTTCCAAGGTTCGCGCAGAACAGATCCAGGCCATCGTCGATGCCGGCGCCGAACTGCTGGGCACCTCCCACCGCCAGGCTCCGGTCAAGAACCTCGTAGCTTCGGTTCAGGACGGCCTGAAGGAAATGTTCAGCGCACCAGAGGGTTACGAAGTTCTTCTCGGCGTGGGTGGATCCACCGCGTTCTGGGATGCCGCTGCATTCAGCCTGGTCCGTTCCAAGGCGCAGCACCTGTCCTTCGGCGAATTCGGCTCGAAGTTCGCCAAAGCCACCGACAAGGCTCCATTCCTGGAACCTTCCTCCATCATTGTCGGCGAGCCGGGCACCGTACCTGAACCCGTAGCCGAAGCCGGCGTAGACCTCTACGCGTGGCCGCACAATGAGACCTCAACCGGTGCCGCGGCGCCGATCAAGCGCGTTGCTGGCGCCAACGACGATGCACTGGTAGTCATTGACGCCACCAGCGCCGCCGGAGGCCTGGACGTGGATCTGTCCGAGACCGACGTGTACTACTTCGCTCCGCAGAAGAACTTCGCTTCCGACGGCGGCCTGTGGCTGGCCTTCGTTTCTCCCGCCGCGATTGCCCGCATCGAGGAAATTGCAGCAACCGACCGCTGGATCCCCGACTTCTTGAACCTGGCGACCGCGCTGGATAACTCCTTGAAGAACCAGACCTACAACACGCCATCGCTGACCACTCTTGTGGGCCTGGATGCGCAGATCAAGTGGATCAATGCCAACGGCGGCCTGAAGTGGGCGGCAGCGCGCACGGCACAGTCCGCAGGGATGATCCGGGCTTGGGCCGAGGCTTCCGAAATCGCTTCCCCTTATGTGGCCGACCCAGCGCACCGCTCGAACGTCATCTCCACCATTGACTTCGATGACTCGGTCGATGCCTCGGCAATTGCCAAGGCACTGCGCGCTAACGGCGTTGTCGACGTGGAACCATACCGCAAGCTGGGCCGCAACCAGCTGCGGATCGCCACCTTCGTTGCGATCGAGCCAAGCGACGTCGAAGCACTGCTCAAGTGCATCGACTACGTGATCGAGCAGCTCTAAGAACCCTCGATTAAAGCCAAAGACCTTCGCACAACGGTTCATCATCGTTGTGCGAAGGTCTTTGCCGCTATTGCCTAGTTTTCCTTGCGCGTGCGATTACGCTGCGCTGCCCGGCGACGGGCTGCGGTGCGCTGCGCCGTGCGACGGCGGCGTACCTGGCGACGTGCCGGCGACTTATGCTGCTGCACAGCGTCATCGTCATTTTCGGCGCCGTCCGCTTCGGCTTCGGTCTGCGGATCCTGAGCCTCGGCGCCTGGATCCGATGGATCCGGCTCCTTCGCTGGCTCCGAAGCTTCAGGACCGTCGGCTTCCCCGCCGGTCCCGGCCAAGTCCTCTGCGGCTTCGGCGGCCTTGGCCGCTTCAATCTCTTCCTTTGCCAGGCGGTCGGCCCATGGCACCCATGCCGGAGCGAGCAATGACTGCTCCCCTGCAATAATGCCTACTTCGCAAACCGTCAGGTCCTTGGATTTTGCCCGTGAGACCCGCGCAAGCGTGGCGAACCAGGTCCATCCTTGATATCCCGACTTATGGGAGACAAAACGATGGGTGACAAGTCGCTCACCTTCCGCCGTGACGCCTAGGTGTTCGCCGATTTCTGACGCACCGGCAATTTCTGCGAGCGCGCCGCGAGCAGTATCCACTGCCTCGGCGAGGATGGTGTCCAACTTGGGTTTACGGGCCATTATTTATGCGTCCAGATCGTCGGCTACCGCACGAAGTACGGTAGCAACCTTCTTGCCATATGCCTGTTCAGGATAACGCCCATTGCGCAAGCTATTGGAAACGTTGTCGAGCAGCTTAATAAGATCTTCGATCAGCACTGCCTCGTCTTCGGGCTTCTTGCGCTTGGCACGTGCGACCGATGGAGCGGCTTCGAGCAAGCGCAGGCTCAGTGCCTGTGGACCGCGGCGGCCTTCGGCAACGCCGAATTCCAGGCGGGTTCCGGGGCGCAGGTCATGCACGCCTTCGGGCAATGCCGCGGCATTGACGTAGATCTCTTTGCCATCTTCGGCGGTGATGAAGCCGAAGCCCTTGGCCTTTTCGTACCACTTAACCTTGCCGCTAGGCATGATCATTTACCTCGTTCGTTCTTGTAGCTAAGCTGCATGGCCGAGGCCTGCTCAGCGCCATGCATATTCATATGTGCGATCCGGCGGAGCCACTGCCGGAATTCTTCTCTGCGTCTTGCCGGGTGCTCAATCTGCTGGATCGCTTCAAGTCCTTTATCTAAGATTATGTCATCTCTCGTGCGGTGAATTCATCTTTGCCCGGCAATCTTCGCATTCCGCCTGTCGCCCATGGCTCCGGGGCTAAACTTGGTAGCGTGAGCGATTCATCCAAAACCATGACTGCACTTTCCCGATTGGCGATCATCATCGCCATCCTTTCCGCCTTGGCGCTGGTCGGAACCCTCGTCTTCTACTTCCAGGAGATAGCCATCCCGCCGCTGCTGATGCTCTTTGCGCGCTTGGGCTTGCCAACGGCATTCATCCTGGCCGCCATCGTGGTCTTCGGAAACGTCGCCAGGCGCCGAAAAAGCTAGCCACTCGCTTCAGCATTCACTCAGCTGACGCCCAGACTTCTTCGGCACACTGTAATCCATGAGTCCAAAAACTGCTGAGGCAAAACTTCTCGTTGTCGATGACGAGCCGAATATCCGCGAACTGCTCTCCACTTCCCTGCGCTTTGCAGGCTTCGAAGTTGTCGCTGCTGCCAACGGACGCGAAGCCCTCGCCGCCGTTGAAGCCGAGGAGCCGGACCTGGCCGTCCTGGACGTCATGCTTCCTGACATGGACGGTTTCACCATTACCCGGAAATTGCGCGCCGCTGGCCGACACTTCCCGGTGCTGTTCCTGACCGCGCGCGACGACACCAGCGACAAGGTCACTGGCTTGACCGTCGGCGGCGACGACTATGTCACCAAGCCATTCAGCCTGGATGAAGTCGTAGCCCGCATCCGTGCCGTCCTGCGTCGTACCGCCAATGGCGAGGACGAGAACGCGACCATCATCGTGGCCGACCTTGAGCTGGATGACGACGCCCACGAGGTGCGCCGTGCCGGGGAGATCATTGACCTGTCCCCCACCGAGTTCAAGCTGCTGCGCTACCTGATGATGAACCCGAACCGCGTACTGTCCAAGTCGCAGATCTTGGACCATGTCTGGGAATACGACTTCAACGGCGATGCCTCGATCGTGGAATCCTACATTTCCTACCTGCGTCGCAAGGTGGACCGCCCGGAGTGGCCTGCACTGATCCAGACCAAGCGCGGCGTGGGCTACCTGATGCGCACCCCAGACCGCCGCTAACGGCACACGTAACGGTCCGCGCCAATAATTGAAGGCCTTGTAAAGTCAGCATATGAAGTCATTTCGAGCCCAGTGGCGTCGCACCTCGTTGCGGACCAAACTGGTCGCGGTCATGTTTGGACTGATGATCGTCGCGATCTTCGCTACAGCTATCGGTTCGGCGCATACGCTGAGGATCGCGATGACCAGCCAGATCGACAAGCAGCTGAACGTGTCCAAGTCGACGATGGCCTACGGGCTGAACAAGGCCTACCTCTACTCCTTGAACGAGGACAACGGCAGCCATGACGCCTTGGATGTCGATGCCACGCTGCTCGGGCTCAGCAGCGCCTACGCTGACATTCGCGACCAGGACGGCGAGATCGTCTACGTGATGCCGCGTTCGCGGGTCGGTCCTTCCAACGGCACGGACCTGCCGCTGCTTAATATGGAACAGATCCAGCAGCTGGCAGCCCACCCGAACTCCCCCGCCACGGTCCCCGGCGCCTTCCCCACCTCCGCTGGTTGGCGTACGGTGATGATCCCGTTGAAGAGCAGCGAGCTGAACCTGTTCTTGTCCATGCCGCTGGATAATGTGAACCGTACCGTTAACCAAACTGCGGTGCTGGTGCTCTCCACCGGCACGCTTGCGGCCCTGCTGATGTCGATGATCGCCTACGGGCTCACCGGGCGTTCGCTCAAGCCGCTGATCAATGTGGAGCGCACTGCGTCGATGATCGCCGATGGCGATCTGTCCCAGCGCGTGAAGGACTATCCCGCAGAGACCGAAGTGGGCAGGCTCTCGCGCTCGCTCAACGCCATGCTGGCCCAAATTGAAAAGGCGTTCAACGACCGCGAGGCTTCCGAGCAGAAGATGCGCCGCTTTATCCAGGACGCCTCGCATGAGCTGCGTACCCCGTTGGTCACCATCCAGGGCTATTCGGAGTTCTACCGCTACGGCGGGCTGGCGGATCCGGAGGCCATGGACTCGGCGATGGGCCGCATCGAAAGCGAATCCAAGCGCATGGCCCGCCTGGTTGAGGACCTCTTAATGCTCGCCCGCCTGGACGAGCAGCGCCCCATGGAAAAGCAGCCAGTGGATTTGCTGGTCCTGGGCCAGGACGCGGTGGAAGACACCAAGGTCCGTGCACCGGACCGTACCGTCAAACTTGTGGGGCTCGTGTCCGAACGCCCCAGCCCAGCGAGCACCGTCGGTGATGATGCCCGCATCCGGCAGATCATCGCCAACCTGCTCACCAACGCGCTGCGCTACACCCCGGAAGGTTCCCCCTTGGAAATTGCCGTCGGCGTGCGCTCATTGGTGGCTGGAACGCTGGACGCGGTCGTTGAAATCCGCGACCACGGCCCGGGCATCCCGGCCGAGGATTCCAAGCGCATTTTTGAACGCTTCTACCGCTCCGATAGCTCGCGCCAACGCGAGACCGGCGGTTCCGGCCTGGGCTTGGCCATTGTTGCGGCCATCGTCCAGCAGCACGGAGGTTCGGTGGCGTTGGCAGATACCCCCGGCGGCGGCGCCACGATGTCCATCTCCATGCCCTACGTGCCGCTGCGCGAACCGAAAGCACCGGAAGTCGACGATACGGGAGACTAGCGCCATTGGCTTTCTCCACACCCCGTGCCGGTTTTGACCAGCACGGGGTGTGGTGTTTCTAAGGTGAGTGCATCAGTGATCAAACCGCTCATTCCAGAAAGGACGATTCCAGTGAGTACGTTCTCCACCAACACCGGCGAGATGCAGGTTAAATCCCAGGCCGTCATGAACACCATTGACCGGCTACGCAATGAGGTCTCGACCATGCAAATGAACCTGGACCAGTTGCAAAGCACCTGGCAGGGTTCCGCCGCGGCCTCCTTCCAGTCGATCGTGGCCGAATGGCGCTCAACCCATGTGCAGATCGAAGAGGCGCTGAGCAGCATTGCCACGGCCTTGAACCATGCCTCCATGCAGTACGAAGAGGTCGAGCAGGTCAACACCTCGCTGTTCCGTTACTGAAAACCGCAGACGCGACGGCCGGTTGATCAGTAGGCTTAGCCTTATGAGCATTCTGATCGACCCGCCGCGCTGGCCTGCCCACGGCACGCTCTTTGCCCACTTGGTGTCGGATACTTCATTGGCTGAACTCCATGAGTTCGCCGGGCAGCAAGAAATCTCCCGCCGAGCTTTCGACCGGGATCACTACGATGTGCCTCGCGAACGCTACGATCGGCTCGTGGCTGCTGGCGCCCTTGAAGTCTCCGGATCCGAGCTGGTCCGCGCACTGGTCAAGTCCGGGATTCGGATACCAGCCAAATACCGTCCGGAGAAGCTGGGAACCGTCCTCACCCGGCGGTGGTCCCGCACCTTGCCCACCGAGCCTCAGCTCGGAACCGAGCTGTTGGGCTATTGGTCCGAGAGCCATCGCCACTACCACGACCGGGTGCATCTGCTCTCCGTGCTCGAAGCCATCGACTGGCTGGCTGAAGGCCAGGCCGATCCCGAAGAGCTCATGCTGCTCCAACTCGCTGCGTGGTTCCACGACGCCGTCTACGCTGGAACCAGCGAGGACGAGTTCAAGTCGGCCACCTTGGCCCGTGAACGGCTGTGGGGAGTCCTCTCCCCTGGTGCCGTCTCGAAGGTCAGCGGGCTGGTCATGCTCACCGCCAAGCATGCCCCGGCAGAAACCGATCGCCTGGGCCATATCCTCTGCGATGCCGATCTGGAGGTCCTGGCCCGCCCCGCTCCGGCCTACCAGCGCTACGCCGAGGCGATCTACAAGGAGTACGGGCATCTTCCCCGCCATGTGCTTGCTTCCGGGCGCAGCAAGATCCTCTGCGGCCTGTTGGAGAAAGAACTGATCTACGGCACCCAAGCCGGATCCCGGCGCTGGGAGCAGCGCGCGCGGAATAATTTGGGCACCGAGCTGGAGCTGTTGCACAGCTGGCTGTAGTGCAACGCTTGTCCCACGTTAAACGGCCGATGGCCCGGATTCCTCGAAAGGATCCGGGCCATCGGCGCGATTACTGCGTGCTTAGTGCGTGCGGGAAGCTTAGAAGCCGCCCATTCCGCCCATGCCACCCATGTCATCGCCACCGGCTGGGGCAGCGCCAGCAGGAGCTGGCTTATCTGCGACAACAGCTTCGGTGGTCAGGAACAGGCCAGCGATCGATGCCGCGTTCTGCAGTGCCGAACGGGTCACCTTCACTGGGTCGTTGACACCAGCTTCAAGCAGGTTGACGTATTCGCCGGTTGCAGCGTTCAGGCCGTGACCTGCTGGCAGGCCCTTGACCTTGTCAGCGACAACGCCTGGCTCCATGCCAGCGTTCAGGGCAATCTGCTTCAGCGGGGCTTCGATGCCAACGCGGACGATGTTCGCACCGGTAGCTTCGTCGCCTTCCAGAACCAGCTTCTCGAATGCTGCAGCGCCAGCCTGGATCAGTGCAACGCCACCACCGGCGACGATGCCTTCTTCAACAGCTGCCTTGGCGTTGCGCACGGCATCTTCGATGCGGTGCTTGCGCTCCTTGAGCTCTACCTCGGTAGCAGCGCCGGCCTTCAGCACAGCGACACCGCCGGAGAGCTTTGCGTGGCGCTCCTGCAGCTTCTCGCGGTCGTAGTCCGAGTCGGTGTTCTTGATCTCGGCAGCGATCTGGGCCTTGCGTCCCTCGATGGCGTCGGCTTCGCCGCCACCTTCAACGATGGTGGTCTCGTCCTTGGTGATAACGACCTTGCGGGCGGTACCGAGGACTTCCAGGCCTACGTTGTCCAGGGACAGGCCGATTTCCTCGGAAACAACCTGGCCGCCGGTGAGGATAGCGATGTCGGTCAGCATGGCCTTGCGACGGTCGCCGAAGCCCGGAGCCTTGACAGCAACGGACTTGAACAGGCCGCGGATCTTGTTCAGGATCAGGGTAGCCAGGGCTTCGCCCTCGACATCTTCGGCGATGATCAGCAGCGACTTGTTCGACTGCATGACCTTCTCCAGCAAGGTCACCATGTCCTTGACCGAGGAGATCTTCGAGTTCACGATGAGGACGTAAGGGTCCTCAAGAACGGTTTCCTGGCGCTCAGCGTCGGTGACGAAGTAAGCGGAGATGTAGCCCTTATCGAAGCGCATGCCCTCTGCCAGCTCCAGCTCCAGGCCGAAGGTGTTGGATTCTTCAACGGTGATAACGCCCTGCTCGCCGACCTTGTCGAGAGCTTCAGCGATCAGTGCGCCGATTTCCGGATCGCCAGCAGAGATCGAAGCGGTAGCAGCGATCTGCTCCTTGGATTCGACCTTCTTCGCAGCGGCGAACAGTTCAGCGGTAACAGCTTCTACGGCCTTGTCGATACCGCGGCGCAGTGCGATTGGGTCAGCACCTGCAGCAACGTTGCGCAGGCCTTCCTTGACCAGTGCCTGTGCCAGCACGGTTGCGGTGGTGGTACCGTCGCCAGCGACGTCGTCGGTCTTCTTGGCAACTTCCTTGACCAGCTCTGCGCCGATCTTCTCGTAAGGCTCTTCGAGGTCGATTTCCTTAGCGATGGACACGCCGTCGTTGGTGATAGTAGGAGCGCCCCACTTCTTTTCCAGAACAACGTTGCGGCCGCGTGGGCCCAGGGTGACCTTCACCGCGTCAGCAAGGGTGTTCAGGCCGCGCTCAAGTCCGCGGCGTGCTTCCTCGTCAAATGCAATCATCTTAGCCATTGTGGCGTACGGTCCTTTCGGGACGATTTTGCGAAAATGCAACCGACAGACAGCGCCCGCGACGGACGAGTGGACCGGTGCGGCATCGGGCCAGCAACCGTTTCAGCTCTCGCTATCTGAGGTATTTTCCACGCCCACGCCCTGCGTCCGCTGTCCGGTGCTTCATGGAGTTCTTGGAGAACGCAAAAGCCGACCGGCGTTAGCAGTCGCAACGCATGAGTGCTAATACAAATATTGGCACTCTCGCATGGCGAGTGCAAGCCGATCGGCTCTAAGCGAATGGAATTATGAACGAATTATTCGTTTAGCCCCAGGGTGTCATCGGAGCCCAGAACCACGGTGACCCGGTTCGGAATGTTGCTGGTCTGCAGAACTTCGTCGATATTCAGGATTTCTGCAGCTTTTTCAGCGGTAGTGCGGTAGGACTCGGACATGTAATAAACCGTGGAGACTTCTGCGGGCCTGGTCCAGTTGTCGGCCACAATGCTGGTGAACCCGGCTTCGGCCATGGCGTCTTCGCCTTCATTAGCCAGACCGGCAACACTTGCCGCGTTGTACACGCCAATCAGCTGGCCGTAGAGCACGTCTTCGTCATCGATGGTGCTCGTTGGCGATGCGGATTCACTAGGTGTGGGTTCCACGGAGGGCTCGGCGGTGACTTCCTGGGTTTGCGAGGTGTCGCTTCCCGTGGAAGTCGCGAGGGTCTCCTTGAGCTGAGGGCCGAAGATGAAGGACAAGGCACCGATCACCAGCACGAGTACAGCGGTCAGCACTACCCAGCGCAATTTCCCACCGGTTGACTTCGACGCGGCGGACTGCGCCCATCCGTGGGCGTGGTGCGAACCCACACGGGTGCTGAACTCCGGAACGCGATCAAATTCGTCACGCGGGTAGTTGGTCATTCTTGTCCTTGCTCGAGGTCTGATTGGTCACGGCAGGCAGGGTTATCGTCCCGTGCCGACCTTACCGCCCACGCGACGTTTTGTGGAACGTGCTCTGCGCAGGCGCTTGACCAACATCGGGTCGTAGGCCAGTGCCGCGTCGGTTTCAATCAGCTGGTTCAGCAGCTGGTAATAATTCGTCGGCGACATCGAAAACTGCTTGGTAATGGCTTGTTCCTTGGCCCCGGCATACTTCCACCACAACTTTTCCAGGTTGAGGATCTGTTGCGAACGCTCATCCAATTCCGAATCCGGGTTCATGACGAAATCCACCAGCAATTCATTCTCAGCCATACGTTCTCACCTCTGTCATTGGACCAGTTTTCTCAGGTTTCGGTTATGCATGTAATCCACCATCGGTAGACATACCACCGATATTCTAACCAATCTGCTTGCCTAACACCGTGTGGCCGAGCACAGGCACGCCAGAAAAACGGCACAATTACCCCTATGGACGATTTGCAGCCAGCACTTTTCGATGCACCCCAGCCAGCTCGGACACCAGTGTACGAAGCGGCTGATTTCCCGTTCTACCATGGTGCCCAATCCATGGCCGACCACGGGTTTATCGCTGCAGACTGGGTACCGGCACTCTGCGAGCAGGACTCGTTGCTGCGTTCCCTGGCCACCGAGTTGGCGGCCCGTTCGGCGGCCGGTGAACAGATCCTGCCGGCACCGGAGGTGATGTTCCGCGCACTGAGCCTGCCATTGTCCGAAGTCAAGGTCCTAATTATTGGCCAAGACCCATATCCGACACCCGGCCACGCAAACGGTTTGGCCTTCGCGGCCAACAAGCAGGTGCGACCGCTGCCGCGCTCCTTGGCCAATATCTACAAGGAATTGCAGTCCGATCTGGGGCTGGATCCGGTTGCGCATCCGGATCTCAGTCCATGGCTCTCAGAAGGCGTCTTGCTGTTGAACCAGGTGCTCTCCGTAGCCGCTGGCAATGCCGGCTCGCATCAGAAGCTGGGTTGGGCGCCAATTCTGCATGCCATCCTCACCGCGCTCAATGACCGTCCGCGGCCTCCGGCGGCTTTGCTCTGGGGCCAGCATGCGCAGAAACTCTCCGAGTCCCTGTCCAATGCCGTGCAGCTGCAAAGCGCCCATCCTTCGCCGCTCTCAGCCTCGCGCGGGTTCTTCGGCTCCAAGCCCTTCTCAAGCATCAATCGGCTCCTGTCCGACAGCGGACAGAAGCCGATTGACTGGTCGTTGCCGAAAGCCTAGCGTCGGCGGATCCGCCGGCGCTCACGCCGGGCGCTGGAGGTCAATGGACGGCACAGCGTATCGCCGAAGACGACGCCGCCAGCGATGGAGAGCATGATCGCCATGGCGTTGAACATCTCCACCAGTCCCGTGGCGGTGTCATTGACGTTGATGACGATGCCGTACATTGCGCGGAAGATCATCAGGCCCGGAAGCAGGAACATGACCGCAGGAGCCGCTAGCACCAGCTGCGGGGAGCGGAGTTTGTCCGCTGCCAGCCGCGCGGCGAAACCGATCACCGTGGCGACCAGCGCCGGGGTAGCCCGGTCTCCGAGTCCAATGCTTTCAGCCAGCAGCTGCACCAGGTAGCCGCCGACCGCAATGCCGGCGGTAGGCAGCAGCAGGCGCAGCGCGCTCTGCTCGGTGACCGCACCGGCGACAATGGCCACGCCCACCAAGACCACCAGCAGCCAGGCCGGATAGTCGGTTTGGACGATCTGGTGAACGTCGACCTTCTCTCCCCCGAGCAGATCCGAGATCACCAGGGCCGTAGCAATTCCGCAGAGGATCGCCCCGTAGATCAGGCTGGCCGAGAACAACCGGCCTACCGCTGTCACCGGGAAGCCGTTGATGGCATCCTGCAATGCCGAAACGAATCTGCCCGACGGAAGCAGCAGCAAGATGCCGCCAGAGACCACCAGCGCCGGATCCAGCGGAGCGTGGAATTGATGCCCCAGCAAGGCGATGCCGGTGACCACCAATGTCGAGGCCGCGATAGTGAAGAACTCGGGCACTCTCCAGCGCGAGCCGTATCGGCCGATCTGCGTCACGAGGCTCGAGGACAGCATCGCCACCAGCGCACCAGCCCACGAGCCGCCAATGAAGAGCACGAACGCGGCCGCGAACACGGCCCGGCCGCAGGCGACGATCCAGCGCGGGAACGGCTTGGGCTGCCGCGTGATGTCCTTCAGCCGCTTCGCTGAAACGGATCGCGATACGCCGCCGGCAATGATATCCGAGACGAGTTCGTGCACCAGCACCATGCCGGCGTAGTTCGAGGTGTAGGAGCGGACCACACGCAGCACCGAGTAGCTTTCGGCGTCCGGCGGGCTGTAGTTCAAATGCAGGGACTGGTTGGTGATGTCCACGTCCAAGTGGCTCAGGCCCAGTGCCGCGGTCACCGCGATCACGCTGGTTTCCACTTCCAAGGCGCCTGCGCCGTAGCGGATCAAGGTCTCGCCCAAATCCAGCGCGAACTCCATGGTGCGCCGGTTGGACGCGTCCTGGTCCACATTGACCTTGGGGTTGGCGTAGGGGGTGCCCTGCAGGCGCTCAACGATGTTCAGCGCCTCAGTGGGAGGGGTATCCGAGATCCACATTTTCGCCAGCAGCCGACGGGCCACCGGGTTGGCGCGGGTAGGCATGAGGGTAATGCCCTCATCGGTGGTGTGAACCTGGCCGGTGCGCCACTCGATATCCGAGACATCGGCAGCCGCCACGTTGGCGCTGACCGCCGTATTGAGCGGCAATTCAGATGCCGTTGCCGGCTCTTCGGCGGGCTCTGCCGGATGGAAGCCCATGTTGATCTCACTAGTGGCAATGCGGGGCAAGACGCCAGCTAGCGGAGCCGGATCCTCGCCTACGGCATTCGACGAGGCGGCCTGTTCCTCGCTAGATCGATGCGCCACGAATCATGCCCCCTCATCCAAAGTTTTTCCCATGGGATTCACCATACAACCCGTGCATGAAAAGTTGTCGGGAACGTGGCGAATTCGGGAGGTATTGCCGAACACATTTAAGGGTATTTTCGGCCACTGGAATACCGGCGCTCGGCAGTTGGTTGCACCATGCAGAAGTTAGATGTGTTTGCATATAATCCGGAGGATCCAATGAATACGCAGTTCCCTTTGCCAGAAATCGGAGCCGAGACCTTCGGCGACATCACCGAGGATGCCCAGGGCAACCCGCTGAGCCATGCCCAGGTGATCCGCAATGTCATCGCCGAGGGGCAGCAGGCCGAAGCCTCGGGCCTTGATTTCTTCGGTGTCGGCGAGCACCACCGCGATGACTATGCCATCTCCTCCCCCGAAATGGTTCTGGCCGCCCTGGCCAGCACTACCCAGCGCATCAAGCTCGGCACCGCGGTGACCGTGCTCTCCAGCGACGACCCGGTGCGCGTCTACGAACGCTTTGCCACCTTGGACGCGATCTCCAACGGGCGAGTGGAGATCATCGCAGGCCGCGGCTCCTTCATTGAATCCTTCCCGCTCTTCGGCCTGGATCTTGAAGACTACGAGGACCTGTTCGAAGAGAAGCTGCATCTGCTGGCCAAGCTCCGCCACGGCACGCCGGTTTCCTGGCAGGGCAAGCACCGCGCCGCCTTGCGCAACCAGCAGATCTACCCGCTGCTGGAAGACCAGCCCTTGACCACCTGGGTGGGTGTGGGTGGCAGCCCGCAGTCGGTAACCCGCGCGGCCCGGCATGGCTTGCCGTTGTGCTTGGCCATTATCGGCGGCCAGCCCTCGGCTTTCGAAGGCTTGGCCACTCTCTACCGCCGTGCGCTGAAGGAGTTCGGCCATGGAGAATTGCCGGTCTCGGCGCACTTCCATGGCTTGGTGGCTTCCACCGACCAGGAGGCCCTGGAAACCCTCTGGCCGCATTACCAGCGCACCATGAATCGGCTGGGCGCCGAACGAGGCTGGCCGCCGGCCAGCAAGATGCGCTTGCAGGCTTCCATGGGGCCCGAGGGAGCCATGATGGCCGGCAGCCCGGAAACTGTGGCACGGAAGATGGCCAAGGTGGCCCAGCAGCTGGGCTTGTCGCGCGTTGACATCAAGTACTCTGCCGGTTCCTTGCCGCACGAGGCGATGATGAACAGCATCAAGTTGCTCGGAGAAGAGGTCAAGCCCATGGTGCACCAGCTGCTTGGCGCCTAGGATCCTGGCTGTCCCGGAAACAGCGAAAGCCACCGCATTGCGGTGGCTTTCGTTCTTGGTGGATCTTACTGGACTCGAACCAGCGACCTTTCGCGTGTGAGGCGAACGCTCTAACCAACTGAGCTAAAGATCCATCTGCGCCCTGACTTGCAAGCCAAGCGCATAAGCAATCCTACCGGGCCGTGGACCTCACTCCAAATCGGCCACCGGTTCCAGCGCCCGGATTCCGCCCCCGGAACACGCCGAAATGCCGCTTCGAGCGCAGGTTCGAACAGTCGTGGTTCAGGCAATGAGTAGAGCAGAAAAACAACGCCGAATAGTTTATTTGCGATTCACCTAAAAGTACCCATTTCCACTTGTCAAAAAGGGACTTTAGACTCCATAATTTTTCTAGCTCATCGAGCTCAAACTGGACCCTACAAGGAAGTTGCCGGAAGCCGCCGGCATCGGTCCCCTCAAGGCCAACGAAACCGCGCAGTGGATTTTTCCACCGCGCAAAAGCCTCATCTTTCGTTCGTTCTTAGAATTTAGGACCGTACCCCAGTGTTTGAAAACCTGAACTTTTCCTTGTCATCCCTATGCGTTCAGCCGGCCCAGCGCGCCGAATTAGCGACCCTCTACCCCTTGGTCGACCAGCGCTGGAACCAGAAGTTCGACCGGCTCTCGCTGCTTGTGACCGTGCGCGACCAGGGCACCTTGGTTGCCGCAGGCCTCGTGCATGATTCCATCATTGCCCCGACTTCTTCGATGAATGCCGTGGAGCTCGGTTGCATGGCCGTGCGCCCGGACTACCGCCGCCTGGGCATCCGCCAGCATGCGACGTCGCTGCGCCTTGCCCACGCGCTGCGTTCGGGCAAAACCCCGATCAGCGTCATCGATTCGCAGAACCCGGCATCCTGGGCCTTCTACGAGCGCTCGGAGCTGTGGCAGCGCGAGCGCAGCTTCGAGCACGATGGGCAGCTGAAGTTCATCTACCGGGCCACCGAGGCCGCATGGCAGTGGGCCGCGCAATTGCCGCAGGCCTCCGAGGACCACGTGGCCATCCACCTTCCCGAAAGTGCGATGCCAGCCCCGAGCCTCATGGCCGGCCCGGCCCCGGTCCAGGGATTCGCCGCGCAGTTCGGATCCGATGATTCGGCCTCCGCCGTGCCGGTGATGTGACCGCCTAGAACAGGGCGTCCTGCTGCTCGTCCACGGAGCCGTGGCCCGGCAGCGGGGCAACTTCTCCGGCCCGGCGAGCGCGAGCGGCCTCGTGCAGGTCAATCGGGGTGACCTTCAGGACCGCATCGACCATGGTGTTGAGGAACTGCGGCGCGGCAATATCCGCTGGCACCGGAGCGTGGACGCATTTCACTTCTGGATCCTCTGCGCTCTCATCCCAATCCACCAGCAGCAGGCCGGTGGCGGTGTACCCGAAGCCGTCGCCGAAGTCGCGCAGCTTGCGGATCATGTCCACGGTGCGGCGGAAGGCAGCCGGCTCGGATTCCAGGATCGTGGCACGCTGCACGAAGAAGAACCCGACGGCTGCCAGCGGGTAGCGGGCCCGCAGGTTAGCCGCATCCCCATAGGCCTCTTCATAGCGGTTGGCCAGGTTCTTGCCGAAGGATGAGGTCATCGCCTTGGTGCTGAGCAGCAGCTCGGGACCGGTGGACCAATGGGTCATCACCACGTCGGTTTGCTTCATGTAGGCGCGGCCCAGGATGCGCGCGTCGATGCTGCCCGCCTTGCCCGCCATGATGGACTCGTGCACCTCGTCGGCCAGCCGCTCTGGCAGCTTGCGCAGCAGTTCCAGGATGTCGCTGGACAAGACCCGGGGCGCCTCGGGACGCGGCCACACCAGATCCGCATCGAATCCGGCACGGCGCAATTCATGGGCCAGCCATGCGTCCACGCCCTGGGCAAAGCGGCCCGATCGGGTGACCGCCTTGTTGCGGACCGGGATGCTCAGCAGGCGTTCGAGCACCGGGAAGGACGGGTTGAATTCCTCGGTTACCGCGCCATTGCCCAGCCAGGGCGAATCCTTCGCCGCTGACATCAACGTGGTATCGAATTCGGCAAAGGCCAAGGTCTTTTCGATCGCAGGATTGGCCACGTTCATCCCCTCACGGCTTTGCTTCTGGCCTTGCGGCGTTCGAGCATATTCATTCGCGCAGTGCGGACCGCCTCCAGCGCATCCGGCTCCAAGCCGAGCAGCTGCTCGAGCACCACGCCGTCCACCAGGTCGGTGGCCTCTTGCTTGCGCCCCTGCACCAGCAGTTCACGCACCGCCGGCTTGATGGCACGCAATTGCCGGGCATAGCGCTGCACCATGCCGATCGCCGGGACCGGCAGCTGGTCGGCTTCACGCGGTTCCAGCTTCAGGATGCCGCCGCCGTAGGAGCGGCCCACCATTTCGGCTCCGAGCATGGTCAGGGTATTGAGCGATGCCACCGGGAGCAGCTCGCGGCCCAGCTCGCGCGCATCGGCGCCGAGGTACACCCCATGGATCGAGTTGATGTGGTGCACCGCGGCCTCGTTGGCGGTCAACCGCGGGGTGTCGGCGTTCATGTAGGTCATGAACAGGTCCGGCACCGAGAGCACCGGCACCCGCCACCACGGCGAGCGCACCTTGCACTTGTAGGCCTGGTCGACGTTCTGCAGTTCACCGCTGGCCACGAAGCGCGCACCGGCGCCGCTGGGTTCCGCGCCGGGGCGGAACATGTAGGCAGCTGCCCCGTGCTCGGCGAGCTTTTCCCAGCCGTCCTCGCTCAATTCCAGCCCGCGCAGGTGGCGCGAGCCCGGAGGCGAGATCCGGATCAGGTCCTCGCGGGCCAGCCCCAGGTCCTGGATCTGCTGGGCCGAGAGGGTGAACCACTTATTATTGCCGGTGACCGCGCCCAGCGAGGTTTCGCCCCAGGACTGCAGCGGCGCCATCCGGCCGGCGGCCAGTGCCGCCGACAAGATCCCCTGGGCTTCGAGGCCGACCAGGGAACCGGTCCAGCGCTCGTTCATGCGCACCGGGGTGTGGCGGGTGCCTTCGCCCAGGGCTTGCAGATCCAGCGCATTGCGGAATTGGTGCAGGTTGAAGGAACCGCTAGCCCCTTCGCGGTAGCCCTCGGCCAGCAGCAGCAGCACTTCTTCCTGCGCGTCGGCGAACAAGCGCTCTTCGAAGACGGCCAGGTGCACGCTGGCGAAGCGTTCAAGCAGCATCTGGCGGACAGGCCCGGCATAGTTCACGAACATCAGCTCTGCCGGAAGCACCAGGGCCAGGCGCCCGCCGACGGCAAGGAAGCTGGTGGCATGCACGACGAAAGCGGCCCAGATGCTGGCAAGTTCATTCAGTTCCACGCCCGAGGCTTTGGCCGCGGCGCGCGAGAGCTGCCGGTCAGCCCCGCGGTGCAGCTGGTAGCGCACGTAGGGAGGGTTGCCGATGACAGCGTCGAACTCGGCGTTGCCGGTGACCTCGAAGAAGTTGGCGTGCTCGATGCGCGCGTCGATCCCGGCGGCGCTCATCCGTTCACGGGCGGCCTGCACCGATGGTTCGTGCAGTTCCAGGCCCACCAGCTCGACCCGGTCTCGGCCATCTGCGAGCACCGGATGGGCAGCGGCAAGGAATTGCGCTTCACCGCAGGAGGGTTCCAGGACCCTGGATCCTTGCTCCCCCAGCGCCCACTGCGCCATGAAGCTGGCAACGGGTTCCGGGGTGAAGTAGGCTCCGCGCGCATGGCGGGCGGTGGCCTGATCTGTCAATTCTCTACTCAACACGCATCGATCTTTCCACGTAGGCCAGACAGTTGGGCTGGACCGGTAGACCGAGTCCGGGCGGCAACTTCTCTATTCTACGTGCGCGGGCATCTGGCTGATTCCTGTTCCTAGTGGTCTGCTTCGGCTTTGCCCTTGTGGCGCAGCTTCTGGATGCCCAGGATGATGACGGTAATCACGGTACCCATGATGAAACCGGCAAGGCAGGAGAAGGCGGTGTTCACCAGCCAGCCCAGCACGGCGCCGGCCTGGCCGGTCGCGTCGTGGACCAGCAGTTCCACGTGGTGCACGAAGCCGTACGGTGCGTGCCAGCCCAGTTCGTCCATGCCGACCAGCAGCAGGTGCCCGCCGACCCAGAGCATCGCGATCACGCCGACCTTGCTCAGGATGGACATCACGATGGGCATCGCCTTGACCAGGCCGCGCCCGATCTTCTGCGTGAGCTGGCGCGGCTTGGCGGCCATGTGCAGGCCGATGTCGTCCATTTTGACGATCAAGCCCACGGCGCCATAGACCACGACGGTCATCAGGATGGCGATCACAATCAGGATCAGCGCGCGATTCAAGAACGGCTCGTGGGACACCTCGTTCAGCGAGATGACCATGATCTCCGCGGAAAGCACGAGGTCTGTGCGCACTGCCGATCCGATGATCGCTTTCTCGTCGCGCACTCCCTCCTTGCCGCCCGGAGTGTGGTGCTTGATCGCGCCCATCGCCTCAAGCAGCTTCTCGGCGCCTTCGAAAACCAGATAGGCGCCACCGATCATCAGGATCGGGGTCAGCGCCCATGGAGCGAACTGCGATAGGACCAGCGCCACCGGAAGGATGAACAGCATCTTGTTCCGGATAGACCCAACGGCGATCTTCCAGATGATTGGAAGCTCGCGCTTGGGCGAGAGCCCGGCCACGTACTGCGGGGTGACTGCCGCATCATCGATGACGACGCCTAGCGATTTGGTGCTGGCCTTGCCAGCGCCCAGCGCGATGTCATCAAGCGATGCCGCGGTGACTTTCACCAGCGCCGCCACGTCGTCCAATAGTGCTGCAAGGCCTCCGGCCATGGTCGGCTCCTTCAAATATAGGTTCTGCGCAGAATTCTACCGGCGGGATCTTTGAGCCTGCCATAGGCGCGACGCTGGCTCGGGCATGATCTGGGGCTAAAAAAAGAAACCGCGCCATGAAGATTCATGGACACGGTTCCCGTTGCTGGTCAGGACCAGGTCAGAGCCCCCTACCGGATTCGAACCGGTGACCTTCAGTTTACAAGACAGACGCTCTGGCCAGCTGAGCTAAGGGGGCGTACCGAATAAGAATATCCGAAAACCCTGCGGCACTGCGAATTGGCGATGCTCCGAGTTAAATGCCGATGGGAAGGAAGCCAGCATTGGCTTCCTTCCCATCGGTCGGGGTGCGAGATCAATAAGGATACTACCGGATCCCGAACAATTGTCCAGAGGCTACCGGTTCGACTTACTTGTTGGCAGCGATTGCTTCCTTCACTGCGGTTGGGAAGTCTTCCTTTGCCAGATCGACTACCTCGCCCTGGACGAAGATCGATGGGGTGCCAGCCACGCCATCGTACTGGCCGGCAGTAGTGGTGTACTGGACGAATGGACGGAACTTGTCATCTGCGATGCAGCTTTCAACGGACTGCGCAGCGCCATTCTGGATCGCCAGATCGGCCAGCTCGGCGTTCTTCATCTCGCCCTCTGGGTAGTGGCCCCACAGCGCCTTGACGAAGCCCATGTAGGCTTCTGGGCTTTCGTCGGCGACGCAAGCCAATGCGTTGGCGCCGCGCGAGGAGAAGTTGGTTGCTGAACCACGGTCAAGGTAGCCGACGTTGCGGTATTCAACGGTGACGTCGCCGTTGGCCAGCCATTCCTCGATCTGGTCCCCGTAGGTAGCCTCGAAGTCTGCACAGTGAACGCAGTTGGCGTCAACGTACATGGCGATGTTGATCGGTTCGCCCTTTTCAGCCACCGTCAGGTCGCGTGGGGTAGCAGGCGATGGCGCCTCGGCAGGCGCTTCGAGCGTCTTGATATCCACATTCTCGATGGACTTCTCTGCGACAGTGTCCGGCGAGGTGACCATGATGCCACCGGCTGCGGTACCGCCCTGCGGCACGGCGCCGGAGTCTGCCACCTTTGCGTTGTTGTTCTGCACGATCAAGGTAACTACCAGTGCGATGACCACAATGACTGCGGCCAATACGCCCAGCTTCACGAAAAGCGACTTGCGCTTCTGAGCGGCATCTTGAGCGGCACGCATCTGCGCCGCCTTCTCTCGGGCACTCGCGGTTCGCTCTGCCTTCGATGGGCGCGGATTATTTGTAGACATAAATTTGGCGGTTCCTTGGTCAGCGGACAACTATCATCTGGAGTCAAGCTTAGCCAACTCCGAGCGCCAATATCCTTGAAAACTCAAGATTCCCCCACCTTCACAGGACTCACATATCTTTCGCATACAGCACCCAAAGTGCTTCGAAAACCTTAAGTTGAGCGTTAAACCAAGCCATCGTCGGATATCGTTTCTTTGCTGCCCGTCCTTTGCTGACCACGCGGCACATGCGCAGAAGTAGCCCATATGACGGAGAAATCCGTCTCTTCGTTCCCTTAGCAGTCAGTTTTCACTAGGCTAAATAGCAAGAGCGAGGAAATTTGACGAGAAGTCATTCACTCAGAACCGACGAATCTGCACCACGCCGGTGAACCAGATTGAACAAACCAGGAGGTTTGCAGTGGGTACCCCAGCGCCGAGTACAAAGACCGAATATTCCTACGATTTTGTGGTTGTAGCCAACCGCCTTCCGGTGGACCGCATCACCAACCCTGACGGATCGCAAGGATTCCAGCGTTCGCCCGGTGGTTTGGTTACCGCCTTGGAACCGGTCATGGCTGCGTCCGAAGGTGCCTGGGTGGGTTGGCATGGCGGTATCGGCGAGAAGCTGGAGAGCTTCGACAAGGATGACATCCATCTGGTTCCGGTCCCCCTGGATGAGGATGACCTGACCCTCTACTACGAGGGCTTCTCCAACTCGACGCTTTGGCCGCTCTACCACGACGTCATCGTGCCACCGGAGTACCACCGCACCTGGTGGGACCGCTACAAGAGGATCAACCAGCGATTCGCCGATGCCGTACTGGAAATCGCTGCTCCGAACGCTACCGTGTGGGTCCACGACTACCAGCTGCAGCTGGTTCCGCAGATGCTGCGGCTGGCGCGACCCGATCTGAAAATCGGCTTCTTCCTGCACATACCGTTCCCGGCGGCCAGCCTGTTTTCGCAGCTGCCCTGGCGCACCCAGATCTTGCAGGGACTGGTCGGCGCGGACTTGGTCGGGTTCCAGCGCGAAACCGATGCGAGCAATTTCCTGCGCTGCTTGCGCCGGTTCACCGACTACTCCACCAAGGGCGATGTGGCTTCGCCCCCAGCCGGTAACGACATGCAGAATCTCTGCCGTGCCAATGCGCATCCGATTTCCATCGATACCGAGCAAATCGCCAAGCTCGCACGCGATCCGCAAATCATTGCCCGTGCCGCCCAGATCCGCCATGAGCTGGGCAATCCGAAAACCATCATGCTGGGCGTGGACCGCTTGGACTACACCAAGGGCATTCGCCACCGCCTGAAGGCCTATGGCGAGCTGCTCTCCGACCAGACTCTGCGCGCCGGTGATGTCTGCCTGATCCAGGTAGCCAGCCCCAGCCGGGAAAACGTGGACAGCTACATCGAGCTGCGTGATCAGGTGGAGCTCATGGTCGGGCAGATCACCGGCCAGCATGACACCCTGAGCCACACCACCCTGCGCTACCTGCACCAGTCCTATCCGCTGCGCGAAATGATCGCCATGTATCTGGCAGCCGATGTCCTGCTGGTCACGGCCCTGCGCGATGGGATGAATCTGGTGGCCAAGGAGTTCGTCGCTGCGCACCAGGATGGTCGCGGCGTACTGGTGCTCTCGGAGTACACCGGAGCTGCAGATCAGCTGACCCAGGCTGTCCTGGTCAACCCGCACGATATCGACGGGATGAAGGCCAGGATCGTTGAAGCGGTTCAGATGAATGAGGCAGAGCAGGAACGCCGGATGAAACGCATGAACCGCCACTTGGCGCTCAACGACGTCTCGAAGTGGTCCGAGGACTTCCTGGCCGAGCTGGCCGAGATCAACGCGGCCACCTCCGTGCACGAAATCGTTCGCTAGAAGATTCCGACAGGAATCCTGATCTCCGATGAGGAATACCATTGCCTGACCTTGACCCTGCCCTGCAGGCCGCGCTGGCTGAATTTGCTGCCCATCAGCGGGTACTAGTTGCTTTGGACTTTGATGGAACGATGTCCCCGCTGGTTGACCGGCCGCAAGAGGCCCGGCCGCTGGAAGAGTCTGCTGCTGCCTTCGAGCAGCTGGCTTCCAGTCCCGGGGTATACACCGCGGTGGTGTCGGGGCGTAACCTGCAGTCCTTGAGCGAGGTCTATCCTGAGCCTCGTCCAGAGATTCGCATTGGTTCGCACGGCGCCGAGCGCATGGTTCCGCCACAGCTGGGCGCGATCTGGCACGATGAGCCGCTGACCGCTGGGCAGTCCGAGCTGCTCGGACAAATTACCCAGCGCCTGGAACGAGTTGCTGCGATGCACGCGAACGCCAGCGTGGAGTACAAACCGTCGGCCACGGTCCTGCACGTCCGCCAGGCAACACCTGATGTTGCTGCCACGGCCCTGGCACAGGCGCGGCAGGCGCTAGGTGATTTGGATGGCATCAAACTGCTTGAAGGCAAAGCGGTGCTAGAGGCCACCGTGCATCACGGTGATAAGGGCCAGAGCCTGCAGTGGTTGCGTGAAGTACTCGACGTCCAAGCGGTCCTTTTTGTCGGTGATGACGTGACCGACGAGAACGGATTCAAGGTTCTTGGCGCAGCGGATCTGGGCATCAAGGTGGGACCTGGACCAACTGCGGCCGCGCATAATATCCTTTCGCCAAGTGAATTACCACACCTTTTGAAAAGTCTGATTTCCATGCGACACTGAAGTGTCCCAACTCACTTTCACTACGGATCGTCGGGCACGTACCTGCCCGTGAAAGGATTGTCATCATGGCAACTGTGACCTTTGAAAAGGCCACCCGTATTTACCCGGGCGCACTTGTGCCTTCCGTCGACGCTATCGACTTGGAAATCCAAGATGGAGAATTCCTTGTCCTGGTCGGCCCCTCGGGTTGCGGCAAGTCCACCACCCTGCGCATGCTCGCGGGTTTGGAAGAAGTAAACTCCGGTCGTATTCTCATTGGCGATAAGGATGTGACCAACGTTCCGCCTAAGGACCGCGACATCGCCATGGTCTTCCAGAACTACGCGCTGTACCCCCACATGACCGTTGCCGAGAATATGGGCTTTGCCTTGAAGATCGCCGGCGTCGACAAGGAGGAACGCAAGAAGCGCGTGCTGGAGGCAGCCAAGCTTCTCGATCTGGAGAAGTACTTGGACCGCAAGCCCAAGGCCTTGTCTGGCGGCCAGCGTCAGCGTGTGGCCATGGGTCGCGCCATCGTTCGTTCGCCCCAGGTGTTCTTGATGGACGAACCGCTGTCCAACCTCGATGCAAAGCTGCGCGTGCAGACCCGTACCCAGATTGCGTCGCTGACCCGCCGACTCGGTGTCACGACCGTGTACGTGACCCACGACCAGGTGGAAGCCTTGACTATGGGTGACCGCGTTGCCGTACTCAAGGACGGCGAATTGCAGCAGGTAGGCACTCCTCGTGAGCTCTACGATCGCCCACGCAATGTCTTCGTCGCAGGCTTCATTGGGTCCCCTGCCATGAACCTGGTGCAGTTGCAGTCTGCCAATGGACAGGTTGCTTTCGGTTCAGCTGTTATCGATGCGCCGGGAGCACAGGGTGGAGTCACCTTGGGCTTCCGTCCAGAGGACATCGAGATTGTCGGTGCCGGCGAAGGCGTGGAGATTGTTGTCGACGTTGTTGAAGAGCTCGGCGCAGATGCCTACATCTACGGTTCGGCAGAGCTAGGCGGCGAAACTCAGATAGTCGTGGTTCGTGTTGACGGCCGTACGCCGCCCGCACGTGGACAGCGCATCAATATTGCACCAAATCTGCAGCACGCGCACCTGTTTGATACGGAAAGCGGTCTGCGCTTGGACAACGCCTAATACTGGCTAGCGCCAATGGCGGCTTGGAAATTGAACTCCAAGCCGCCATTGGCTTTAAGTCCGCTGCGCGAGAGTCCGGTTAAACATCGAAGGCCCCGAACAAAAGTTCGGGGCCTTCGGCAAATTATGCCCGGCGATGACCTACTCTCCCACACCCTCCCGAGTGCAGTACCATCGGCGCTGTGGGTCTTAGCTTCCAGGTTCGGTATGGATCTGGGCGTTTCCCCCACGCTATGATCGCCGTAACTCTATACCTCATGGCTAGCCATGGGAAAACTACGGTGTCATTCGCGATTGCGACAACTCCATAACTATATCAAGCACGCAGTGGATGCGCCACTTCAGAACGCGTTACCAATAGTGTCCTTCGACATACCCAGCTAACTGGGCTAGCTCCAGATATCATCCCCGCGGAGCGTAGCCTCGGCACCGCCATCGCAGTAAATCGTTTGCCCGGTGACGTGAGTATTTTCTGCACTCGTTAGCCACAGCAGTAGCTTGGCAATTACCACGGCTTCAGAGTGGTAGTTCAATGGCATCGGCACATTCTGGTCAACCATCGTTTTGCCTTCTTCTGTCGCCAATAGGTCCCGAGTCATGTTGGTGATCACGGTGCCAGGAGCCACAGCGTTCAATGGGATCCCTGCGCCGGCCCACTTCTCCGAGATGCACTCGCGGCGAACCCAGCGGCTCAGCGCACGCTTGGAGGACGGGTAATTCAGGTAACCGGATCGCGGGCCAGCGGCTTCCAAGGCTGCACCAATGGCCAGGGCTGCTTCCTCGTCGCCTGCAAGCAACGCATCAACGAGTTCAGCGGAATTCTGCTGGATCGAGGCCATCGAGGAAACCACGGCCACGCGTGGTGACTGCGAGAGTCCCAATGCAGGCAGCAGGCCTTCCAGATACCTGGTTACGCCGAAGTAGTTTACCGAGACGGTAATCGCCTTAGGAGCCGAGATGCCTGCGGCCGCGATGACCGCGTCAATCTTGCCTTCGGAATGCTCTATGGTCTGGCTGATGGCGCTTAGCCGGCCCGCCTGCGTCGATAGGTCAGCAGTTACCTCAGCATCGCGTAGATCAACTCCAATGACCTTGTGCCCACGTTCTCGAATCAATTCTGCAGTGGCCGCGCCAATACCGGAAGCAGCGCCAGTAACGACATAAGTTCTCACGTTCGGTTTCCCTCTTTCGCAATTGGAAGACGAGTCGAGTCACCGTCGATGAGTCAGTCGCAGCCTCGCTCATATCCCACACTATGCCCATTTCGAGTGACCCCTTGAACAATGATGCCTAAGTCAAGTGTTTATGGTTGCCTTAGTCGCTTAGCAGCTATCGAGGTTAAAGCAGGAGGAGAGGGGGAACCAAGCAGCACCAGCTACCCAATTCCCCCTCCCCTTCTCGTTAAACAGGTGAGGCCCCGGCACCAAACGGTACCAGGGCCTCAAACCATCTACTCAAGTTAAGTCCGGCGGTGACCTACTCTCCCACACCCTCA
>NZ_JBIVMP010000009.1:0-66417 GCF_044753145.1 Glutamicibacter sp. NPDC088483
TGAGGGTGTGGGAGAGTAGGTCACCGCCGGACTTAACTTGAGTAGATGGTTTGAGGCCCTGGTACCGTTTGGTGCCGGGGCCTCACCTGTTTAACTAGACTATTTAAGCCGTACGCGCATCGGCGGTCCTCACCCTTCCTATCTTCATGGATGTAGATAAGGTGTGTAGTAGAAATAACAAGATCTTCTACACGAGGGGCTTTCCTTGACCACCGAGACTACGAGTCCACTGACATACCGCGACGATTCAATTCGTCCCCAGGACGATCTCTACCGCCATAGCAATGGCAAGTGGTTCGAGACAGCAACAATTCCAGGGGATCAAGGAATTTACGGTTCCTTCATGGAACTCCGCGACCAGGCTGAGGCTGCGGTCCACGGAATCATTAATGAAGCAGTACAGAAGGTCGATTCCGGTGCAGAAACTGACGCCGCCACCCAGCGCATTGCCCGCCTCTACAGCTCATTCATGAATGAAGCCGTTATCGAAGAACGCGGTGCCGATCCGGTTGCTGTCTTTTTGAATACTATTTCCGATATCCAGAACACCGAACAGCTGCTCGAAGTATGCGGTTTCTTCCAGCGCAAAGGCATCAGCGGCTTCATGGATATCGGCGCGATGAACGACGCCGGCAATCCGGACCGGAACCTGCTGACCTTCCTGCAAGGCGGCCTGGGCCTGCCTGATGAGTCCTACTATCGCGAAGAGCAGTTCGCTGAAACCGTATCCGACTACCAGGACCACCTTGGCCGCCTGCTGGCCCTTGGCGGTATTGCTGATGCCGAAGCCGCGGCCGCACATGTCGTAGCGCTCGAGCAGGCCATGGCCTCGCATCACTGGGACCGGGTCAAGGTCCGCGATGCTCAGGCACGCTACAACCTGATGTCCGATGAGGAGCTTTCCGCGCTTTTCCCGGGTGTGAGGACCTGGCTGGCAGGCGCCGGCATTGAGCCGAAGTACTACAGCGAAGTTGTCGTCTGGCAGCCAAGCTACCTTCAGGGATTGTCTGAGCTATTCGGCTCCCAGCCGCTGGATGCCTGGAAGAACTGGTTGCGGGTCCAGGTGCTGCGCTCGTTCGCTCCCTACTTGTCCAGCGCATTCGTCAATGAGAATTTCTCCTTCTACTCGGCCAAGCTCGGTGGCGTGGAACAGCTCAAGGAACGCTGGAAGCGAGGTGTCGCATTCACCGAAGGTGCTGTAGGCGAAGACATCGGCCAGCTGTACGTGGCTGAGCACTTCCCTGCAGAGGCCAAGGACGCCATGGACGCGCTGGTCCAGCGGCTCATCGAGGCTTACCGCATCTCGATCAGCGAACTGTCCTGGATGGGACCGGAGACCATCGAAAAGGCACTGGATAAGCTTTCCAAGTTCCGTCCGAAGATCGGCTACCCGAACCAATGGATCGACTACTCTGCCATCCAGGCTGATGAACTGGACGTCATCGCGAATATTGCCTCGGCGAACGAATTCGAGTTCGCTCGTGAACTGAAGAAGATCGATGACGGGGTGGATCGCGAACTGTGGTTCATGTTCCCCCAGACGGTGAACGCCTACTACCACCCGCTGCTGAACGAAATCGCGTTCCCAGCGGCAATCCTGCGCCCGCCATTCTTCGACGTGAACCGCGACATCGCCTCGAACTTCGGCGGCATCGGCGCGGTCATCGGCCACGAAATCGGCCACGGCTTCGATGACCAGGGCTCGCAGTTCGATGGCACTGGCCAGTTGACCAATTGGTGGACCGATGAGGACCGGGCTTCCTTCGAGAAGCTGACCGCCAAGCTGGTGGACCAGTACAACGCGCTGTCCCCTTCAGAAGCCCCGGAACACAACGTCAACGGTGCACTGACCTTGGGCGAGAACATCGGCGACCTCGGTGGATTGGGCATTGCCTACAAGGCCTACAAGCTCGAGCTGGCCGCCCTTGGCATACAGGAAGATGAAGTGATCGACGGCATCACCGGAGACCAGCGCTTCTTCTACTCCTGGGCCGAATGCTGGCGCACGCTGATTCGACCGGAGACCGCGGTGGTACGCGTGACCACCGACCCGCATGCACCCGGGGAGTTCCGCTGCAACCAGGTGCCGAAGAACCTGGCATCCTTCCACGAGGCCTTCGGCACCAAGCCCGGCGATGGCATGTGGCTGGATCCAGCTGACCGCGTAGAAATCTGGTAAACCGCATAACTGAATGGATACGGCAGGGGCAAAGCCAGCTTTGCCCCTGCCCTATCCTGCGTTGCGGGCCAAGATCACTGTGTAAGGCTGATCATGAAGGGCTTCAACTGCACGCCATGACACGTAGAATGGTCTATTGTGACTTCCGAAAATAATTCCGCACAGGCCCCAGATCCAAACGACCAGCGACAGGTGCGCACCGATAAGCGCAACCAGCTGCTGGCCAAGGGCGAGGAAGCCTACCCGGTAGGCATAGCTCGCACCCACTCGTTGCAGGAAATCCGCGACAAGTACGAGCACCTCGAAGCTGGTGAAGAGACCGAAGACGTCGTCGGCATCGTCGGCCGCATCGTTTTCATGCGCAACACCGGCAAGCTGTGCTTCGCCACCTTGCAGGAAGGCGGCCAGAAGGGCGAAGGGGTTCGCCTGCAGGTCATGCTCTCGCTTGCCAACGTTGGCGAAGAGCGCCTGGCCCAGTGGAAGTCGCTCGTCGATCTGGGCGACCATGTGTTCGTGACCGGCAAGGTCATCTCCTCGCGCCGCGGCGAGCTGTCCATCATGGCAGACGCTTGGGAAATGGCTTCCAAGGCCCTGCGCCCACTGCCGGTGCTGCACGCCGATCTGAATGAAGAGACCCGCGTGCGCCAGCGCTACGCCGATTTGATCGTGCGCAACGAGGCCCGCGAAATGGTCTACAAGCGCGCCGCGATCGTCCGCGCCGTACGCAACACCCTGGAGAACCGCGGCTACGTCGAGGTTGAGACCCCGATGCTGCAGCTGGTTCACGGTGGCGCTTCGGCCCGTCCATTCAAGACGCACCTGAACGCCTTTGACCAGGAAATGACCCTGCGCATCGCAACCGAGCTGTACCTCAAGCGGTGCGTCGTTGGCGGTGTCGACCGCGTCTTCGAGGTGGGGCGCATCTTCCGCAACGAGGGTGTCGACTCGACCCACTCGCCGGAATTCACCACCTTGGAATCCTACGAAGCCTACGCCGACCAGTACGTCATGGCCGATCGCATCAAGGAAATCATTCTCAATGCCGCTGATGCCATTGGCGCCGGCCGCACCATCGAGACCCCCAAGGGCACCGCTAACTTGGACGGCGAATGGCGCTGGGTCAGCGTCTACCCTGGCCTGTCCGAAGCTGTCGGCGTGGAGATCACCCCGGAAACCGAAGCTTCGGTACTGCGCGAAGTCGCTGCGAAGCACGAAGTGAAGATCGATCCGGCCTGGGGCGCCCAGAAGCTGGTCATCGAGCTCTTCGGCGAAATCGTCGAGCCGACCTTGATCGACCCGACCTTCGTGTGCGACTACCCGCCACTGGCACAGCCGCTGGCACGCCCGCATCGCTCGAAGCCGGGAGTCATCGAGGCCTGGGACCTGATCATCGGCGGCATGGAGCGCGGCACCGCGTTCTCCGAGCTGATTGACCCGGTGATCCAGCGCGAGCGCCTGACCGAGCAGTCCCTGATGGCTGCTGGCGGCGATCCGGAAGCAATGCAGCTTGACGAAGACTTCCTTCGTGCATTGGAATACGGTGCACCGCCGATGGGCGGTATCGGTTTAGGTATCGATCGTCTGGTTATGCTTTTCACCAACGTCGGTATTCGTGAAACTATTCTGTTCCCACTCCTAAAGCCGGAGGCATAGGAATGCCATATATTGAGGCGATCGTCCCGACAATCGGCCTGGCACTGCTTTTCTGGTACGTGATGAAAGCAATTACAAACGCGGATCGAAAAGAACGCCAAGCTGAAGCTGAAGCTGATGCGCTAATTCAAAATCGCTCGGATTCTAATAATCCAGTAAACGAGAATTAGTCTTTCCTGAAAGAACCTTGTGAATTCTGATGATAATTAGAGTTTAGTGCGGCTATTTGTATATGCTTGTTGTTTGAAATGGGCTGATGATCGAATGTCAGTTGGTCCAGTACATTCAAGCTCGGAGGAATTCCTAAATGGCACGTCAGGTTCAAATTGCCCTGATCGACGATATTGATGGTAGCGAGGCGACTGAATCTATTGCATTCAGCGTCGCTGGTCAGCATTTTGAAATCGACCTGAACGACGAGCATGCTGCTCAGTTCCATGCAGCCATCGAGCCGTACATCGATGCGGCGCGCTCGTCGAAGCAGACTGCAGCGAGCGAAGCTCCAGCAATCCGCGCATGGGCGAAGGAAAACAACATCAAGGTCAACGCACGCGGACGCCTTAATGCAGAAGTTGTAGATGCCTACAATGCTGCAATGCGCAAGGGCGGACGAAACCGCACGAAGTAATTTGCGAGGTTTTCAACAAGTCTCAATATAAGAGCCGGCACGCAATGCGTGCCGGCTCTTATTCTTATAACGACGTTCGTAATTCATCCAATACTTTCATTGAACATCGCAATATTGGCGAGCCAAGTAAATCCGGAAATTAATTGCACCTCAATTACGGATTTCCGGTACCAGGGGACCGCTTCGGTTATCCCTGTGGCGAACAAGGGCGCATTGCCGGCGCTTGGTGCGTAGCATCGAATTATTGGTAAGCAAGGAGTGTGCCGAAGATGTTTGAGAGATTTACCGACCGTGCCCGTCGAGTTGTCGTGCTCGCCCAAGAAGAGGCGCGCATGCTCAACCACAACTACATCGGCACCGAGCACCTGTTGCTCGGTCTAATCCACGAAGGCGACGGTGTCGCCGCAAAGGCGCTTGAGTCGCTGAATATTTCGCTGGGTGCCGTTCGTGAGCAGGTTCAGGAGATTATCGGCAAGGGCCAGCAGGCGCCTTCCGGTCATATCCCGTTCACTCCTCGCGCCAAGAAGGTTTTGGAGCTCTCGCTGCGCGAAGCGCTGCAGCTGGGGCATAACTACATTGGTACCGAGCACATCCTGCTCGGCCTGATCCGCGAGGGCGAGGGCGTCGCAGCCCAGGTACTGGTGAAGCTGGGCGCTGACCTCGGTCGCGTGCGCCAGCAGGTAATCCAGCTGCTCTCGGGCTACCAGGGCGGCAAGGAAACTGCCTCCGCTGGCGTCAGCTCGGGCGGACAGCAGGAAGGCACCCCGGCAGGCTCGGCGGTGCTCGACCAGTTCGGCCGCAACCTCACCGCAGCTGCCCGCGAGGGCAAGCTCGATCCAGTGATTGGCCGCGAGCACGAGATGGAACGCGTCATGCAGGTCCTCTCGCGCCGTACCAAGAACAACCCGGTGCTGATCGGCGAGCCTGGTGTCGGCAAGACCGCAGTCGTCGAGGGCCTGGCCCAGTCGATCGTGCGCGGCGATGTGCCCGAGACCATCAAGGACAAGCAGCTGTACACCCTGGACCTCGGTTCCCTGGTGGCCGGCTCCCGCTACCGCGGCGACTTCGAGGAACGCCTGAAGAAGGTCCTCAAGGAAATCCGCACCCGTGGCGATATCATCCTGTTCATCGACGAGATCCACACCCTCGTTGGTGCTGGTGCCGCCGAGGGCGCCATCGATGCCGCGTCGATCCTCAAGCCGATGCTGGCTCGTGGCGAACTGCAGACCATCGGTGCCACCACCTTGGATGAGTACCGCAAGAATATCGAGAAGGATGCAGCGCTTGAGCGCCGCTTCCAGCCGATCCAGGTCAAGGAGCCTTCGGTAGAGCTGACCACGCAGATCCTGCGTGGCCTGCGCGACCGCTACGAGGCGCACCACCGCGTGACCATCACCGATGGTGCACTGCAGGCCGCTGCCACGCTGGCGCACCGCTACATCTCCGATCGCTTCCTGCCGGACAAGGCCGTGGACCTGATCGACGAGGCGGGCGCACGCCTGCGCATCCAGCGCATGACCGCTCCTCCGGCCTTGAAGGAAATGGACGAGGAAATCGCCACCGTGCGCCTGGAGAAGGAAGCTGCGATTGACGCGCAGGACTTCGAAGGGGCTGCCTCGCTGCGCGATAAGGAATCCAAGCTGATTGAGGCCCGCAACGAGAAGGAGAAGTCCTGGCGCAATGGCGACATGGACGAAGTCTCCGAGGTGACCGAGGACCTTATTGCCGAGGTACTTGCCAACTCCACCGGCATCCCGGTTGTGAAGCTGACCGAGGAAGAGTCCACGCGCCTGCTGAACATGGAAGACGAGCTGCACAAGCGCGTCATCGGCCAGGACTCGGCGATCAAGGCCATTTCCCAGGCGATCCGCCGTACCCGTGCAGGCCTGAAGGATCCGAACCGCCCAGGTGGTTCGTTCATCTTCGCCGGCCCAACCGGTGTAGGCAAGACCGAGCTGGCCAAGGCGCTGGCAGAGTTCCTCTTCGGTGAAGAAGACGCGCTGATCACCCTGGACATGTCCGAATACTCGGAGAAGCACACCGTTTCCCGGCTCTTCGGTGCTCCTCCGGGCTACGTCGGCTACGAAGAGGGCGGGCAGCTGACCGAGAAGGTCCGCCGCCGTCCGTTCTCCGTAGTGCTCTTCGACGAGGTCGAGAAGGCGCATGCCGACTTGTTCAACTCATTGCTGCAGATCCTGGAAGACGGCCGCTTGACCGACTCCCAGGGCCGTGTGGTGGACTTCAAGAACACCATCATCATCATGACCACCAACCTCGGTACCCGCGACATCTCCAAGGGTGTGATGACCGGCTTCCAGTCGGCCGCGGATACCAAGACCGGTTACGAGCGCATGCAGGCCAAGGTCCAGGAAGAACTGCGTCAGCATTTCCGCCCTGAATTCCTGAACCGTGTTGATGACACCGTGGTCTTCCCGCAGCTGAACCAGGACGAGATCGAAGAAATCGTCGACCTGTTCATCGCACGCCTGGCTAAGCGTCTGGAAGAACGCGAGATCACCATCGAGCTGACCCAGGCTGCCCGCAGCCTGCTGGCCCAGCGCGGTTACGATCCAGCAATGGGTGCCCGCCCGCTGCGCCGCACCATCCAGCGCGATATCGAGGACCAGCTCTCCGAGCGCATCCTCTTCAGCCAGATCGTTGCGGGCCAGAAGGTCACCGTCGACGTCGAGGGCGAAGGCGAGAGCCGCAAGTTCGTCTTCCACGCTGAAGGCGGCACCGGCCAGCTGGAAGGCGAGCCGGCCCCGGCAGCACTGGAAAGCTAGGCCGCAGAGGCATAACCCATAGCCGTGGAACTGACAATGTTCAGTTCCACGGCTATTGGCTTTAATCCGGCCATGTCGTAGGCTCAACACATGAAGAAGCGAAGCAAAGGGCAACAGCTGATTGCCGCTTCCTGCCTCGCAGTCATGGCCTATTCAGCCCTGTACCTTCTCCTCCGTCCCCAGCTTCCTGGACAATTGGTGCGCCATGCCGGCACCGACGGAGCCGGATACGGCCCAACGTGGCTGGTGGTGCTGGTGATTGGTGCCGCGGGCACGCTCAGTATTGCCATCGGCATCATTGCCTACCGCGACTTCACCTCATTGGAGCACTGGAACCCGGGACCGAAATCGATTGTGGTCTGCTTCCTGGCCGCTGGCTTCGGAATCCTCGGACTGGGCGCTGCCATGCTTCTCGCTGCCATGGGAGAAGACGCCGCGCAGCAAGGCACCCTGCCTATTGGCATGGGACTGCTTGGGCTGATCGGGGTCTTCGCGCTTTCCGCCTCGCTGCTGGCAAAGGCATTGCCCCAGACGGAGCAAGAAAGCCTCGACGCCTGAAGAGCAATCGATTCCCTCCGGGCGTGCTGGACTTAGCGTGCCACCGCCTTGGCTACCAACTCGGCAAGCATTTCTTCGAGCTGCCCATCAAGCGCGGTAATGGCGAACGAGGTGGGCCATAGGGTGCCCTCATCCAGCTGCGCAACATCGTTGAAGCCGAAAGTCAGGTAGCGGGTACCGAACTTCTTGGCATCCTGCATGAAGCACAAGATCTTGCCGTCCAAAGCGTAAGCGGGCATGCCATACCAGGTTTTCGGCTCCAATTCCGGAGCCGTCTCGGTGATGATCCGGTGCAGCTTCTGCGCAAGCACCTTGTCGTTGCCCTCGAAGGAAGCAATCTTCTCTTCCACTTCCTTGCGGGCCTGTTCCGCCTTCTCGGCTTTGGTCATGCGCTTCTTCGAAGTGCGCACCTCAGCGGCCCGCTCTTTCATCGCGGCCTTCTCAGCGGCTGAAAAGCCTTCTTGTTCTGAACTGCTCATGCTTCTTCTCCCTGAACTGCTTGGTTGATACGGACCATATTTCCCGAAGGATCGCGGAAGGCGCAATCGCGCGGACCCCACGGTTGGTCCATTGGCTCCTGCAGGACTTCAGCGCCCGACGCACTCAAAGTTTCAAAGACCTTGTCCAGATCATTGGTGGACAGCACCAGCGGGCCGATCGCGCCTTTGGCTACCAGCTCGGCCAAGGCCTGCGCATCGGCAGCTGACCGGCCAGCGCCCGGAGCCGAAAGCACCAGGCTGGTGCCGGCGCCGTCGGAGCCGCCAAGGGACACCCAGCGGAAGCCGCCGTTGGCGACATCGGAGAGGACCGTGAAGCCCAGCGCATCGCGGTAGAACGCGAGCGCCTCATCCACATCGAGCACGGTCAAAGGGACATGATTGATTGAAATGCTTGCCATGGCTCCAGCCTAGGGAGCGCCGACCAGATAGCGCTTCTTCAAAACTGCTCAGAATCTCTCGGGACGCAAAAGGATCTTGGCGATGCAGGCAGGGATCTGCTCGGTGGCTGAATGGTCCCGTTCCCGGTATGACGAGGGAGTTTCGCCGACCACTTCGGTGAAGCGCGTGCTGAAGGAACCCAGAGAGGTCCATCCCACTTGCATGCAAGCATCTGTTACCGAGACCGATGCGCGCAGCAGATGCATGGCGCGCTCGATACGGCGGGTGAGCAAATAGGCATGCGGGGTCTCGCCATAGGCCCGCTTGAACTCCCTGGAAAAATGAGCAGGAGACATGGAAGCACGCTGGGCCAACGCAGGCACATCCAATGGTTCCGCATAGTGCCGGTCCATCAGGTCCCTGGCCCGGCGCAGGTGCGCCAGGGTTTTCAGCGCTTCGGCATCCACCGGCTAGCCCCGGTTCCTGGCTCGCAGGACAAGGAATGCACCCAGCACCGTTGAGCACAGGTAGATCCCGGTGACGGTGATCCAGCCCGCGGTGAAGCCACCGGCCGAGCCGACCAGCAGGCCCATGGCCAAGGGCCCCACGGTGAAACCGCCAAACTGGCCCGCCGAGACGATTCCGCTGGCACTTCCCAGGCGGCTTGCGGGGATCACCCGCAGCAAGCCCGCCATCAGCACTACCGAAACTCCCAGGGCCGAGGCCCCGTGCAGGCAGACCGCTAGCCAGAGCAAGGCCACCGAGTGCAGCTGCTGGGCCATCAGGAAGCTGGCACCGCCCGCAGTGGCCAGCGACGCCAGCAGCAGCAAGAGCTTAGGCGCTGATACGCCGCGTGACATCATCTGCCCCCATCCGACGCGGGCGGAAACGCCAATGACGCCAGCGACCGCGGCGGTCAGGCCGCCAGCCACCAAGGAGAAGTCCAGCTCGCGGACCGCAAAGAGCGCCAGGTAGACGTTGGTTGCCTGTACGCCGACACCGTTGATGAAACCGAATAGGGCCAGCGCAAAAATGACGAACTTCGTGGAGGGGGCGGCCGCAGCCACCGGCTGGCTCGCGCCCGCTGCCGCCTTCTGCGGGGCAGGCGCGGCGAGCATGGGGGTTGCGCGGATAACCCGTACAGCGATCACCGCGAGGACCGCGGCGAGCACGGCGCCGGCCAGCGATGCTCCGTTCCAGCCAATGAATGCAGCCAGCAGCGGGAACCCCACGCTGCCTACGAGCTGCGAAACCTGCACGCCAGACTGCTTGATGCCAGTCCACGTGATGCGCTGGGCACTAGGGACGCGCTGGGCCAGAATGCGGTTGGTGACCCCGTTGGGGAATGACTGGGCGAAGCCGGCCAGGCCGGAAGCCGTCAGGAGCAAGACGTAGCCTGCGGGAATGGCTGCCAAGCCCAGCGCGACCGCCGTCGTGCCGAAGATCAGCAGGATCAGCCTGGTATCCGGTTGCCTGTCGGAGAACTTCCCGAAGACGGCGTTACCCAGTGCGGCGCAGCCGAAGCACACTGTCGCCAACAGGCCGAACTGGGATTCGGTGATTCCCAAATCCCTGATGACCAGGTCGCTGGTGGCGTTCAACCCGTAATTAAGCAGGGGAGCGATGCCGACGGCGGATAGGAGGATGGCAAGCAACCCGAATCCGGGGCGTGCTGTTCTAGCTGGCATCCTCATCCTTGCTCCAGTGCGACTTCAATGTTCAAGTTTATCTTGGCACGCCGTGTTGCGGGATGTTCCTTCAATGACATATCCGGCATCTGCTTCGATTCTGCAAACGGTGGGGCATAGGATTTAGAACGTGAACTCTTTTACCGTCCGCTCAGCCAGAACCAGTGATGTCAACGCTATCCGCAATCTTGTGCGCCCGTTGGCCGAGGAACGGATCCTGCTGGATAAGGAAGCGGTCACCTACTACGAGTCCATCCAGGAATTCCTGGTTGCCGAGGACGCGGACGGCAATGTTGTCGGCTGCGGCGGTTTGCACGTCATCTGGGAAGACATTGCCGAAATCCGTACCTTGGCGACCTCGGGCGAGCTGCGTGGCAAGGGCGTAGGCCATGTCCTGCTCTCCGAACTCTTGGAACGTGCCCGGGAAGTCGGGGTTGGCCGCGTTTTCTGCCTGACCTTCGAAGTGGATTTCTTCATACGCCAAGGCTTCAAGGTGATGGCTGACCAGAGCGCCGTGGATCCAGCGGTATACCAGGAGATCCTGCTCTCCCGGGATGAAGGCGTCGCTGAATTCCTGGACCTCGCACGCGTGAAGCCGAATACCTTGGGAAACACCCGCATGATCATTACGCTGGACTGATACTTCTAGTCCATCCGGTCGTAGCGCGCACGGAATACCAGGTACAGCGCGTAGCAAACCAGGCCCGCACCGATAGCAACCAGGGCAACCGGCCCAAACGGCTGATCCTGGATGGCCTTCAGCGCGCCATCAATGCCGCTGGCCTCTTCCGGGTCGCGCTGTACCGTGGCCACGATGAAGAGCAGGCCCACGGCACCGAGGACTACGCCCTTGGCAGGATAGCCCAGCATGCCCGAGTACTTGATCGCGCGCGATACCTCGGTATTTCCGGAACCGGAGAGATCCTTCAAGAACTTCCGGGTGGCACCCTTGTAGATGTAGTAGCCAGCCATGGCCAGCAGCCCCAGGCCCAAGGCGATCAGCAACCCCCGGCCAGGGCCGGTCTCCATCATTTCTCCGCTGAAGCTGGTGGCAGTCTTTCCCGAATCACTGGGAATTCCTACCGCAAACCGCCCAAAGGTGAAGCCGACAGCCAAGAATGATACGGAGATGGCCGCGGACTTGAGCCTGCCCTTCAGCTCGTTTTCGGGCAAGAAGACCTGTGCCAAGGACCATAGGCCCAGCAATAGTGCGCCGATTGCGCAGATCCACAGCAAGACCATGCCGAAAGGCTGCTCGGCCAAGGCGCCCATGGCTCCGCCCTGATCGGCTTCCGCCTTGCCGCCGGCAGCGACGAAAGCTGCGAGGATTCCCACGGTTGCGTGAAGTACGCCGTTGGCGACGTATCCCAGGCGTGCGGCGCGTTCGAACCATGGGTGCTTGGCTACGTGGCGAACAGCAGCGGCCGGATCAACTGAAGCGTTCATGGGCTAAGCATAGGTAGGCATCAGGGCATAAAGCTAGCCGCTTCTGGCTCGTTCCGGGCCGATGCTACGAAGGCAGGCGGATTCCATCTTCTTCGGCGATCGCCAGGCCATCTTTGAGCAGCCCGGCCAGTGCCCGTTCACGCTGCTCCAATGGTGCTTGCAGTTGGTCAAGCGCCACATACCTTGCATGCGATTCATGGGACAGTTCGGCCAGGAAGGACTGCTCTGGCACCGCCTGCTCGTGTTCGCGCAGGATCGCCATGATGGCGCCGCGGACCTGCCGGTCCGTACCCTTCCAAGCTTGTCCCTTCGGGATGTAGTGCGGGGCCGGCTGCCCCTGGGCAATCCATGCGCACTGCTGGAAGACCGGGCATTGCTCGCACTTCGGGCTGCGAGCGGTGCACACCAGGGCACCGAGTTCCATTACCGAAATATTCCACAGATTCGCTGCCTGATGATCCTCGGGTTGGACTTCTGCAGCCCGGGCGAATTCACTGGCGCGCGGGCTTGGCTCGGGCAATGCCATGCCGCCGAAGAGCCGTGCATGCACGCGGCGAATATTCGTGTCCACGACAACGGTGCGCTCGCCGAAGGCAAAGCAGGCGATGGCGGCCGCGGTGTAGGAACCGATGCCCGGCAAGGCCAGTAGCTCGGCTTCGGTGCGCGGGACTTCGCCGTTGTACTCGGTGGTGATCTCCACGGCGGCGGCATGCAAGCGCTGCGCGCGCCGCGGATAGCCCAGCCGTCCCCACGCTTTCAGCGCTTCGGACAGCGGATCCGCAGCCAGATCCTGCGGCAGTGGCCAGCGGCGCATCCATTCTTCCCAAACCGGCAAGACACGAACTACCGGAGTCTGCTGGAGCATGAACTCGCTGACCATGACTTCCCAGCCGCTCACTCCGGGGCGTCGCCAAGGCAGGTCGCGGGCGTTCTCTAGGTACCAGGTGTTGATGGTGTTGTGGATTTGCTGCACCCCACCACTCTAAGCCAGCGCACCGGCCGCCCGGAATCAGCGGGAATGGATTGAAGAACGTGATTTGCCCCGGATCCTACGCCATTACCGGCTTCGGGTAGGCAAATGAATTAGCCTTAAGCCATGAGCAACGCATCAGGGGGGAAACCATCGGCCAGCGTCTACCGGCGCAGGCGGATCACCGTGGCAGTACTTGCCCTGGTGCTCGTCGGCCTGCTTGTCTGGGGCGTCGTTGCGCTGGCCGGATTGTTCTCCCCTGATGAGAAGAATACTGCGGGCAATGAGCCAAGCGCCCAGCAAACCCAGTCGGTTCCTTCGCCATCGCCAGAGCCGGAAGACGACGAAGCTGCGGCCAAGAAGTGCAAGAGCGACGAGGTCGAGATTACTGCGACTACCGATGCGAAAAGCTACGCCTCGGACAAGAAGCCGACCTTGCTGCTGGGCATCGAAAATGTTTCCAAGCGCGAATGCGAATTGAACGTCGGAACCACGCAGCAGGAGTTCCTGGTTTCCAGCGGCGCGGACCGCATCTTCTCCACCATCGACTGCCTGGACGGCGCAGAAGATGTGAACCTGGCCTTCAAGCCGGGGCAGAAGGAGAACGCGCGCTTCACCTGGAACCGCGAGCGTTCGGCTCCCGGGTGCAAGTCGGTCAGCGTGCAGCCGCGTCCGGGAACCTACAAGTTCACCGCGGCCATCGGCGACTTCGTTTCGGAGCCGGTCACCTTCACCTTGGAGTGAAAAGGCCTAGATGTAGCGATCCAGCAGCGAGGATTCGGCCATGCGGGCCAGCCCTTCCCGGATGGAGCGTGCACGCTGCTCGCCGACGCCCTCGATTTCCATGAGCTGGCTGGTTGACGCTGCCATGAGCAGCTGCAAGTTATCGAAGGACGCCACCAGGCGGTCCCCGACCAGCTTGGGCACCGTGCGGATCTGCGAAAGCAGGCGGTAGCCCTTCGGGGTCAGCTGGTCGTCTTGGCCAATGGTGGAGTGCGGGAACAGGATCTTGGTCAGGCCATCAAGCTCAATGAGCTGGGCATCGGAAACTTCATGCAGCGTCTCCAGGGCACGCTCGATATCCAGCTCCTGGCCTTCCGCGTCGGAATAGTCCCGCAGAAGCAACTGGTTATCCGCCTGGATGCCGGAGAGCAATTCCGCATGCTGGGCCGCCAGCAGGCGCCCATCGATGCCCAGCTCCAGCACGTAGCGGGAGATTTCTTCGCTGGTACGGCGCAGCATCTCGGTGCGCTGCAAGACAGCGAGCACTTCCCGCGCGGTGGCGACATCTTCAATTTCCGCAGCTGACAGGGCGCTGGTGACCTGGTCCAGGCGGTGGCGGTACCGTTCCAAGGTAGCAATAGCCTGGTTGCCGCGGGCCAGCAGGCGCTCGGCTGGCTCGAGCACATGGCGCTCGCCGTCGGCATAGAGGGTGATGGTCTGCATGGACTGCGAAACCGAAATCGTCGGGAACCCGGTTTGCGCGGCTACGCGTTCTGCCGTGCGGTGGCGGGTGCCGGACTCCTGGGTTTCAATCTGCGCATCCGGCATCAGCTGCACGCCGGCCTGCTGGATCTGGCGTCCTGTGCCGTCCAGAATGATCGCGCCGTCCATCTTGGCCAGTTCGCGGATGCGTGTAGGCGTGTATTCGGTGTTGATCCTGAAGCCGCCGGAGCTGATCGACTCCACGAGCCTGTCATGGCCCAGCACTATGAGAGCGCCAGTACGGCCGCGCTGGATCCGTTCAAGACCCTGGGCGAGCTCGGTACCCGGGGCAATCTGGGCCAGAACGGCAAGGAATCCGGGGGTTGGGTGCGCTTTCAACTTGCGTCCTTTCGGCGGGCAGCAACAATCAAGTTTATCCTGCGGGCTTCTGTCGCTGGTTAAACGCAATATCCAGCGCCTGCGCGATGTTCTCCACCTGGAATACGCGGATGCCCTCGGGGATATTCTTCAACGGTTCCGGGGTGGCCGGAGCCATCGCGAAAGAGAAGCCCAGACGCTGCGCCTCGGTGATGCGCCGTGAGATTTCCGGTACTTGCCGAACTTCCCCGGCCAAGCCGACTTCGCCGAAGGCCACGAAGTCCTGCGGCAGCGGGAATTCATTCATCGAAGAAGCCAATGCCAGCGCGCAGGCCAGATCCGAGGCGGGTTCGGCAATTTTCACGCCACCCACGGTGGCGATATACGAGTCCATGGACGACAGATCCATATGCGCGCGGGCCTGCAGCACCGCCACAACCATTTGCGCCCGCGCGGCATCCAAGCCACTGGTGGCCCGGCGGGCAGCAGGGGCATTGCTGCGCGAGAGCAAGGTCTGCACCTCGGCAACCAGGGGCCGGCGGCCCTCCATCGTGACGGTGATGCAGGTGCCCGGCACCGGGGTGCGGGTTCGGGTGACGAAAAGCTTGGAAGGATCGGTCAGCGATTCAATGCCGTCTTCATTCAAATCGAAGCAGCCCACCTCGTCGGTGGCTCCGTAGCGGTTCTTCAGCGCGCGCAGGATGCGCAATCGCGAATGCTTCTCGCCATCGAACTGGCAGACCACGTCCACCAGGTGCTCGAGTAGCCGTGGGCCGGCGACCGAACCTTCCTTGGTCACGTGGCCGACCATGATGGTGGACATGGCTCGGGTCTTGGCCGCGTTGATGATCGAGGCAGCGACTTCGCGCACCTGGGAAACGCCGCCGGCAGCGCCGTCCACCTCTGCCGAGGAGAAGGTCTGCACCGAGTCCAGGATCAGCAGCTGCGGATCGATCTCCTGGATCTGCCCCAAGGCCAGAGCCAGGTCGGTTTCGGCGGCCAGGAACAGCGTATCGGCGATGGCGTTGATGCGTTCGGCGCGGGACTTTACCTGCGCGGCGGACTCTTCACCGGTTAGATAGAGCACGCGCAAGCCGGTTTGCGCGGCTTTCGCGGCAACGTCCAAGAGCAGCGTCGACTTGCCCACGCCAGGTTCGCCGGCCAGCAGGATCGCGGCTGCCGGAACCAGGCCGCCACCGAGCACGCGGTCAAGTTCGGAGACGCCACTGGGGCGGAAGGCCGCTTCGGAGCCGTCAATCTGCGCGATCGGCTTGGCTGGGTGGGCCACCTTGGCCGCGGCTACGGTACGGGCGGAGACGACACCCACTTCTTCGACGGTGCCCCAGGCCTGGCATTCGCCGCAGCGGCCCACCCACTTAATCGTGGTCCACCCGCATTCATAGCATTTGAACGATGCGGAAGACTTGCTGCGAGTGGAGGTTTTGGCCATGGCTCAATGCTATCGAGCTATGCGGACATTTTCGTTCAGGACAGCTTGGGCAGCACTTCGATGGCTTCTTCGTGTTCGCGGCCGGCCGCTTCGAGCAGATCCACCACCATCGGGCGCAGCAGCAAGACCAGGCCTTCGCCCTGGAGTCCCTCAACTCCCAGGGCGCGCGGATCCAGCTGGGCGGCGACGCCTTCGAGCTGCAGCTGGGCGGCCTTCTCGTATTTGCGTTGGCCAGCCACCGTGGTTTCGCGCACCGAATGCGCCAACGTGTTGACCGCTTCGGATAGCTCGCGCATCAGGGGAGCCAAGGTTTGCGCGCCTTCCGGGGTCAGTGCGCTGTTGCTGAGCACGGAGGCAAGGCGCCGGGCGAAGACCCGCGAGTTGCGGGCGGCCCAGTCGTAGTGGTTGAAACGCTTGGATAGCCGGTTCAGTTCATGGCGGTGGCGACGCCCGGTGGGGGAAATCGTTGCGATTTCCTTCGAAGCGCGGAAGGCGGCTGGCAGCATATCCAGGTACTTCTGGGTTCCGCGAGCCTTGATCAGTGCGTGGAAGGCTGCGCGCCGGTCATCGTCGCGGATGGCCCAGGCGCATTCCAAAAGCGCTTCGGAGAGCTCCTTGAACAGATCCGATAACGCGGACACCGGGCTGCGCCGCGGGTCGGTAGGCCAGAAAATAATCACCAGCAGGGCAAGCAGGGACCCGGTCAGGGCATCGATGGAACGGGCAAATGGCCCATCCGCGCTGATGGGCAGCAGCACTACCAGTGCCGATTGCATGCCCAGCTGGGTGGAGAAGATGGCACCGGAATCCAAATAGCGGGCAATGACCAGACTCAGCGACATCACCAGTGCGGCCTGCCAGATCCCCTGCCCGAACCAATGCATGAGGGTATCGCCCAGCGCCACCCCCAGGGTGCACCCCAGGGCGACTTCGGCGGTTTTGCGCACGGTGGTGGAGGCGCCGAAGCCCAGGGAAACCAGCGCGCTGGTGGCTGCGAAAATCGGCTGGGAATGTCCCCAGATGCTTTCGGCGATCCAAAAGGCTCCGATTGCGCCAAGCGTCATGCGCAGGATTCTAGGCAGGGAGTTGCGCGAGCGTATCAGCCCAGCGCGATTGCGCTGCGCTATGAATCCGAATAGATGCGCTGGCATGCGCTTCACTTTCCGCCCAGTTGCCATGGCTTCAGTCTTCCACGTGTTCGGCGGCAGGTGGCAGAAGCTGCCGGGATATTGCGCTGGTGAGCAGGATCACTTGGCTTCGGGTATGTTGTTAACCTTATGTTCACCTTTGCCGGGGGAGCTGGTTACTTTCGATCTTTAACGTCGTAGATGAAGCGGGAAGAAGCCGCTGAAGGTTTTACATCGATCTACCAACATGGGGAGTAAATCTCGTGAAGCTCAATCGCTTTGGCAGCGCAGCTGCTGTTCTTTCCGTAGCGGCACTCGCGCTGACCGCTTGCGGCTCGGATAACCCAACCGCCGCAGCAGGTTCTGAAGGTGCCGAGGCGTCGGCAGCATCCGGTGTCACCGGAACCCTGACCGGCATCGGCGCATCCAGCCAGAACTCGGCCATGGAAGCATGGACCACCGGCTTCAAGACCGCTAACCCGGAAGCCAACGTGCAGTACTCGCCAGACGGCTCCGGCGCAGGCCGCGAAGCATTCCTGGCCGGTGGCGCGCAGTTCGCCGGCTCGGATGCATACCTGAAGGAAGACGAAGCCGAAAAGGCCAAGGAAGTTTGCGGCCCAGAAGGCGCATTCAACATCCCGGCCTACGTTTCGCCGATCGCGATCGCTTTCAACCTCGAAGGCGTTGAAGAGATCAACATGGACGCAGCCACCATCGCCAAGGTGTTCAAGAAGGAAATCACCAAGTGGAACGATGAGGCTATCGCCAAGCAGAACGAAGGCGTTGAACTCCCGGACACCGCAATCACCGTGGTGCACCGCAATGATGAGTCCGGTACCACCGAGAACTTCGTCGAGTACCTGAAGGCCGCAGCGGCTGACGTTTGGAGCTACGATGTTTCCGGCGACTGGCCAAGCGACATCCAGTCGGAGAATGCCAAGGGCACCTCTGGCGTGGTTTCGACCACCACCTCCACCAACGGCGCAATCACCTACGCCGACTTCTCCGCAGTGGGCGGCCTGTCCACCGTGAACGTGAAGGTCGGCGAGGAATACACCAAGATTTCTGCTGAAGCAGCTGCCAAGGCACTGGAGACCGCAACCCCAGTTGAAGGCGCAGCCGAGAACGACCTGGCTCTGGACCTGGAGCGCGACACCACCGAAGCGGGCACCTACCCAATCGTCCTGGTTTCGTACCACATCTTCTGCAGCAGCTACAAGGACCAGGCAACAGCCGATCTGGTCAAGGCCTTCGGCAACTACGTCATCTCCGAAGATGGCCAGAAGACCGCGCAGGCTTCGGCAGGCAACGCCCCGATCTCGGCAGCCATTGCCGAGAAGGCAAAGAAGTCGATCGACGGCATCACCGTCGCCGAGTAGTACCCCGCCGGGCAACCGGCACCAGGTGCGGGTGGACGAACTCACCCACCCGCACCAGCAGTACCCCTCCACCCCCGCAGTGAAAACTGCACCACCCCCGTTTCGTAAAGGCTCTAGCCATGACTACCAATGCTTTGACAAGCAAGTCATCGACTTCCGGCCGCGCTGGTGACAAGATCTTCTCCGGTGCCGCCCTGGGCGCCGGTGTCCTGATCCTGATCACGCTCTTCGCGGTCGCGGTCTTCTTGCTGATCCAAGCCCTGCCGACGTTCTTCGCCGATCCGGCGGAGATTTCCGGCGGCGCAGGATTCTTCGCTTACATCTGGCCGATTGTTATCGGCACCGTGATCGCAGCGGCTATCGCGCTGCTGATCGCCACCCCGATCGGCATCGGCGTGGCGCTGTTCATCTCGCACTTCGCTCCACGCAAGGTCGCAGGCCCGCTGGGCTACCTGATCGATCTGCTCGCCGCGATCCCCTCGGTGATCTACGGCGCGTGGGGCTACATGGTGCTCGCTCCGGCTCTGGTTCCAGGCTACGAATGGCTGGCCAAGAATCTGGGCTTCATCCCCATCTTCGAAGGCCCCGCCAGCCAGACCGGCAAGACCATGCTCACCGCCGGCATCGTGCTGGCCGTGATGGTGCTGCCGATCATCACCTCGCTGAGCCGCGAGATCTTCTTGCAGACTCCCAAGCTGCACGAGGAAGCCGCGCTGGCACTGGGCGCAACCCGCTGGGAAATGATCACCACCGCGGTGATCCCGTTCGCCCGTCCGGGCATCATTTCCGCCGTCATGCTGGGTCTGGGCCGCGCCTTGGGCGAGACCATGGCCGTTGCGCTGGTGCTCTCCACCGGCAACCTGATCCCATCGCTGATCAAGACCGGCAACCAGACTATCGCCGCGGAAATCGCCTTGAACTTCCCTGAGGCCTTCGGCCTGCGCCTGGCAGAGCTGATCGCCGCCGGCCTGGTCCTGTTCCTGATCACCCTGGTCGTGAACATGATCGCTCGTGGAATCATCGCCCGCCACAAGGAATTCTCGGGAGCTAACTGATGAGCACCATGACTACTAACCAGAGCAACAGGCCCGGGGCCCCGACTCCACCGGTGCGCAAGCGCAACTCCTTGGCCAAGGGCAAGCTGCCGAAGTGGGCCATCTGGGCGATCGCCGCAGGCGCCATCATTGTCGGCGCGGCAGCGTCCACGCTGACCGGCTTCAACGTTGCCTCCTTCGCCATCTACTCGGCGCTCATCTTCCTGGTGGCCGCCTCCGTGATCACCACCGCAGCTGAAGGCAAGCGCCGCGGCAAGAACGCGATGTGGACCTACCTGATCTACGCGGCGTTCATCGTCGCCGTAATCCCGCTGGTATCCGTGCTCTATACGGTGCTGGAAAAGGGCATGCCGGGCCTGAACAGCCACTTCCTGTTCAGCTCCATGAACGGCGTGACCGGCGCGGTGGACAATGAATCCGTCGCCAATGGCACCCCGGTAGTCGGCGGCGCGTACCACGCGGTGATGGGCACCTTGCTGATCACCCTGTGGGCCACCTTGATCTCCGTTCCAGTGGGCATGCTGACCGCTGTCTACCTGGTGGAATACGGGCAGGGCAAGGCGCTGTCCAAGGCGATCACCTTCTTCGTCGACGTGATGACCGGCATTCCTTCGATCGTTGCCGGCCTGTTCGCAGCGGCCTTCTTCGGCATGATCCTGGGTCCGAACGCCCGCATGGGCATCGTCGCGGCGGTCGCGTTGAGCGTGCTGATGATCCCAACGGTGGTCCGCTCCACCGAGGAAATGCTCAAGATCGTTCCCAACGAACTGCGTGAAGCTTCCTTCGCGCTGGGCGTGCGCCGCTGGCGCACCATCTTGAAGGTCGTCATCCCGACCGCGATCTCCGGCATCGCGTCGGGTGTCACCTTGGCCATCGCCCGCGTGATCGGCGAGACCGCGCCAATCCTGGTCACCGCAGGCATCGCAAGCCAGATCAACATGAACGTCTTCGCAAACTGGATGTCCACGCTGCCAACCTTCATCTACTACCAGATCCTGACTCCGACCAGCCCGACGAACATCGACCCGTCGGTGCAGCGCGCCTGGGCTGCGGCCCTGCTGCTGATCTTCATGGTGATGGCGTTGAACCTCCTCGCCCGCCTGGTCGCTTCGATCTTCGCCCCAAAGAAGGGCCGTTGAGCTAAGGCTCCGGTCCGGACAAACCCGAACTTTCCAAGGATTACATCATGGCAAAACGCATTGACGTCAACGACCTGAACGTCTACTACTCCAAGTTCCTCGCCGTTGAAGGCGTCTCGATCAACATCGAGCCGAAGTCCGTCACCGCTTTCATCGGCCCATCGGGCTGCGGCAAGTCCACCTTCCTGCGCACCCTGAACCGCATGCACGAAGTCATCCCCGGCGGCCGCGTCGAGGGCCAGGTGCTGCTGGACGGCGATGACCTGTATGGCGCCGGCGTTGACCCGGTGACCGTACGCAGCCAGATCGGCATGGTCTTCCAGCGTCCGAACCCGTTCCCGACCATGTCCATCAAGGACAACGTACTCGCCGGCGTGAAGCTGAACGGCCAGAAGATCTCCAAGTCCGATGCCGACTCCCTGGTCGAGAAGTCGCTGCGCGGCGCGAACCTGTGGAACGAAGTCAAGGACCGTCTGGACAAGCCAGGCTCGGGCCTTTCTGGCGGCCAGCAGCAGCGCCTGTGCATCGCCCGCACCATTGCGGTCAAGCCGGACGTGATCCTGATGGATGAGCCTTGCTCGGCATTGGACCCGATCTCCACCCTGGCTATCGAGGACCTGATCAACGAGCTGAAGAACGACTACACCGTAGTGATCGTGACCCACAATATGCAGCAGGCTGCACGCGTGAGCGACAAGACCGCGTTCTTCAACATTGCGGGCACCGGCAAGCCGGGCAAGCTCATCGAGTACAACGACACTGCAGCCATCTTCTCCAACCCGGAGCAGAAGGCCACCGAGGATTACGTCTCCGGACGCTTCGGATAAAGATTTCGGATACCGCCGCTCCTTGAGCCGGCGGTAGACGGACCGGAAGGGGGGTCTTCCGGGGATCCTGGAGGGGATCACCGCCAGCGGCGCACCGATTACGGTGCGCCGCTGCACTTTAACTATTCATGTAAAGCACCCTTGACTGTAAAGCACGCTTGGCAGTAAAGTGAGGTTTACATCAATAGGGATAGGGGACAACGATGGATTCAAAAGCAGTTGGCCAGAGCAAATGGGGCCGTTCGCGCTTCGGTGGCGGGTCGGCCGCCCTGATTGCCGTCAGCCTCAGCGCAGGGGCCGTGCTTTCAGCCGGTGCAGGTGTGCTCTTCGCCCGGCTGAACGCCCCGGAGCATTTCGTCTTGGCAGCGTTGCTGATGGCCGCTGGCTTGCTGCCGGTGCTTTCTACAGCTTGCTGGGCGTTGCTGCTGGATCGCGACACCCTGCGCGGTGCCACAAGGAACCCCGAGATATCGGTGGAGAGCCAGTGGTATGACCGAGCTGCCATCGGAGTGTTCCAGGATTTGCTGTTAGTTTGCGGCCTCGGTGGCGCAGTGTTCTCCTTCATTCAGATCCAAGCATCACTTGGCCTCGTTCTGGCTGGTGTCGTGCTGCTGGCGTTGCTTGACTTCGGAATCCGCTATTTCATCATTAAGCGGGCAGAAAGCTAGTGGAGAACAATCTCAGTGCATACCGCAGGGAACGCGGGTTCTCCCAGCAAGCATTGGCCGACCTGCTGGGCGTCTCGCGGCAGACCGTCATCTCGCTCGAAAAAGGCCGCTACGACCCGTCCCTGCCGCTGGCATTCAAGCTCTCAGCGGTCTTCGGCTGCAAGATCGAAGACCTCTTCATTCCGGGCGAAGACTAGGCGTTGCCCAGCAGCGGGTGCACCGCCAGCGTGAGAATCGCGCCGCAGGCAACGCAGGCAATCGGGGTCAGCACCCAGTGCAGCAGCACCTTGGTGACATTGCGCCACACCACCGATTCGAAAGACTGGTTATTGCCGGCACCGACGATGCCGCTGGTTACCGCCTGCGTGGTGGACAGCGGCAGGTGCAAGACAAGCGAGCCGAGGAACAGCATTGCCGCGGCTACGCCCTGGGCGATCATGCCGCGCAGCGGATCGAAGTTCACCAGCCGGCGGCCGAGCGTATAGGTGATGCGCCATCCGCCCAGGAGCACGCCAAGCCCCAGTGCCGAGGCCGCGGCCAGCTGGATAGCCCATGTCACGGGCCCCGGGTCCATTGCATGACCGGTGATCAGCACCAGTGCGATCATCGCGCCGGTGCGCTGGCCATCTTGCAGCCCCAGTCCCAGGGCCACGGCGCAGGCGGTGATGGCCTGGCCTGCGCGCGAGCCGTTGTTGACCGAACGCGAGGAGTTGTGGCGCATCAGCCAGGTCGCCGGAATCACCAGCGCATAGGACAACAGGTAGGCGATGACCGGGGTGATCAGCATGGGCAGCAGCACCGAGCCGAGCAGCAGACCCCAGGCCCCGGACATGGACAGATCTCCCATGAAAGCCGAGGCGCCGCTGGCGCCCACCAAGCCGGAGAACAGCGCATGGGTGGAACTGACCGGCAGGCCGCGCCACCAGCAATACAGGCCCCACGCGCCGGCGGTCAGCAGGCCGCAGATCAGCAGCTTCAATCCGACGACGCCATCGGGGAGGTTGAAGTTCAGCTTGTCCACCAGCGCCACGCTCAGCCCTGAGGTCGCCAAGGTGCCGAGGAAGGCGAATACCGCCGCCACAGAGACCGCAATGGCCGGGCGCAGCGCCCTGGTGCGGACGGAGGCCGCAACGGCCGTAGAGGAATCCCTGAAGCCGTTGAGCACGCCATAGCCCAGGGTCAGGACGATCGCGAATCCGGTGAGGACCGAAAGGATGGTCATTTCCCCTAGGACTCCTTCACCAGCACGCGACCCAGGTGGTCCGCGAACTGGCGCAGGGTGTTGGCGGTAAGCATCAGGTGGTCGGCCACGCGCTGGTGGCGGTGGATGGTCCCTGGCTTGGCGAACTTCGCGATCTCATTGACCCACACCAGGTGGGTTCGGGCCGCGCGCTTGGAGAACTGCAGCATCTGCAGCCAGTTGTCTTCCAGGTCATCGAGGTTATGCAGGCGCTGGACCGAATCGGAGGCCAGCTCGGCCAGCTGCGAAATGAGTTCAAGCTGCTCCGAGGAACGCTCGGAAAGCGGGGTGGAGCCAACGGTCATGATCAGTTCGCCGGTGCCGCGCAGCTGTTCCATGGTTTCGTGCAGCAAGCGCGAAAGCGTGTACATGTCTTCGCGGGGAAGCGGGCTGATATAGCTGGTTCGCAGGTGGGTGAGCACCGCGTGCACCAGATCGGAGGCCTCGGCTTCCGCGGAGGCCAGATCCCGCAGCTGGTCCGCACGGGTATCGGGTGAACCGATCATCTCGGCGACATTGGCAACGGAGGTGCGAATGGTCGTCGTCAACCCGCACAGCAACTCGATGCCGCGCGAGGCGGAGGGAAAGATCTGGAACTTCACTTTACGGCGCACCATTCGATTCGACGGCTTTTGGTACCAATGCAGAACAGTTTACGACGTGGAAGTTAACACCGGGTATTTGAAGGTGCCGGACCGGGAACGCCTCTCGGCGGAAGGCCGCTCGAAGCGGCAGAATTTTGGAGCCCGGGGTTACCAGCGGCCCGGCACCGTTACCTAGTGTTCTCGCCCTACCGGTGTGCTGTCAACCGCAGGGCGGCGCTCGTGCCTTTTCTCACGCTAGCGGCGCACGCTCTTCTCCGCTCCGCTCAGGCAGAGCAGCGCGCAGCAGAACCAGATCGCTCCCGCCGGCCCCAAACCCGCGGCGACCGTACTCGAGATGATCGGCAAAGCTACTTGTCCGACCCGGTTTCCCATGAGCCGCACGGCCAATGCGGCACCGCGGTCCACCGCCGGCACCGAGGTGGAAATCATGGTCATGGTCATCGGCTGGCCCAGGCCCAGGAAGAAGCCGCCGACCAGCAACGCGGCCCCGGAGGCCCACAGCGAATCGATGAAGATCGGGGCCAGCGCGATGGCTATGCCCGAAATGTACAAACTGGTGACCAGCAGGTGGTTGCGTTCGAAGTGGGCCGAGAGCTTGGGGATGAACAGCCGGGAAACTACCGAAGCGAAACCTCGAATGGCCAAAAGCACACCAACATCTTCGGGTGTGACGCCATGTTTCTCCGCCACCAGCGGCAAGAAGGCCGTGAGGATGTCCAGCATGGCCAGCAAGGTCATCGAGGCGAACATGTGCGAAGCCATGCCCTTGATGCGCAAGACCGAGGGAATGGAGGCTTCGGACTTCGCCGGGCGGGTTTGCGGCGCCGTCTTGGAAATCCTCGGCTGCCAGCTCGGAAGCAAGAAGGGGACAGCTAGCAGCGAGCACCCGGCCGCAATCCACAGCGACAGGCTGATGCCGGCGATGCGCTCAGGGGAGACGGCATCGGTACCGGAGCCGAGCACCAATCCGCCAATCAGCGGCCCGATGAATTGCCCAGCCGCGTAGGCGGCCGTGAACCAGCCAAAGCCCTTGTCCAGATCGCTGTCGGGGAAGAACCGGGCAATGGAGGATTGCCCGCCAATGGTGAACATCAAGTGCCCGAGCCCGAGCACGGCACTGGCCAGCGCCACGGTCAAGGCATTCGGGGAGAAATTGATGCCGATGCCGCCAGCGGCCAAGAGGGCCACGCCGGCAACCATCAGGAACCGGATCCTGCGGATTCGCGAACTGGCCCGGCCCAGCATCATTGCGGTGAACAGCGGGAGGATGGCATAGGCCGCGGTCACCACGCCGACGGTGAACTCGCCGGAGCCGAAGGAGATGAGCTTGTAGGTGGTCACCGGACGAATGAGGTTCAGCGCCGTTTGGGAAAGCAGCGCCGTTGCGATCAGGATCAGCAACCAGCGTACGTGCCCTGAAGAGTTGGTCCTCGATGCGGCGCCCACACCCACCTGCCTAAAATTGAGGGGCAACTTCCTCAACCCATCCTAAGGGCGCGGGATCATGTTTCAGTCCAATGCGTCATGGCGCCAAAGCCGGGCGCAGGCTTCCAGATCCACGGCGGTGCCCATCAGGGCCTTGGCCTGCTGGGTCAGCTTGGTTCCCCGATCACTGCTGGAAAAATCCGCGGCATCGGCATGCTCGGTCATGCCCAACGCCAGTACCCGGCAATAGGCGGCGGTGCGTTCCAAGGCGTGGGCGAAGTCGCCGTCGAAGGCGCCGGAGAGAATCGACCCGGTCATCTTCTTCATCTCCTCGGCGGTCGGCGGCTCGGCCACTCCGGCGACGATGCGTTCGACCTGGGCCCGATGGGCTCCAGCCTGGAAGCGTGCAGAATGCACCTCGGGCTTGCTCATCGTTGCCGCGCGAACCGCATACAGGCGCCACAGGGCACCTGGCAGGGAGCGGGCCGGAGCCTCGCTCCACAGCTGCGCGAGCACCTCCAGCCCTTCTTCTTCGGCCACCGCAATCAGCCGGCGTGAAACTTCGGGGTCGTTGTTGGCAATGCCGCGCTGCACGAAAGCCTGGGCGGACAGATGGGCTGCCTCGGATACGCGCGCCGGATCAGCGCCTCCCTCGTAGGGCTCGAAATCTGCCGGGGCGAAGGGGCGTGGTTTGTGATGGCGGAATCCCGCATCCTGGGCAACTTTTGATCCTGCACGTGCACCTCTCATGCGCTCCAGAATACTCGCTGATCCTGAGTTCTGCGCCAACAAGTGATTTAGCTTGCAAACCCCAAGATCCATCGGAAATTACGGGTTGCCGAATTGCGGAATACGCCGATTAATACTCATGCCGGTCCATCAGGTAGTATGGATTTTGGCCTTGTGCCGTGCGCCTTTAGCTCAGCTGGTAGAGCACTGGACTTTTAATCCATTGGTCGCGGGTTCGATCCCCGCAGGGCGCACAAAATGAGACCGGACCCGGCTTGCTAACGCAAGCCGGGTCCGGTTTTTCGATTTATTGTCCGGCATGGAACCAGCGGACTGCCCTCGTGCTAGACGTAGGGCTGAAGGAACTTGACCATGCGTTCCATCACCAACGCGCGAGCTTCTGGATCATGCGAGCGAAGCGAGCTGTCGGTGAACAGGTGCTGCTTGCCAGGGTAGGTGAAGAGCTGGGCGATATCGCCGCCCTCTGCTTCAACGAAGCGCTGAGCTGCCTCCAGGTCGCCTTCCTTCGCGAAGAACGGGTCCTGGTCCATGCCATGGATCTGCACCGGGACATTTTCCGGCCACGGCCCGAAGCTCCAGTCGGCGTCCAGATCCACGAAGGATTCGAGCAGGATCGCGGCGATGGCGCCGGGACGTTGCTGCGCGCACTGCTGGGCCAGGGCCGCGCCCCAGGAAGTGCCGATGTAGACCAGCTCTTCGGGCAGTTTGCCAAATAGCTTGTCCACGCGGTCCTGGATCTTGTCCGCGGTCAGCTTGCCTGCCATGCGCATCCCGGCATCGAAATCCTTGGGCAGCTTGCCGGCGTACAGATCCAGTGCGTGCACGGTGTGGCCAGCGGCGCGCAATTCTGCGGCCATCTCCTGCACCCCGGGGGTCAGGCCCTGGACGTGATGGAAAAGAACAATCGTAGCCATGGGTGCTCCTAGCGGTTTCTAGCGTTCGTCGACCAGGTTCTCGATGCGCTGCGGCAAGTGCTCAATGGCCATGTCCCAGCCGGGCATCTGGCTATTGATCTCCACGCTGTACCCTTCGACCAGCATGAATTCTGCGCAGGTAAGGATTTCCTGGCCGGAACCCGTTTCATAGATGAAGGCACGTTTGATGTCCTGCCAGAGCAGGGTTGCGGACTGGTCGATCACGAGGCCGCTTTTGACGACTTCGACGGTGCGCTGGGGGTAGGACATACTCAACTTGCTTTCGGGGTCCTTGGCGGTGTGCTTTGAACAAGTCTAAACCGGCAGCGCACCGCCATGGGGTTAGCAAACTGGATTCGGGTAGGACTTCGCCAAGGTTCCCTGCGCATCCAGCTCCAGCAAATAGTCCAGATCCAGCTGCGACAGGAAATGCTGATCGTGGCTGACTACCAGCAACGCGCCCTTATAGGCGCCCAGTGCTTCGCTGAGCTGGCGCACGCTGTCCATATCCAGATTATTGGTGGGCTCATCGAGGATGAGCAGCTGCGCGGCTGGTTCTGCCAGCAGCAACGTCGCCAGATGGACCCGGAAACGCTCGCCGCCGGAAAGCGCCGCCACTGGCCGGTCGGCGCTGGCCCCGCGCAGCAGCAACCGGGCAAGCATATTGCGCACGTCGTTCGCGGTTGCTGCTGGCGCCACCAGCGCCACGTTCTGGATCGCGCTTAGTTGGCCATCCAGGCCGTCCAGGCGCTGGGGCAGGTACCCGACCCGGTCCACGAAGAGCGTTCCGCCCGGTCCGGGGCCGGGATCTTCGCCGGCGAGCATCTGCTGGAGCAGCCGGGTCTTCCCGGAACCATTGGGGCCGACAAGGCCCACGCGTTCGGCTCCCTGGATGATGAACTGGTGATCTTCTGCACCTAGCGCCGCGACCTGCTTGCCCGAGGGCAACCGGGGATCGGGCAGCTCGATGCTGATGTGCTCGGCCTGCCGAACCCGCCGATCGGCATCGTCGAGCCTGGCCTGGGCCGAATCGACCTTGCCATCCAGGTTTGAACGCATCTTCCCGGCGTTCGCCTCGGATTTCTGGCGAAGGTGGTTGGCCAGGATCTTCGGCATGCCTCCGGAAAGCTGGGTGGCCCGACCCTTGCGCTTGGCCCGCGCCAACTTCGTTTCGGCCTCTGCCCGTTGGCGCTTTTCCACTTTCAGGGAGGCCTGGGCAGTTCTGGCTGCCTGCTCGGCCGCCTGCTGCTCGGTTTCAAGCTGCTCGCGGTATGAGCTGTAGGGCCCTCCGAAAACGCTGAGCTTCCCGTCGTAGAGCTCCACCGTATGCTCCATGAGCTCGAGCAGCTCGATATCGTGGCTCACCACAACCAGCGTGCCCTTCCAGGCACGTACAAGGTCGTAGAGCAATTCACGGGCAGGGCGATCGAGGTTATTCGTCGGCTCGTCGAGCAGCGTGATCGGCGAATCGGCCAGTCGCAGGCCCAGTACCGCCAGCAGCATGACCTCCCCACCCGATAAGGTGGTGATTTGGCGGCCCAGATCCAGCCCGTCGAAGCCCAGCGGCGCCAGTTCAGCTCGAACCCGGGCTTCGGCATCCCAGTTCGCGCCCACCGCATCGAAATCCGCTGGGTCGACACTGCCGGACTCGATAGCTTCCAAAGCCGCCAGGACCTGATGCACCCCCAGCAGCTGGGCGACGGTCGTGTCCTGTTCCAGAGCCAGCGTTTGCGGCAGGTAGCTCAGCGGTGCGTTCGTTTCTGCCGTTCCGCTCGTTGGGCGCAGCTGCCCGGCGATCAGCTTCAGCAACGTCGATTTGCCGCTGCCGTTGGCGCCGATCAAGCCGGTCCGCCCGGATGGAAACGTGCCGTCCAGATTGGCCAGGGCGCTTTCTCCCGTGGGCCAGGAAAAGCTGAGGTTGTTCAGGGTAATTGGTGGTGTCAAAGACATGCAGGTCCTCCCGCGAATGCGAAGGGGCTGCCGGCTTGGGGGATCGCAGAATTGGCTCAACCCCGCAGGGGAGCCGGAAAGGAAAAGGATACCGAAGCCGGTAGCCGAAATGAACAAGATGCACCGTTGGGAATCGATGCGGGGTCATCGGCTGGCTCAGTAGGTATCCATGCCAACGAGTGTAGCAGGGGGGAATTGGGGTGTTAACCCCCTCAGTACAAGAAGATCGGGAGCCATTCCCGGTTGTGCGCGTGGACCAGCGCGAGGAACAGGACGAAGTCGAAGATCAGGTGCACGCTAACTACATAGGACAAGGACTTGGTCAGCTTGAAGGTATACCCCTGCAGCAGGGCGAAGGGAAAGGTCAGCAACGGCCCCCAGGATTGGTAGCCGATCTCCCACAGGAAGGAGGAGAAGATCACCGCTTGCAGGAGGTTGGCCTGCCAGTCCGGGAAATGCTGGCGCAGCAATGCGAATGCCGTGCAGATGAAGAACAGCTCGTCCCAGATGCCCACCGAATTAACTCCGAGGAAGAGCCGCCAGAAGATGACTGGGTCCGAGGCATCCGGCCAGTTCTGGTAGGCGCCGGTGCTGATCAGGTACACCGGGAGGATGAAGAAGCCCAGCGCCACCACCCCCAGCAAGTACAGCTTCGCTGCCAGCGGCCACTTGCGGCCGATGTTCACCGGGAACTTGATGATCTGCTCGCGCAAGGCGAAGCGCGAGATCAGCCAGGGCAGCAGGACTGCCGCGGCCAGCGCGCCACCCATTAATGCCATATGCCCCAGGCTCAGGTCGGCATTCAATGGAACCAGGCTGATGACCACCAAACCGGTTGCGATGAGTCCCAGATGCCGTGCAAGCCTGCGGTCGATGAACCCCGCGCACAGCAGGCTCAGCGCCAGCAGGCCGTAGCCCAACAGGTCGTTTTCGGCGCCGAAGAGGAACACTGCGGAACCCGAGAGCAGGGAAGCCGGCAGCAGCTTCCAGCTCATCGCGGGGCGGTGCGATTCGGTTGGTATCTGGCTCACGGACACAAGCATGCCAGCTGGGCCGGCAGAAAGACACAGCCCGCCGCCGCGGAACCAGTGCTTTAAAGCTTCTGGCCCGCATCCGTCATTTCGGCTGCGGGCCAGAAGGAAAATTCTGGAGAAGTGCTACTTCCAGGCGCGGTGCACCGCGACGATGCCACCGGTCAGGTTGCGGTATTCCACGTTCTTCCAGCCAACGTTGACGAACTTGGCGCCCAGCTCGTCCTGGTCTGGCCAAGCTGCAATGGATTCAGCCAAGTAGGCGTAAGCGGTCGGGTTAGGGGAAACCAAGTAGCCCAGCGCAGGAATGGCGCGTGGCAGGAACTGCTTGTAGGCCGTCTTGATCGGGGCGACGGTCGGAGTGGAGAACTCGGCGACGACGATCCGTCCACCGGGCTTGGCCACGCGGCGCATTTCGGACAGGGCCTTCTCGGTATCCGCGATATTGCGCAGACCGTAGGAGATGGTCACTGCATCGAAGGTGTTGTCCTCGAACGGCAGGTCGGTTCCGTCTCCGTAGACGAAGTTCAACTGCGGGTAGCGCTTGCGGCCCTCATCGAGCATGCCGTGGGACATGTCGCAGGCGGTGACGTCAGCGCCGGCTTCCGCGAGCGGGACCGAGGAGGTGCCGGTACCTGCGGCGAGGTCGAGAATGCGCTCGCCGGGCTTTGGCGCGATCGCTTCGGTGGTGATCTTGCGCCAGTAGTTCACGATGCCGCCGGTCATCAAGGTATTGAGCAAGTCGTAGCGAGGAGCCAGCTTGTCAAACATTTCCTGAACCTGTTCGGCCTTCTTGTCCAGGCCTGCGCGCGCATTCTGAGAACTCATGGGTCTAAGTCTTCCATATTTGCGCGCGCCAAGGCGCCGGATGTGGGGCGAATCGCCCTTTAGAGAATCGATTCGAGCCGGGCGTAGCTGGCCTCCATCCCGTCGGTCATTCCGGTGGCGAGCACCATGTCGCGGGTTTGCGCATCTGGGTAGGTGATCAGGATCGTCAGCAGGGTACCGCCCTGGTTGGGTGTCAGCGTTAATTCATTCACCGTGGCCGGGTAATCGGTGCCGATCATTTGCTCCGTGGTCCGCTCGTAGGATTGGGGCAGCGTTTCAAGCACGGTTCCAGTGAAACCGAAACCGGAGCCGTCATCGGCAGATAGCGGTTCCCACCAGTACCGGTAGGTCTCGCCGGCCTCTTGCGCCGTCACGCATTCAGCCAACTGCCATCCGTCGGGGCCGAGCATCCAACGCTTCATGAGCCGCTGGTCATGGTGGGCCTGCCAGACTTGCGCCACTGACCCGCGAACCACGCGGGTAATGCGCACCTGGGTGTCCGACAGGATCTGTGCGTCGGTGATGAAATCTTCGGCATAATTGCGCAGGTCGATGAGGACTTGCTCGATCTGGCTCATGGCCGAACGGGTGCCGTCGATCATGCCCATTGCTACGACCTGCTCCAGGTCCTCGGCGGAGTCGAAGGTGGAGGTGATGGTCAATTTCGTTCCCTCGGATGTCGGATCGAAGGTGAAGACTATGCGATTGGCCGGCAAGTCGGTATTGGGCGTGCCATCGGCGTGCGCAAAGCCGTCACTGACCTCGAAGAATTTGTGCTCGACGACTTCGTTCCAGATCCAGTATCCGTGGAATTCTTCGCCTTCGGGAGAAGTCATGTGGTAATTCGAACGGCCACCAGGGGCGGCATCGTGCCGGGTGAAAGTTGCCGGGTATTCCACCGGCCCCCAGAACTTTTCAAGTTGCCGGGCGTCCAGATAGGCATCCCACAGACGGGAAACTTTGACCGGGAATTCTGCATGGACAGTCAGTGAGAGGGCTTCGGAATCTTTGACAACGGATGTGACAGGCATGGGAATGCTCCTTAGGTAGCCTCGTCGGCGAGGAAATCATCGAGCCGGCTGATGCGTTGGCGCCAGATATCCTCGAGGGAAGTAAGTAGTTCTTGCGCATGCCGGATGGTATCCGGCTGCCCGCGAACGATGCGTTCGCGGCCACGTGCGATTTTCCTGACCAGGCCTGCGGCTTCCAGCGCGGCAACGTGCTTCTGCACTGCGGCAAAAGACATGTCGTAGCTTGACGCCAGATCCGTGATGCTGACCTCGGCGTGAAGCGTCCGCCGCACGATGTCCCTTCGTGTGGCATCTGCCAAGGCGCGGAAGACCTTGTTCACCTGTTCTTCGCTCAACTCATATACAACCATTTGGTTGTATGTTACTCCCTTCGTTGCGGCTGGTAAAGGGGAATCCCGGAAATTGCCGAAGATAAATTTCTAGTCAACTTATCGCCTGATTTTTGACGTAATTCCGGATGATTTATCACCTAATCGGATTTGCGGGGCAAGGCGGGCTCTTCTCAAGGCCCGGCCCTTCGCCTAGGCTTGTGGGAACTGCGGAGAATAAGCCTTGCTAGCGAGGGGATTGCATGAGTGGGTTCGCCATTGATTGGCCTGGCGCATCGCGTCGCGCTCAGCATGCCCATGAGCTTTTGGGGTCCAGTGGCGCCGGTGTTACCGACCTCCCCTTGCGCAATGACGTGCGTGAATCCTGGAAGCGGTCACTGGAGAATTCTGCTGATCTCCGCGTTCCGTCGGTACTGAGCGATGACCACCTGCGTCTCGCCCGCGAGCGCAGCGAGCTCCAGCGAATCTGGCCCGTTTTCGAAAAGCTCCTGGTCCCCGCTGCCGCGGATGCCAATCTCTTGGTGGCTCTTGCGGATGCTGGCGGCACCTTGCTGTGGGTGGCGGGTGGAAATGGCGCAATGAGCCAAGCCGAGCACGTGGGCTTCATGGCAGGTGCCGACTGGGCGGAAAAGAGTGTTGGCACATCCGCGCCGGGCATGGCGCTGGCAACCGGGACCGGCTCGCAAGTGTCGGGGGCTGAGCACCTCTACGAGCAAGCCCACCGCTACAGCTGCTCGGCGGTACCGATTCGCGATCCGCGCACGGGGCAGGTGATTGGCGCAATAGACCTGACCGGTGGACCGGAAGCCATTGCCACGCACTCCCTGCCGCTGTTGCAGGCGGCGGTCATGGCTGCGGAAACGCAGCTGCTTTTGCCAGGTGCCGGAGTCGTCGCCGACCCCGACTACCTGGACTTGGGGCGCTCTGACGGGGCCCATCTGGGATCCGCGCCGATTTCCCTCCGCCATGCAGAGATCCTGACCCTCCTGGCGCATTACCGGGAGGGCTTGAGCACTGCTCAGCTGGTGGAAGAGCTGTTCGAACGTCCTGATGCTGCGGCCGAAGGCACGGTCCGCGCCGAAATTGTCAGGCTGCGCAAGGTGCTCGCAGGCCCAGGCGGGCGTGCCTTGACTTCACGCCCATACCGCCTTCAGTGGGACCTGCATACGACCCTTGGCCGCCTATGGCATGCCCTGGAGCAGGGTGATCTCGATACGGCCCTGCCGCTGTACTCGCCGGGCCTGCTGGCCCGCTCCCAGGCGCCAGGGATCGTTGCGCTGCTGTACCGGACCGAAGCTGCGCTGCGTGAAATGGTGCTGGATCGAGGAACTGCGCATCAGCTGCTGAACCTGGGCCGCCAGCTTGCCGACCCGGGCCTGTTGCGTGCGGCCTTGCGGGAATTGCCCGCGCAATCCCCAGCGCGCTCACTTGTCGTCGCCGAAGTCCAGGCCATCGAGAACTAGGTTCCCGGGCATTGCCGATCCACCCGCTAGGCCCGGAGTTGCCGCTACGGGCATCATGCACGTCCGTTGCAACCTGCCTGCAACCTTTATGTGACTAGAGTCACAAGCATGGTTCCGCGATGATGCCGTCGCGGCCAGGACATCCGATTAAGGAGACGTGGAGCAATGGCGGTTTACGCAAACCCGAATACCGATGGAACACTGGTCAATTTCAAGCCGCGCTACGAGAACTACATCGGCGGTGAATGGGTAGCCCCGGTCAAGGGCATGTACTTCGAGAACATCACCCCGGTCACCGGAAAGGTCTTCTGCGAGGTGGCCCGTTCCACCGCAGAGGACGTCGAAGTAGCACTGGACGCGGCGCATGCGGCGGCTGGCGCCTGGGGCAAGACCAGCCCGGCCGAACGCGCAGTCATCCTGAACAAGATCGCGGACCGCATCGAGGAAAACCTTGAAATGCTCTCCGTGGCCGAGACCTGGGATAACGGCAAGGCGATCCGCGAGTGCCTGAATGCCGACCTCCCGTTGGCAGTGGACCACTTCCGCTACTTCGCCGGCGCCATCCGCGCCCAGGAAGGCAGCCTCTCCCAGCTCGATGAGGACACCACCGCGTACCACTACCACGAGCCGCTGGGCGTGGTCGGGCAGATCATCCCGTGGAACTTCCCGCTGCTCATGGCCGTTTGGAAGCTCGCCCCCGCTCTGGCTGCCGGCAACGCGATCGTGCTCAAGCCCGCCGAGCAGACCCCTGCCAGCATCCTGGTGCTCATGGAGCTGATCGGCGATCTGCTTCCAGCCGGCGTGCTGAACGTGGTCAACGGCTTCGGCGTGGAATGCGGCAAGCCGCTGGCATCCAACAAGCGCATCCGCAAGATCGCCTTCACCGGCGAAACCACTACCGGCCGGCTGATCATGCAGTACGCGTCGGAAAACCTGATCCCGGTCACCCTGGAACTGGGCGGCAAGTCCCCGAACATCTTCTTCGAGGACATCGCGGCCAAGGATGACGCCTTCTACGACAAGGCGCAGGAAGGATTCACGCTGTTCGCGCTGAACCAGGGCGAAGTCTGCACCTGCCCATCGCGTGCGCTGATCCAGGAAAGCATCTATGACCGCTTCATGGGCGATGTGGTGGCCCGCACCAAGGCCATCAAGCAGGGACACCCGCTGGATACCGACACCATGATGGGTGCCCAGGCATCCAACGACCAGCTGGAGAAGATCCTCTCCTACATGGACATCGGCAAGTCCGAGGGCGCCAAGGTGCTGCTCGGCGGGGGACGGGCGGATCTGGGCGGAGAGCTCTCCGGCGGCTACTACGTGCAGCCGACCATCTTCGAGGGCACCAACGACATGCGCATTTTCCAGGAGGAGATCTTCGGGCCGGTGGTCGCGGTGACCAAGTTCAAGGACTACGACGACGCGATCTCCATCGCCAACGACACCCTGTACGGGTTGGGTTCGGGGGTGTGGAGCCGCAATGGCAACGTGGCCTACCGTGCCGGCCGCGCCATCCAGGCCGGACGCGTGTGGGTCAACCAGTACCACGCCTACCCGGCGCACTCGGCCTTCGGCGGATACAAGTCCTCGGGTATCGGCCGCGAGAACCACCTGATGATGCTGGACCACTACCAGCAGACCAAGAACCTGCTGGTTTCCTACTCGGAAGACAAGCTGGGCTTCTTCTAGGAGCAGTAGCTGCCACGAGCAGCATGAGATGACAACAGACCTCGAAGGTGCGGGGCCAGCCGGGACAGCGTCCGGGGATCGATTGGCCTCATCCCCCGCACGCCAGCCGGCACCCCGCACCTTCGAATGCCATGCAAAGGACAAAGTACATGAGCAAGATGAAAGCTGCAATAGTCGAAGGTTTCGGCGAAGAGTTCCAGGTGAAGGACGCCGAGATCCCCGAGCCGGGCCCCGGCCAGGTGCTGGTGAAGCTGATCGCCTCGGGCGTCTGCCACACCGACCTGCACGCCGCCGAGGGCGATTGGCCGGTCAAGCCGAAGCTTCCGCTGATTCCCGGGCATGAAGGCGTGGGCATCGTGGAAAAGCTCGGCGAAGGAGTCACCGAGGTCGCGCTCGGGGACATGATCGGCAACGCGTGGCTGGCCAGCGCCTGCGGGCACTGCCAGTACTGCCGCACCGGCTGGGAGACGCTGTGCGAAGCCCAGTCCAATGGCGGATACTCCGTGGACGGTTCCTTCGGCCAGTACATGCTGGTGGATTCCCGCTATGCCGCGCACATCCCGGAGGGCTCGGATCCCCATGAAATCGCGCCGGTGCTGTGCGCGGGAGTGACTGTCTACAAGGGCCTGAAGATGACTGAGGTCAAGCCCGGCCAGTGGGTGGCTATTTCGGGTATCGGCGGACTGGGCCATATCGCGGTGCAGTACGCGGTGGCCATGGGCATGCGGGTGATCGCCATTGACGTGGCCGATGACAAGCTGGCGCTGGCCTCGAAGCATGGAGCGGAAATCACCGTCAATGCCTTCGCCCAGGACCCGGCCGAGATCATCCAGCAGAAGGTTGGCGGAACGCACGGCGTGCTGGTTACGGCGGTGCATCCAAAGGCGTTCGGGCAAGCGATCGGCATGACCCGGCGCGGCGGAACGATCGTGTTCAACGGGCTGCCCGCCGGTGATTTCCCCGCACCCATTTTCGACATCGTGCTCAAGGGCCTGACCATCCGCGGATCGATCGTGGGAACACGGCAGGACATGATCGAGGCGCTGGAATTCTATGCGGCAGGGAAGATCAAGCCGACCTTCCATACCCGCCCGCTGGAAGACATCAACGCCGTATTCGACGAAATGCGCCATGGCAAGATCGATGGGCGCGTTGTCATCGACTACGCCGGCAGGGCGTAGCCGGATCCGCAACGGTTGATGGCACGGTACCGGATGCGGCTTTTCGAAGCGGCATCCGGTACCGGTGCCCTGGCCGCCCTGGCCGAGCGATGGACGGTGCGGCCCAAAAAGAGGACACTGGCCACAACGAGATAAATCCGGACGTGGACAACGAGGCAGGAGCAGGACATGAGCACCGTAACCGAAACGCGCGCCGCAATCGAGGGCGAGGAGTTCTCGCGGGTGGCCTTCACCTCCGAAGCCCTGGACCTGCTGCGCAAGCTGTGGGGGATCCACGGCCCGCTGATGTTCCACCAGTCCGGAGGGTGCTGCGACGGGTCCTCGCCGATGTGCTACCCGGCCGGCGAGTTCCGCACCGGGGGATCGGACATCCGGCTCGGCGTGCTTTCCCTGGACGGCGCTGATGGCACCGCCCTGGGCGACATTGATTTCTGGATGTCCAAGGAGCAATTCGAATACTGGAAGCACACCAAGCTCACCGTTGACGTGGTCAACGGGCGGGGATCCGGTTTCTCCGTCGAAGCCCCGGAGGGCAAGCGCTTCTTGATTCGCAGCGAGATCATCGAGTTCCCGGCTGGCCCGAACCCCGACTAGGCTTGGCCCATGCGACTGTGGTCCCTGCACCCCTCATTGCTCGACGCCAAAGGGCTGGTTGCCTGTTGGCGTGAAACACTGCTGGCCCAGAAGGTGCTCGCCGGCCAGACCAAGGGCTATACAGGGCACCCGCAGCTTCTCCGGTTCAAGGCGCAGCCCGCCCCGCTGGTGCATATGGGCGGCTATCTGCAGGGCTTGTGGGACGAAGCGGCTGTCCGGGGCTATCGCTTCGACGCCGCGAAAATCCTGCATCCGGCAGCCGCCGCGCAGCTGGAAAAGATCCCGGTCACCCAGGGGCAGGTGCACTTCGAGCGCGAGCACCTGCTGCGCAAGCTCTCCGTCCGGGATCCCGCGCGCATCGCCCGCTTGGAACCGGCAGGGCAGGTGGCCCTGCATCCGCTGTTCGTGCAGGTCCCGGGGCCAGTGGAGGCCTGGGAGAAGGATGCGCTCGCCAGCGGATGAGCTGCTGGCCCGGCAAAATCCTAGAGCAGCTCTGCGCGCAACTGTGCGGGGGACTTGGGCGAGAGCAGCCCCGGGGCCACATCGTAAACGGTCTGCGCACCGGTGATGCCGCGCTGGTTCATCCGGAAGGCGGCCCGGGCGTAAGCCACCAGCACGCTGGAAGTGAATTCCGGGTTGGAGCCAAGGGCCAGCGAATACTCGATGACCTGCTTCTGCTCGTCGCTGGTATTGCCCGAACGGATCACGAACCCGCCATGCGGCATATTCGAATGCTCGGCGGCCAAGCTCTGCTCGTCGATGAACTGCACCGTGGTGTCGTACTGGTCGAAGTAGTGCTCCATGGTCACGATGGCTTCGCGCACCGACTCCGGATCGGCACCGTCTTGGAGCACGACAAAGCATTCGCGCTGGTGCTTCTCGCGGGTGCTCAAGGAAGGGCGCTCGCCGGCCCGGACCCGGTCGATAGCCTCCTGGCTCGGGATCGTGTACTGCACGCCGGCGGCGACGCCCGGGACGCGGCGGATCGCATCCGAATGCCCCTGGCTCAGCCCGCGGCCCCAGAAGGTGTAGGTTTCGCCGTCGGGCAGCAAGGCCTCCCCGAAGACCCGGTTGATCGAGAACATGCCCGGATCCCAGCCCACGGAGAGCAACGCGGTCTTGCCAGCTGCCTTCGCCGGGCCGTCGATGGATGCGTAGTACTCGGGGATGCGGGCGTGGGTATCGAAGCTGTCCACGGTGTTGAACAGCGCCGCGAACTTCGGGCCCTGCTGCGGCAAGTCCGATTTCGAGCCGCCGCAAAGGATCAATACGTCGATCTGCGCGGCGTGCTTTTCCAGCTCATCGATGCCGAACCGCGGTGCCGGCTGAGCCAGCTGGAGGGCCTGCGGATCACGGCGGGTGTAGACGCCCACCAGCTCCATATCCGGATTCTTGGCGATCGCGGCTTGGACGCCGCGTCCCAGATTCCCATAGCCAGCAATACCGATGCGGATCTTTGAAGTCATGCCTGCCGTTTCCTTGGGGAGTGAAGTTTGCTCAGCCGCGGATGGGCTAAATACTTCGGATTATGCCAACGAATCCCGGGGCAGTGAAACCCTTGACCCTCTATGACCCCGGCTTAGCCGAACAGGCGCTTGAAGAAGCCCTTCTTCGGTTCGGCTTCGTGGCCCTGGCAGCGGTCCTTATTGGGGACATTGCGCATAGTTGCTTCAACGTGCTGGCCGCAGCCAGCCCACGTGGTCTTCTGGCAGATCTTGCATTGAACCTGGCGGCACATAATTTTTTCCTTTTCGTCAGTAATCAGGACAGGGAGAGGAAGAGCTTTTCGAGTTCTTCGACGCTCAGGCCGTCTTCTTCCTCGGAAGCCTTCTCGGGATCGGCGATGCAGTACTGCATCGCGGTGGAGACAATGGCGAATCCGGCGCGGTCCAGCGCGGTGGAGACGGCGGCCAGCTGAGTGACTACCTCTTTGCACGAACCATCGGTTTCCACGGCGTTGATCACCGCATCAAGCTGGCCTCGGGCACGCTTAAGGCGGTTGAGGATCCGCTTGCGGGTCGCTTCGTCAGCAGTACGCATCAATTTCTCCTTGGTACGGGTAGCGGGTTAGTCGTCTTCTGCAATTTCGGCATCCAGGTGTTTGAGTTGGACGAGCAACTGCTCCATAGCGCCAGAGCTCAACGCTCCGGGTTTTGAATGTACAAGTATCCCATCCTTGAACGCCATGAGCGTCGGTATGGATGCAATCCGGGCTGCCTGCGCCAAATCCGGCTGGGTCTCGGTATTCACCTTGGCGAAGGCGATTTCAGGATGCGCCGCGGATGCTTCGTCGAAAATCGGGGCAAAGCCGCGGCAAGGACCGCACCAAGGCGCCCAGAAATCCACGAGCACCAGCCGGTTCCTTGCGATGAACCCAGCGAAGTTCGAAGCTGACAATTCAAGCGGCTTCATCGGGTTTCTCCTTTCAGAACGAGCGGGCAGCGCGCCCCCATCGCCGGAATTTTGTTGCACAGCAGCACCAATGCGCCCGCGAGGGCTGCAACCGCAACTACGACCAGCCCGCCGGGAGCCGGCAGTTCCTGGCTGAGCACGAACACGCCCATGGCCAAGACGAAGTAGCCGAAACCCTTGCGCAAAGCGCGTTCGTCGATCCTGCGCGAAAGCCGTGCGCCGATCAACGAACCGAGGATCGCGGTGGTCGCCAGCCCTGCGGCCAGCGGCCAATCCAGTGCAACTGAATTCAACTGCCCGGCCAGGCCAGTGATCGAATTCAGGGTGATCACCAGCAGGGAGGTGCCCACCGCCTGTTGCATGGACAGCCCGGCCTGCAAAGCCAGTGCAGGGACGAGCAGGAAACCGCCTCCGGCACCGACCAGGCCGGTGACCATGCCAATGCCCAAGCCGACCGGGGCGGACAGCCACAACGGCTGTGTTGCGCTGCCAGTGTTTTTCCGTCCGCGGATCATCCCGCGGGCACTGGCCAGCATGATGATCGCGAAACCGAGCATCAGCAGCTGGGCAGGGATCCCGCTGGCCAGCAGCCCGCCGCCAAAGGCGCCAAGCATGCTGGTGGCCGCGAAGACCATCCCCTGTTTCCAACGCACATTGGCCTTGCGGGCATGCGGGATCAGGCTCGTTGCCGAGGTCGCACCGACCACCAGCAGGGAGGTGGCGATCGCTTCCTTGGCGGGCAACCCGGCTACATAGCTGAGCAGGGGAACCATCAGGATTGAACCGCCGCCGCCGAACAGTCCCAGGGCCAGCCCGACGATGCTCGCTAGTGCAAGGGCCAGAACCAGCAGCGGTCCGAACTCCATGGCCTACTTCTTTACTTTGTTCCAGGGCATCTTGCCCAAGAAGCTGATCATCGGGCAAGAATCCCGCAGGGCTGAGAACACCAGTCCGCCACCGATGGCCGCCGAAAGATAGGCGAACTTCGGGGAGATGAACTTCGCTCCGAGCAACCCGGCGAGCACCACGGAACCTGCGGTCATGCGCATCTGGCGGTCCAGCGCCCAACGCTGCACGCCGCGCACCATGGTGCCGCCGGCATTTTCGTAGGCGGTGACGCCGCCAAGCAGTACCGTGCTGTGCTCGATCTGCTGCTCCTGCAGGGCACGCTGCGCCTTGGAAGCACGGTTGCCGCTGTGGCAGATCAGCACCGGCTTGCCTGGAATCTTGGCGAGCACCTCGGTGGCGTTGGCGGTGAATTCTTCGAGCGGCACGTTGTACGAGCCGGGAATGTGGAGGGTTTCGAATTCGCCCGCGGTGCGCACGTCAATCAAGGCGAGGTCCGTGTCGGGGGCTTCCACCAAGCATCTAAGTGCTTCGGCGTCCATGGTGGTCAAAGGAGTAGTCATTGAATGCAGTTCAGCTTTCGTGGCGGGGGTGGCTAGTTGGCGAAGGAGGACCAGCCGAGGTAGCTGCCCTCAAGCTCGACGACGTTGTAGCCGGCATCGCGCAGTGCGCTGGTGGCCACGGCATTGCGCATGCCGCTTTGGCAGTAGGTGACGATGGTGCCGCCGGCGGGCAGCTGATCGAGATTCCACAACACCCGTCCGCCGGACAGCTGCTTGGCGCCCGGGATATGCCCGGCGGCGAACTCGGTCTTGTTGCGGACATCCAGCAGCATCTCGTACTCGAAATCGTCCAGCTGTGCCGGGGTGATCGACTTCGGCTTCACCGTTGGCAGGCCTTCCAAGCTGGTGGTGAAACCCTTGACCGCGTCGATGCCCACGCGCATTAGGTGGGCGCGGATCGTCGCGGCGTGTTCGCCGGTCTCGGCCAGCACGATCAGGGCGCGTTGGTCCTTTTCCGGATCGTAGGCCCAGGCGCCGAAGCTGGCGGTCTTCGCCGTACCCGGGATGGACAGCGCGCCGGGAACGGTGCCTGCGGCGATCTGGGTGTACCCACGGGTATCGACGAACACCGAGACCCCCGCCTCCACCTGCTGGAGGAGCTGCTGGACGGGTATTTCAGCTAGGGGGTCGAGCTGGCCCAGGATGGCTGGGCCCAGGCGGTTCTGCCGCTTCATGCGGCCGAAGTAGGCGTGGGCGTCAGGCTGGCCGTTGAGCAGTTCGGCGATGAAGCCGTCCTGGTCGTCGTTGGCCAGGTAGGTGCTCCACCAGGCGAACTCGCGTTCGTAGCCCAACGTGGTGGAAGGGACCGCGCCCAGCGCTTTGCCGCAGGCGCTGCCCGAGCCGTGGCCTGGATGCACCTGGATGTAATCGGGCAATTCTGCCAGGGTTTTCTTCAGCGAAGCAAAGAGATCGCGGGCGCCTTCGAAGCGGGTATCGACACCGCCGGCGGCCTCGTCCAGCAAATCCGGACGGCCTAGGTCGCCGGCGAAGATGAAGTCGCCGGAGAGCAGGTAGCCAGGGTCTTGGCTGAAGGCTCCGTCGGTGATGGTGTAAGCCAGGTGCTCCGGGGTGTGGCCCGGGGTGTGGCGGGCGGCGATGCGCAGGTTGCCCAGCGTGATGATATCGCCATCCATCAAACGTTCTGCCTCGAATCCGTACTGCCAATCTTTGCCGCCCTCGCCCGAAACGTAGCTGGTGGCGCCGGTGGCGGCGGCTAGTTCGCGGGTTCCGGAAAGGTAGTCGGCGTGGATGTGGGTTTCAGCGACGGCCGTGATGCGCATGCCGTGCTTGGCAGCCAGGGCAAGGTAGTCGGCGATGTCGCGGCGCGCGTCGACCACGAGAGCTTCGCCTTTGGCCTGGCAGCCGATGAAGTAGCTGGCCTGCGCGAGATCTTCGTCGTAGAGGCGTTCAAGCAGCATGGTTGGTTCCTTTCAAGGTGGATTGGAACCAGACTAGTCTATACCCCCGGGGGTATGTCAAAATACGGATGGGGGTATGTGCGGAGGCCCGCAATGCCGCTAGGTGGGAAAGGTGTTTTTATGCCCGGGTGAAAGTGCGCAGCCAGCCGGTTAGCCGCAGCTGCTCCGCGGGGTCCAAGGTTGCCAATAGCTGCAGGGTGCCGTCGTCTGCGGGGCGCAGAATACCCAGGTGATCGGCTGGAACATCGGACATCGCCTCGCCAGCCGGGGAATCGGGCGATGCGCTCGCCGCCCTGGAGATGAAGACCTCGTCGGGTGAACCGTTCCAACCCTCGAGGATCGAGATGGTGCCTTCCAGCAGGCGCAGGGCCTCGTGCGCGTGGATCCATGCGGTGGCATCTTTGGCAGCCAGCTCGAACCCGGCTTCGGGAACACTCTTGCGCAGGCCCGTGGCCAGGACGCGCGCTTTCGCGCTGAGCCCCTCGGCCTGGAAGGCAGCTACCGCATCCAGGCGCTGTGTCATGCGCGCGAAGTCCTGCTCAATGCTTTTCCTGCTTGCGAAAATGCCCATGCTCCTATCTTCGCCTACCTTGGGAAAGGCTGTCGAGGTGCTCGGCCAATCGGGTGCTCGCGCGGGAGAGGTGCTGGGCCAAAACCTCTGCCGCGCCCTGGGCATCGCCGGCGGCGATGCATTCGAGCAGGCGTTCATGTTCGCTGGCGATATCCGCGGTGTTCAGCAGCGTTGCATCCTGGACGTGGGTCATGCACAGGCGAATCTCATCGCTGAGCTGGCCGTAGATTGCGCTGGTACGCGTCGAATCCAGGGCCTGGACCAGTGCGGAGTGGAAGCGGACATCCGGATCGACGATCTGGATCGGGGAAGCATCGCGCAGTGCGGTGATTTCGGCATTGGCCTCGCGTGCAGCTTCCGGGACCTGTCCGGTGCTGGCCAGCAGTCGCACGGCCTCTGCTTCGATGATGGCGCGGGTGCGGTAGATGTCGCGGGCGTCGGCGGATGAGAGCAGCGTGACTTTCGCGCTCTGATGCGCGTTGCGCGTCAGCAGGCCGCTGGCAACGAGGTTCTCCAGCGCGGCCTTGGCGGTTGGCCGGGCCACTTCATAGTGCGCGGCGACGTCCACTTCGCCCAGCGGGGTGCCGGGAGACAGTTCCCCGCTGAAAATCCGGGCACGCAGTGACTTGACGACGGCCTGAACCACGGAAACCACACCTAAACGGGCCGCCATCAGGGTCCTTTCGAGCCGCGGAAAATTTACCTAACAAGTATCCCATGAATCGTACTACTATGGCTTGTGTACTTGTAAGACAATTTCCGTATTCGGCAAGCTCCGCTTGCCAACTGCACAGGAGCGCACCATGGCATTGAGCACGCCAGCACTCGGAGAAACGACGGTTTCATCCGGCATCCTCGATCTGGTCGGCGACCAGGATCGCGTCAAGACCCGATCCATCGACCGCGTTGCCTACGCCTCGGATGCCTCGCACTACCTGTACACGCCGCAAGCTGTCGTGCTGGCCAAGGACGCCGCGGAAGTCTCCGCGCTGCTGGCTGCGGCCGCGCGCGGCAACCAGCCGGTCACCCTGCGCTCGGGCGGCACCTCGCTGGCCGGGCAAGCCAGCGGCGACGGACTGATGATTGATGTGCGCCGCAACTTCCGCGGCATCACCGTGCTCGATAACGGAGCGCGCGTGCGCGTGCAGCCCGGTGCCACCGTCCGCCAGGTCAACGCGCGCCTGGCCGTCTACGGCAGCAAGCTGGGGCCGGATCCGGCCAGCGAGGCGGCCTGCACCATCGGAGGCGTGATCGCGAACAACTCCTCGGGGATGGCCTGCGGCACCGAATTCAACACCTACCGCACCCTGGAATCCATGACTTTCGTGCTCCCCTCGGGCACCATGATCGACACCGCGGATCCGCAGGCCGACCGCAAACTGGCCGCCGCTGAACCGCAACTGGTCGCCACGCTGGACAAGCTGGGCCAGCGCGTGCGCAGCAACCCGGCCTCGGTCGCCAAGATTGAGAAGCACTTCGCGCTGAAGAACACCATGGGCTATGGCATCAATGCCTTCCTGGACTACGACACCCCGGCAGAGCTGATGGCACACCTGATCATCGGCTCCAAGGGCACCCTGGCTTTCGTCGCCGAGGCCGTCTTCCGCACCGTGCCGATCCGCAAGCTGGCCATTGCCACCTTGGCCGTCTTCGATAACCTGGATCTGGCCACCCGGGCGCTGCCTGAACTCGTGGATTCCGGCGCCGCCACCCTGGAGCTGATGGATTCCACGTCGCTGCGCGTGGGCCAGTCGCTGCCCGGCGTGCCGGATGCCATCATGGGCTTCGACGTCGACCAGCAGGCCGCCTTGCTGGTCGAATACCATGCGGACGCCGAAGAGGAACTGGCCGGGCTGCGCTCCGCTGGCCAGTCGCTGCTCGACGCATCGGCATTGCGGGCCCCAGCGGTGCTGTCCCCAAATGCGAAGAACCGCCAGGCCGCGTGGAAGTTCCGAAAGGGCCTGTATGCTTCGGTAGCCGGTGCCCGCGCCACAGGCACCACCGCGCTGCTCGAAGACGTCGTGGTCCCGGTAGAGTCCCTGGCCGAAACCTGCGACAGCCTGCAGGAGCTGTTCACCGAGTACGGCTACGCGGATTCGGTGATCTTCGGCCACGCCAAGGACGGCAACATCCACTTCATGCTCACCGACCGTTTCGAAGGCGATGCGGCGTTGAACCGGTACAACTCCTTCAACGACAAGATGGTCCAGCTGATTCTGGACAAGGACGGCAACCTCAAGGCGGAGCACGGCACCGGCCGCGCCATGGCGCCGTTCGTGCGCGCGCAGTACGGCGATGAGCTCTACGAGGTGCACCTGGAGCTGAAAGCCGCCTGCGACCCCCGCCTGATGATGAACCCCGGGGTGATCATCGACGAAGACCACGCCGCGCACATCCGCAACATCAAGCTCAACGAGACCATCGAGATCGAGGCCGACCACTGCGTGGAATGCGGCTATTGCGAGCCGGTCTGCCCGTCCAAGGACCTGACCCTGACCCCGCGCCAGCGCATCGTCGTGCGCCGGGCCATCGCCAAGGCCGAGGCCGAGGGCAACGCCGAGCTGGCGGCCGAACTGGAGCGTGACTATGAATACAACGGCGTGCAGACCTGTGCCGTGGACGGCATGTGCGTCACCGCCTGCCCGGTGGGCATCAACACCGGCCTGCTGGTCAAGCGCCTGCGCCGCGAAGACGCGCACCCGGTCCTGGAAGCCGGCTTCAAGGCCGCAGCCAAGGGATGGGGACCTGCCACGCGCGCTGGTTCGCTGGCCCTGAGCATCGCCGATAAATTCCCTGCTTCGCTGGTCCGCGGTGCCACCGATGCTGCGCGCAAGGTGGTCAGTACCGACACCATGCCACGTTACGATGCCGACCTGCCCGGCGGTGGCAAGGCGCGCAAGCCCATGGCCGGCAACTTGGGTGCAGCTGGCACCGAGCCGCTGGCCATCTACCTGCCAGCCTGCGTGAATTCGATGTTCGGCCCTGCAGGAGACGGGGAAGGCGTTGCCCCGGCGTTCACCAAGCTGCTGCACGCTGCTGGCGTCTCGGTTTACGTCCCCGAGGGCATTGAATCCACCTGCTGCGGTACCCCGTGGACTTCCAAGGGCTACGAACAGGGCCATGAGGTCATGGGCCAGCGCGTGCTGGAAGAAGTCCGTGCGGCCATGCCGGGCAAGGTCCTGCCGATCATCTCCGATGCCTCCAGCTGCACCGAAGGCTTTGCGCATACCCTGGCCGAGCATGGCTACGAAGTGGTTGACCTGCTGGCGTTCACTTCGCAGCACTTGCTGGAGAAGCTGCCAGCGCTCGAGAAGATCTCCTCGGTCACCTTGCACCCAACCTGCTCGTCCACGCAGATGGGCCTGAACCCGGACATGCAGAAGATCGCAGAGGCTGTGGCAGATACCGTGAACACCCCGGTGAACTGGGGCTGCTGTGGTTTTGCCGGTGACCGCGGCATGCTGCATCCGGAGCTGACCGAGTCGGCTACCGCTCGCGAAGCTGCCGAGGTTCGTGAACTGGATGCGCAGGAACACGCTTCGTGCAACCGCACCTGTGAACTGGGCATGACCCGTGCGACGGGCAAGGAATACCGCCACATCGTTGAACTGCTGGCAGACGCCGCCAGCAAGTAGAGGTCGGAGCAAAGCCGCTTGGAAAGTAGTTTCCAGGCGGCTTTGTCGCAGGATGCTGCGCAAAGCCGGTGGCGTCGAGCGGCATTAAGCCATGAGTACGCGCAATGGTTGCTTGCCGGGAGTCAGGCTGCGATGTCTTCAGGGCCATCCTTGGGCTTCAGCCGTTCCTTGAGTTGCTGTATCCATTTCGAGTCGCGTCTCAATTGTGGGAACGGCTTGTGCGCGTATCCCGTAGCTGGTGGGGCGGTGGACTTGTAGGACATCGCCGAGCCGGGGCAGATCATGATGGTGTGGCCGTTGCCGTAGGTCGTGTATTCGTACCAGCCGGCGGCTTCCTTGGCTTTGTTGCAACTAGCGCAGCGGCCATCGCCGTTGAAGACGGTGCTCTTGCCTCCGCGGGCGTATTGCTTGACGTGGTCTATTTCCTCCACGATGCCGTCGCAGAACGGGGTGCGGCAGTGCCGGTCGCGGATCGCGATGAACTTCTTGAGCTTTTCCGGGAAGATCCGGGCTTTGGAGTCCATGGCGATCAGGTCCTGGTCGCCGGGTGCGGTGTAGAGGCGGGCGAGTTCGGTGCGCACGTCGAGTTGTTCGATCAGTTCCGTGGTGGGTTTGGCGTCCATTTGGTCGAAGGTCAGGCTGTTGGGGATCTGGTGCCCGCTGATCCATTCGCGTACGCTCTGGGCGGGGATGAAGCCGTAGCCTTCCAGATAGGCTGGTTCGCGTTCGCCGGCGAACAGGGCCCGGTCGGTCATGACTACTGCGACTTGCAGGGCGATGGGCATCTTGGAGGGTTCGCCGACCATCATGTAGCTGAAGAGCAGGTCGGCGCGGATCTGGGTGCGGGTGCGCGGGTCGCCTTTTTTGCGCAGGGTTTTCGATTCTTCGTCGAGGTAGCGTTTGAGGCACATGCCCTGCAGCAGGGGGTATTCGCCGTGGATGATGATGCGGCCGTGCTGGTCGTCGATTTTCAGGGTGAGGTTGCGTTGCTCTTCGACGGTTTTCTGCTTGATGGAGTCGGGGTCGGAGATGTAGGCCAAGGCGAATTTTCGGACTGTTTCCTTGATTTGGGTGGTGCCCATGGATTCGAACATGTGCGGGTTCTGGGCGTAGAGCTGGTCGAATTCGGTGCGGCGCTGGGGTTTGAGGTCTTGGAGCGGGGTGAGGATGGCTTGGGTTTGGGCTTCGGTGAATTCGCCGCGGGCGCAGGCGGCGGCGAGGTTCGGGGTGTCTTCGAAGAGGATGCGGCAATTGACCAGGTAGTTGCGCATGCCGTGCGGTGATTGCTTGCGGGCCAGGGCGACGCAGGCGGCTGCGCCGCGGGTTTGGTCATCGAGGTGGACGCCGCGTTCTTCGTGGTCGCGGACGTATTCTTTTTCGATTTGGTGGGCGAGGCAGGCCTGCTTGCAGCGTGCTGCGGAGATGAGGGCTTCCAGCAATTCGATACCGTGGGCGCAGTCGGCTTTGCTGCCGTGTTCCTCGAGGGCGGAGAGGTCGTTTTGCACGGTTTGGACGTGGAGGTCGAATTCCTCGGGGGGTGCTGGTGGGGTGAGGCTGTTTCCGTGCGCCTTTGCTTCGGACATGTTCTAATTATACTTCGCTTGTTCGAACATGTCTTCTAATAGTGTGGAAAACTTCAGGGGTTTTCGATAGGCGCTAGTGCGCGAAGCGGAATAAAATGCATAAATATGCATTCCTGATCATGAAATCCATCTCAAAAGCTGACTGCCGAGCGATGCGCAAATACGGCTAATGCCCAAGAAGAAGCGGGAATTAGTGCGAACCCGCCGGATTCCTGAAAAGTCGGGACCAGCTGGATTATGACATGATATTCCAGTTCAGAACTTCCACGCGCAGCGCCCGGCCGCATCCTAGGCAGGGGCGAGGCAGCACCACCATTTCCCTTGAGGATCCGCGATGAACCGCAAACCGTCCGTGAGCAGTCCGGCCACCCTGCTGGGCGCGCAGCTGCGCCGCCGCAAGTCGATCACGAATATGATCGCCGAAGCGGAAACCAATGCAGGGGCAGGCCAGCTGCGCCGCACCTTGGGCATGTGGCAGCTGACCATGATCAGCGTCGGCGCCACCATGGGCACCGGCATCCTGGTGATCCTCGGCGATACCGTGCCGATCGCCGGTCCGGCCATCTGGATCTCGTTCGTGATCGCGGGCATTACCGCGCTGCTTTCGGCGGTGTCCTATGCCGAAATGGCCGGCATGGTTCCGGTTACCGGCTCCAGCTATTCCTATTCCTATGCCACCATGGGCGAAGGCATCGCCTGGATCTGCGGCTGGTGCCTGGTGCTCGAATACGCGGTGTCGGTGGCTGCGGTGGCCGTGGGTTCGGGCCAGTACGTGAACGAAACGTTGCGCACCTTCGGCATGGAGCTGCCCGAGCTGCTGGCTGGCGGCCCGGCCGACGGCGGAGTGGTTAACCTGCCGGCGCTGATCGTCGTCGCACTGGCCACCTTGCTGCTGGTGCGCGGGGCGCGCGAGTCGGCCATCGTGAACTCGATCGTCGTGGCCATCAAGGCCGGCATCCTGCTCTTCTTCTCGGCCGTCGCCTTCAGCGCCTTCAATGCGGGCAACTTCGAGCCGCTGCTGCCAATGGGCGCCGCCGGCGTGACCGCGGCGGCATCGAGCGTGTTCTTCTCCTATATCGGCTTCGACGCCGCCTCGACGGCCGGCGAGGAAGCCAAGAACCCGAAGCGCGACCTGCCCCGGGCGATCATGCTCTCCATGCTGATCGTGACCATCAGCTACGTGCTGGTGGCCGTTTCGGCGATCGGCGCGCGCGAATGGAACTGGTTCGAAGGCGCACAGGCGCCGCTGGTGCAGATCATCGGCGAACTGACCGGGCAGCCGATCTTCGTGCTGGTCTTCGCGGTCGCCGCCGTGCTGGCCATCGCCTCGGTAGTGCTCACCGTGCTCTACGGCCAGACCCGCATCCTGCTGGCCATGTCGCGCGACGGGCTGGTGCCCGCGGTGTTCGGCAAGGTCTCGGCCCGCACCGGCACCCCGGTCGCCGGCACCTGGATCACCGGCATCCTGGTGGCGGTCACGGCCGGGTTCATCCCGCTGGGCGCACTGGCCGACGCCACCAGCATCGGCACGCTGTTCGCCTTCGCGCTGGTGGGCGCCTCGGTGATCTACCTGCGCAGAACCCAGCCCAAGGCCGAGCGCACCTTCCGCGTGCCGCTGTACCCGCTCACCCCGATCCTGGGCATCTTCGCTTGCCTGTTCCTGATGAGCCAGCTCGGTTGGCATACCTGGCTGGTATTCATCATCTGGATGATCGTCGGCGCAGCGCTCTACCTTGGCTACGGCCGGCGCCGTTCGCGCCTGGGCCAGATGAGCGCGCAGGACTACGCGGCCAGCCACCTGTAGAACCGCAGGCGGGGGCCCAGGACACATCACCGCGCACCGCCTGGCTCCCCGGGCGCGCTTGGCCGCAGCGCACGAACCGATGGAACTTGGCGTGCAGCCGGGAAATCCCAAAGCGTTGCAGCTACACGTCCTGGCGGCGCGGGGAAGCGATCCGGCGCCACAGGCTGTAGCCGATCATCGCCGCCAGCAGCGCATACAGGGTGATCGTGATCCCCGAACCGAGCAGGATCGACAATTCGCCGCCGCTGGACATCAGCGCATTGCGCAGGCTGGTTTCGGCCAGCGGGCCGAGCACCACGCCGATCATCACCGGAGCCAGCGGGTATCCGTAGCGGCGCATCAAGAATGCGACGAAACCGATGGCCAGCACCAGCAGCAGGTCGATCACCGAGGCGCCGGTGGCATAGACGCCCAGCCCGCAGAACACCGTGATGCCGGCGAACAGGTGAGGCTTGGGAATCAGCAGCAGCTTGGCCCACATCGGCGCAAAGGGCAGGTTCAGCACCAGCAACATCACCAGACCGACAAAAAGGCTGGCCAGCAGTGCCCACACCAGATCGGCGTTGCGCTCGAAAAGCATCGGGCCGGGCTGCAGGCCGTATTGCTGGAAGGCGGCGAGCATGATTGCGGCCGTCGCCGAGGTGGGGAGTCCCAGGGCCAGCAGTGCGCCCATGGCGGTGCCGCTGGTGGCATTGCCCGCGGCTTCAGGGGCGGCCACGCCGCGGATCGCGCCGGTGCCGAACTTGGGTTGGCGGCGCTTGCGGTCAAGCTGCCGTTCGGTGCCGTAGGCCAGGAAGGTCGGGACCTCGGCGCCGCCTACCGGGATCACTCCGAAGGGCACGCCGAAAGCGGTGCCTCGCAACCAGGCAGGGATTGCCTCGCGCACTTCGGAGCGCGAAAGGTAGGGACGGCCAGCCACGGAGATGGCGGTCAGCTTCTCATCGCGGTGGATGCGCGAGGCCACATGCAGCACTTCGCCCAGGGCCAGCACTCCGACGGTGATCACAATGATGCTCACCCCGTCGAAAAGCTGGGGCACATTCGCGGTGAAGCGCGAGGCGCCGGAAATGCCGTCGATGCCGACCACGGCCAGGGCCAAGCCCACCAGGAGCGAGGCCAGCCCCTTCAGCGCCGAATCGGAGACCACCGAGGCGGTGGCAATGAATGCGAAGATCGCCAGGGCGAAGTATTCGGCCGGTCCGAAGAACACGGCGATTTCCGCCAACTTCGGGGCGAAGAAGACCACCATGGTGGTGGCGATCAATCCCCCGACAAAGGCGCCGATGGCGCTGGTGGCCAGTGCCTGGGGCGCTCGCCCGTCCTTGGCCATGCGGTGACCCTCGAAGGTCGTGGCAATGGCGGTGGAACCGCCGGGGGTATTCATCAGGATGCCCATGGTGGAGTCGCCGAACAGACCGCCAAAGTAGACTCCGGCGAACATGATGAAGGCGCCGACCGGATCGAGCGAGAAGGTCATCGGCAGCAGCAGGGCCACTGCCATGGAGGATCCCAGGCCGGGAAGCACGCCCACGGCGGTGCCCAACAGGGCTCCGATGAACACCCAGAGCAAGTTCATCGGGGTCAGCGCCTGGCCGAAGCCTTCGAGCAGCAGGTTCATCGATTCCATTAGCCGATCAGTCCTTCCAGAATGCCGCTAGGCAGATTCAGTCCGAGTGCCGCGCCGAAGGCCAGCTGGATGGCGGAGGCGAATACCACGGCGATGCCCAGGTCCCTGGCGCGGTTCTTGCTGCCCAGAGCAAAGGCAACGGTCCAAAACAGGAGGCTGGCACTGATCAGCCAGCCGGCGGGAACCAAGAGCAGGGCGAAAGCCAGGAAGCCTGCGGCGACCAGTGCCACGGTTTTCCAGTCGGAATAGCTCCGGTAATCTTGCCGATCAGCGGCGACGGGTTCCGGGGTGCGCACCAATTGAACGGTTAGCAGCGCTGACAGAACGAAGATCGCGACGATGATCAGGATCGGGAAGAATTTGGGTCCCGGCTGCTTGGCGCCGTCGGGCACCTCCATGGTGATGACGCCGACGCTCAGGTAGATTCCCAGCAGCACGAGGATTCCCGGCAGGACCAGTCCGCTGCGCCCGGTGCCGGGAGAGGTCCGGTGTGCGGCCTGAAGGGCAGCTTCAGTGTTCATCGTCGTCCGCCTTTACGCTCAGTACCGGGATGCTGGCACCGAGGATCACGGCCTGGGCATCGGAACCCATCAGCATTTTCCCTACCCGCGAGCGGGAGCGTACGCCGATGACGATCAGCTGGGCATCCAGTTCGTTGCCCAGGTCGACCAGTTCGTCGGCGGCACGCGGAGAATTGGCGCGAGGCTGCACGAAGCGCGCCCTGCCTTGCAGCCGCTCGGCCAGTTCCGCGTTCGGCCACCTCTCGCCGTTAAGGGCGAAGAGCGGGAAGAGCGCAACCTCGGTGCGGGCCAGTTCGGCGGCGGCCAGGCCATGCCGCAGGGCGGCGGCGCCCTCGGCGGTGTGGGTGTATCCGACCAGAATGGTCATGGTGTCTCCAATATCTTCGGGGCTAGTAGCCGAGCTCATTCCAGATGGCGTCAACGCTTTGGCGTTCGGATTCGAGGAAGTCCTCGAATTCCGGTCCGGTCAGGAAGGTGTCGGCCCACTGGTTGCGTTCCAGGGCGTCGGCCCATTCAGGGGTCTTGACGGTTTCGGCGACGATTTGCTGGAGCTCTCGGACGTTCTCGTCACTCAGGCCGGGAGGCGCGACGATTCCACGCCAGTTAGTCAGCTCGATGTCGTAGCCCAGCTCTTTGAGGGTGGGCACCCCGGTGGCCTGGACCGGTTCGGGGGCGGAGACGGCCAGCGCCCTGAGTTTTCCTGCTTCGATCTGGTCGGCGAAGTCCACCCAGCCGGAGACCGAGGCCTTGATGGTTCCGCTGAGCAGGCTGGTGGCCAGTTCGCCACCGCCTGAATAGGCGATGTAGTTCACCGTGGTGGGCTTGATGCCGGCCTGCTGGGCCAGCTGGGTGATGATCATCTGATCGACGCTGCCCAGGGAGCCGCCGCCGAAGGCGAAGGAATTGGGATCCTCGGCCCAGTCGGTGACCAGTTCGTCCACCGAGTCATAGGGGGAGTCGGCGGGCACCACCAAGACGTCGTAGTCATCGGTGAGCCGAGCGATCGGGGTGACATCCTGGATGGTCGTTTCCGAGCCGTTGATGTTGACGGCTCCGAGCATCGTGATGCCCATGACCATGAGGCTGGATTTCTCGCCGTCCATGCCGGCGAATTTGTTCAGCCCGATGGTGCCGCCGGCGCCGGGGATGTTGACGACCTGGGCGTTATTGACGATTGATTGCGCGCGCATGGCCTGCTGGGCTTCGCGGGCTGCTCCATCCCAACCGCCCCCGGCGCCTGCCGGGGCGATAAGGGTCAGCTGGGCTCGTGCGTTATCGCCGTTGCCGCCGCTGGCCGCGCTGAAGGCCGCCCCGGCGACCACCGCGGCGCCAGCCAAGAGGGCCAAGCAGCGAAGTGCTGTTCGCAGGGGTGGCGGGAGGATCGTGCGCCGCCGGGTGCTGTCAAGAGTCATTCTGATCCTTTCGCGTCCGAGTGCGAGGACCCGGCCGGATATTACAAATTATAAATTATAGTTAATGACCATATGTTGTGACCCATGTCATGTCAAGGTGCTGGCGGAGGGCAAGAAAATACCCCCGGCGCCTTGGGCGCCGGGGGTATTCGGGGCTAGGGGGCTTCGGAGCCCAGGGCGTCAATCGCCCTGCGGCCGAGGCTCCCTTGTACGTGCCGGGCCATTTCTTCTTCGGCCTTGGCTGCATTGCCGGCAGTCACTGCCTTGAGAATGCGCTCATGCTCTGCGGCCACGCGCTTCTTGTCCGCAGCCGAATCCTTCCGCGCGGACAATCCCACCTGGCGGTACCGGTCGGCCTTGTCCCATAGCGATTCAAGCATGCGGATCAGCAGGTCGTTATGCGAGGCCGCATAGATCGACCGGTGGAACTCGCGGTGCGCGGCAAGTGCTTCGAGGTCGGGATTCTGCGCCAACGGACGCATCTTCTCGGCCGCCGCCTTCATGCGGGCGATGTCGCTGTCGGTGCGGTGGGCCGCCGCCAAGGCGGCGGCCATGGGATCCAGCCGTTCGCGCACCTGGAAGAGGTTGGTCGCCTCCCGGGCAGTCAGCGGCGCAACCTTGGCGTTGCGGTGGGCGTCGATGATAATCAGCCCCTCGGCTTCCAGCTTGCGCAGCGCTTCGCGCATCGGGGTCAGGCTGACGCCAAGATCGGCGGCGAGCTGCGATTGCGCCAAGGCTTCGCCCGGAGGTAGTTCCCCGCTCATGATCAGCCCCCTGACGCTCTGATAGGCGTAGGCATTCTTGGTCAGGGCAGCTTGGCTCACGGGTGGCCTCTTTCGAAGTGCAGGGTTTCAGCGATGCACCATTTATAGAGTGCAGCGTCCTTTTTGTAAATGTTAGTCGGTGGGTGCGCTGGGCAAATGGAGGGTGTTGGGTCTGGCGTGGACGTGCGGTACGATTTTATAAATTATAAAAATGAGGGGAGAGGCGAATGCCTTCGCAGAACCAACGGCGCATCACAACCTTCGCATCGGGCGGCAAGAGCTATTCGGCCACCGATCTGAGGGCGGCACTGGGTGCAGAATTCAGCCGGCTTCCCGTCGTGCTCAGGCTGCTGGCAGAAAATACCTTGCGCCGTTCCAGCGTGGAGGAAAGTGCCAGGACCACAGCCAACCTCAAGGATTGGCTGCAGGAGTGCAGATCCGAGGCCGAGCTGGAATACTGGCCGCACCGCATCTTGATGCATGACACCACGAGCACTCCCGCCCTGGTAGATATCGCCGCCATGCGCGACTCGTTGGCCGAGGTCGGGATCGACCCGAGTACATTGAACCCGCAGTTGCAGGTCGAGGTGTCCATCGACCACTCGCTCGCCGTCGAGGACTACGGCCGTGACGACGCTGCACCGCGCAATCTCGCCCATGAGTACCGGCGGAACCAGGAGCGCTACCAGTTCCTGAAATGGGCCCAGCAGTCAATGGATACGGTCAACGTCAACCCGCCCGGAACCGGGATCATGCATACCCTTAATCTGGAGCAGCTGGCTACCGTGGCTCATCCTGACTTTGAGCATTCGGGGGATCCGTCAGCTCCGCTCATCGTCCCTGACATGATGATCGGCACCGATTCGCACACTCCGATGGTCAACGCCTTGGGCGTCCTGGGCTGGGGCGTCGGCGGACTCGAGGCGCAGACGGTCATGTTCGGCCTGCCCACCACCTTGCGCATCCCCGACGTCATCGGTTTCCGGCTGACCGGAGAAATGCCCGCGGGAGCTACCGCCACCGATCTGGCGCTGACCATCACCCATCTCATCCGTGAACGAGGGGCCAGTGGCGAATTTGTCGAGTTCTTCGGGCCGGGGGTGAGCAGCTTGTCGGCCGGGGAAAGGGCAGTAGTTGCGAACATGGCACCGGAATACGGTGCGAGCACCGGCTACTTCCCTGTGGACCAGCAGGTTCTCGACTATCTGGCGCAAACCGGGCGCCCGCGCGAGCAGATCCAATTGGTGCAGGATTACTATCAGGCAACTGGCCTCTGGTTCGACCCGCAGGGGGAGCCGGAATATACCGACGTTCTGGAGCTGGATCTGTCGCAAGTCCGGCTCAGCGCTGCCGGTCCACGCCGCCCGCAGGATCTGATGGAGATATCCAGGATGCCGCAAGCCCTGGAGAGCGAGGCCCGGGGTGTCGAGGAAGATGCAGGTGCGTTGCCCCGGTTCGCCATTGCGTTGGCGGCAATCACCAGTTGCACCAACACTACGGACCCTAAATTGCTGATCGCCGCCGGACTAGTCGCCCGCAAGGCACGAAAGCACGGTCTGAAGGTTCCGCCATGGGTGAAGACCTCGCTGGCCCCGGGTTCGCCGGCGGCCATGAGCTACTTGCGCAGGTCTGGACTTCTGGAGGACCTTGGCTACGCCGGATTCGATGTGGTGGGCTTTGGATGCACCACGTGCATCGGCAACTCCGGGCCGCTCAGCGAACCTGTTGTCCGGGAACTGTCGGCCGCTGCAATTCGGCCGGTCGCGGTCCTTTCCGGGAATCGGAATTTTGCCGGCCGTATCCATCCGGACTTGGATCTGGGGTTCTTGGTCTCCCCGCCGTTGGTGGTGGCCTTTGCGCTCGTTGGGCGCGCCGACGTTGACCTGATGACCTACGAATTTACCCCGGATAATGCCGGCGGCAATCAGATCCAGCTTGCTGATCTGTTGCCGACCCGGGAGGAAGTCCAGGAGGCGTGGAAGCTGGGGCATGATGCCCAGGACTTCGCACGCGACTTCAAGATCGCCACCACCAGCGTCTTGTGGTCGAAACTTGATGCCCCGCAGGGTGCCCAATTCCAATGGAGCGAGGATTCCAACATTCTGCGTCGCCCGCCCTTCGCCGCAGTAGATGAAGGCAACCAGCTCGGAGAGTTTGCTGCGCACCCGCTGCTGGTGCTTGGCGACGATGTCACCACGGACCACATCTCGCCAGCCAGCGCGATACCTGCGGACTCGCTCGTTGCCGACTATCTTGTCTCACGCGGAGAGGAACGGGGAGATCTGAATGTCTTCGCATCCCGACGAGGAAACTTCGAAGTGATGGTGCGTGGCGGATTCCATGCCAAGAATCTCGTCAACAAGCTCGGAGAAAACCTGCCAGTGGCTCATACCGTCCACGCTGGAACCGGGGACGTGGTCCCGCTGACCGAAGCCGCCAGAAGGTACCGCCACCAAGGGAAGAGTGCCGTCATCATTGCCGGGGAACGCTATGGAACCGGCAGTTCGCGGGATTGGGCGGCCAAGGTGCAGCGGCTGCTCGGTGTGCGCGCGGTGCTGGCAGGAAGCTTCGAACGAATCCACCGCTCCAACCTGATTGGCATGGGAGTAGTGCCGTTGCGGGTCCCTAACCACGTCAAAGCCCAGTTGCAACAGGTATGCGCCGAGGACCTGATTGAAATTGCGGTTCAGCCTGCGGCCATCGCGGTGCACGCAACGGTGCCGGTCAAGATCCAGTTCTCCGGCGGAAGCGTTCTCGAATTCGAAGCCTGCCTGGCCGCTGAAACAGAACTGGACCTGGCCTTGCTGCGGGCAGGCGGAGTCATTCCGCACCTGCTGGCCAAGACCCAAGCGCAATTTCAAGGGGCCGCGCGGTGAAAAATACCAATGAACCAAGCGTGATCGTGGAAATCCGTGGCGACGAGGCGGCCAACGAGATGTTCTCCTTGGTGCGCGAACGGATTATCAAGCCTCTCGTTGACGTTTCGCTGCACAGCTTCGACCTGTCATTGGCCAACCGGGAAGCGACTTCTGATGCCATTACCTTGCAGGCCGCCGCGGCGGTGATGAAGCATCGGGCCGCCGTGAAGTGCTCGACCATCACACCCACAGCCGCACAAGTCGAGAACTACGGGTTGAGCCAACGCTGGAAATCGCCCAACGCGACCTTGCGCAAGGCTCTGAACGGCGTCATTTTCCGGGAACCGATTGTGCTGGACTCTGTGCCGCGGATCGTGCCTGGCTGGGAAGCACCGATTGTTGTCGCCCGGCATGCCAACGCTGATCAGTACCAGGCTGCCGACTTCACGGTGTCCGGTGCGGGCAGCCTCCGCCTGAGCTTCATACCTTCTGATGGCTCGGCGCCGCTGATTAAAGAGGTCACAACTTTTGGATCCGATGGCGGTGTGGCCCTGGGCATGTACAACAACATGGACTCCATTCGAGCCTTCGCACGAGCCTGTTTCCAGCAAGCACTGCGTTTAGGGCTTCCGCTGTATTTTTCGACAAAGCACACCGTGCTCAAGGAGTACGACGGAGCTTTTGTCGAAGCATTCGAAGCTGTCTACCGGGCCGAGTTCACGCACCTCTTCGCCCGGGCCGGGCTCAGCTATGAGCATCGGCTGATCGACGACATGGTGTCCTTTGCGATCAAGAGCTCTGGCGGTTTCTTATGGGCGCTGAAGAACTACGACGGTGATGTCCAGGCCGACATCGTTGCCCAAGGGTTTGGCTCGCCGGGCCTGATGGCCTCGGTATTGGCAGGAGAGGACGGCAAAACCTGTCTGTTTGAAGCGGCCCACGGAACCGTGGCCCGGCACTACAAGCGGTGGGCCAAAGGAGAAGTGCTCGGCGCCAATCCCGTGGCCACCATTGCCGCATGGAGCCGCGCCCTCGAACATCGGGGGGCTTTGGACTCAAATGATGAACTGGTGGAGGCGGCCCGGACTATCGATGCCGCGATACGGCAGACCGTTGCAGACGGAGTGATGACTGCGGATCTTGCAGACTTGGTGGGTGGCCAAAGTCCGGTGGGGACCGCCGAGTTCATTGACGCGGTAGCTGGCAAATTGAGTTTCCACCGTGGGCGAGCTGTTGGGCAAGCAGATTGAAACGGAGTTCCCCGACGGGGATTCCCTGCACCCGAAGCGGAACATTGAGAAGTTGTCCGCGGATACCCCGCTGGACGATGCAGACCGCGAGCCGTGGCTTGGCGAAATCGGCAACCGGTTAGCTGCCGCGGGCCAAGTCAAGGCGCTGGTCATTGCGTGTTCCGCGTTGAAATGAAAGTACCGCGACCAGATCAGGCAGCAGGCGCCGGAAACGGTGTTCATCCATATGCACGGCAGCTTCGAGCTGCTGGCCAAGCGCATGGCCGATCGCACCGGACACTTCATGCCCGTGGAGCTGCTTAAATCGCAATTCGCAGCACTTGACGAGCTCCAGGCCGATGAACGACATGTAGTGCTGGATATTGCGGCCTCGCCGAAACAGCTGGTGAACCGCGCCGCCGCATGGTTGGCCAACGGCGAGCCAAGTTCCGCGAAGTTGGGGGCGAGTGCGGCTTTCCGTACCGCCCCCAGTTCTGGCGCCTAGATTTCGCAGGTTTCGGCGGGCGCGTTGCGGATCAATCCGCGCTCGGCCACTAGCGTGCTGATGAGCAGAATGGCGGCGGCCGCGTTCCAGGGAACGAGCGGCAAGTAGCCTTCTGGCGGCAGGTCGGAAAGCAGCCAGCGGGTTACCAGGAACGTGGCCAATCCCAACGCAAGCGAAATGGCGAATGCGATGCCCCGGTGTTTCTTGGAGACGCCCTGCCACGCGGGGATTGATCCGTCGGCAGGTGCTTCAGAGGTGATTCCCAAGAACTTCAGCATGCGTTCCTTCTCGATAATGTCCGATAGTTGTCATATAAATATCAAGTCAACTAAGTGTTATTTCGATAGTATCGAATCTGCAAATTGCTGTACATGGTACTTTCGGATGACACTTCGACCTCGAACACCGAGCCCGGGTGAAACTTTTGGCCCCGTGCACGGCGCGCAGGCCACGGTGGCGCCATTCGGCGTCCGGTGCAGCCAAGCGCGGGGGCAGGACCGAGGTGCGTGGGCGCATCGCTCGGAACGCTGCGAGATCGCCCCGGGGAAGTGTTAATGGGAAGGCGCACTAGCGGCCTAGCGCCAGGCGCGGTTCCTGCCTTATCATCAGTGAGTCAGGAACATGGCCCCGCCAGGTTCCGGCGCTCTCAAAAGGGGCGATACCCGTTGCGGTCCAGCAACCGGTAACGGCAGACATATATGGAATTTCTTCAGCACGATTTCTTGAAAAGAGTCCATAATGTCTAGCGTTTCAGCTGCCATTGCCCACGCCCTCAAGCCGCTGGCCCCGCGGATCTTCGGATTGATGGGCAACGGCAATGCCCACTTCCTCGACGCCGCAGTGCGTGCAGGCTTCGGCTACACCGCCGTGCGCCACGAATCGGCCGCCGTTTCGGCCGCCGACGCCTACTTCCGCATCTCCAATAAGCTGGCCATCGCCTCCACCACTTACGGTGCCGGCTACACCAACACCATCACCGCACTGGCTGAAGCCGCCGCGGCCCGGACCCCGCTGCTGTTCGTCACCGGCGACGCGCCAACTTCCGGCCTGCGTGGATGGGACGTCGACCAGGCCGCGATCGACACAGCAGTGCGAGCGCCGCGCTACGTCGTTGACCGCAACAACCCGGGTGCCATCGCTCTGGAGGCGGCCGCCCTGGCGTTGCGCGAACGGATGCCGGTTGTTTTGGCGATCCCTTATGATTTGGCCGCGGTGGATTCGCTCGAAGAGCAGCTGCCTGATTTCGCCTCCCTGCGCAGCACCCCTCCGGCACCGCAGCTGAACTCCACCCAGCTGGAGCAGATCGCTGGAAAGCTCAACGCCTCGCAGCGCACCCACATCCTCTATGGCCGCGGCGCGATCGATGCCGCGGCGCAGGTCCAGTCGCTGGCGCAGAAGCTGGACGCCACCACCTCGGGTACCCTGCTGGCCCGCGACCTGCTGGACTACGAGTTCGATTTGGGCATCACCGGAGGCTTCTCCACCGAGGCCAACGCCCGGATCATCGCGCAGGCCGATACGGTATTGGTGCTCGGCGCCTCGTTGAACCAGTTCACCATGCGTTTTGGCGATCTGGTCGCGCAGGATGCCAGCTTGATCCAGATCGACCTGGGGTGCGCCGCCACCAACCCGCGCGTGGACTATTTCGCCACCGCCGATGCGACCCTGGCCGCCGCGGACCTGCTCGGTGCGGTGGAGCAGGCGCAGGGCGGATGGCGTTCAAGCCTGGACCTGTCCAATCTGCGCACCCGTCCGGCCGGTGACGACCTGGCCGCCGACGGGCAGCTTGATCCGCGCCGCGTGGCCAGCGAACTGGAGAAGATCCTGCCGGCCAATCGCGTGCTGGTGCAAGACGGCGGCCACTTCATCGGCTGGGGGCCCATGTACTGGTCGACCACCGGTGCACGCTCCTTGAGCTGCGTGGGCACCGCGTACCAGTCCATCGGCCTGGGCATCGCTTCCATGGTGGGCGCAGGCCCGGCGGCGCAGGGGCGCACGGTCGTGCTGGCCGCCGGCGATGGCGGCTTCCTGATGGGCCTGGCGGACCTCGAATCGATCGTTCGCACCGTGGAAAGTGGCGTAATCGTCATCTACAACGACTCCGCGTACGGAGCGGAAATCCACCAGTACGGATCCGTCGGCCTGCACGAAGACCCGATGCTGATCCCGACCGTGGATTTCGCCGGTATCGCCAAGGCCATGGGAGCCACCGGAATCCGCGTTGACACGCTCGAAGACCTCGCCGGGGTCCAGCAGTGGGTGGATGCCGGAGCCCGGGGCGTGTGCCTGGTGGATGCCCGTGTCTCGATGCATGTGCGTGCTCCTTATATGGACGAGGTCCTTTCCGCGAACAAGAAGGCCGCCGCGGCTGCGGCATTACAATCCGGTAAAGGTGGTGGCAAGCGGTAGCCGAACGTCGTAGGGTGGTTGAGTGCGCAAGTTATTAGTCGGAACAGCAAGTCTGGGTCTAGGGGCACTGTTGATGTTCCCCGCAACCGGCGCTTTTGCTGCACCCACTGGACCTGGCGACTCGGCGGGTGCCAGCGCAGCGCAGCTTTCCGAGACCTCGCTTCGCGTGGCAACCATCCAGGCAAATCTCAGCGGCGAAACTCCCCAGGAGCTGCCCGCGAACCTGATGCGCGGATCCGACCGCCAGGCGGCGCAGGTTGCAGACAAGATCAGCAGCGCCAATGCGGACGTGGTGGTGCTGACAGATATGGACGCCACCCAGGACGCGGTTGATGCACTGAACGACCAGTATCTGAACAATCCCGACGATGCCCGCGCCGATGTGGAATACGGGTATTCCTACCTGGCCGTGGGCTCCAAGGGCCTGCAAAGCGGTGCCGATCTGAACGCTGATGGCGTCATCGGCGGCGCCGAGGATGCGTGGGGCCAGGCTGCATTCGCCGAGCAGGGTTCGATTGTCGTGCTATCGAAGTACCCGATTGCACAAGACCAGGTCACCAGCGTTTCCCAGCTCAAGTGGCAGGACGTTGCCAACGACATGATGCACCACACCGACTTCTCTGGTGTGCTGGCCGCCTCCATTCCGGTGATGAGCACCGGGCTGTGGGACATTCCCATCCAATACCGTGGCGAGCCGGTGCATATTCTTGCGACCCAAACCCAGCCAGATGCGCAGGACCAGGAATTCGCCAAGGCACGCCAGGCTGATGAGCTGAAGGTTCTCACCGGCTACCTGGCCGGAGAGGACTACGTTCGCACCGATGAGGGCGAGCAAGCAGAAGGAGTCGGCGAAGACCGCTATGTCATCGCCGGCGCACTTGGCTTGCAGGAGAACGCGGCAGATCGCGTTGAACCATTCCTCCAGGGGCTCAAGCGCGCGAATGCTTTGAATGATTCCGGCAGCTACCTGGTCCCCAGCGCAACTTGGCAGGTATTGGGCCAGGGCCGCATCCAGGAGCATCCGCCAAGCAGTCCCCAGCCCCTGCCCGGAACGGTTCCGGACTTGGTGAAAGCATCAAGCCCGCTGATCTGGACCGATGTCCAGTTCTAGATGCCGAGCAAACCCCGCAGATAAGGATTGAGGAATCGTCCCTCCGGATCGGCAGTTTGGCGCACCCTCGTGAAATCGCTGAATTTCGGGTAGAGCTGCGCCAAATCCGCTGCTTGCAGGCTATGTTCCTTGCCCCAATGCGGCCGGCCGCCCAAAGAACGGAAGATCTCTTCCATGGCCGGGAAGTATCCCGGAGCCTTATCCCGAATGTAGCGGTGCACGGCAATGTATGCTGTCTGCCTGCCGCTGGCGGTACCCAACCAAGTGGAGTCCTCGGCCGCGGTACGCACCTCGACAGGGAAGGAAACTCCAATTCCCGAACGCCTGAAATACGCTCGCACCTTCGCGAAAGCTTCATCGAAGCCAGCTAGCGGCAGCGCATACTCCATCTCGGTGAAGCGCACCCGTCGCGCACTGGTGAAAGCTTCATTCCATGGCGCGATGCTGCTGCGCTCCGGCAGGGCCGCGCAAGCCACCTCATTCAATTTGGCAGTGGTCCGGGGGGCCGCTGCGCTCAGCGAGCTGAGCAGCTGCAACGCGCCATTGGAGAGCAGTTCATCGTTCAGCCAGCGGGCCACCGCAGGCGGTTGATCGGCAGGGACCTGGCCGTCGAGCCGGGTATTGATCTTCACCTGGGCTTTGCTGGTGCCCGGGAACCAGAAGAATTCCAGATGGTCTTCTTGCCGGGCACGATCAACAAAGCTTTCGGCGATCTGCCCGATGGGTTCGATGGATTCGGCTGCACGCATCATGTAGTAGGGAACGCACCGCAGCCGAACGTGGGTGAGCACCCCCAGTACTCCCAGGCCAAGCCGGGACGCCTCGAATAATTCGCTATTCTCCTGCGCGCTGGCGCGCAGATGGGTCCCATCGGCCAGCATGAGCTGCACTCCGGTGACCGTTGCGCTGAATCCGCTGAATTCCAGGCCCGTGCCGTGGGTGCCGGTGCTGATTGCTCCAGCGACCGACTGCTTGTCGATATCTCCCATATTCTCCAACGCGAGGTTGAAGGGCCTGAGCAGGGCGGGGATCTGCCAGAGCCGGGTTCCGGCGCGGAACGTCACCTCGTGGGTGCGAGCGTCGACTTCCTCGATGCCGCGAAAGCCATCCAGATTCAGCAAGATCCCGTCGGTATCTGCCAGCGGAGTGAAGGAATGGCCTGCGCCGACGGTGCGCACCGGCTGGTGCTGGTCGGCGGCCTGCTCCAGGCTCTGCGCTAATTCTGCGATGCTGCGCGGAGAATGGACAGCTGCTGGGTGGGAGACCACTGTGCGTGCGAAATTCCTGAAAGTACTCACAGGAATGCTTTCCCTTCTCCACGGTAAGTAGGCCATTGTTCGACGATCCTGCCCTTGGAGTACACCGCCGCCTTATTAACCCGTTCGGCCGGTTCACCGGACTTGGCATGGCGCAGCCACACGGTATCGCCAATGGCAATGCGATGCGCCGAGGGGCCAGTGAGCGGAGTCTGCACTTCGCCGGCTCCTTCCATGGCCAGGTAGCGAAGCTTCTTGGGATGCTCGATGGTGGGCAAGCGGTCCTTGCCGGCTGGGCCCGATGCGGCCCAACCGCCACCAAGGATGGTGACCGTTCGCTCATCGGGACGGCGGACTACCGGGAATCCCAGGTACAGGGCAGGGGTGGGGCGGAATGCGCGGTAGGAATCGAAGAGCGCGGGCGCGAATAATCCTGAGCCCGCGGCGATTTCGGTTACCGCTGGTTCTTGGATGGTGCTTTCTACCGAACCGGTACCTCCGGCATTTACAAACCGCAGGTCGCCGAGCTCCCGTACCAATTCCACGGTTTCGGCCCGGCGGTCCGCCAGTTCGGCGGCGCTGGCTTGGCGCAGCTTGCGGGCGATCAGTGCCCTGGGGCTGAAACCCCCATCGGGGACCGAAGCGATTTGGGATTCGTAGCCCATCAGCCCGTCCAAGATGAAGTTGCGCCGGCGGTGCACCTGGGCGGCCAGTTCGGCGACCTGTTCCGGCCGGGTCAGCGGGGAACGCGCGGCGCCGATACGGAGGTTGCTGCTGGGGTAATAGGCAGCATCCAGTTCCAGGGCGACCTTCAGCGGCCCGTGCCCCGGTGCGATCCTGTCGATCAAATCCAACTGCTCTTGGGTATCCACCATGAGCGTTACCTCTTCGCGTGCCTGTTCGCTGGCGGCCCACCGGCTGATCGCTTCGGCATCGGTTTGCGGGTAGGCAACCACCAAGTCCTTCAAGCCATGGCTGGCCAGCCATAATGCTTCGGCCAAGGTGAAGCAGAGAGCGCCGCGGAAACCGGGCTCATCCAGGACCCGTTCCAATGCCTTGCGTACACGCAGGGATTTGGACGCGATGCGAATCGGCACACCTCCGGCCCGTTCGCGCAGGGCGATCACGTTGGAATCGAAGGCATCTAGATCGAGCAGCGCGACCGGATGCTCCGAGATCCCGGCGCTTTTCAAGGCGTGGTTATACCGTTTGGCCTGAGCGTTCTTCATAGGCCAACTCTTGCACCAGCGTCGGGGAGTTTCAAGGAATTTTTCAAGACGCTTGCTTGAAAGCGCAAAGCCCAAGGTAACTCTCAGGGTCTTGCGGTTAAGCTGGAGCCATCATGAAAAACGATCCGATTTCAATGACTTTGATTGGCAAAGATGGAAAGCCGCGCTCCGGCGTGCAGGACGCCATCATGAAGGGCATCGGCGTGCAGCGCCCGCTGGTGCTTGCCTACATCAAGAGGCTGCGCAAAAAGCACCCTGACGCTACTACTGCCCAGCTGGCAGCTATTGTCGAGCGCGATTACCTGCGCGTAGTTACCGGTTCCGGTGCAGCCGTGGGTGGAACCGCAGCCGTTCCCGCTGTTGGTACCGGTATCGCCCTGGGCCTATCCATAGCTGCGACCCTGGGCTTCCTGGAAGCCTCGGCGCTGTATGCGCAAAGCCTGGCAGAGCTGCACGGCATAGCCATCGACGATCCGGATCGATCACGAGTCCTGGTTATGGGCATCATGATGGGCGATGAGGGCAGCTCGATGATTGCCGGATTGACTTCCCAGGCCGCAGGTCGCGGTGGGGGTCCAATCCAGGGATGGGCCAAGTCCTTCGGTGCCAGCAAGTCCACGAGCATCTACTCTGCAATGCAGCGCACCATGCAGAAGAAGTTCCTGCGCAAGATCATTGGCACCCAAGCGGCTAGCACCATCGGCCGTTTGGTTCCGTTTGGGGTCGGCGCGGCCATCGGTGGCGTAGGCAATCGATATATGGCCAAGCGCGTGATCGAGAATGCGGCAGTGGCCTTCGCCGGCATTCCCACGGTGGCGCCAAGCTCTCTGCCCCTGGATGATCCTAGAGTCATTGACGCAGAGATCGTCGAGGACTAGCTGAATCGCGGTAGCCGGCCACTGAGATGGTCGGCTACCGGCTTTTAAGACGAATTTTTATGCGTTTTACAGATTTTTGCGAGCACCGAACCGCATGAACCCGGGCTTTAATCGGCGCTCCGGAATTAAGTGTGCACGGTCACCGTCAAAAACCACCCACCCGATTTGCAGGACCCCCAAAACCTGTGTATAGTTTTTCCTTGTCGCCGAGAACAAAACGGAAGAAATAACCGGATGTGAAACGGCGGCAGAACCCCAGAAAATCAAGGTTTTTCCACAGTCTTGTGGACAACAATTGAAAAGAATGGGAACTGAGAATACTGGTTCAAATCACAAACAATGGATTTGACTTTCAGGAATTCGAAGTTATAGAATATGAATATAACGCTGGACGAAATTACCGCCTGAAATGGTGGGTAAAGAACCGGTAAGTGTTTGTTGTTTGAGAACTCAATAGTGTGCCAAGTTTGTTGATACCGAATATTTTTATTTGGTGAATACATAACATTTGCTTGAGGCATTGCA
>NZ_JBIVMP010000010.1:0-59937 GCF_044753145.1 Glutamicibacter sp. NPDC088483
ATCGAAGCAGTGAGCGCTTTCGAGAAACACGCGACCGAAGTTATCAGTAAGTACCTCGAAGCAGTGGCGAACAGACCCGCCACCGAATACATCGATCATTTCGCAGAGGAGGAAATCTACTAATGGACATCGGAGACACGCTGGCGCCGAAATCGGACCAGCTCAACTACGACGACCTGATTGCAGGAAGTCGGACGGTAACCATCGTGGGCAAGAAAATACTTGACCCGGAAACTAACCAGCAGCCGGTCTGGTTGGAACTTGCCGAATATCCTGGACGGCCATACAAGCCAAACAAGAGCATGCGCCGCGTCCTGCAAATGGTGTGGGGCGGAAAGTCTGATCTGTATATCGGACGCAAGCTGACCTTGTTCGGTGACCCTAACGTGACGTTTGGACCGAACAAGGTTGGTGGTATCAAGATCTCGCATATGAGTCACATTGATAAGCCGACGACGGTGCGCATCACTATTCGGCAGGCCGTAAAGGGACCTTACACGGTCAAACCCCTTGTTGAGCAAGCGCCTGTTGATTGGTTGGAAGTTGCGGAAACAGTGGCGACGATCGACAACTTGCGTGCCCTGTATATGGATGCGCAGGCAGCCGGAGCAACACCTGAAGTACTAAGTAAGATCCAAGCGCATCAAGCGCGAATCGAAGGAGAACAAGTAAATGGCTGAGATCGTAGCAACTGGCAACCTTGGAGCCGACGCGGAACTGCGCACCACACCTAGTGGACGTTCTGTGCTGAACTTCCGTATCGGTGATTCCAAGTCGAAGAAGAACGACCAGGGCGGCTGGGACAAGGTCGTCGAGAACTGGTTCAACGTGGCGATCTGGGGTGAGCTTGCCGAGTTCTACGCGAAGCAGCTCACCAAGGGCACGCGGGTGCAGATTACAGGCGAGTTCTACCAGCGCGAGTACGACAAGAACGACGGCTCAGGCAAGGGTGTTTCGTTGGACGTTACTGCGTGGGGTGTGCGCATCATCCCGAAGCGTGACAACAGCAATGGTGGTGGCTTCAACGCCCAGCCTCAGCAGTCCCCTCAGCAGTCCGCACCACAGCCACAGCAGGGTGGTGGATGGAATGCGCCGGCTGCTGACCCGTGGGGACCAGCTTTCGCTAACGACAAACCACCGTTCTAACCACTCATTTACCACCAAGAAGCCACAAGCGCTAACCCAAACCGGGTAGCGCTTTTTTTAGTACCCAAAACGCGGGGTCGGTCATCACACCGGCCCCGCAGTCATACCTAAGGAACTTACTTTGATCAAGGTTTATTCGAAACCGTCATGCGTCCAATGCAACGCAACCTATATAGCGCTCAAGAAAGCCAACATCGCCTACGAGGTGATCGACGTTTCCCAAGACGCTGAAGCACTCGAATTCATCATGGGTCTCGGACACCAGCAACCACCCGTCGTGTACGTGGACGAATTCACTCACTGGTCAGGTTTCCGACCTGACCTCATCCAAAAGCTGAAGGAGCAGAACCATGGCTAAGGCAAAGATCAGCATCAGTGACCTGCCAAAATGCGTCAACGACGACTGCAAGATGCCCATCAGGCCAGAGCGGACAAGCATCGAAGACTACCCAGGAACTTGTGCGCGTGGAGCTGCTGGCGAGTGCGGCACCTGCTATCAGAAGGAGCGTCGCAGGAACCCTAAGCCTAAGCAACCTCGTGTTGTTACCGATCCGAAGATCAGGCGCGACAAGGCGAACACTGACGCGTTCCTGAAGCAGATCAGCGAGACCCGGCAACGCATGGAACGCCGGCAGAAGATCCGCATGGTGACCCGATGAATGAGAAACCTGAGTGCGACTCGTGCTGCGCAGGAAAAGCACCTTATTTCATGTGCCGTGACAAGGAGTGTTTCTGCCATGTGGAGAAGCACCTGAAAGCAATCAAAACCCCGGTGAACCTCGGTTACAACGATCCGACCTCACGGAAAGTACTAAACAGATTAGGAGCTAAACGATGAGCATCCAAGACGAAGAGATCCAGAACGACGTACTCGGTGAGCAGTTTGACCTGTCATGCATCGAAGCACTCGCACCAATCCTCGCACCAATCCTCGCCCGAATCCCCGACATGGAGCCAGCAGTGATCGCACGAGAAGCCCGGTACCTCGCTATCAACGACCTCGGCAAAACAGTCAAAGGCGTGGACATGGCAGGTCGGGAATTTGACGGCAAGCTGATCAACTTCAACCCCAAACCGAACCTCAGTAGCGCAATCCTACTCACTGTGCGCGGACGGTTCTACGGCAACGAACACTACATCAGACCCCAAACCCCAATCACCATCACCGGCAAGGAACAGAACAAATGAAAAACGAAAACATCGAAGTATTCAATCTCGGCGACGACGGCGAATACTGGCTCGTCACCGGCACGACCGACGCGCACAGTGCTGAGGTTGCTATCCGAAATAACGACCGTGAGCTAGGAACCTACCTGGAAGACGAGGATCAGCTCAAGTTCAAGTATCACCGCGACCTTGTGTGGCGGTGTGGCGGGATTCAGCCGAGCCGCTGGGAAGATGACGAGCTTCTAACTGTGCCCGAGCACTTCGAACGTTACGGGCACGAGGATAAGCGCGTCCACCCGTTCAGCGGATTCTTGGTGACGCTCTGATGGGCGCTAATGAGAAGCACGCTGCCACCTACCACGGCGGAGAATACGTGCCGACGCCGGATGAAGCCAGAGCAACTTGGGTGCTGGCCATGGCGTATAGCAAGAGCCGTATTGAACCACTGATGCAAAGTTTTGACCGCATGATCGCCAAGGTCCGCGCCGAAGCGAAAGCAGAAGCGCTCAACGAAGCGGCGGACTGGGTGCGCGACAACGGGGGCGATCTAGTAAGCCGGGGCATCGAAGACGAGTTATTGAACCGCGCAAACCAGTACAAGGAGGACCTGTCATGAACGACGAAACCACTTACGAGGAGCTTATGGAACGTTGTGGACGGTTAGCTAACATCATCGTCCGCAACAACAATGCCACCGAAATGCTACTCCGCGCCGAAGTCAAGAAAGCCAAGGCCAAAGCGTGGGATGAAGCGGTCAAATGGTACGTCGAAAAAATCGCATGCCCACGAACTTGCGGCGACTGCGCTTACTGCCAAGAAGACGACACCTACAACCCATACAAGGAGCAGTCATGAGTATTCAACCCGTAACGCCGCGTGACCTGTCATTTAAAGACCGATGCACTTATATCGAGAACTTGTTCCAGGACTATTACCGGGAGCACGGTAACGATGATTGCAAACCAGAGTTCCTCATACTGCAAGGACGGATCTGGCGGCTCGCTAACCAACGCCCATCAGACACGTCATGCATGAACATCCTCGGGCTCATCAACTGGCGCGCACAAACCCACACCCGGTCGCTCTGGGACGACGAAACCCAAGACGACTACATGCCCGAAGACGACGGCTACAAAGAAGTCCTACAAGACCACCTGGACAGCCAAGAACAAACCATCACCGGACACATCCAACAACTCATACACAGAGAAAGGAAGTAACCACAAGTGGCACGCGACAGAGCGAATATTCGTGTGGACATGCTATCCAACACGGACTACCGCGACCTTGGATTGGCTGCGCAACACCTATACAAGCTGTTGCTAATCCACCCAACACTGAACTATGCCGGCGTTGCAGATTGGCGACCGGGGCGAATCGCGAAGATCACTCGCGGAGTGACTGCCGACGACGTGCGAGCAGCAGCGAAGGAACTGGAAGCAGGTTCTTACATCTACGTCGATGACGAAACTGAAGAAGTGTTCATCAGGTCATTCGTTAGGCACGACGGACTGCTGTCCAGGTACCGGCTGCCCATTGCAATGGCTAACGCATACGCGGACATTTCATCCCCGGAGATTAGACGCTTTTTTGTGCATGAGCTTCGAAGGATCAACGAATCAGATCCAGGGTTGAAGTGCTGGGAAGAGTCGCGTGTACAGAGTATCCTCCGTGAGCCTTACGAAGACATGAAAGCCATCAGTCAAGGCATCGGTTATGGCATAACTTACGCCGTAACGTCAGATGAACTTACCCCAGGTGCTACTGCTACTACTACAGCTACTACTACAAGTAATACCCCGCCAGCAGACGGCGGGGACAAAAAAGAGTCCAAGCGCGGATCAAGGATCTTCGAAGAGTGGGCACCCAAGCAAACAACCACCGCGGGAATTTCAAAAGAACTTCCACAGGTAGACCAAGAAGCTGAACTCAGAAAATTCATTGACCACTTCTTGGCAGCACCAGGACAAAAGGGCGTGAAGCTCGACTGGGATGCCACGTACCGGAATTGGGTGCGCAACTCAATCAAGTACGGCACAGCATCAATCAACGAATCAGCCCCTAAGCAGCTCAAGGGCTTCGACTTCTAGGAAGGAGACCAAACTTGGAACACACTCACACAGTCGAACGATCCATCATCGGGATGATCATCAACACCCGTGGTGGCATCATTTCCCAGATGACGCTCGACCCAGCAGATTACGCCTCGAAACAGTACGAGGTCATCCACCGAGCCGCGTTGACGATGTACAACGAACGTCGAGGCATCAGCCAACTCACTCTTGAGAACGAGCTACGAGGCAGCGAGTTCCGTGTAGACCCGTTGACCATTCGTGAAGCCGCCCAGGAAATCCCGGACTACGACAACATCGAAGTCCTGGAAAACATTGTTTCCGAAGCAGCGACACGGCGCAGGCTCATGGCAGTGCTCCAAGGCGCACAGCAAGCCATCGCATCCCCAGTGGACATTGGCGACACCGTGGAAGAAACCCGGCTGCGGATCACTGACGCTGTAGCCGGCGCCAAAGGGCCGAAAGTGTCTTTCCTCGCTGACGACGTGGACGAGATCATCGCCAGCCTGGATGAGGTGCACAACTACCCAGCAACACCATGGCCCGACCTTGACGCGATCATCGGCGGACTCAGGCCTGGAAACGTGTACGTCGTCGGCGCAAGACCCGGCGTAGGCAAATCCGTGCTCGGCATGCAGTTCGCCCAAGCCATGGAAGCCAACGGGGCAGTCCCATTCATCAGCTTGGAAATGGGCAAAACCGAAATCGGCAAACGGCTCATTGCCAACGAAACCGAAATCAGTTTGTCACGGGTAGACTCCGGCAACCTCCATGACAAAGAACGAGCACTCATCGACCAATGGCGGGCAAAACGAATCGCACAAGGACGCATAGCCATCCTTAACGACTCACTCACCATGTCGCAGATCAAGAAGTTCGTGCACAACGTCCACCGACGCCAGAAACTCTCCGGCATCGTGATCGACTACCTGCAACTCATCAACACCCCGTCAGGTGACCGGCGGCCAAGGCACGAACTGATCGCAGAGTTCTCACGGCAAGCAAAAATGTTGTCAGTCGAGTACGAGGTGCCCGTGATCCTCCTGTCGCAGGTGAACCGAAACAGCACCCAAACCGACGACCCACCAAAAATGTCGGACTTGCGTGAGTCAGGTGCCATCGAGCAGGACGCATCAGTAGTAATCCTCTTGCACCGTGCAATCAACGGTTCGGACGAGGAAGCGAAGACCCGGCTCATGGTTGGGGTCGCGAAGAACAGGCACGGACGGACCGGCAACTTCGAACTTGAGTTCAAGGGCCATTACCAGAAAGCAGTCTGATGGAAAACATGAGCAAGGAACAGTTGCAAGAACTGTTGCCGCGCATCCACGAACAGCACGAGTACTTGGCGCAACTGTCCAACGAGAACTTTTATCGACCATTCGCATACAGCAAAGCGTTGCCGATCCCGCCTAGGTTCCCATGGCCGGATCTGCCTGTCACTTATGACGAGCTGGACCGCATGCTAGGTGAATGCCTCTACCGGTTAGGGGTGCCACTGCGATGCACATCAGTGAAGTGATGGCCGAGTACCTGCAAGAACTCGAAACCCAATACGAAACCCAAGCCACTCTCAACGAGGGTGGCTCTCTTTATGCCCAAGGAGGCGGACATGGCGCGTAGTCGTGCATCAGCTAAGGCGGCTGGCTCGAAGTTTGAACGGGACATTGCGGATCATTTGGCGAAGACGGTTGATGACCGTATCGACCGGCGTGTGAAGACCGGCGCGAAAGACCGAGGCGATATTGGCGGGGTCAGGGTTCACGGACAACGGCTGGTGTTGGAGTGCAAGAACACTTCGCGGATCAACCTCGGGACTTGGATCACTGAAGCACACGTTGAGGCCGGCAACGACGACGCGCTGGCTGGCGTGATCGTGCATAAGCGTCACGGCAAAGGTAAGCCCGGCGATCAGTGGGTGACGATGACCGTTGATGACCTGATCGCGCTCATAACTGGCGAACCGCAACCCGGCCGATACGAGTAACACCCGCTGATTAACCTTCTACGCCATCAAGGGCGCACGAACGTATCGCCCCCGAACAAGTTCACACTCAAACATTCCTGAGCCCTTAGAAACGATTCTGAGGGCTTTACGCATACCCAAAGGAAACCTAATGCCACAGTGCAAATACGCCATAGCCCTAAAAATTACCGGGCTGAACGACCTCGCAGCACCCTCACGAGAAATGGCGAAAGAACTCGCCGACTACGGCCACCCAGTCAGCAAATCAATGATCAACAGCCACCGATCAGGAGGGTGCACCTGCATCGAAAAGTCCGCTCCAGTCGATGGCGTCATGTCGGAATCAGGCACCGAAGAACTCGCTGACAGCTACTTGCTCACCTCAAATCGAGCATTCGGATACGAAGACTTCCGAAACTTCATCAAATCCAAAGGCCAAGACCCGGATCAAGTCACCTTCAAATGGGGTGTAACGACAAACCCTGCTGGCGGGTACTGGAACAAAATCAACGACGTTCGACCGAAAACCGGCAAGGATGGCGAACCAGCGTGGCCGGTCATCCAGCAAGCACAACCAGTCGTCGTGAACCTGCCAACCCCGTCACCGGCACCGAAACGAAACTACAAGCTAGCCCTCAAATCAGCAGACCACCAGATCGGCTACCGGCGACTCGAAGACGGCACACTCGACCCATTCCACGACCAAAGACCAATGGACATCTTCACCCAAGCCTGCGCCGTCTACCAGCCAGACAAGATCCAGATCCTAGGCGACTTCCTGGACCTGCCATCACAATCCCGGTGGGCGCAAGAAGCATCGTTCGCACGAACCACCCAACCAGCACTAGATACCGCCCACGCATGGCTAGCACAACTACGCGCAGTAGCACCCAACGCCGAAATGATCATCATCGAAGGCAACCACGACAAACGCATGCAAAACTTCGTCGAAGCCAACGCACTAGCAGCGTTCGGGCTCAAACGAGCCAACATGCCCAACTCGTGGCCAACAATGTCGATCCCGTACCTGCTGCGCCTCGAAGAGCTCAACATCCGATACGTTGACGCGTACCCGGCAGCAACCGACTGGGACAACGACACCACAAGGAACATCCACGGAACCCGCGCTAACTCGAAAGGCTCCACAACCGCCCAGTACGTTCACGAACACCCACACCTGAACACCTGGGCAGGGCACACTCACCGCGCAGAAATCACTTACCACACCGTTATCGGCCCGCGGGGTGAACCGCTCCGCAGGTACTCCGCCAACCCAGGCGCAATGTGCCGTGTAGACGGTTCAGTGCCATCCGTAAACGGTGCAATCGGAGCCAACGGAAAACCAGCCAAGATCGTCGAGGACTGGCAGCAAGGCCTCGGATTCTCCTACTACAACGAAACCGAATCATGGCCGTTCGTCTACCAAATCATCGACGGCAGAACCATCATCGACGGCAAAGAATACACCGCTTAAACCCAGCACCACCCCACCCCTTTGAGCGTCCGTTGTGGCGCTCTTTTTTATGCAACGAAAGGCAAGTCATGGCAACCATCGATCAGTACTACCGCGCCGAATACAAGTTCTGCGCAATGAACGGCGCACCACTCAACATCACGCGCAGAGGATCACTTGACTACGACCTGGAATCAATGACGTTCACCGTCGAACAGTTCGTGCAGAACGAAGACGGCAACTTCCTGCTCTTCGACTTCGCAGGCGCATTCACCAACGAGCCTAACTCTGAGCCGCTGACCGAGAAGGTTACCCGTCCGATCATTGCGCTCCCGCACGAAATCAAGGATCTCCTCAAATGATCTTCACTTCTCGCACGTACCGGGTAGCCATCCGACGGTCGATTGAACGCGAAAAGCAGTTGCGTTACGAGCTTGAGTTCTTCACCGGCTGCGAATCGGAATGGCGCAAAAACCGCCTGCAACACCAAATCAACCACACCCGCAAACTCCAAGCCCGCAAACGAAAGGAACGGAAATGAGAACCGACGAACTCATAACCCGCGCACAAAAAGCAATCGAAACCGGCCAGCCAAACCTAGCCCAGCTCTACATGCGCAAAGCACTCGAACAGACCAACCAGCAGCGACGAGAACTCAACCCCATCGGATGGCAAGCGCGGCAGCTAACGGAGGCCTTCCAATCAATCGGAGACGCGATAACCAAAACAGGAAAGCAATGGGCCGACATATTCGAAAGCTTCTCCAAAGCGTTCGCGCCTGAAGCTGGCATCGACCACAAGACGAACTACGTGTTAGTAGGACCAAACAAATGAGCACCTACGCGATTCAAGAGACGCCACTCGGCACCTACGCGCTAACCATCAACAACCAGCTGATGGCACAAGCAACCGACCGAGCGACACTCGAACGCATGAAAACCGGATTCGAAAACAGCAACCACGCCCAACGAGCCGAACAAAACACAAACAACAACACAACCAGAGACGGAATCCAAGCACGATGAGAGAGCTAGCAATGGACCCAATGCAAGTACGCCTCGAAGCGCTGAAGCTTTCCGCGAATTTCATAATCGACATGAACAGCCGCCTACCAACAAGAGACTTTAGAGGCTCAGACATAGTTATCAGGGTGGCATCACAGTTCGAAAAGTACATCAGCGAAGGGAAAACACCATGAGCCAGCGATTCAGCGACGCCGAACTAGCAGCCGAATACTGGCACGCAATGTACCAACGACGTATCGCCATAGAAATCTCCACAGCATTCTCATCCCCAACGCAATTGAAACAACGAGATCGAGAAGCCATAACCCTCCACCGCTTCGCCACACTCCCACACGCACACGAAACAAACGTTGTAAACGAAAACACAAAGGAAAACCCGTGAGTGAACGACGCGGAGGATGCCCAACCACCGGCAAAGCAATGTTCACCACACGCAACCAAGCCAAACAATTCCGCCGACGCAAAGAATACCGAAACCAACACATCTACAAATGCACCCACTGCGGATACTTCCACATGGGCGGAACACACGGCGAACAATCCAGACACGCACACCGCAACGGCATCGGCATGACACCCATCCCAGAAGCCGCCCAAATGCTCGCCGTATCACAAACCGTCATCCGCCTCATCATCCAATCCGGCAAAGCACACGGCGACGACAACAACATCCGAACCGAAGACCTCAACAAACTACAGAAAGCGATGTACCAAACATGAACATCACCCCAACCACCATCCAGGAGGGGCAGTGAAACTCGATCCAGAAGCCCACGAAGCGGCCGCCATCGCCCTATTCGTCAGCGTCCGCAACACAACCCGCAAACCAGAAGACTGGGACAACATACGCGGCGTACACAAGCTCGCATACAGGAACGACGCACAAGCCGCCATCACCGCCTACTACAACACCCTGCCAACAGCAGCGCAACGAGCATACGACGAAATCTACGAGAGCGAGGAAAAATGACCCTGCGTTCACTCGCGCAAGAGCTAACCGAACCGCACATGAAAATGATCGGAGGACGCATCGGCAAAGTACCTGCGCTCATAGACGAACTAGCCTCAGCCATCTACGGATCAAGCGACACCGGGGCAGGAGGATCATCAAGCAAAGTAGGCATCCTCGTCAACGCGCAAGCTCTAGACCTACATCAAAAGATCGAAAGGGACATAAAACGCGGATACACCATCCGCTTCAAGCGAGGCGCACCAACGCTCAAACGATGCGTCAAAACCATTAGCAACACCGAACATGAACCAGACTGGGAAGACTGGTTCACCCACTTGTTCCAATCGGTAGCCAGCGAAATTGAAACCATGCTGCGACCCAAGAAGCTACGCAGACTCGACGGCGTAACCTGCCCATCGTGCGGACAAGCAACCTACAGCGAAGACCGACTCACCGCACTCTACGTAGACTGCTGGGCCGACAACGAAAACCTCAAACCACACCAAGAATGGAGCGTCGAATGTAACGCCTGCGGAACACACTGGAATGGAACAAACGAAATCAAATGGGTTCTAGTTGCACTAACCGCAAACAACTGTTAATCTGGTACCAACTGCGGATACGTGTACCCACAGTGAGAAGCTTCAACCAATCTGGTTGGGGCTATTTTTTATGCCCAACGGCATACACGGCGGCATGGGGCGAACCGCCTGAACAACCCCAAACACAAAGCCCAGACCTGCACAGCAGAGTGGGCAACTCAGGCAGCGTAAACCTGAGGCAGATGAACCGCCAAGCATCGGAGCGCGTGCTTCCCACCTAGCGAGTGGGCAAGGGCAAAGCAAAAGAACATCTGCACAAGGGTCATTAGTGAAGTGGTATCACGACGGTCTCCAAAACCGTAAGCGCAGGTTCGATTCCTGCATGATCTGCGACGGGTCAACACTCCAATGAGTGAAGGCTACCCAAGACGGTTGCGAGTAAGCACACGCTTAGTCTTCAACAACCCGAGGATAGACCTGCCCGCACAACCTACACAGCCCAACAGTGGGGCCAGCGTGAGTGCTGGCTGACGACACTCACAAAGCCGCCCGCGTTGGAACCGGACAACCAACGCGGGTAGCAACAAAAGGGTGGTGACACTGTGGCAACATCACGCACAGGCACAGCCGAATGGAAGAACGTAAGAGCCACCGTACTAAAAGAAGCCCGGGGGGCCGGTCAAGCAACCTGCCCACTGTGCTCTACCTGGCTCAACTGGAACCAATCCAAGCAACCAAACAGCCCCGAACCAGACCACATCATCCCCTGGGAACAAGGCGGAACTAACCGCCCGTCCAACCTTCGCGTCATCTGCCGACTATGCAACGGCAAACGCGGAGGCAAACAAGGCAGAGCAAAACAACTCCAAGCCAAGCGAGAAGCCAACACCAAACCGATTGATGCCAACACCTCGTTCGAATGGTGACCATCAGGGTAAAAGTGCGCAAAATGATCAATAAATACCAAAAAAATGATCAAACTGTCACGAAACCCACCCATAACCCGGTGCCCACCCCTCCCACGATCGCCCTTCCGGCATAGCGATACCCCCGAGCCTTTCCTGTTTCCACAGGCGGGGCTTTTTCTTGTTTAAGGAGGCTGCCTGAATGAGTGTTTCTGATGCAGTCTCAGGTGGGCGCGAAGCGGTGCTTAAAGCGCTTCTGATAGCTAACGCGGCGAAGTATGACGAGTGCGAGTCGCTGCGTGATGCGAAGGCTTTGTCTTTGGAGATTAGGGACACTGTTCGCGAGTTGGCTGAGTTTGAGGTTCCGGATGAGTCGGGTAAGCCGTTGACGGGTATTGATGAGTTGCGGTTGCGTCGTGAGGCTCGGGCCAAGGAGCGCAAGAGCGGTTAGGTGGTGAGTGGTGGCTGTTGGTTGCCAGACCCCTCGGATTATGACCGCCCCGCCTGCTAAGTGGAATGACGCTGACGATTGCGCTTTCTTGGCTACGACTTATGGTTTGAAGCCTGATGCTTGGCAGATGAATGTTTTGCAGGCTTGGATGGGCAAATCGAAGGATGACCGTTGGGCTGCTGGTCGCTGGGGCATCTCGGTGCCGAGGCAGAATGGCAAGAACGGCATTCTTGAGATGGTTGAGCTGTTTTTCATGGTTTCGCTTGGTTTGAAGATTCTTCATACTGCGCACGAGGTGAAGACGGCTCGTAAGGCTTTCTTGCGTATCTTGTCGTTCTTTGAGAATGAGCGTAAGTATCCAGAGTTGGCGGCGATGGTCGCTCCCGGTGGTATTCGGAAGACCAATGGCCAGGAAGCGATCATTCTTGGGAATGGTGGCTCGGTTGAGTTTATCGCCCGCTCTAAGGGTTCGGGTCGCGGGTTCACTGTTGATGTTCTTGTGTGTGATGAGGCGCAGGAGTATGGGGAAGATGCTCAGGCGGCATTGTTGCCTACGATTTCTTCTGCCCCTTCTGGTGATCCTATTCAGATTTTGCTTGGCACGCCACCTGCTCCTGGCATGGATGGGTCCGTGTTTACGCGTTTGCGTGAGGCTGGCGTTTCTGGCCGGGATAAGCGTGTTGCTTGGTGTGAGTGGTCACCTGAGCCTAATGCGAAGATTTCTGATCGGGCTACGTGGTATGCGACGAATCCTAGTTTGGGTTTGCGTTTGAACATTACGACTGTTGCGGATGAATTCGGTGCTATGTCGGCGGAGATGTTCTTTCGTGAGCGTTGCGGTTTTTGGGATGTTGGCGCTAATGGTTCTCGCGCTTTTGATATTGACATTTGGAATCAAAGAGCTGGCACGCCACCTGCTGACGGTATTCGTTGCTTTGGTGTGAAGTTCTCCCTTGATGGCTCTGAGGTCGCGTTAGGCGCGGGTGCGCGCTCTCCTGACGGCACTGTTCACGTAGAGGCTATACGCTCAGCACCTCTATCTGAGGGCACGCAGTGGCTTGTTGATTACTTAGTTCAGCGCAAGGACCGCACAGCGCAGATTGTCATTGATGGCAAGTCTGGTGCGGGGTATCTCATTGAGGCTTTGCGGGCCGAGGGTATCGGCAAACAGATTATTATTCCGCCCGCTGTTGATCAGGTAATCACTGGCCACACGATGTTCGATCAGGCGTTGACTGAGGGTACTTTGACCCATGCTTCGCAGGACGTTCTTGATAAGCAAATTGGTGACACTACACGGCGCAAGATTGGCGCTCATGGCGGTTTCGGGTGGGCTCCTATTAGCTCTACTGGTTCCGTTTCGTTCGTTGATGCCGTGACGCTCGCTTTTTGGGGAGCGCGCACGACTAAACGTAATCCTGGAAGAAAGCAGAGGTTCAGATGACTTGGTCTACTGATGATATTCGAAGTCTCAGTATCTCTGGTTTGTCGGATGAAGTTCTTGGTGAAGTTCGTGGCTTGCTGCGGATTTGGGATAGCCATCGCACTAAGAATTTGAAGCGCAACCTGTATTTCGATACGGAGCAGGCTTTCAAGGATCTTGGTATTGCGATGCCTCCGCAGTTGCGTAAGTGCAATTATGTTTTGGGTTGGGCTACGCAGGCTGTTCGCAAGCCGGCTTTGCGATCTCAGTTTGATGGTTTGCGTCTTGCGGGTGTTGATGATCCGTTTGAGCTTGGCGAGATTTTGGACGCGAACAGTTTCGACTTGGAATTTTCGCAGTCGGTTGTTTCGGCGTATAAGCATGGCATGTCTTTGGTGACTGTAGCCAAGGGTGGGCTTGGTGAGGCTCCGGTTCAGATTATTGGGCATTCGGCTGAGGCTTGTGCTGCTCGGTGGGATAAGCGGACGCGTCGTCTTGCTTCGGCTTTGACTATTGCTGATGTTGATGAAGATGGCCGGCCTGTTGAGTTTGTAGTGTACCTGCCTAATGAGGTCATCACTTGTTCGTTTATTCGTGGTTCTGGCTGGTCTTCGTTCTCGCAGAGTAACCGTACTGGGCGTGTTCTGGCTGTTCCTGTTTTGAATGATCCTCAGTTGAATCGTCCGCTTGGGCGTTCGCGTCTGACTAATGCTGTGATGCGTTTGAATGACATGGCGGTTCGTACTCTTGGGCGCATGGAAGGCAACGCTGAGTTCTATTCGTCGCCACAAATCGCTCTGTTGGGTGTGGATTACGAATCGTTCTATGGCGATAATGCCATGTCGGAATCTGAGAAGTTCAAGCTTGCCATGGATCGCCTACTTGCGATTTCCAAGGACGAGGATGGCGATAAGCCTGACCTGAAGCAGTTGCAGCAGGCGACGATGACCCCTCACAGTGACATGATGCGCACTATTGCGATGGCGTTTAGTGGTGAGACTTCATTACCTCCGTCATCGCTGGGTGTCATTCATGATCAGCCGGCTTCTGCTGAGGCTATTCGTGCTGCTGAGCATGATCTTCTGATTGATGCGAGCTATCACAACAACAGTGTGCATCCTAAGTCTGTAAAGCAGATTATGGAGTTGGCGGTGATGGTTCGCGATAACGCGACTGTCGTTCCTGACGATATGTGGCGCTTGTCGGTTCGGTTCATTGATCCTGAGTTCCGGTCGTTGTCGGCTGAGGCTGACGCGGTTACGAAGATCGGCGCGGCCATGCCAAGCCTTGTTGATCAGCCTGTGTTGCTTGAGCGCATTTTTACTGCTGATGAGGTTGAGCGTATTCGCGTTGATGGGCAGAAGGCTTCTGTTGCTTCGCTGGTGGATCGTATCGCTAACGCGCAGGCTGTACCGCAGAACGTTGCTGACGCTCAGCAGGCGGGTTCGAATAACCAGGAGGCGTAGTGCTGATTCCTTATAGCGTGACGCAGAGTTATTCGTTGCTTCGTGCGGCTTTGTCTGATGCGGCTTTGGTTGATTTGGACAAGATCATGCGTGCGGTTGCTAATGAGTCGCCGGCTGTTCAGCGTGAGGCGATGATGGATCTGTTGCCGACGCTTGGGGATCAGTATGCGTCGGCGACTGGTGAAGTTGCTGCGGTGTTTAGCGCTGAGTTGATGGAGCTACAGGAAGTCAAGAAGCCTGTAGCTCCTGAGACGCTTGCTTTGCCTCCTGCGCAGTCGTGGTTTGCTCTAGCTGGGTTTGGGCTGTCTGACCGCACCCTAGAGCGTGGCGGGATGCTGCTGGCGTACTCGCTGATCGCGGGTGGGTTGACTAAACGGTTGACGGAGTTCGCTGCTGACACGATGATCGGCAACGCGTCGATACAGTCAGTGGCTACGTCGGCAGCTCGTGTTCCTAAGCCTGGTTGCTGCGCGTTTTGCGGGATGCTGGCGAGTCGCGGTGCTGTCTACAGCGAAGAATCCGCTGGTGTCGTTGGCGGGCGCGGTGTCCCCGTTGGGCAGGGTCAAGGGCGTGGCTCGAAAGGGCGCGGGCGTGGCATCAAGACTCGTGGTTCCCGCGCTATCGGTGAATCTTTCCACGATCACTGCCGGTGCGAGGTTGTTGCCCTAACTGCGGGTAATGAGGCGCAGTTGCAAGCTGACGCTGATCGTTATTACGAGGCATACCGTGAATCGGCGGACAAGGTTAACGACGGTCTGACACTGAAAGTCACTGACGTTAGCACTGAGGAACGACTCAAGAACAAATACGAATGGGTCAACGCCGAAGGCGAGGCCCGTAACGCCAAGGAACGCACCGCAGACATTCTCTCGGCCATGCGCTTAGACCTTGGCGTCAAATAGATTTCAAGACCCCGCACGGGGTCTTTTTTAATGCCGCACGGCAGAAATAAGGATGGTTGCAAATGAGTAATCAGGAACCTACGCCTACGCCGGCCCCTCCTGCACAGGAGACCGACTGGAAGGCTGAGGCTAGAAAGTGGGAAGAGCGCTCGAAAGAGAACAAAGCGGCTGTTGATGCTTTGACTCGTGAGCGTGACGAAGCACTTTCTAAGGCTACGTCTCTTGAGTCTTTGAACTCGGAGCTGTCTGAAAAGGTGACCGGGTTTGAGTCTGCCAAGGCTCACTCTGAGTTGGTTTCGAAGGTTGCTGAGGCGGTGGGTGTTGATGCGAAAGCGTTGCGTGGCACGACCGAAGAAGACCTTACGGAGCATGCCAACTACCTGAAAGCACTGATCGGTTCGCAACCTTCCGCCCCTGTGATTCCTTCGCAGGGCAAGAGTCCTGAAAACGTTCAGGATAACCCGCTGCGGGAACTCACCCGTAGCCTTTTTGAGAATAAAGAATAGGACGGCCGTGCAATGGCTACTTTGACTACTGGTTCGCTGACCATTCCAACTCAGCTTTTGACCCCTTGGGTGAACAACATCCATAAGGGTTCCGTTATTTCTAAGCTTTCAGGCTCGACCCCGATGAAGTTCGGTAAGGGCGAGGCGTTCGTCTTCGACTCGGGTGAAGCTGAGTACGTTGGCGAAGGTGCTAACAAGTCTTCGTCCACTGTCACCTCGACTACTCAGACTGTTGACCCGTTCAAGTTCCAGAAGACTATCCGTTTCACTGAGGAAGTTCAGTGGGCTGATGAGGATCACCAGATGGGTGTTATTGAGGAAGTGCTGGCACAGATTCAGCCGGCCCTTTCTCGCGCCCTGGATTACGGTGTAATCCACGGCATCAACCCATTTACTGGCGACCCTGTTACTGCGATGACTCAGCGCTTGGTGAACACCACCAATTCTGTTGAGTACGCTGCCGCTGACCGCCCTTACGTATCCACTGACGCAGCGACTGCTGCAGTCCTGGCTGCTGGTGGCGTTCCTAATGGCCTGGCGCTTGACCCTGTATTCGCTGCGAAGATCGCCGGTCAGCGCGTTGATACTACCGGACAGAAGCTTTACCCGGACTTCAATTTCGCTAATGAAGATTCCGTGTTTGAGGGTCTGCGTGCTGCGACTTCGAAGACTGTAGGCGCTGTTGGTGTTGCAACTACTCCATCTAACCTGCTGTCTGTTGTCGGTGACTTCTCGGCTGTTCGATGGGGCGTTCAGAAGTCCATTGGTCTTGAAGTTATCCGATTTGGTGACCCTGACGGTGGCGGCGACTTGAAGCGAAACAACCAGATCGCGGTTCGTGCCGAGGTTGTTTACGGTTGGGGCATTGCCGAGCTGAATAAGAACTTCGCCAAGATCGTTGATGCGGTCCCAGAGGCCTAAACATGGTTCGCCTTCGTAACAAGGTGACCGGGGCTGTCATGTCTGTGCAGGAATCCACTGCTTCCCGTTTGGGTAGTGAGTGGGTTCCTGCCGACAAGCCTAAAGCGGAGCCTGCTAAATCGCCTTCGCGGCGTACTGCAAAAAACAAATCTGACGACTAGTTGAGGGGGCGGTTATGGCCGATGTTATACCGTTCCCATTCGCCACTGTTGACGACCTGAAGGCACGCTGGCCAGATTTCCCGGTGGGCGGTGAAGCTCATGCTGAGGTCCTGCTAGAGGATGCGTCTCAGTACATCTTAGACGTGTGCCCATCGGCTGGGAATGCGGCTGAGGCTACGCGCAGGCGTATCGTTTGTGCGGTTGTCCGTCGATCAATGGAGCAGGGCTTACCTTCGGGCGTTTCGTCTATGTCTGAGACTGCCGGCGGAGTTTCGATGCAGTTTTCTGCATCGAACCCTACTGGTGACTTTTACTTAACGAAGCAGGAGAAGAAATCCCTTGGGTGCGGCAAGCAGTCGGCGTTTGGTGTGCAGGTCGCGGGCGGTCTTGGTGCTCAGCATCAGCCGTGGTGCAATCTCGCGTTCGGCGCGACGTACTGTTCATGTGGCGCTGATTTGACTGGCGGATATCCGCTCTGGGAGTACTGATGTTGCCACGATTCGCTAGACAGTCAGTGAACATTTTGACCCCTGTCCTCATTGAGGAACGAGGCGAAACTGTCGAAGATTGGTCTGATCCGGTCCGCTCTACTATTACTGGTTGTAGCGTTCAGCCTGGAAATGGTGGGGCGGACTTTGAGCATGCTGATTCTTTGACTGCTGACTATACGGTTTATCTTCCTCCTGAAACGGTTTTGCCTGTCGAGTCGTTCCGGGTTGAGTTACCAACTACATCTGGTCAGTTCATCCTCATGGGCGAGCCTCAGCCGTGGAAGTTTGGGATGCGTGTAGATCATTTGCGCATTCGCTTGGAGCGTCGTCGGGATGGGGTGTGATGGCTAAGCGTGTGAAGGTGAAACTTTCTTCTGGTGAGGTTCGGGCGTTGCTTACTAGTGTTGAGGTTCGTGACGCGGTGATGGATGAGGCTGAGAAGCGGGTTCCGTCTGGCCGGGGTTATGAGGCTGTTCGGGGTACGGGTGGTAATCGTGCGCACGCTTTTATTGCGGCAACTGATTGGGCTGCGTATAACGATAATGCTCGTAATGCGACGCTTCTCAAGGCTTTGGGTGGTGGCTGATGCTTGCTCCTGCTGATGTTGAGTTTGTGTTGGTCGAGTATCTGAAGTCGCGCCTGAGTGTTCCTGTGGCTACGAAGCTTGGCGCGGCTAAGAACCAGGTTGTGTTGTTCACTACTGGTGGTTCTAAGGCGACGTTGGTGTCTGGTCGTCCTCGTGTGGTTTTTGACTGCTATGGGGAACGTGAAGCCTTGGCGGTGAATCTTGCTAATCAGGTGTGGGCGTTGGTTGAGGATCTGGACTGCCGCCTGGTTGGTGATGCCCAGTTCTATGACGTTGAGTCCACTTTGCCTATCAATCTTCCTCATCCTGACAAGCCGGATTTGTTTCGACGGCAGTTCAACTCTCTTATTCATACCCGCCATGTGCGGGTTTCTTAATTTAAGGAGGCCGCCAGATGGCGACTACTACTGATGATGTGCTAATTGGCGCGCCTGACCGATCCACTGTTGCTGGTGTTGTTGGGTACGCGTACACCTTCGACGCCAATGCAACTGATACGCCGACGACCACTGAGGCAGTCCTTCCGGCCACTGCTGAGGATATTGGTTATGTTTCCGAAGATGGTCTAGCGATTGAAACTGATCGCGGCGTTGAGGTGATCCGCGACTGGAACCTTGATGATGTTCGAATGCTGTTGACTGAGCATTCTTCGATCTTGACGTTCACGATCATTTCTTGGACTGTCGAGGGGCTGCGGGCTTACTTCGGTGCGGAGAACGTTGATGACGGCGCGACTGAGATTACGGTGCGGATCAACTCGAAGGAGATTGGTAACCGTGGCTGGCTGTTCAATATGAAGGATTTGGATCGCAAGCGTCGTGTGGTGATTCCTAACGGTGCGATTGAGTCGCAGGGTGAGCTTGTTTTCCGTAAGGGCGAGCAGACCCCGTTGGAGATTCAGGTTCGTGCGCTTGTCGATTCTGTTGGCGAGAAGATCTACATCTACACCGAGAAGGCTGCCTGACCGGTGTTTCTTTACTCCTGTGCGGGGATGGGTGGGCGCTCTGCCCCGCACAGGTTCACTAACCATAGTTTGTGCCCAATAAACTTTTAGGAGCGCCCAGTGAGTAATAAGAACAAGAATCGTAACCGTCCGCAGGTTGAGCAGAAGCTCCCCGAGGATAAGCCGTTTGTTTTCCATTCCAAGACTGGTTCGGTGATCCGCATTCCGCGTGATGTGGTGTTCGATCCGGATGCTGATGCGGCGTTGGCTATTGCTGAGGCTGAGGAATCAGGTAATGGGTTGCAGGCTTCGGCAGCACTGTTGCGCATGTTGCGCTCCGGTTTCCCCCAGGATATTGCGGACACGTTGAATTTGAAGCTTTCGGAGTTGGAAGATTTCAGCCGTGCATACTTCTCGTTCACTGGGGTTGAGTTCCCAAAATAGTTTGGCTGTTATCCCTGCCGAAGGGTGAGCTTGAAGCGATTCAGGCTGACCTCATGCGCTGTGGGTGGCAGTTATCCGATGTGCCTTACAAGCTGTCGTGGGGTGCGTTGTTCGCGTTCATCAAGCATCTCGGCTCTGACTCAGCACATTACAGGTTCAAGAATCCTGAGTATGCGGCGTGGACTGGTCCTGAGCTTGTGCCGAACCTTTTGGCCGGGTTGTTGGATGCGACGAACATTCTGATTTGGCAGAACTCGAAAGCTGGTCAGCGGGGCAGGGATCGTCCGAAGCCGATCAAACGTCCGTGGTCGAAAGATAATACGGATCGTATTGGCCGTGGTGCTATCCCGATGGATCAGTGGGATGCATGGTGGGGCGATGGCAGCCCGAATGTTGTAACCGAATAGTAGTTAGGGGAGGCCGTCCACGTGTGTGGGCGGTCTTTTCTTATGCCCGAAAGGTGGTGGCGGTATGGCTGATGGCGGCGAGATCGCTAAGGCGTGGGTCACGATCATTCCTACGGCGAAGGGCATGACTTCCGGTATTGAGTCGGAGCTTGGCGGTGTTGGGGATAAGTCGGGGAAGAAAGCCGGAAAGGGTTTCCTAGGTGGTTTCTCCCCAAGTATTGCCGGAGTAGCAAAACTAGCAACTGGAATTGGGGCAACTCTAGCCGGTGCTGCATTCATCAAAGGCGGCATTTCCCGTGCCCTTAACATTGAAGATGCTCAGGCGAAGCTTGCGGGCCTTGGTCACTCAGCGGATGCCGTAACTAGCATTATGGACAACGCCAGTGCTTCGGTCAAGGGTACTGCTTTCGGCCTCGGCGATGCTGCTGCTGTTGCTGCTGGGGCTGTTGCTGCTGGGGTAAAGCCCGGCAAAGAACTTGAGCGAACTCTGAAGCTCATGGGCGATGGGGCCACTATTGCTGGTTCCTCGATGGGCGAGATGGGCGCAATCTTCAACAAGGTTGCCAGCTCAGACATGATCCAGGGCGACGTGTTGGCTCAGCTTGGCGACCGTGGCATTCCAATCTTGCAGTTGCTCGGGGATGAGCTTGGCAAATCATCCGCTGAAGTCAAGAAGATGGCCTCCAAAGGCGAGATTGACTTTGCCACTTTCCAGAACGCTATGGAAAAGGGCATGGGTGGAGCCGCGCTCAAATCGGGCGATACATTCCGTGGCGCGATGGCTAATACTTCGGCGGCGATGAATCGCATTGGCGAGACGCTGGTGAAGCCATTCTTGGGAATTGTCGGGCAGGGCGCTAACGCACTGATCCCCGTGCTTGACGGAATCAACACTTCCCTGAAGCCTGTTATGGAGTCTTTCGGAGCGTGGGCCTCGACTGCAATTCCGGTTGCGCTTGAGAAGATTCCTGAAATTTTCGGCCAGATTGGTGCCGTTGCTGGGCCTCTACTTGGGATCCTTGGTGATATTTTTGCGCCGATCATCCCGCAGGTTATTGAGCTGGTTACGAGCTTGTCTCCGATGGGGTTGCTGTTCCAGTCGCTGTTACCTGTGTTGCCGATGCTTGAGACACTGTTCTTCAACATTGCTGGTGTCATCTCCACACTGTTGCAGGCGGTCATTCCGCTGGTGCAACAGGTGGCAGGGTTCCTCATCCCATTGTTCACTGAGTTGTGGTCTACGATCCTCCCACCATTGGTAGGTGTGATGGGTCAGTTGATGGCGGCGTTGCAACCGGTCATTCAAGCGTTGGGCCCTATTTTGCAGGGTGTACTTGCTGCGCTCATGCCGATTGTGACTGTGGTGTTTGGGTTGATCCAAACGGTGATCACGACTGTGCTGAACATTATTTCCGGGGTCATTACCGCGTTCTCTGCTGCGCTGCGTGGCGATTGGGGCGTGTTCTGGGAGAGCATCAGCCAAGTCGCTGTGGACATCTGGAACGGCATTGTTGAGTTCGCTAAGCAGTTCTTCGGCGACCTGCCAGGAGCCATTCTCAGCGCTCTAGGTGATCTGGGCAGCCTGCTGGTGAACGCTGGCAAGCAGATCCTTGAGGGCTTCTTGAACGGCCTCACTGATGGGTTCAACAAGGTCAAGAACTTCGTTGGTGGTATCGGTTCGTGGATCGCCGATAACAAGGGCCCTAAGGCGTACGACTTGGCGCTGCTGGTTCCCGCTGGCGGTTGGATTATGGATGGCTTGGGCAAGGGTATTGAATCCTCGATGCCGGCGCTTGGGTCTACGTTGTCTGATGTTTCGTGGATGATCCAGAACGGTATCGACCCGAACCTTGACGCGAGTATCGGCGCTACGGCTTCGGCTGTTCCTACTGCATCCTCTCGCGCTGCTGCGTCGGTTGATCCTGCTATGCGCGGTGAAGGTTTGACTGTCAAGCAGGAGATCCACGCAAATGACACTGAGGAAATTATTCAAGAGTCCAACGCACGAATGTTCACTGAGCTTCGTCAAATGGGTGCGATTTAGAGGGCTGGTGACTAATGCCGATAAAACAGGTTCTTCTTGGTGATCAGATTCTTCATGGTCAGGATCGTTCCGGTCAGTGGGTGGTGGAGAAGTTGACCGGCTGGTATGAAGCACCGGAATCCAAGGGCGGCGGTGAAGCTCGACCCTTATCTGATGGTGACTTCGAGGGGCAGGTGAACTACGGGCCCCGAATGGTCACTGTGGATGGCATTCTGTTCCATCGGTCGCGTGGAGAGCTTGTTTCGGCGATGGAACGGTTCAACAGTTTGGCGAAGCTGACAAGTCAGAAACTAGTGGTTACTGATGCGGGGCTGTCGCGGTATGCCGACGTGAGGTCTTTGGGTACGTCGTGGACGGCTCACACGTTGGATGCTTCACGGTTCCAGATCAGGTTGAAAGCTGGCGACCCGTTCAAGTATGGCGAGTCGTATGCGGTCACTGGGAACACTTCTGATGCGGCTTCTTTGTTTCATCGTGGGACGGTTCCTGCATGGCCTGTGGTGACGGTTTCTGCTTCGTCTTCAAGCGGTTATACCCTCACGCTAAATGGCCGGCAGGTTGTGGTTACGCGTGCTATCGCATCGTCCAGCCCGCATGAGATTGATTTCAGGACTGGCATTCTTCGCGCTGGCGGTTCGGTCGTGCGGGGAGGGCTAAGTACGGCGAATTTTTCGCCCGTCAATCCTGGTACGGCGCAGAACATGTCGATCAGCACCGGCACCGGATCTTACGGGTCAATCACCGTCCGCTACAACGACACTTACATTTAGGAGCGATCATGAGCATTTCTATTGGCTGGCTCCGCTCAATTCGCTGTCACAAGGTTGAGCGGGACTCGTTTCGTGGGTACGTAGTAGCTGATTGGGCCGGCTGGATCCCTGGGGCTCGCTCGAAAACTCACTTCGGTGCCTACGTTGCGGCGATTCGTGCTCGTCTTGATGGGCGGATCTAATGGCGGGTTACCGTGTATGGAGTGTTTCAACGAAGACGTGGGCTGGCCGGATCGAACTGTTTCCCAGTTCCTGTAGCTGGTCGAGGACGATGAACGGCGGGTCGGGAGGTAACGCGACTTTCAACCTCGGAGATCCTGCTGTTGCGGCGTATGCGAACCTCACGGAGCTTTATCCTGGGCAGCGAATGATCGTCGTTGACTATGATGACGTGGTTGTTTATGCCGGGATCATCTGGGAAGCGAATTACGACCGAGACTCGCAGAAGCTCAGCGTGACGCACAACGATATTTGGTCATTGTTCGATGCACGGCTAATTAGTGCGGTGCGCACTGAAGACATTGTGAACTGGGAGACGACGTTCTCCGGTCTTGAGTACGACACCATTATCAAACGCCTTGTTCAGCTCGCCGTGTCAGGATCTGGGCGCAACATTCCGATGGTCTATGAAGATGACTACTCGGGAGGGCGGTCGAGAACCTATTACGGGTACAACTTGGATACCCTCATGGATGCCATGACAGAGATCATGGATCTTACGGATGGCCCTGACATTGATTTCCGTCCTGAATGGAACGGTTCTGGTGGTGTTCGGTTCACTGTGCGAACTGGTGAGTTGACCTTGAACGATATTGAAATCAACTTCAGTGCTGACCAGGCACCTGCCAAGGGGTTGTGGATCAAAACTAACGCGCAGGCTGTGGCCACGCAGATGTTCGCAATTGGTGAGGGGCAGGGCAAGAAAACAGCGAAAAGTCCTGGTCTTCTCGTGCGTGAGTCGCAGTCAGCGAACATTGCCGATTACCCAGCGATGGAACGCCAAGAGCAGTTCAAGAACATCAAGAAAGGGCCCGAGCTTTACGATCATGCCGCTTCAGCGTTGGTCGCAAACAATGGGGCTATTCGACAAGCGGGCTGCCAGATAAAGCTCGATTCGCCCGTTTTGGGGAGCATGTGGGATCTTCGCCCTGGCACGAATGTTCACTGGTATATCCGCGATGATCCGTATTTCACTACTGGTTGGCGTGACTGGCGCGTCATCAAGTATTCGGGTGATATTTCGAGTGACTTTGTGACTCTTGAGTTCCAGCCGAAGGGTGGTTGATTGTGGCTAAGCTGAATGACCTTACAAGCAATAAGGTGAACGAGCGGAAGCGGCAGGTACGCACTTACGGCACTAAAACAGACCTCGCATCAACGGTGGTTGAGCGTGGTTCGACGCATTGGGCTGAGGGCTCGAACGTTCATATTGATGGGTTGTTGGGTGTCGCAGGAACAGCAACGGTCTCTGGTGTCTTATCAGTAACGGGTACGTTGAACGCCTCCGGGCAGATCAACTTGTCCGGCAGCACTGCGATTACTGGTCCGTTGAACGTTACGGGTACGACGACTATCGGCGGTAATACGAACATTACCGGCGAGCTGAACGTCACCGGGCCAACCACTTTGGACGGGGTACTGGACATCGGTGGAGACACCACAATCACCGGGACACTCTCCATTGAGGGAGACTCAACGATCTCGGGCAAGCTCGACGTTACCGGGGCGATGTCAACAAAGGGGACACTTTCAGTCGAAGGTGTAACGACACTCAAGAACGATTTGAACGTGACGACTGGTGGCAAGATCAAAGCAGGAAGCCTAGAAATTGAGCCTGCCAACGGAGGTCAGATCAACTTCCTAAATGGGTCACTGTCATCAGGTCAGTTTGGGGCATTGCTAAACAACACAATTGGAGTGCGCCTTGATGGGCCAGTTGTTGAGCTAAACGCGGCTACCACTAGAATTTCTAGCCAAATTTTCGCCACTGGACTACCTCAAGCAAGTGGAAGTGGGTTCGTGCCGAACCTATATATCGATGGAAATGGTCGCATCTATCGAACTTCCTGGGCCCCTGCCTAGTTACTTGGGCAAAGGAAAGTCTGGGCGCTGGACAAGATACGGTTCTCAATTTCGTAATCGATGTTCAGCGAGGTGTCGGTCATTGGCTCGACTGGCTTTCCTGATTCAACTAGCTCGCAGTATTCTTCGCCGCGTTCGGAGATATATGAATCTCTCATCTTGTGGCGAACGCTCTTATCAACTTGGGACTCTTTGCCGTCAAATGTGGCATTCAGCGAGTCAAGGAACATTTCTTCCGGCGCTGGGGTTTCGACCACTTCTGGAACGGCAGTTTGTACCGGCGCACTTGCCTGGACCCCGGTCGGTGCCGGTTCACTGGCGGGAGCTGCTGCTGAGCACCCTACAAGTGCGACGGCGGATATGGCGAGTACAGCAAAAAGTTTAGGGCGCATGTCCACAGTTTAATTCAAGGAGCCGACAAATGGCAGAGCAAGACGAAACAGGGCGCATCACGGAACTAGAGAAGCAGGTGTTTCTCGCTGAACATGTGATCGGCGAGTACCGGCAGGCGTTAGCTGATACGCAATTCGCGCTCACCCAAGCCAACGCAAAACTCAAATACGCAACTCAACCCACCGCATAGCACGGTGGGTTTTCTAGTTAAGGAGGCCGGATGCCTGCTGTTACAGGAAGCCTGAAAGACCTTGTGGGTGCGGCTCTGTCCAACCGTCAAGGGGTGTTGGTGTTCCGCCCGAATGAGGCGATGGTTCAGGCTGCAACGACTACTCCGGGCACGATTCACGCTACCGCTGAGGTCAGGGTCGCACCGGCTTCCAACGGTGACTTCACAGCGAACCTGACCGCGACAACGGTGATGCTCAATGACTGCTATTACACGCTGCGCATTGAGTGGGTGGACGGCGCTGGCGGGCAGATGGACTTCCCGAACTGGCAGATCCGTGTACCAACATCTGGCGGGCATATCGGCAACTACATTGTGCTCGGACCTCCCCAGGGCGGTTGGGGCGGATCACTGCCGAACCTGACCCTGGTCATGATGTCACTGACCCGGCCAGACAACCTCCAAGTAGGACAGTTCTGGTGGCAATCAGACCCGGATGACCCGCTGAATCTCAACGGCAAGAACACTGACAACATTTACAGAGGGGTGTAAACATGGCACTCGCAAAATCCGTGGTCCTGGTTTCGAACATCAAGGGTCAGAAGGGTGATAAGGGCGATAAGGGTGAGGGTGTAGCTGATTCGCTACGTTACCGCCCTACCTCTGAACTTCCTTCTTTGAACGTTGACGAATGGTTGGGCACGTCCCTTGTGGGCATGTACCGGTTCATTACGGCGGCAGCAGCGCAAGGAGTGACCGGTCGTCCTGCGGGTTCCGATGGTCCCGCGTTCGCACAGATTGAGCCGATGGCCAGCGGTGGCTCCAAGATCGTCTGGACTGAATACCAGGCTCCACGGCGCACCTTCGAAAAGATTGTGTCTAGCACGTCTTCTAATCGCACGGACTGGAAGCGCACAGACAAGGCGTACCGCACCGTTCTCCATGGGTTGTCGATGGCCGGGGCACCGACCTTGACCGATACTGAGCCGATCCGTCACGTGCGGATCCCGGTGAAACTGTTCCGCACGATTGACTCGTGGGAGCTGGCGTTCAAGAACTTCAACGACCGTAGTTCAACTAACTTCGGGGCACTGGATTTCAAAGGCGTTTACATTGGCAAGCGGTTCAAGAACCCGGATGGAACTTACACCGCACAATTCGCTGAATCGCCGACTAACCTCGGGTTGCCGGTGAAGTACGGTACGGGGACATCGGAACGCTACCTGATCACCGATATCCACTATCAGCTTGAAGCTAACGCCGAATACATCCTGTCGTACGCTTACGAAACACCGGGCGGCACACCGAACCATATGGGCATCGGCGGCTCCTACTTGGGCACGCTGCCTGCTGGCGCCGGGTCTACGTCGCCGGTATCGAACCAGTGGTCACAGTACACTCCCTTGGATGTGTATTTGAAGCTGGAAGCGCCACCTGAAGTTCCTTTCTACGTCTACCCTGGCTCGTCATCTGAGACTGGCTTGAACACGGATCATCCTTTGCGTGATGTGTGGGGCTGGCGGCACGCAGAAGCGCACGGGGCGATCCCTGCACTATTGGGCCAGTCTGGGACCACATTGGATTCGTGGGTGGGCGCGAACAACTATGTCCGTGGCAAGTTCTCCACCATCGCCCGCGCTGACAAGGTGATCGGCAACCCTGGATCGAATGATGTCTACGGCGAGAACTCACTGGCTGTGCTTCAGGCTCGATTCAACGCTTTCGCTGATTGGGTTCGCCTTCATTTGTCGGACACGTTTGAAGCGACGGACGTGTTCCCGCGAGCCTACGAGACGATCAGCGTTCGTGACACGCGGCGCGCATTCAACTCGTGGCTGTACACGTTGCCGAAGAACATTCTCCAGTGCCATGTGCGCGCCCAGGCCGTCGCTAACAGTGCTGACGTTCTCGACCCGAAATACAACTCGGGCGACAACACGCACCTGAATACTGCTGGGCAACATATGGTTGCTGCCGCGATCCTCTCCGGGCGACCTAAGCCAGATCAGCCGTAAACCAATTCCGTTCTGAGCCGTCACAATTTTCGTGGCGGCTTTTGTTATGCCCTAGGAGGGTATTTTGGGACTTCCAACCAACGTTGACACAGGCATGGTCACTGGCCGGTATATCGCCGATATTGTCGATGGTGTTGACCCTGACCAGGAACCGGATGCGGTACCTGTTCAGGGGCGCATCGTTTTCACGAAATCTGTCGCCTACCTGCCGAACCCCACTGCTGATCCGTACCCGGTAACGATCATGCAGGTCCCTATCGTGGGTGTGCTGGATTCGGACGGGTTCTTGTGCACTCCGTTCCCTGGGACGTTGGAACCGCAATATCGTGGGGTTCGGCTGATCGCGACGGATGATCCTGATTTGGCGGTTCAGAATTGGACTTGGGACGTCACCTATATTTTTGAACCGGTCAACGGATACAAGCTGGCGATCCCGGCACATGGCTTCTCTCTGCCGTCTGGGGAGACTGTTGACCTGACGAAGGTTGCCAAGGTGCCGTCTTCGCCCGGTTACAGTCTCCCGCAGGCTGAAGCAGCCGTGTTGCGTGCTGAGGCCATTGCCCAGTCGATCCGTGAGGACGCTGATAACGGTGTGTTCAATGGTGAAGCGGCCACACTCGAAATTGGTGATGTGGTGTCCGGACCCTCGGCTGGTGTGGTGAACGTTGGCGATGAACAGCACGCCGTCCTCAACATCACGCTGGAAAAGGGCGATAAGGGCGACACTGGTGAGGGTATCCCTGCTGGTGGCGAATCACTGCAAGTAGTCCGCAAAACACTGGACGGTGCCGCCACCGAATGGGCTGACGCAGACAAAACCCTGGTCGGCTTGTCCAATGTGGATAACACTGCTGACACGGACAAGCCGGTAAGCATACCTGTCGAACTTGCCCTCGCAGAAAAAGCGGACACCACAGCCGTCAACACTGCCCTCGCAGGCAAAGAAACCAAGTACGGTACTCGTGGCACCACGCGCCGTATTTATGTTCGTGCTGACGGGTCCGACTCGAATGGTGGCACGAGTACCACGGACGCGTTCAGGGAAATTCGTGCTGCCGTAGCGTCAATCGACCGTGAAGGGCCGATCCTCAGAGGATCAATCATCATCGACGTAGGAGCAGGAACCTACAAAGGCGGGATTAGGATGCCCCTTTCGCGGGGCAAATCTCAGGATGACTTCCTACGCATCGTAGGACCATCTGTCGGGCATCCGATTGCACCCACGGCAATCATCGATTACGACGCGGACACCTCCGCCACTTCAGGCATTACCGCCGAAGATGGGGCGGCGTTCTGGCTGGAAGATATTAAAATCCAGGGCGGGTTCTCAATCGCAGCGGATATTCGACGTAACGTTTATCTATGGTTGCGGAACTTCCATGCCGACGGGAAGAGCGTGGGCAGTGTTGGCCTGGCTATCAACTCGCATTGCCGCTACTACGTGGCAGGCGGCCTCATTCAAAACATGGTGACTAACGGAATCCAAGAACTATTCCACGTCACTCGTTCTTTCAACAATGTTGCTTCGAACGAAGCGCAGATGACTATCCGGAACTGTGAAGTCGGGTTCCAAGCGAAAGAAAACTGTGTAGGCCACCTCGATTACCTGAACGTTGAGGACTGCCTGACCGGTGTGGAAATGAACGGCTACTGTGTTACCAATGTGAAGTCGATCAGCCTGAAACGCAACGGGCTCGGCTATGCCAACATCAACTCTGAGATCCACAATGAAGGCGGGATCAAGTGGGGAACCGGAGCCGACGCGAACACTCGTGAGTTCTTTACGTCCGGTTCAGGCACCGAACTCAGTGTGTGGGGCTGGGCGGACTCTTCAACGGCGCGAACAACTAATGTTGGACACCGCCCGCTGGTAACTGTTGCAGCGTCATACGCGGATAAGCAGTTAGTAGGGCCTACTACAGAAACCGAGTTCCACACCTTCACCGGTGCGGTAAAGGCTCATCGATACACTACTGCTGGCAAGCGGTTCAATGTAGTTGTGCGAGGGACGGTCAATAATGCGTTGGCTGCACCATTCCGCATCCTCAATCGGACAGCGGGCACTTACATGACTGACGTGACGATTCCTGCTGGCACTCCTAGCGGCGCTCACTTCACGGCAATTTGGGAAGTTGTGTGCTCGGCGGACGGGAACAACCAGAAGGTGTTTTCGTCGCTCGATGTTGAAGGCGCGCCAAATGACCGCACATTTGCTGCACGCACTGCCAACCTAACTGATACGGATTCGTTTGTCAGGTTGGCCGGGTTGACCACTAACGCGACAGATTCGGTGACGTTACGCCTTGTTGAAGTGTGGGGCTAGTCATCGGTGGTGTACTGAACGCCTTCTATGACGCCGGTGAACTTGAAGTTCCCGTCGTTGTAGGAGGCGTTTGGTTCGCCGACTTCTGATTCCCATGTGTCTACGACTGTGCCTACTGGGAGTTCTCGCACCTTGCCGAATTGATCGGTGAACGGTACTTCCATGAGAAGGCGGGCGCGGGTTGTTTCTACAGGCATGTTTCCCCATTTGTAGTAGTGCTTCGTGACTAATTGAATCATGTTGGTTCAAGTGTTGCCGCACCAACTATCCAAACGTTGCATAAACGTTATAGACCTATAGGAGGCCTCGTGCCTACTCATGTTTTTCAGCCGTCCCGCAACCCGCCGACGTGGTGGGACAGGCTGTTGGTTCACCCGCTGGATACGACTGTTGCGTTTATCAGTGTCGTGTTCGGAACGATCGTTATCTTGTCGGCTTTGATACCGGTGTTTGTGCCGTCGAAGAGCATAGACAAGTTCCCGTTCTGGGTCGCCGTCGCTGTAGCAATATTCCTTGTTGCAGGCGGGTTGCTTGCAATTATCGGGTTGAACTGGCCCGGTAACGAGGTAGACCACGGATGGGCGTTAGAACGCTTCGGCTGGATGCTCTCCAGCGGCGGACTTATCACCTACGCACTCACCGTAGGGTACAGCTACATCGGGTCCGTGTTCTCCTGGGGCATCCCGCTCATGCTCGGCATCGGTTGCGTTATCCGTGTCATCAGCGTGCAGAAGATCGAAGAAACCACCCGCAAAGACATCGCGGAAGTGCACGGTGAACAATGACTCCCGAACTGATTGTTGCGCTCATCGTCGGCATCCTCACCGCCGTGGGTGGTGTCGGGTTCTGGCAGTACCGGATCGCACGACGTAAAGAACCAGTAGAGCAGAAGGACGCTGCAATTGTGGCGGCGGAGAAGTCGCAACAGATGGCGTTAGCTAATGCTGAGTCGTTGCGTACCGACCTCGCCCAGTTTCGTGAAGACCTGAAGGTTGAACGGGATGCACGACAGAAACTTACTGGGCGTGTGGACTCGTTAGAAACGCATATCCGGGAGCAGGACAAAACGATCCGCACCCTGCGTGATGCTGTCCGCTTGTTCACTGCTGCTTGGGATGACCTGACTAGCCGTTGGCAGCATTACCGCCAGTCTGAGCATCCTCCTCCACGCCCTAATGTCCATATCGACTGACCGCCGTTAGCGGTCTTTTCCTTTTGCCCCGTCATGGTGTGTGGCGGGGCTTCCCTCATGCCCGAAAGGTGGCAAGCATGTCTTACTATCTAGCGCCCTCGTTGAAGCAGTTGCGCGACGAGATTGACGCAGCACATCCAGGCCGTGACAAGAAGTCCGACGGATGGGTGGGGGATTTGAGCCATAGTGCCCGCAAATCTGACCACAACCCGGACTACTCGGCAGGTGGTGTTGTCCGTGCTATCGACGTAGACATCAGCGACATCGACGTGAACAAGCTGATGTCTGTACTGAAGAACGATTCCCGCGTGAACTACTTCATCTACAACCACAGCATCTACGGTGCGTCTTCGTTCGCTAAGCGCCGCTACACCGGTTCGAACCCACACGTTCAGCACATTCACGTGTCGATCAAGCACAGCAAGAGTGCTGAGCGTGCAGGGGCTTGGGGATACTCTGGCGGCTCGGTGAAGCCTGTAGCGTCCAAGCCTAAGCCAGTCAGCAAGCCGAAGCCAGCAAAGGCTAAGGGCACTGACGAAAACCGTTCGATTCAGACCGCGCTCAAAACCATGGGCCTCAAAGTCGGGGTCATCGACGGCGTGAACGGCCCAATGCAGAAAGCGGCGGTGAAGGCTTTCCAGAAGCACCACAACCTCGTGCAGGACGGAAACTGGGGCCCTGTAACCCAGAAGGCGTTCACCCTCAACAAAGCAGTCCAGCAAGCCCTCCGCAACGAGGGATACACCAAGCAGACCGTAGACGGCTACTACGGCGACCAGACCGCCGCCAACGTCCGCGACTACCAACGCCGTGTAGGACTCGCTGTAGACGGGCTCGCAGGCCCCAAGACCCTCAAGAAACTAGGAGTGAAGTAAATGGCATCTCGTACTGTAGGACCAGTGACCGGCGCGGCAGCAGGAGCAGCAGCGCTAACCACGATCATCTTCTGGGTCCTCACCGGATTCGGAATTGACGCACCCGGCGAAGTGCAGGGCGCGGTAACTACTTTGCTGGTTATCATCGCCGGCTGGCTTGTACCGTCACAGGACGACCCCGGCAAGCATGTAGCCGAATAGGTAGCATCTTGCCGTTCGCGCAACTATCAGCCCAGGAATCGGGTTGCTGGTTGCGAACCGGCATAATGTGTAGGTTTGTGCACATTGACGAAAGTGCACACACGTACACAAAAAGACCCCACCTCGCATTGAGGTGGGGTCTTTTCTGCGTTAAGAGACAATCATTAGGTGGACTACTACGAGGAACCAAGCCAGCCAGGCTTCTACCGATATAAGACCAACAGATACCCCTACGTGGAGGTAAACCACGGCGGCGAACTATTCCACGCCCAAGCTCAAGGCTGGAAAGGTGACATGCTCATGATCGCCCGAATCAAAGACCAACTCGGCTGGGTAGATAACGGCGCAAAAGAAACACTCTGGATACCCGCCAACTCGTGTCACCGAATCCGCCGCGAAGACTCAGCATGGGTCACAACCGAAGACGACCACTATTGGCACGAGAACCAAGACCAAATGATCGATTACCAACCCCAGTTGAAGCGCGACTAGAATTCGCCTTATGGATCAGTACGGAAACCTCGGCCCCTACCAAGACCCCAAAATCCGGCAATGGTGGGACGAACTAGAAGTAGAACAGCAAGACGAGCAATAAATAAACCCCGCAGAATCGTTTCTGCGGGGTCTATTTTTGTTTAAGTGGTAGCTACTTCATCAACGATTTCGACAGCTTCAATCTCTGCTGGCTTACCGGTCAGTGCCGTTTCCACCATGGCAGCGGCTCGGAAGTGAGCGTCCGGAACAAGGTGGCCATAGGTCTTAGTCGTAGTTGTGATTGACTCGTGTCCTAACCGATCCGCCAGTTCGAACAGATTCATTCCGCCAGCGATCATCATGGACGCGTGCGAATGCCGGATATCGTGGATGCGTGGACGGCGCTCCAACTTGAGGGGATTCTCTTCGTTGGTTTTCGCGTCCTTTATAGCGTCGTACCAAGCGTCGAGCCATTGCCGGTGCTGTGGGAATGTTTCCGTTTCGGGAGACATGCTGAAAACGTAATCGCCATGCGCGGTTGACTCAACTCGATCCCGAATGGCCGATACAGTGGAAGGCGCTAGGGCGACGGTCCTGCGTGCCTTCTTGGTCTTCGGTGGCCCCACTACCCAGCCTGATTCTGTCTCTTGCCACGCCTTAGTGATACGTACAGATGGAATCGCTGAATCAAGTTGGAAGTCTCCAGGGGTTAGCGCGGTCGCTTCCCCTAGGCGCAATCCCGAGCCAATAAGGAGGGACCACATTGGCTTGTGCCATCGAACGGAATGATCGATGACCTGATTGACTTGCACCATAGACAAGAACATCGCCTTATCTTCGGTGGAGCTATCCTGCGGAAGCAGCCGGCCATTGCATGGGTTGTCTGGACGCAAGCGACGGCGAACAGCAGAGTTCATAGCAGCGTGAATGAAACCGTGTACATTTGCGATGGTCTTTGGCGACTTGCCCTTTTTGAGCATGTATTTGATCCAGCGGATCATGTCGTCTTCAGTTACTTGGTCTACCGGGATGTGGGATATGGGTTCGAAGTGGTTTCGAATGTACCCCTTGTATCGCTTGATCGTGTATTCGCGGACGTTAATAAGCCGCTCTATATGACCCTTGGAAACTTCTTCGAAAGTGGGGGACTGGGAGGACTGTCGGAGCAAGGCGCGCTCCGCTTGCTTGGTGTCCTCGCCTACCGCTTCGAGCAGGGCTTTCCATTTGTCAGCTTCGCCCTGGGACTTGAATGACATGCGATTTCGCTTGCCGTTGTCGGTCCACTCAACTCTGTAGCTGGTGGTTTTACCGTCTTTGTTTTTGCGTGGTTCTACGCTTGCCATGAATCGACTCTACCTGCCCTTGGGGGGATTTTCGCCGATAATGGGGGGAAGCCCGGAAACTTCGTTGAGTTTCCGGGCTTCCTTTGGCGGACACGGGGGGATTTGAACCCCCGGTCGAGTTTTAGCCCGACCCTTCATTAGCAGTGAAGTCCATTCGGCCGCTCTGGCACGTGTCCATCCGCTGTTTCCAGCAGAATCTAGCCTACCCGAAGATGGGCGCGTGTTCCAAAACGAGAGAGCTAACGCACCTGTCGCCACAGGAATTCGTAGCTGGTCGCCAGCATTTTGGCGGTTGACTCGTTATCCGTTGACCCGGCATGGCCACCGCCCTGTGGCTCGTGGTACCGCACATTGGCAATGCCCAGATCCATCATTTTGGCTGCCATGATGCGTGCCTGCGAAGGGCCGACACGGTCATCAGAAGTCGTGGTCCAAATCAACGAGGCCGGATAGTCATTGGCTGGATGAGGCTGGTCGGTGAGTCGATGCACGGGGGAGAAGGTCCGCAGGAAGTCCCAGTCCCCGGGAACCTGCGGGTCGCCGTACTCGGCAATCCAGGAATGGCCGGCAGCTAGCTGCGTGTAGCGCTGCATGTCCAATAGCGGGACGCCGCAGGAAATTGCTCCGAACAAGTGCGGGTAGCCAGAGATCATATTGCCCATGAGCAACCCGCCGTTAGAACGCCCTGTCGCGGCCAAATGCGCGCGGGACGTCACCCGGCGAGCCACCAGGTCCTGGGCGATGGCCGCGAAATCCTCGTAGGCACGATGGCGCTTTTCACGCAGGGCAGCACGATGCCAATCTGGCCCGTACTCGCCACCACCGCGAATGTTGGCCATGACGTATACCGGTTTGCGGCCCTCAACGGTACGGCGCGATAACCAACCGGTGCCCATGGCGGCTGCATAGCCAGGAGTCATGCTGTGCTGGAAACCGCCGTAGCCGTCCATCAGCACCGGGTTCTTCCCATCGTGAACCAAGTCGGATGCCGCGACCTGGAAATATGGAACCCTGGTGCCGTCCGCAGAGGTCGCAAAATGCTGGGTGACTTCAAAACCACCGGCATCAAAGCGATCCGGCGATTTCTTCACGACCTTTGCTGCCGAACCAACTGTGCCGCGCAACAAGGTAGTAGGGGTAATGAATCCGGTGATGGTCATCCAATAGTCATCGCCATGCTCCGGGTCCTCATCATCAACGGCTCCCACCGAGACGCTGAGCATTGGATCCATCAGCGGCATGTCCGACTGGCTGAAATGATCTGCGAGATCAATAATGCGCACTTGCGAAGCCACATCATGCAATACGGTGAGCAGCAGATAATTGGCGGTAAAGCTCAGTGATTCCAGCGCAGTGTGCGCATCCGGGACGAAGAGAACCTTCTCGATGCTGCCGGACTCGAGGAATCTATCCAGCCGGGCGATAGCCAATGAACCCGCAGCGATCTTCTGGCCCTGGTGTTCCCAATTGGTTTGGGGAGCAAAGAGGACCCACTGCCGGTGCAGGCTGACCTGCACATCGGTCGGAACATCGATCAGATGGTGTTCCCCGTCGATGAGGACACCGGCAGTGGAATTGTAGAAGTCGATGGCATCAGTGGTGACCACGCGTTCGAATCCCGGAGACGAATCGAAGTAGCCGAAGGCTGCGACATGTTCTCTATCGACTTGGAAGAGAATTGGCGCTTCTTCGATCTCCATGCCGCGGCTGAGCCTTCGCAACGTCTTCGCGTAGGTCGAACGGGTCGTGAACTGCTCGCTGCTGGCGGAACCGACAAGCAACGTATCGTGGTCAATCCACGAGGCTTGGGTCTTCGCAACGGGAAGGTCGAAACCGCCGGCAACGAAGCTCTTGGAGGTCAGATCGAATTCGCGAATGCGCACCTGGTCGCCGCCGTCAGGACTCAAGCGAAGCAGGGCCCGCTGGTAGGCGCCGCCGGCCGCTGGACGCAGGAGTGCTGAACCAGCGAAATGCCATTCGCGGCCTTCCAACTGCGCATGCAGGTCAAGATCCAATAGGATTTCCCACTGCGGGTCGTCGCTGAGGTAGGAATTCCAAGTGGTGCGACGCCAAAGTCCAAGACGATGGGCGGAATCGCGCCAGAAGTTGTAGTAGTGATCGCCACGCTTGGTCACCATGGGAATGCGGTCTTGGGCATCCAGAACCGTTTTGATCCGCTCCGCAGTAGCATGGAACGAGTCGTCGTACAGCTCGGACTCGGTACGCTGGGTCTGATCCCGCACCCATTCGAGTGCCGTTTCGTCGTGAATTCCTTCAAGCCAGGAATACGGATCAGCGCTTGCAACCTCAGAATCATGCTCAGTCATGGCCATAGTCTATGCGTCTGGCCCATGCCCTGTTCCAAAGGTAATAACCTAGAGGAGTGAACAGCGAGATAGCAACACCAAAGAACGAGTTCAGCCTGGCCCTTGTCGGGGCAGGCCCACGCGGCACGAGCGTGGTTGAAAGACTCGCTAACTTGGCGTTGAAACTCCCGGCCCAAGGCACCGTTCTGAAAGTTACGGTCTTTGATCCGTTCCCTCCGGGCTCCGGCCACGTGTGGAACCCGAAACAGTCGGAGCATTTCCTGATGAACACCCCGTCATCATTTCCGACAGTGGCCCCCGAACGGTTGGGCGATGAACCGGGGTTGAGCTTTCGCCAGTTCGTCGCACTGCGCGGCGATGGACGCAAGCTCACCGATGAGCATGCCAAGCTGATCGGGCAAATTGAACCCGGCTCCTATCCCTCACGCGCAATCTATGGCGAGTACCTTGAGCACGTGTATGAGCGCAGCGCAGCGATACTTGCCACCCACGAGAATTTCAGCATCGAACATGTAGCCGCAGAAGTCGTTGCGGTCCGCCCCGTCGGCAACGCCTATCAGATCGATTTCCGCAGTAACCTGGAGGGTGCCGAAACCCGTCAGCTGGCCGCTGACGCTGTGGTGCTGGCCTTGGGCCACCAGCCGGCAGAACTGAACCCATGGCAGAAGCAACTCAAGGATGCTGCCTCCCAAGCCGGGGCCACCTACCTGCCACCGAATGTTCCAGCGGACCTCGACTACTCCCAGTTCAAGGAGGGCCAGCCTGCGTTGATCCGCGGGTTGGGCTTGAATTTCTTTGACGGCATGGCCGAGCTGACGGCAGGCCGCGGCGGGATTTTCCGTGAGGCCAGCACCGAGCCGGGGCATCGCCTGCAGTACATCGGCTCAGGCCGGGAGCCGGCACTGATCGTAGCTTCGCGCCGAGGTACCCCCTACTGGGGCAAGCCAGTAGTGGAGCAGTTCATTCCTGATGAAATTGAACTACGCTACTTCGACGCTCCGGAACTCATCGGGCGCCTTGCCGAAGCACGCGCCACCAACCCTGCCTCCTCCTTGGTGTTCTCACGCCATATTTGGCCCAAACTGCACCGGGACATCTTGTTCGCCTACTACAGCACTTGCGCTCGCGCGCATGGTGCCCCGGAAGGTCTCGATGAGCGAGAATTCGTTGATCAGCTCGAAGCGATCCTCTCTGCGGAGCACCATGAAGGAAGCCAAGTGTGGCTTAGCGAACTGCGCAAGTTCGTCGGGCAGTTCCCGCAGTTGCAGTGGCTCGATGTGCCAAAGCTGGCAAGGCCATTTGAAGAACTCGGGTTCAGCTCCGATGAGCAATACCAGCAGGCAGTACGCGACTACCTCGTGGGCAATGCCCGGCACAGCACCGGCGGGCTAGAAGACCCGTTGTCATGCGCCATCATGACGATGAATGCCGGACGCATGCTGGTCAAGGAGCTGATTGCTTCCGGCGTGATCGACGAGCAGTCGCGCATTGAAGAAATCCAAGCGCACTTCGAGCCACTGGTCGAAGGGCTGTCCTCAGGCCCGCCGCTCGAACGCATTGAACAGCTGCTGGCGCTCTCGCGCGCCGGGATCGTAACCTTCCTTGGTCCGGACCCGGAGTTCGGCTTCGACGAGGTTTCCGAGCAGTTCACCGCATCCTCGCCCTGGGTAGATGCGGAGGTGCACACTGCGAAGACCATGTGCGAAGCGATGATGCCGAGTAACCGCGTGCTGCAAAATAACGCGGCACTGATAAAGCAGCTCTTGGGAGATCACGTAGCGCGCGTGCACACTTGGAAGAACACGGAAGGCGAAAGCCTGCCTGGATCCGGTTTCGACGTGGTCGGTGAACCATACCGTCTGGTCAACAGCGATGGGCTGGCGCACCGCGGGCTATTCGTGCTGGGATTGCAATTGTCATCAGCGCAGTGGGGGACCGCTATTGCCGCGCAAGCGGGCGACCTGCGCCACCCCGCGGCCCGAACCTTGCAAGACGCAGCCAACGTAGTGAACGAAGTGGCTCGCCTGGCGGGGCTGATCGTCAACGAAAGATTAAGCGCGGAGCAGTATTAAGCAGTTTGGCGGGCTGATCCAAGGATCAGCCCGCCAAACTCGAAAAGCGCGGATGGTATGGGATTTGAACCCATGAGACGGGGTTGCCGCCTACTGGTTTTCAAGACCAGCTCCTTCGGCCGCTCGGACAACCATCCAACCCGAAAAAGTATACGGCATGAACCCCTGTTGAAAGGAATTGAAGGCCATGAACGACGTTATGAACGCCTATATCTACAACGGTGCCGGTGGGCCAGAAGTCCTTGAACTGGTCCAACGGCCAATGCCGGTCCCCGCAGCTGGGGAAGTGCTGGTCAAGGTCGAGGCCTTCGGACTGAACCGCGCGGATGTGCAGCAGCGCAAGGGAGTGTATCCGCCACCTCCCGGAGCCAGCGATATCCCCGGGCTGGAAGTCTCGGGCAGCATCGTGGAGATCGGCGATGGCGTCAGCGGATGGAAACCGGGAGCGCGAGTTGCCGCCCTGCTCGCTGCTGGCGGGTATGCGCAGTACGTCAATGTTCCGGCAGAACTGCTCATCGAAATCCCTGAAACGGTTTCGAGCATCGAAGCCGCCGGGTTGCCGGAAGTCGCCGCCACCGTGGTCTCCAACCTCTTCATCGAAGGCGGACTGGGCCAAGACCAGGCGTTGTTGATCCATGGCGGAGCCGGCGGCATCGGCTCCATGGCCATACAGCTCGCCAAAGCCGCTGGCGCCCGCGTCATCGTCACCGCTTCCTCGGCAGAGAAATTGGACTACTGCCGTACCCTCGGCGCCGACGAGGGGATCAACTACCGGGAAGAGGACTTTTCTGCACGCGTCAAGGAACTGACCGACGCCAGGGGCGTGGATCTGATCCTGGATGTCGTGGGCGCCAAATACCTGGGGGAGAACGTCAAGGCGCTCGCCGTCGGCGGACGGATGGTAGTCATCGGACTGCAAGGCGGAGCCAAGGGAGAACTGAACTTGGGGCTGCTGATGAGCAAGCGGGCGCGGATCATCGGCACAACTTTGCGTTCCCGCCCGCTGCATGAGAAGGCGGAGATCGTTCGCCAGACCATTACCCGCGTGATGCCGCTGCTGGAACAGGGGAAACTGGCACTGAACGTCACCAAGGCCTTTGGATTCCCGGAGCTGGCCGCTGCCCACGAATACTTCGATTCCGGTGAACATACGGGAAAAGTTGTCATAGAGGTTTAAAGCAGCGGGAAACCAGTTGTAAGGTGACTCAGTAGTCATTAATGCGTGACTAGCCTAATAACCGCTGGTCGCGCACATCACTTGCACTGTTCCTAGGAGGTTGCTCGATTTGAGTACCCAAAATACCTTGCCACCAGCGGGTGTCGATCCTGAGGTTGCCGAACGCGAAGAAAAGCGTTGGACCCCCGCCAAGATCGCCATCTGGGTTGCCATCGCGCTGGTCGGCGGAATCGCATGGTCGATTCTCGCCTTCTCGCGCGGGGAAACCATCAATGCCATCTGGTTCGTCTTCGCCGCTGTTGCGACCTACCTGATTGCCTACCGCTTCTATTCGAAGTTCATCGAGCGCAAGATCGCCAAACCCGATGATTTCCGGGCCACCCCGGCCGAATCGGTCAATAACGGCCGTGACTTCGTTCCCACCGATCGCCGCGTGCTCTTCGGCCACCACTTCGCCGCCATCGCAGGCGCCGGTCCGCTGGTTGGACCGATCCTCGCAGCGCAGATGGGCTATTTGCCTGGCACCATCTGGATTATCGTGGGCGTGGTGCTGGCCGGAGCGGTCCAGGACTATCTCGTCATGTTCTTCTCCATGCGCCGTGGCGGACGCTCGCTGGGCCAGATGGCCCGCGAAGAGCTGGGCCTGATCGGCGGCACCGCTGCCCTGATCGCCACCCTGGCTATCATGATCATCATTACCGCCATCTTGGCGCTGGTGGTCGTCAATGCACTGGGCGAGTCCGCGTGGGGTGTCTACTCGGTGGGCCTGACCATCCCTATCGCCTTGTTCATGGGCATCTACCTGCGGTTCATCCGCCCGGGCAAGGTCCTGGAAATCTCCATCATCGGCTTCGTGCTGCTGATGTTCGCGATCATCTCCGGCCGCTGGATTGCCGAGTCTGCGTGGGGTGCCGAGTTCTTCCACCTGGATCGCACCACCATCGCCTGGGCCATCATCATCTACGGCATCATCGCCGCGGTGCTCCCGGTATGGCTGCTGCTGGCTCCTCGCGACTACCTGTCGACTTTCATGAAGATCGGCGTCATCGGCCTGCTGGCCGTGGCGATCATCGTCGTCCGTCCGGAAATCGATGTTCCGGCCTTCTCCGAGTTCGCTGGCCGTGCCGATGGCCCGGTCGTTGCCGGGCACATCTTCCCATTCCTGTTCGTGACCATTGCCTGCGGTGCGCTGTCGGGCTTCCACGCACTGATCGCCTCGGGCACCACCCCGAAGCTGGTCGAGAAGGAAAAGCAAACCCGCTTCCTGGGCTACGGCGGCATGCTCATGGAATCCATGGTGGCCATCATGGCGCTGGTTGCAGCGATTTCCATCGACCGCGGCATCTACTTCGCGATGAACTCCTCGGCTGCCGCTACCGGCGGCACGGTGGAAACCGCGGCGGCATTCGTGAACTCGCTGGGTTTGGCCGGCGTTAGCTTGGATCCAAACCAGCTGACCGAACTTGCCAATAACGTGGGCGAGAGCTCGGTTGTCTCGCGTACCGGTGGCGCTCCGACCCTGGCTGTGGGCATTGCGCACATCATGCACCAGTGGTTCGGCGGCACCGCGATGATGGGCTTCTGGTACCACTTCGCGATCATGTTCGAGGCACTGTTCATCCTGACCGCGGTTGACGCCGGTACCCGTGTTGCGCGCTTCATGCTGCAGGACACCATCGGCAACTTCTTCCCGAAGTTCAAGGACACCTCGTGGCGTCCGGGCGTGTGGCTGTGCACATTGATCATGGTTGCCGGCTGGGGCTACATCCTCATCCTCGGCGTGACAGATCCACTGGGAGGCATCAACACCTTCTTCCCGCTGTTCGGCATCGCCAATCAGCTGCTGGCTGCGATAGCGCTGGCCGTGGTGATGACCATCATCGCCAAGCAGAACAACTTCAAGTACCTATGGGTCGTGGCTCTGCCGCTGGCCTTCACCGTGGTGATCACCTTCGTCGCGAGCTGGCAGAAGATCTTCTCCGCAGATACCAAGGTGGGCTACTTCGCCAACCACAACGCCTACAAGGAAGCTCTGGCCAATGGCGAGACTTCCCTCGGCTCGGCGGGCAGCGTCGAAGCCATGGAGGCCGTGGTCCGCAACACCGGTGTCCAGGGCTGGCTGTCCGTGGTCTTCCTGGTACTGACCGCCATCGTGCTGGTATCGGCTGTTGTCGCAACCGCCAAGGCCAAGCAGAGCGGTGGTGGCAACAGCACCGAGGATCCTGCCGTGCCATCGAAGATGTACGCACCCGCCGGCTTGATCTCGTCGCCTGCCGAAAAGGAACTTGAAAAGGCTTGGAAGCAAATCCCTGCCGGAGCCCAAGTCCAGCGAGGCGGCCACTAGCCATGGCGACGCTGTTGGAACGCCTGGGGCAAGCCAAGAAGTTTGTCGACGGGGTGCTCGGGGCCGACAAGTACCAGCACTACCTGGAACACCACGAACGCAATCATCCTGGCGCCAAGCCAATGACCGAGCGCGAATTCTGGAAGGACTACACCGACTGGCAGGAAAAGAATCCTGAAGGGCGTTGCTGCTGAACGCGACTGGTACCGGCCGTGAGAACCATTGGCGAAAGCGGATGGGGCTCGCGGCCGGTTTCGTTTTATGTCGACCCCGCTGCCGGGAACACTGCGGTGATCCCGGTAGGCTAGAACCAGTAATTCATCGGAATCCACCGGCAGAGAAGTGTAATGGCGTTCTTTTCACGACTGCGCGCTGAGCGTGCTGCTGCTCGCGAACTTGGCGAGGGCGTCTGGCGTCGCGCCCATGACCGTTTCCAGCGGTCATTGGACCGGGTCTTCCAGGTGGTAGAGGGCATCAACGATGACCAGGTTTACAATCAGCTGGTCCGAGAAGCCAATGAGATGGCTGTGCTGTTGCCGACCGTACGCCAGCTTTGCTGTGCGGCGCATCGGATCACCCCGAGCAATGACGACACGATCCCGCAGCTGACCTCTGCGGCGCATCGTTCGCTGACTAAGGCCGCCAATGATTTGGCGACGACCGCACAGGTCGTAGCGATGATGCGCATGCAGGCCGAAGCCGGCAAGCCGATCGATATCGAAGCCGTGCGCCATCGTGCCATGCTGGTGAAAGAAGACGTCAGCCGGGCCGTGCAATTGCTCGCTTCCAGCGAATAATTGGGTTTTCCCGATCGCTCGCGTGGTGTTCCACCGCGCAGGGCGCATCAGTGGACTAAATTAGTTGCATGACCCAAACAATTCCTGAACTGAAGTTCCTTGACGGAAACACCATCGACCAGCTTGGCTACGGCGTCTGGAAGGTCGCCGACGAGGACGCGGAAGCAGTCGTTGGCCAGGCCATCGACGCCGGCTACCGCCACATCGACACCGCACGCATCTATGGCAACGAAGCTGGCGTCGGCCGCGCAGTTGCAGCCAGCACCGTGCCACGCGAAGACCTCTTCATCACCACCAAGGTCTGGAACTCGGACCAGGGTTTCGAGAAGACCCTCGCCGCAGCGGATGCCTCGCTGGAACGGCTCGGCCTGGAATACGTCGACCTGTACCTGATCCACTGGCTGCAGCCCAAGCGCGGCACCTACGTGGACACCTGGAAGGCACTGATCCAGTTGCAGAAGGACGGCAAGGCCAAGTCCATCGGCGTTTGCAACTTCACCAAGGAAGCACTGGAAGAGCTCTACACCGAAACCGGCGTCCGCCCGGTGATCAACCAGGTCGAAACCCATCCGTACTTCCCGCAGGGCGAGCTGCGCGCCTACGAGGCCGAGCACGGCATCCTGCACCAGTCCTGGTCCCCGCTGGGCCACGGCGGCGAACTGCTCAGCGACCCAGTGCTGGTGGAGATCGCCAAGAAGCATGAAGCATCGGTGGCACAGGTAGTCATCGCGTGGCACCTGGCGGTAGGCAACGTGGTCATCCCGAAGTCGACCACCGAATCGCGCATCGTCGAGAACTTCGAATCGCTGAACGTGCATCTGGACGAGGAAGATCTGGCTGCCATCGCTACCCTGGACCGCGGAGCGGAAGGCCGTATCTCGGCTGACCCGGCAACCGCCGATTTCGAGTAAAAAAGCTAGGCAGAACAGAAGGCTCCCGGTTTCTTCCGAAACCGGGAGCCTTCTGCCGCAACTGCCTTGTGCCTGGCCTCTAGCAGTCCAGTACGGTTGGTGCAGCGAACAGCGTATCGACGCCTTCGGCGTACAGAACCGAGTCAGGAGCTCGATCAGCGAGAGTGGCGAAACCGGCGGCACGCAGCAGGCCATCGTCGAATTCAACGAGTTGTGCAGGTTGCAGCGGCCACGGTTCATGGTGGTTCCGGCAGTGCAAGGTGCGCCCAAGATGCCGCTGGTGGAACGCCCACTGTGCCGATAGCGCGATGGCGGTCTGCGAACCCGGGGTAATTGGACCGGCACTGGCAGAAGCTTCTACCGGACGCACGACGATGCGGGAACGTGCGCTCGGATTTCCGATGCGCCGTGTTGCATAGCTGATCGTGCCGGCCTTCTTCAGGATTTTCATGGACGACCACTGGTACTTCAACCCGAAGACTGCCCGCGCCATGAGCACAGGTAGCAGGCGTGATGCTTCAAGGCTCAGGAATACCACTGCGCGGCGTCCTTGATTGTCAACGGAATAGAGGCGCACATTGATCTCCGGGAAGTCACCCAACCACGGAATCGCAGGACCGGAGAAGAACGCACTGCGCGACATCTGGAAAGCGACGAGGCCCACCCAAGCGCTGCCGGCGACAATATCTGGCCGGCATCCTTCGGGCATGTACGGCGCCACCTCATCCGGGCTAACCCGCCAATGCAGGAACGCTACTTCGCTCCACCGTTGGCGCATGATCGCGTTGCCGCCTAGCGATGGCGGTTCAGGGGAGTACTGCAAGGATTGCATCAGTTTGGAATTCCTTGGAAATTGCTGTCGAAGGCTTATACCGCTATTGCCGGTCGCGAACCAGGATCGATGATCTGCTGATCGCGGAGTGAAGAATCGTTTGCCGGCTCTGGCCTAATTGAATATCCAAAAGCGCCGTTGGGCAAGATGCGGGATAAGAATGGACTGCGTGGGAATCGAAGACCCCGGGACCAGTCATGAAAATCCATTGAAAATTGCGAAAACCCCGGAATCATGCGGCAAGCGCGATTCCGGGGTTTTCTTCACAACGAGCCCCCTGCCGGATTTGAACCGGCGACCTGCTCTTTACGAGGGAGCTGCTCTACCCCTGAGCTAAGGAGGCCTGTACCTGCAAACAGGCACCACGTCACTTTATCCGAGGAATTGTCTGAACGTCAAAACGGCGACGACATCATCAAGCCCAATCAGCACCGGGTGCCGGCTTCGGGGACTTTGCCGTCAATCAGGTACTCATCCACCGCTTTGGTAATGCATTCATTGGAGCGTCCATATGCGGTGTGGCCATGGCCTTCATAGGTCAGCAGGGTCGCGTTATCCAGCTGCTGCGCCAATGCCTCAGACCATGCGTAGGGGGTAGCTGGATCGCCGACGGTGCCAATGACGAGGATCTCATTCGAGCCTTCCGCGTCGAGGACCTCAGGCTTGCCAGTGGCGTCGTGGTCCCAGGCCTCGCAGGTGATGCCGCCGTAGGCGAGATACTTGCCCAAGGTCGGGGCCGCACGCATCAACTCTGTTGCTTCGGCCTGCATCGCTTCTGGACTGGCGTCCATTGGACGGTCCAGGCAATTGATGGCGGTGAAAGCATCGGTGGAATTCGATGCATACGTGCCGTCGCCCTCGCGGTCCGCCGAGAGATCCGCGAAGCCGAGGATCATATCCACATCCGCGTCGTTGACGGCAGCGTTCATCGCATCGGTTATAATGGGCCAGCTGGAATCGTCATACAGCGGCAAGATGAAGCCGTTGATGAAGTCGATGATCGGCACTGCACGCCCGTCGCTGGCAGTCATTGGTTCGTTCTCCACCTGCGCAAAGAACTGCTGCAGCTGCACCTTGGCCTCTTCAACGGTTCCAGTGAACGGGCACTCACCGCTTTCAAGGCAATTGGCGAGCCACGCGTCGATCTCCTTCTCGAAGCCAACGGCCTGGGCCAAGGTGAGGTCCGAAGCTGTGCTGGTTGGATCCATGGCGCCATCGAGTACGAAGCGACCCACATTCCGAGGGAACAAATCAGCGTAGGTTGCTCCGAGGAAGGTTCCATAGGAGAAACCGAGGTAGTCCAGCTGTGCATCACCGAGCACAGCACGGATCACGTCCATGTCCTTCGCTGCCGAAACGGTATCGACGTGGCCTAGGAGATCGCCGGTATTGGACGCGCAGTCAGCTGCGTAGTCCTCGGTATCCTCGACAATTTCGTCCTGGTCTTCAGGAACCCAAGCCCGCAGGTTTTCCTGGCGTCCCTCATCGGTCTCGGCACCGCTTTGGCAGGTGACCGGGGAGCTTTCTCCCACGCCTCGCGGATCGAATCCGATGACGTTGTAGGTGCGCTGCAGGTCAGCGCTGAACATGCCTGGTACCGAGGACGCCACCAGATCCAGGCCGGATCCGCCTGGGCCGCCGGGGTTTACCAGCAGATTGCCTGTCGCTCCGTCCACTGCGCGGCGGTTCAACGCCAGATCAATGCTCTCGCCTTCGGGATCGGCATAGTCCAGCGGAACCTCTATGGTGGCGCATTCGATGATGCTGCCGCATTCTTCCCAATCGAGGTCTTGGCTGTAGAAGGATTCCAATCCTTCCGGTGTACTGGCGTTGGGCGCGGACTGCGACGCATCCGATGCGCCGGACTGCGAATCCGCTGTAGTGGAAGAGCAGCCGGCCAGGGTCAAAGCCAGAGCGGTCCCCACTGCGGCCAAGCGCATCATCGGTGAGCGTGCAGGCACTTTTAGTGTCTCCTTGTGATGGGTTAACGGCGTCCCGGCTGAGGCAGCAAACGGGTCATGAGTGCTTCCAGGGCCATGAGCTGGTTGACGTTGGCAGCCAAGCGGCTGCGCGTTTCATTGATGGCATCAAGCTGGGCCAAGGACTTCTCGCTGGACTGTTCCGCTGCGAAACGTTCGAGCTGCTCGCGCAGGTGCTCGTTGATCAGCTCAATTCCGGTTTTCAGCTGGATGCTCAAAACATCGCGGAAGAATGTGGTCAGGTCTGTCAGGGTACGGTCCAAGGCATCGAAAGCTGCACGCCGAGCGAATCGCTTGGCATCATCCTCCAGCGCCTTGAACTGTCCACGCAATCCAGCGGGGATGTTCTCCTCTGGACCCAAGCCGTTGGCGTGGCGCAGCTGGGCAATCTTGTTCTGCAGATCGGTGCCGGTAATGTTCTCGGCACGCTCGCTGGCCAGTTTGGAAATTTCTGCGGCAGCGGCCATCGCCTGCGGCAAGGTGGTGGTGCGCAACGGCAAGGTAACGACTTTTTCACGCTGGATGCGTGCTTGCTCGTCACGGGCCAGCAAACGGGCTACGCCAATGTGGGACTGCGAGACACGGGCAGCGAACAGCGCCTGTTCCGGTTCCAGGCCGTCACGGCGCACCAGAAGATCGGCAACATCCTGGGTGGACGGCACGGAGAGATTTACCGCGCGGCACCGTGATCGAATGGTCACCAGAACATCTGCAGGAGACGGGGCGCTCAGGATCCAGATCATCTTGGCGGGCGGTTCTTCAATGGCCTTGAGCAGCACGTTGGTGCTGCGCTCGGACATGCGGTCGGCATCTTCGATGATGATGATGCGCCAGCGGCCGGTGCCAGCACTTTCCTGTGCACGGGTAATCAGATGGCGGACGTCAGCGATCTGGTACTCGAATTTGTCGGTGGATACGAAGGACACATCCGGGTGCTCCGAATTCATGACCATTTTGCAGTTGGCGCACTGCCCGCAGCCGGCCGGGGCCTGGGTGCACTGCAAAGCTGCCGCGAAAGCCCGCCCCGCGGTGGTGCGGCCCGAACCCGGGGGACCGGTGACCAGCCAGGCATGGGTCGGGTTGCCGCGATCAACCTCAGCGGTCAACGTGGCAATGACACGTTCCTGCCCGGCAAGTTCTGCGAAGACCGGCCGGGTCACAGCAAGCCTGCCAAATGCTGCGCAACCGACTGGTGCAGCTTCTCCACGCTGGCGGTGGCATCCAGGACCAGATAGCGTTGCGGATCACGGGCCGCCAAGTCGAGGAAGGCGTTGCGGATGCGTTCATGGAAATCATCCGGCTCGGATTCCAAGCGATCCGAATCCTCCACGCCGCCGCTGGCCGCAATGCGCCGGGCACGTCCTTGCGCGGCGGAGATATCAAGAATGATGGTGGCATCAGGCTTCAGTCCGCCGGTTGCGAAGTCGTTAATCGATGCGACGGCATCAAAGCCGAGGGCACGGCCCATGCCCTGGTAAGCCAGCGAGGAATCAACAAACCGGTCGCAGATGACGTGGGTTCCGGCATCCAGCGCGGGGGAGATGACCTGCTGGACATGGGCGGCACGCGCCGCCGAGTAAATCAGGGCCTCGGTACGGGCATCGATCTCGCCGTGGCCATGTTCGAGCACCAAGGAACGCAGCTCTTCGCTGATCTGGGTTCCGCCTGGCTCACGGGTAGTGGTGACCTTGGCGCCACGGGACTCCAGCCATTGCTGGGCCAGGGCGACCTGCGTGGACTTCCCAGCGCCGTCACCGCCTTCAAAAACGATGAACAAGCCACGGGTTGGGGTACTCGATTCGATACTCACCCCACTAGCCTATCCAAGGACATTTAAAGATGTGCGCTGCAACGGCAGGATGTGCAACGAAAATGCGCCCAGTGTGGTGGATCAGTCAGATGAAATGTAGTGAAATCCACCGGCTGGCAGCGTCAAAGGAAGCGTAGAGTTTTTTCCATGAACCCCCGCACCGCAGAATCAGGCGCCAATCCGGCCTGGGATCCGAAAACTTTGCTCGTTGCCGGCGGGCGTCCGGCCCATGGCTACGATGCTCCAGTCAACCACCCGGTAACCTTCACCTCGACTTACCATTCCAAAGGCCAGGCGGCGCCGGGTGAACGCGTATATGCGCGCTTCTCCAATCCGACCTGGGATCCGTTTGAAGAAGTACTGGGCCAGCTCGAAGCGGCAACGCTGCCTGCCCTGGTGTTCTCCTCGGGCATGGCAGCTATTGCCGCCGCATTGAGCATCGTGCCAGAGGCCGGCGTGCTGGTGATGCCGCAGCATTCCTATAACGGTTCGCTGGCGTTGAGCGCAGAGCTGCAAGATGCGGGACGGCTGCGCATTCGCCCGGTGGATATTGCCAACACCGAAGAAGTGCTCGCTGCCTTGGATGGGGCCGATGTGCTCTGGGTGGAATCGCCAACCAACCCGATGCTGGAAGTCGCCGACCTGCCGACCCTGCTGGCTGCCGCCAAAGCGAAGAACGTCGTGAGCATCGTGGATAACACCTTTGCCACCCCACTGCTCCAGCAGCCGCTGGTCCACGGTGCCGACCTTGTAGTTCACTCGGTGACCAAGTACCTGTCGGGCCACTCGGACGTGATCATGGGCGCGCTGGTCACCAGCGACGAGCAGCTCCACAGCCGCCTGCATGGGTACCGGACCTTGCATGGCGCGATCGCCGGCCCGATGGATACCTTCCTCGCATTACGCGGGGTGCGCACCATGGCCGTGCGCCTTCAGCGTTCGCAGTCAAACAGCCAGGTGCTGGCAGAACGCCTCGCGGCACATCCCAAGGTGCAGGCCGTACGCTACCCGGGACTGCCCAACGACCCGGGCCACGCGCGCGCCGCGGACCTCATGGGTGGGTTCGGATCGGTGATCGCCTTTGAAGCGGGAAGCACCGCCGAAGAAGCGGACCGGGTGCTGGAAGCCTTCCAGCTCATCACCGGCGCCACCTCGCTTGGAGGCGTGGAATCCCTAGCTGAGCGCCGGGCCCGCCACGCTTCGGAGCCGGCCAGCGTCCCGGCCAGCCTGATCCGACTGTCAGTAGGCATTGAAGAGGTGGAAGACCTCTGGGCCGATCTGCAGCAAGCGCTGGACCGGCTTTGATGCCCGCGGGCGCTGATTTCCGCGCGTGGCACAGCGCCCATCATTTGCGCCAAAAAGGTAGAGTACAAGCATGAACATGTTGCGCATGGCCCAAATAATCGAGTACTACATGATGATCGCTTTGAGCATTGTCATCGTTGCGCTCGCCGTCTGGGCTTTGGTTGATTGCCTGCGTCATGGCGCAGATCGTTTCGCCCAGGAAGGCAAGCGCACCAAGGGGTTCTGGCTTGGACTGACCGTCGCCAGCACCGCCGTGGCACTGCTTGGCATCTTCAGCCAGGGCGGAATCGGCTTCCTGCAGCTGATCGGCGCCTGCATCGCCTGCGTGTACCTCGCGGACGTCAAGCCTGCCGTCAGCGGCAAAGGCGGCGGCTGGTACAACTACTAGGCGTGCCAAGGCACCAAGTTTTCCCGAAGACCTGCATCCGCATCTTGGCGGACTGCAGGTCTTCGCACTTTAATCACGGGCCTTAACTTTCGCACGAGCAGGCTTGCGCATTGGTTAGGATGGATTACATGAGCCACACTTTGATTTTGCTTCGCCACGGACAGAGCGAATGGAACGAAAAGAACCTGTTCACCGGTTGGTACGACGTATCGCTGACTGAGAAGGGCCGTGCTGAAGCTGCCCGCGGCGGCCAGCTGCTGACCGAAGCTGGCTACAAGCCGGAGGTGCTTCACACCTCCTTGCTGACCCGCGCCATTGTTACCGCGAACCTGGCCCTGGAGGCCGCTGGCCGTTCGTGGATCCCGGTGAACCGCGACTGGCGCCTGAACGAGCGCCACTACGGTGCGCTGCAGGGCAAGGACAAGGCGCAGACCTTGGCCGAGTTCGGCGAAGAGCAGTTCATGGAATGGCGTCGCAGCTACGACACCCCGCCACCAGCACTGGATGATTCCTCGGAGTTCAGCCAGATCAACGACGAGCGCTATGCGGCGTTGGGCGACTCCGCCCCACGCACCGAGTGCCTCAAGGACGTGCTGGATCGCATGCTTCCCTACTGGGAGAACAACATCAAGGCCGACCTGTCGGCAGGCAAGACCGTCATGGTCACCGCCCACGGCAACTCGCTGCGTGCGCTGGTCAAGCATCTGGATGGCATCAGCGATGAAGACATTGCTGGCCTGAACATCCCAACCGGCATCCCGCTGGTCTATGAGCTGGATGACAACTTCCAGCCAATCACCAAGGGCGGAACCTACCTGGATCCAGCAGCCGCTGCGGACGCCATCGAGGCCGTTGCCAACCAAGGCCGCAAGTAGGACACGCTTTTCGGCGGCATCGAGGCTGCTGGCTACTCGCCAGTAGTTCGCGATGCCGCCGTCCGCTTGTTAACGCCGAGGTAACGCCAAGCATCCGGCTGTGAGCGAAACAACTGCGCACGATTGTATTTTTGGCATTAGTATGCTGTAATCTCCTATTTCGAATAGGCTCAATGGCTCACGTTAGGAATGCAATTCGTGGCAACTGATTACGATGAAGTCCGCCCAGACGTTGCTGAGGCACGTAAGGCTTCTCTGGATGCGGTGAAGTCCGCAAACGCACCGGACGCCAAGTCGGTGGTGCGCGAGCTCGACGAGACCGACCACACCGATGGCATGGATCTGCCAGGTGCGGATCTATCCAACGAGGAATTGACCGTTACGGTCATTCCGCAGAAAGACGACGAGTTCATTTGCGGCTCGTGCTTCTTGATTCGCCACCGTTCGCAGCTGGTGCGCGAAGAGGGCAATGTAGGCTTCTGCGTCGAGTGCGAAGGCTAGAAGCCCGCTAGACGCTGGCGCCACTTGCGCGCCAACAACCTGCGAGGGCAGTCCACCGATCGGTGGACTGCCCTCTGCTGGTTTAACGGGCTGGATTCCCCGGATGGGACCGGACTCCAACGGCGGTCCCTGGGGTGCCCAGCGCTGCGTCGTGCGTCCGCTGGCATCCTGCCGGGGCAATGGCTGGACGTGCGCTCACCGTGAGCGCGTGGAGCTGCATGGCCGGACGAGGCGCAGCACTGCCATGCCAACGGGGCCGCGGGCCACGGCACGGTACCCAGTTCGCGCCGCGATGCGAAGGCTTCCCGGACCCCGGACACCCAGTTTCAGTGCTGAATGAGCTGGAGAGCAAAAATGGCGCCTGCCATCCGGTGGTACCGGATGGCAGGCGCCAAGGCGCAGCCTTATAGCTTAGGTCCGCGGACCTAGATCTCGGTGGGGTCCCATTCGCCGGTCACCAGATAGGTGACCTTGCGAGCTACGGACACACCATGATCGCCGAAGCGCTCAAGGTAGCGGCTGGTCAGCGATACGTCCACGGTGGTGGGTGCATTGGCATCCCAGTCGTCGGCCGCGACCAGGGTGAAGACGCTGGAGTGCAAGCGATCCAGCTGGTGGTTCAGCTCGATAATTTCGGTAGCGATCTGCAGATCGCGGGTGTCGAGCAAACGCGCAACGGCCTTGGCGATGTCAATATCGATCTTTGCCATCTGGGCAAAGGTGTCGGAAATCCTGGCTGGGATTGCCGGGTTGGGGAAGCGCAGGCGGGCCAGCTGCGCCAAGTGGCGTGCCAAGTCGCCCATGCGCTCCAGCGAAGCACTCATGCGCAGCGAACCGACGATCATGCGCAGATCGCTGGCTACCGGTCCCTGCAAAGCCAAGGTATCGATAGCGCGCTCATCGAGCTGGTTCTGCAGGAAGTCGATCTTCGCGTCCGCTGCGATGACTTCCTGGGCCAGATCGACGTCGACGTTGGCTAGCGAATCCCAAGCTCGATCCATTGCGGTTGCGACCTGGTTGGCCATCTCAATGAGTTCTTCGCCAATTTGCTGCAGGTCTGCTTGAAATACCTTACGCACAGCAGTTCCTTTCGAGTGTCGGTATCCATGCCGGATGGTGGACTGCCGTGGCAGCCAACCGCCCCGAAACAGTTTTGTGGCATGGTGGAGGGTCTTGCTCCAGCTTGTCAGCGGGTGATTAACGAATATGCCACGAAAGGTGAACGTTTGGTGAACAGCGCGCCGAAATCGACTAAATCACGTCATTTAGGGCCGGTGCCACCCAAAGGTGAAGCTAGTCTAAAGATGTGAACGAAGTGATCTCGACTCTTATAGCCGGCGTCCTCGGCCTGGCTCTGGGGATCGTTGGCGTCATCGCCTTCCGGCTTTCCCAGAACCGCTCCTCGAAGCTGCCGCAGGTCGACGAACCCGTGCTCCCCGAGGGAGCCGCCGCCGTCCTGTCGGTCATTGGACGCGCCTTCGTAATCCTTGATGACGTCGACGGGGTGGTTCGAGCCAACCCCGCTTCCTACGCCTACGGACTGGTGCGAGGACACACGCTCGTCCACAACGAACTGCTCTCGCTGGTGCGGCAGGTTCGCGCCGACGGCGTGATTGCCGAAAGCCAGTACGAGCTGCAACGCTCCACGCTGGGTGCCGGGCAGCTGATTGTCCATGTGCGCGTGGCACCGCTGGGCGACGAGTACATTCTCCTGCTGGCCGACGACCGTACCGAAATCACCCGTACCGAAGCGATGCGCAACGACTTCGTGGCCAACGTTTCCCACGAGCTGAAGACTCCTGTCGGCGCGATCGGCCTGCTGGCCGAGGCCATTACCGAGGCTGCCGATGACCCCAAGGCGGTACGCCGCTTCTCCACCCGGATGGACAAGGAATCGCGGCGCCTGGCCGCCCTGGTCCAGGACATTATCGAGCTCTCCCGCCTGCAGGCATCCGATGCCATCGTGCAGGGCCAGGAAGTGAATATCGACAGCGTCGTGGCCGAGGCAGTTGACCGCAGCCACCTGATTGCCGAGGAAAAGGGCATCGCCATTACCGTAGGCGGACATCTCGAGGAGCCGATCCTGGGCGATGCGGACCTGCTGATGACTGCGATCCGCAACCTGATCGATAATGCCATCCGCTACTCCCCGGAGAACACCACGGTAGGCGTGGGCATCCGGCAGCGTGATGGCTATGCGCAGATCTCGGTCACCGACCAGGGACCCGGGATTTCGGCCGAAGAGCAGGAACGCGTTTTCGAGCGCTTCTACCGCGTGGACTCCGCACGTTCGAGGCAGACCGGGGGCACCGGCCTGGGGCTGAGCATCGTCAAGCACGTGCTGGCCAACCACGGCGGCGAAGTGTCGCTGTGGTCGCAGCCGGGCCACGGATCCACATTTACCCTAAGACTTCCCCTAGCGGACGAAGAACCGGCGACCAGCAATGTGCTTGCCGGCCAGACGATGAAGGAACGAACGATCGAGACGAATGCGTCCGATCGTGAAGGAGGACGCCGATGACCCGCATATTGATCGTTGAGGACGAGGAATCGCTCTCTGACCCGCTGTCCTACCTGCTGGAACGCGAAGGTTTCGAAGTCCGGATCGCCGACGACGGTCTGAAGGCCGTGACCGAGTTCGAACGCCATGGCGCAGACCTGGTGCTGCTGGATCTGATGCTCCCGGGCCAGCCCGGAACCGAAGTGATCCGCCAGATCCGCCTGAACAGCCAGGTCCCGGTCATCATGCTCACCGCAAAGGACTCGGAGATCGATAAGGTCGTCGGCCTGGAGCTCGGCGCCGACGACTACGTCACCAAGCCGTACTCCTCCCGCGAATTGCTGGCCCGCATCCGTGCTGTACTGCGCCGCCAGGGCGAAGGCGAAGAACTGATCAGCAATGTGGTCACCGCCGGTCCGGTGCGAATGGACGTGGAACGCCACGTGGTCTCGGTCGACAACACCGAGGTATCCATGCCGCTGAAGGAATTCGAGCTGCTGGAAATGCTGTTGCGCAACGCCGGTCGAGTGCTCACCCGAGGCCAGCTGATTGACCGCGTCTGGGGCAGCGACTACGTGGGGGACACCAAGACTTTGGATGTGCACGTCAAGCGCCTGCGCTCCAAGATCGAGGTCGACCCGGCGGTGCCCGAACGCCTGGTGACCGTGCGCGGGCTGGGCTACAAGTTCGTGGTCTAAAGCCAAAGAGCCAGGATACGCCAAGAGCCTCGGACAAAATCTTTCGATTCTGTCCGAGGCTCTTGTTTTGTCTTGCGCGAAGCTTAGTGGCCCGAAGTGGAGTGGGTCTCTTCTGGAGTCAGGTGCTCGGTAACCGACTGATCAGCACCGCCTGGTACGAAGTCGCGGTATTCAGCCAGGGTGCCATCGACAACTGGAACGCTAAATTCCACGTTCTCACCGGCAACGGTGAAGACCGAGTCGGCGTGTTCGCCAGCTGCAATGCCCATGTTCTTGATGATCTGCTGGTTCTTGTCTTCTTCAAGCTTGATGGTGCCGTCTGCAGGAACCTGGATGGAGACAGGTGCTGCGTTGTCAGCCTTGACCGACAGGGTCAGCGCGGAATCGCCGGCGTTGACTACGGAGCCGATCAGGCGGGCTTCAGTGTCGTCGCTGTTGGTGACGAACATCAGGTTGCGGACCTTTGCGTCTGCGACATCGACGTTGACGCCATCGCTGGCGGCGTAGTCGGTGTTGGTGGCCTGCTCGTTGATGGCGCCACAGCTGGTGACACCGAATGCCAGGGCAGCCACAGCGAGGGACGCGGCAATGCGACGTCCAGCGGTCATGCGTGCGGTGATCACGACACTAACTCCTCGGTGAGAAAAATGAGTTGCTTCGGTTCGTGGCCTGCTTAATCGAATGCACCTAGGGCAGGGGCAATCGAAAATTGGACCACGATTACCTCTAAGCCTAGCTGTTTTTCACGCAAAGACGCGATTTAGCGACGTGCAACACACGCATTTCGACAAGTTGTAGACAACCGATGCGGGGAAGGGGGTTGGTGCGCAGTCGACTGCCCTATCTTCTTCATAGCATGTTTCTCTTGCGAGTGGAAGAGGCATTTCCGCGTGAATTCGCGGTTATATGGGGCACAGTCGCAGGATCCGGAATAGCAAACATGGTAGACTAGGGCGTGGGAAAGGGGTTTATCCACATGGTTTTTGAGGTTGGCGAGACTGTTGTCTACCCGCACCACGGTGCCGCGATGATCGAAGAGATCAAGATGCGCAAGATCAAGGGCGAAGAGAAAATGTATCTCAAGCTCAAGGTGGCTCAGGGCGACCTGACCATTGAGGTTCCTGCTGAGAACGTTGATCTTGTTGGCGTACGTGACGTGGTAGGTCAGGAAGGCTTGGACCATGTGTTCGATGTCCTTCGTGCTGAATTTACCGAAGAGCCGACCAACTGGTCGCGCCGCTACAAGGCAAATGTCGAGAAGCTCGCTTCCGGCGATGTCATCAAAGTTGCAGAAGTAGTTCGCGACTTGTGGCGCCGAGAAAATGACCGTGGTCTGTCGGCAGGCGAAAAGCGCATGCTGGCAAAAGCTCGCCAGGTATTGATCAGTGAATTGGCCTTGGCCAAGGATCTGGACGAGGCCAAGGCAGAAGGCCTCTTGGACGAGGTTCTGGCTTCGGCCTAGCCCCGTTCCGGTAACGCATCGCCGTGAAACGCTCCCAAGCGTTTCACGGCTTTTGGCGTTAAAGCGGCCAAGGCCGAACCGCGCGGCACGATAAGCTGGGCGCTGTGAAGCAAAGCGAAGTGCAGAACTCAAGCCTGATCCTCGTGGCTGCTGGAATGGGAACCCGCCTCGGCGCTGGCCTTCCCAAGGCGATGGTCCAGGTGGCCGGAAAATCCCTGGCTGAACATGCCGTGGACCGGGCGCTGGGAATTCCGCAGATCACCGAAATCATCGTGGTGACCCCGCCGCAGGACGAACGCCTGGCCGCGGCCATGGCGCAGTACGGGGACAAGGTGCGCACCGTGCCCGGTGGCGCCAGCCGCGCCGCGTCGGTCCGCGCCGGCCTGGCTGAAGCCAGTTCCGCCGCCACCAACATTCTGGTGCATGACGCCGCCCGCGCTTTTGCCCCGGCGAAGCTGCATGAACAAGTGCTTGGCGCTCTGGCCGACGAGCAGTGCAACGCCGTCATCCCGGCGCTGAACGTCACCGACACCATCTGCGTGGTGGAGCTCGATGCCGCCGGCGAGCACGAAATCATCAAGGAAACCCCGGCACGTTCCATCCTGCGCGCGGTGCAAACCCCGCAGGGCTTTGACGCGCAGCTGTTGCGCGATGCCCACGCCCAACTGGATGGCTGCACCAAGGCAGAACTGGAGCAGGTTACCGACGACGCGTCGATCGTGCGGGCTTTCGGAGCCGAAGTCCATGTGGTGCCGGGATCGCAGCAAGCCATGAAGGTCACCTATCCCGGAGATCTCGACGCGGCAGGCAAGCTCGCGGCGAACCAGCCCGCGGCCACCCCAAGCGCAAAGGAAGAAACCATGATCCTGCCACGAGTCGGCAACGGCATCGATGTTCACGCGGTCAGCGAAGACCCGACTCGCGAAATGTGGCTGGCAGGACTGCACTTCCCGGAAGACACCGGGCTTTCGGGCCACTCCGATGGCGACGCGGTAGCGCACGCGGCCTGCGATGCGCTGTTCTCCGCTGCGGGCATTGGCGATCTGGGCACGCACTTCGGGGTGGACCGACCGGAATTCGCCGGGGCCAGCGGTGTGAGCCTGATTGCAGAAGCCGCCCGCCTGGTGCGGGAGGCGGGATTCGAAATCGGCAATGTCGCGGTGCAGTTCGTTGGCCGCCGCCCGCGCTTTGCCGCGCGCCGCGAAGAAGCCAGCAAAGTGCTGAGCGAGGCTATCGGCGCCCCAGTCAGCGTCATTGCGACCACCAGCGACGGGCTGGGCTACGAGGGGGAAGGCAAGGGCGTGACAGCCTATGCCACCGCACTGGTCTACCCGGTATCGGGCTAGGCCCCTTGGCGCAACCGCGGGGCTTCGATCATCGAGAGTGTCACAAGTGAAGTACAAAGGGTGCATCCATCGGATAACCTTAAAGGCGTGAGCCTGCGATTCTATGACACCAAAACAGCATCCGTACGCGACTTCCAGCCATTGGCGGAAGGCGAAGTCAAGCTGTACTACTGTGGCGCCACCGTGCAGGGCATGCCGCACGTGGGCCACGTCCGCAGCGCCATTGTCTTCGACCTGTTGGTGCGCTGGCTCGAATACCGCGGCTTTGCCGTCACCACCGTCCGCAACGTGACCGACATCGATGACAAGATCCTGGAGAAGTCGGCGAGTTCCTTCGCCGAGGACTTCGAGGCGGATGCCCATTACAAGCCGCGCGAAGAATGGTTCGCCCTGGCGTACCGCTTCGAGCAGGAATTCGCACGGGCCTACGAGGCTCTGGGTGTCCAACGCCCGACTTACGAGCCCCGCGCGACCGGCCACATCACCGAAATGCATGAGCTGATTGCACAGCTGATCGAACGCGGCCATGCCTACCCGGCGGCCGACAGCTCCGGAGATGTCTATTTCGACGTGCGCTCCTATGAGCAGTACGGCGCACTGACCCGCCAGAAGATCGACGATATGCAGGACGCGCCGGATTCGGATCCGCGCGGCAAGAAGGATCCACGCGACTTCGCGCTGTGGAAGGGCTACAAGGGCACCGATCCGCTGACGGCTTCCTGGCCAAGCCCCTGGGGACGCGGCCGCCCAGGCTGGCACCTGGAATGCTCGGCGATGGCTGGCAAGTACCTGGGCAGCGAATTCGACATCCATGGCGGCGGACTGGATCTGCGCTTCCCGCACCACGAGAACGAAATGGCCCAGTCCAACGCGGCTGGCCACGGCTTTGCAAACTTCTGGATGCACAACGGCATGGTCACCTATGAGGGTGAGAAGATGTCCAAGTCCATTGGGAACACCATTTCCCCGGAAGAAATGCTCGCGCTGGCCGACGCCCGCGTGGTGCGCTACTTCCTGGGCCAGGCGCAGTACCGTTCGATGCTCGACTACCGCCCGGACTCGCTGACCGAAGCGGGGGCAGCGGTCGAACGCATCGACACCTTCATCTCCAATGCGCGCTACCGCCTGGGTGCCGTCGCCGAGTCGATCGTGGCCACCGGGGTTCCGGAAGCTTTCGGCACCGCGATGGATGATGACCTGAACGTTCCAATGGCGCTGGCCGCGCTGCATGAAACCGTGCGGCTGGGCAATGCATCCTTGGATAGCCGTGACGACGCTGCCACTGCCAAGGCCTTGGGCCAGGTCTTGGCCATGACCCAGGTATTGGGCCTGGATGATGCCGGCAGCAATGAAAGCTCGAAATCTTCTGCAGAGCACGCAGCCCTGGATCAGCTGATCCAGGCCCAGTTGGCTGAACGCGCCGAAGCACGCGCTGCCAAGGACTGGGCACGCTCCGACGCCATCCGCGATGCGCTGGCATCCGCTGGCATTACCGTGGCGGACTCGGCCGATGGCGCTCGCTGGACTCTGGACAACTAGTCGCGAACACGCGCGGCACCAATGAACTCAAAACTAAAGGACATGAACCAATGAACAAAAAGGGCCCAACCAAGGGTAGTGGTGGCAAGGGACGTCGTTCCCTCGAGGGCAAGGGCCCGACCCCCAAAGCGGAGGACCGCCCGTACCACAAGGCTTACCGTGCCAAGCAGCTCTCTGAGCGCTCGGCCGCCAAGCGCAGCACCGGCCGTCGAACCGACCGCATCAAGGTCAACGCCGAGTTCGTCACCGGCCGCAACTCCGTCGTTGAGGCGCTGCGCGCCGGCATCCCTGCCAAGGCGCTGCACGTTGCCATCCGCATCGACGTCGATGACCGCGTCCGCGAATCCCTGAAGCTGGCTGCCGAGCTGGGCATCCCGCTGATGGAAGCATCCAAGCCCGAGCTCGACCGCATGACCGATGACGCGATCCACCAGGGCATGGCCCTGCAGATCCCGCCATACGAATACAAGGATGCAGTCCAGCTGGCTACCAAGGCCATCAAGGACTTCGACAAGGGATACACCCGGACCCAGCCGCTGTTCCTGGCACTGGATGGCATCACCGACCCGCGTAACCTGGGTGCGATTGTCCGTTCGGCTTCGGCCTTCGGCGCAGACGGCGTGATCATTCCAGAGCGCCGCAGCGTCGGCATGACCGCTTCGGCATGGAAGACCAGCGCCGGTGCAGCTGTACGCGTACCAGTAGCCAAGTGCAGCAACCTGACCAGCGCACTGAAAGAAATCAAGGCTGCTGGCATTTTCGTGATCGGCCTCGACGCCGGTGGCGACATGGAGCTTCCGAACTTCGAATTGGCTACCGGCCCGCTGTGCATCGTGGTTGGTTCCGAAGGCAAGGGCCTGTCCCGGCTGGTCCGCGAAAACTGCGACGCCATCGTTTCGATTCCAATCGACTCGGCAATGGAATCGCTGAATGCTTCGATGGCTGTTGGCATCTCGCTCTACGAGGTATCGCGTTTGCGCGCTGGACAGTCCAAGTAGTCTCCAAGCACCGTGAAGGGGCCATAACTTGCCAAGGCAAGTTATGGCCCCTTTTCATTGGGGTGACCTGCTTCATAACAACAATTTTCCGTTGTTTTTAGCCGATATTCACCTTGGACCGCAGGGAATCCGCATGATTCCGGGGATTCTGCGCAGAAAAGCATGGAAACTGGCCGATTTTGCGTCGTGGCTGAACCCGTGTAGAGTTTTATCTCGCGCCGCTGATCCGGACAGCCTGAAAGGGCGAAACGGAAACGGCGGGGTGA
>NZ_JBIVMP010000011.1:0-10285 GCF_044753145.1 Glutamicibacter sp. NPDC088483
CGAGGCCCGGAAAGGGCCCGTCGCGCTATGCCGCTGCGGGGGCTCTGCCATCAAGCCTTTTTGCGATGGCACGCACAAGCTCATGAAGTTCGAGCAACGGAAATAGGATTGTGATGCCTGCTTACCGGCGAGAACTTCAGATACCTTTTCCTGCCGAGCTATTACGGCACCGCGGCACCGCCGTTCTACTAATTCTCGGAGCCGTTGCTTCAAAGGGGAAACACGGATGTCAGTAGCCACATTCACTATTGAGCGAATCGATGAGCGGCAGTCAGTTCACGAGCATCTAGCTATCTCGGGATTGCTGGCTAAATAGGCAAGCGCCTATGCGCTCACGGATCGGTATGATGCGGCGCAGCTGCAAGGAATTATACAAGCACGGAATGAAACGTTGTGGTGGGATGTGGCCGCACACGAGCAAATAGGCCTCCTCCAGCGGGATCTGCACAGGTTTCTCATCTATCCGGAACTCGATATTGCCCGCATGGATTTTGCTGACCAGCTCTTCGCCCAGTTCGATATCGACCTGCGCACCGATTCCTTGCCCGGCTACTTATCGCTCACTCCACTGGTGGTGGAAGAATATTCTTGTGCGGATCAACTGCGCTGGCCTGGGGTCGGGCATCTGATGTCAGCAAGCCGCCTCTCGCATCGAGCCGAACACCTTACGGATCGGGATCACGCTTCCGACATGGAACGCAGCTGGGCCGAAATGGAGACAGGCAACGAACTTTTCATGGAAGCGCACGACCTTGAACACCGAGACCACCTTCGGGACTCCGGCCGCCTGAAAGAGGCGCCGGAACTTATCTGGCAACTTGATCAAGTCGGCCTAGCAGAAGGTGCCCCGCCGTCACCCAACATCTCGCGAAGCGAGGCGCGCCGGTTGCTGCGGTCCCTGTGCTGCGTCAACGACAGCTCATGGTGGGACCCGGCCACGGGGGCGGAATTCGTGACGAAGTTCTCTGCAGCTGCCCACTGCCAGAACCTCCATCCCCTGGGCAGAGAAGCTCATCAGAAGGTGGCCAAGGAATTCAAGGCCCGGTTCGACCTCGAGGTTCCTAGAGGAACGTACGACATGAGCGAGAATCCATGGATTTGAAGTCGACCCATTACAGCCTTGTGCCTGGTACCTTTAGTCCGTTCAACTCAGGAGCTGCCGTGGGATCTGGCGATGCTCACCAGTTGCTCGACCCCCTGATGCCACGGTTCTCCATGGCCCATTAAGACAGTTCTTGCTCCCGTGGCGGCAAGAACCGCCAAGGACTCAAGTGCCCGTTCAGGATCCACTGTTGCAGCGTCCGAAACGATCTGCGGATAGGCCGTGGCCCGATAGGGATTGTAGGTGACGACCGCATCCCCGGCGATGAGGGCGCCATGATCTGGGAAGTAGTAGGAACAGTGCCCGTGGGTGTGTCCTGGAGTCAATAGCACCTCGGGGTTTCCAGGCACGGGAAGTACCTGCTCTCGGATCCGGTGCACTTCGGCCACCGGCTCCGGCCACCAGGCGCGATTGGCTATCAGCCGTGCCACCTCAGGCAGTGCCCTGAACTGCGTTGCCAAATACCACGACACCGCGCGATTGCGGCCATACTGACGCGGATGGCGCAGCAAAGGCACATCATTGTCGTGAATGTACACCGGGATCTTCGTTTCTCGTCTCAAGCGTTCGGCGAAGCCGATATGGTCGAAATGGCCGTGGGTGAGGATCAACGCTTTGATATCGGTGAGTTCCTTTCCCATTTCGAGCAGCGCAGTCAAGAGCATTTTCCACGAGGTCGGCAACCCGGCATCGACGATCGTCAACCCGTTGCGATCTTCGACGATGTACCAGTTGACTGCGGCATGCTCGATGCGGTGTATGCCTTCGACGACATTGTGCTGGATTTTCATGAATGTTGTCTTTCAGCTCGAGAACGAGAAAACCGGGTGGCTGGGCGCCAGTCGCCAATCCGGCTCGAAGAATTATTGTTGAGGAACAGCCAGTATGGAGAAAGTGGAAACCGGGCTTGTCTTCGTGCGCGCCCCTTAAGAACGCTCGTCAGGGGATATTGTCTTGAGGTCTTGGGTTGCTGGTCCTTCCAGGACTTGGCCTGTTGGGGAGAATCGTGAACCGTGCAGGGGGCAATCCCAGGATTCCTCCGCATCGTTCCAGGACAAGATGCCACCCAAATGAGAGCACACAGCCGAAACTTGGCACGTTTTTTCTGCCGTAGTGGATATTGCTACAGGTTTGAGGCCTTGCCGTCGAACCCACCCGTTGCTTCCTTGTTCGGTCTTAGGCTCATCGCTCGGACCATCAACCGGATTCGAGGATTTTGCCGCGTCTCGCGTGCTGTCTTGGATAGATGCTTCTTGAGCGAATATCGCTGAGTTCCACCCAGTGAGCAGCTTTCTTGCGACACCAGCATTGAATTTCGCGCCTTCGGCTAGGTCCCGGGGACTAGTGATGCGATGCGAAAGCGTTTCAGCCCAAGGAATGCTCCCTCCCAGGATATTTGAGCTGATCTGCAGCGCTGCGGCAACGGCGTTGGTCATGCCCCACTTGTTATAGCCAGTGGCCACATGAATGTTTCCTGAGCTACGGGGAAGCTTGCCGACGAAAGGAACCATATTTGCTGACTGGTAGTCCTGGGCGGACCACTGGTGCACGGCTTGAACGCCGGGAAAATGCTGTTGCGCCCAGTCGTCGAGGTCTTTGAGCTGCTCGGATTCGGATATTCGTTTGCCCACAGGGTGATCATTGCCGCCAACGAGCAGGAGATCGGGCGCGTTGTACTGAGGAACGGTACGCAGGGAACGAGTTGGCTGATCGACTGAAAGGTACATGTTTTCAGGCAATGATCCGGACGCTGAGGGCATTCGGTAGGCTGCTACGTACGATCGGGAATGTGTGAGCTTGGCGAAATACAATCCGCGATCAAGGATCGGGAATCCGGTAGCCAGGACGACATGCTGTGCCCGGTTGGTTCCCTTGTCAGTGTGGAGTGCGGTGAAGGAACCCGACGTTGCCTTGCGCACCCGCACGCCTTCGACGATGCGTACCCCGCGCGAGCGGAGGTCGCTAGCCAATGTTTCCAGCACATCCATGGGGTCGAATTGGGCTTGATCTTTGAGTCGCAGTGCCGCCTGTACGGGGAACGGCAGGCCGATTTCTGTTGCAGCCCAGTGAACATCTAAGCCTGCGTTTTGGGCAATCCGGATCTCGTGCTCCAGTAGCTCTATCCGTGACGGGTCCGTGGTGTAGGTGAAGGCGTCACGTTGTTGCACTGCTACCTTGTGTTCTTCCAGATAGCGCAGCAGCCATGCCTGGCCTTCAAGATTGGCTTGAACATAGGCGTTGACGATTTCCTGGGAAAAATGCTTTCTCATGTCCGACAGAATCGTGCCTTGGAGCAAGCTGAGCTTGGCGGTGGTATGCCCGGTAGTTACCGCGCCGACAGAACGCGCTTCTATGACGGTGACTTTCAAACCAGCCCTTCGCAGTAGTAACGCGGTGGTGAGCCCGGTGAGTCCTGCACCCACGACGAGGACGTCAGAGGTGTCGTCCGGCACGAAAAGATCTGTCTTTATCGGTTCGCGGTGAGTAAGCCATAGCGAGTTAGTCATATCTTGGCCGTTCCTTTGCCGTAGCGGGTCAGGCGGGGTCGAAGATCTGAAACTACCCCGATACTAGTGGAGTGGTGAGTACACAGTTAAGGTGTTTGCATTGGATTCCATGGCCTGCAGGGCGCGGGAAGCGGTCTCCTTGTACTGCGAGTGATGTGGAAAACAGCTAATTTGCGTCTTTGATGAAGGTAGCTGACACGGAATGGCCCGTGCCAGCTACCGGAATTCAGCTAAATTTTTTAGTGGCTGTTTTCTCCGCCGCGAGCTTTCGCTTCAGTTGGCTGTTCTTCAGCTCCCGTGCGGCCAGCTTCGCTCGGATCGGCGCTGTTCTCCTCGCCGAAGCTGCCGGTGCTTGCTTCGCCGCCCTTCTGGGCCTGCTCTTCAGTGTCTTCGCGGTTTCCGAACTGTCCGGAGTTGTTTTCATCTGCCATGATTGTTCTCCTTCCGTGAGGTCCCCACCCTGTGTGAGGAACACTTTTCCCAACATAGGCCCATCCCGCAGGTCTTACCAGACCGGTAAGGTTCCTCTAAGGTAGCTGGCAAAGATCCTAGATATTTCTGCCGGCCTCAATGCTTCAGGCCGTGAGTGCGGCGCGGAGAAGGTGCAACGCCTGGAAAATCGTTTTATCTAGGACTTCTGCAGGCTCACCCTCAAACTGGTACCTCTGCGCGTGTACGCCGCTTTGTGTGTAAACAGCGATATAAACTGTGCCCTCTGCTTCTTCCTCCTCAGGCCCCGGCCCCCCAACACCTGTTACTGCAACAGCGAGGTCACTCCCAAGCAATCGAGCCACTCCTGAAGCCATCTGGCCTGCACAGCGTGCAGTAACAACCTTCCCGCGATCGACGCCCAGGACGGTGAACTTAACCTCGCTGCTGTAGGCGACGACAGACCCTAGGAACCACTCTGACGAATTCTGGGTCGCTCCGAGGCAAGAGGAAAGAGCTCCACTTGTCAACGATTCGGCGACGGACACAGTCTGATGGGTTCTCTGAAGTATTGCCGAAATCGAGTCTGCTAATTCCGTGCACCGTTTCTCTACGGCTGCCATAACGCGTCCTTTCATGCCCATGGGCTACAGCATTTGAGAAGAGATTACGAGACGATCAGTGGAGTAAGGCTTTGACACCGCGTGAAAGGCTCGTTCCCCTACATCTTGCAGACGGACCTTAAGAGTCAAGAATTACGACCAGATAAGCAATCTCGCGGAGAATCTGCAGGTTTGAATTCGATCCGGTACCGCCTCTAGTCCATCAGTCTTGGCGCCGGCATGCATTTACTTGTTATCTTTATGAGAAGCTGGCTTCGCCGACCTCGGAGGAAGCTCTTCAGAGTCTTGCCTGCCATCAGTTACCGGATATTCATCCAGGATCTCTTTCATTCCTCCGGGACGGCGGGATATTCCGAGCGTTGGCTACTCGGTATCGACTCGCGCCATGCGAGATCTCCGGACACGTCGTGAACGTAGATCTCACCAGAGCCCAGTTCTGTAGCTTTGGATAGCGCTTCGCGATATCCCTCAGACTGCGAGTCACAACTTTCCAGATGCAGCCCGCCCAAAGTGACGACCCAGGCTTCTCCGTTGGCCAGTACATGAAAATGGTTAGTGCTCATCTCGTTCCCCTAGTGAACTTGGATATCCGTTCCTCAGTATCAATATGCCACCCTTACTGATGCCACCCGGCAGAGGACGTCATCCGCGCTTGCATCCTGGGATGTTCCGTTCCTCTCGGACTGTCATGCCGGGGTGTTGCGTGGCTCTTCGGCTGAAATAGTATTTTTCTCGCGTATCCGGCCGTCTGGCCCGTGCACGCTGATCTGTGCACCGCCGATTTGGTAAGCGAGGCGCCGGGCGAAGCTGGATGCCTCGTATTGAGTATCGAATCGGCCTTCCGACGAGCCGTTCAAGGAAACTTCCCATACGTCAGTGTTGGTGGTGATGTGGATCTGGTGGATGGCCATCGCGCTGCTCCTTCCCTGGACGGTTGCTATCTTCGGTGACAGTGAATGATTCGTCGAGTCATGTGGATGGGCTGGTCTATCAGGTAATCAGCAGGATAATCATTTCTCAGTAGCCGATAGGGACTACGGGGGGATTCCCAGAATCCAGCCAGTTTTGATGAGCGCAACGAGTAACTTCGGTCGCGGGTTGCCGATAATTTGAGTGGTTCTGACTGCGAAGAGCTGGGAAGGAGCCCGTGGTGGATAGCTCTGGATGGACTCGGAGGCAGACAGAACTACCGAGTGTGACGGACAAACCTGCGGGTAGAGATGACCGCGCCCCGTTCCTCGCTGTCGGCGACAGGTAGGATGCAGTAAGACTTTGGGTCCACCAGAATTCATCATGAGCTCATGGGGTGTCTGCGAAAGCTGGAGCGCCGCGTTCTTTGCGACCTTGAACCCTTGCAATCTGGGCCATGAACGTCAGCACACCTGCTCCTACAAAATCAGCTTCAGGGCAAAATTACCGGCAGTGAGAAAATACTTGCCATACAAGGTCTCAGTAGCAGCAAAGCGAAGTATCCGTCCAACGCGCCGCTCGGCTTAAAACCGTTATTCATTGACCACGATCATTTTCTAGTCCAACATACGAAGCTACTGCGGCATCGTCGCTAGGATTCGTATATATCCGAGAAGGCGAAAGAGCCTGAGCAATGTCCGGGCTGGCTGCGGCTAGCCTATTTTCGTATTCCTCGTATGGATAAACTGGGGTGACGCCGCCGTAACGAAAGTGAACCCAATCCGTGCCTGACAAACCCAAAAACCTTCAAGCGGCCGCCTCCAAGAAAAGAGCTGCGATGTTTGAGCCGCCTGCAGGATGGCGGCGTTCTGAGCAGCAAACGTCGTCTAAGTTTGCTTTCGAAATAAGCAATACCACTAATTGGTACCGTAATGACGGCTACGGGAACGGGTATTTTGCCCCTGGTTGGGATAAGAACCGGATTGCGCGACGAACAGGCGTATTCCGATGGATCGGTCTTGGACTGGTTGTGATCATCACACTCGTTGGTGTTGTGGCATTTATGGGTCAGTTTGAGGAACAGCGCAATTATGATCGGCTGAGATCAGAAGGTGTTCCTAGCATTGGGATCATTGGGCCTGTCGCAGTGGAGCATTCATCGCGCAGAGCGCGGGAAGGATCACGCCAGTACACCACTACGACGAGCGCTTCCATTACGTACATGCACAATAATGGAACGGTCGAGGGTCGCGTAGAACATAGCCAAGTCCGGACAAGGGACTTCCTATCTACTTCCAAGGTGGCCTCCTCTGATCAGTACCCTGAACCATTCTGGCGCGAAGGAGATATCGTTGAGCTATACCACGATCGAGATCATCCTGAGGACTTTGTTCTGCAACATGTCTATAAGGAGATTGATGCAGGACGGATGCCGCGCGGCGCCTTGCTGGTACTGATTTTCACTGGGGTGTTTCTCGTAGTCCCTGTGCTTTTTATCGTTGTTGGGGCAAGGAACGTACGACGTGCCAGAGAACTCTAGCTCCGAATCACCCTGTTTAGATGCCAGGATGCGTCGAGGTTTCTCAGGCCGGCCGGGGAAGTCTGAACTGTGAGAATCTTGTTTCTTCGGTCAGTGCCGCTGGATAGAATCGCATGCGCAGAGCCTAATGACGGAAGTTATCTCGGTACGAGGGATGTAACGAGCGGGGCTGTAATCAGCGGTTGAAGCCAATGGAGTACCGCTGCTATTGTGCTACGAATATTCTTGAACGCAGTCACGGCAGATGAACCCGTTAGCTGTGTTCTTCTCTGCCTGGCTTCGATGGCGAATGGTAAAGCATCCCGCGCAGACGAATTCGTCTTCACCTTGCGGGATCACATTGACGGAAAGCTCCTCATTAACGATGGCACCAGGAAGTTCCAAGCCGTCTGAGAAATCAGTTTCTTCAAGTTCTGTCGAGTGAGGCGTGGTTCAAGACCTTGAAGTATCTTCCGACATTCCCGCAGCGGTTTGGATCACTTGTTGATGCCCGGGCTTTCATGGACCGGTTTGTTCAGTCGTATAACGGGCACCATCGCCATTCGGGGATTGGGTTCCATACGCCTGCTGATGTTCATTTCGGGATGACTGGGCATGTTGATGACCAGAGGTTGGCTGCATTGCAGAAGGCTTGGGATGAGCATCCTGAGCGTTTTGGGCGGCGCAGGTTGCCGAAGAAGCTTCAGATGCCCGAAGCGGCGTGGATCAATGAGCCGGTGAAGCGGTTGGAAGGACAAGAAATGCAAGCTGGTTAACACTCATTGGTCTCACTTGACTTGAAAATTTCCGACCGCGTAAATCGGTTGGGATCCAACCGGCTACGACATCTTCGGTGTCCGATCGGCTTTTCCTAATAGTTGGCGGGCGGGTCGGAGGCGGGGAATGATTCTCTCTCCCATTCTCTTGCCAGCGCCTCTTCTTCGTTTTTAGTTCCTTTGCCTGGGGATTCATCTCCGTCAGGCGTGATGGAATTCCGTGTCGGTTCCTGGCTCATTTCATTCCTTTGTTTTCGGATCTCATGGGCAATTCGCTATCCACGCCGGTGGGTGGAAAGAATCCTCACGACGAAGTGAGAGCTTATTCCTTTTTCAACTTGTCCTGGACGGCTCCGGCAGTCTTCTCGACGATGTTCGGCACGTCAGTGGTACCGAAGAACCTGCTGTCTGGGCGTGTTGGTGCCGGCATCGGTGCGCAGCTGGAAGGCCCGTCCAGGTAGGTGAATTCGCCCTTCCCGTCTGGTGTGGGGCCGGAAGCCCATGAGCCGTCGGCTGCCGCAGCACCGTCAGAGAAGTTCAGGTACTGGTACGAAACTTCGGTGTGTTCCTTGGACTGCGGGAAGTTGCTCGGCACCGGCATCTTCTCCATCCCCTCGGCCTGCAACTCCATCGCTGCTGCAGTCCACTGGTTCTGGTGCATGGTGTCTCGGGCTAGCAGGAAAGAGAGCATATCCCTGACCCCGTGGTCATCGGTCATGTGGTAAAGCCGGGCGACTTGGAGCTGTCCTTGCATTTCTGCGTTGGCGTTGGAAGTGAAATCGGCCAGAAGGTTTCCGCTAGCAGTGACATAGGCTCCGCTCCACGGGTTGCCCATGCTATCAACTGGCCGGGCTCCGGCTCCGGCGACAATGGCTTGTTGGACATCGGTACCGCCGACCACTGCGGCGATGACCGGATCAGACTGCACAGTTTCCTCGGTGATGCCTAAAGGTGTCTTTTCCAGCAGCTGGGCGATCATGGTGGCCAGCATTTCGACGTGTCCGAATTCTTCGGCTCCGATGCCGAAGATCAGGTCGCGGTATTTGCCAGGCACGTGGGCGTTCCAGGCTTGGAAACTGTATTGCATGGCGACGGTGATTTCGCCGTATTGGCCGCCGAGGACTTCTTGGAGCTTGCGGGCATAGACCGCATCGGGGTGGTCCGGGGTGGCGTTGTACTGGAGTTCTTGCTTATGGAAAAACATGGTTCTCTCCGCCGTGGGAATGGGTCGGCTTGGCACAAACCGGGGAGTCCCGGGCTGGCGCCGTCGTACCTTATTCACGCTAGAAATTTCCTGGAGAAGTTTGAACCATACCCCTTCGATAGGGAGGTTACTCTCAGGTAGTACATCGCGAAGGCTCTTCGGTGCCATCCTGTATCCGTAGTGGATCAATGGCTGCGAGGCAGCCAGGTTAGGGATGGAGAGGAAACAATGGATATTGAAGCCATGCGTCAGCGTCAAGCTGAATTAGTGCAGGTCCTTGCGGTGGCGCAATCCCCGATCGAGTTGGCTCGGGCCAGCGGTGAGTTGGAAAGCCTGAACCGCCAGTTGGAACGCGTGCAAGAATCGGCAGCGGGAAAAGCCTCCGGCGAACAGTAGACGGCGGTGAGCCTAACTATTCTTTTGCCGGGCTTAAGAAAGCCTCCGCAAGCCCCCGCATGGGACTTGAGCCAATACGTAGCCGTCCTCCGGCATAGGATATTTCTTCCGTTGCCCGCTATCCCAGCGCAACACATGATGTGAAGGCGCGTTCTGCCACCCACGATGGCCCGAAAAGAATGGTGGTGAAAGGGAAGACGTGCCATCCCCGGCAACGGCCCATTCCGCTAAGAGCAGCGTGGCAGCGACGAGGGATCCGGCCGCCGCTGGCTTTAGACGCAGCAGCATTCCGAGAGGAAGAATGGACAGCTCAAGAACCAGACGTAGAGGTTGATCCTGGAAGTCATGGGATTGACGAAGGCGTTGGGCTCTGAAGTGCGCTGCAGTTGGCGACCTCCAAATCACCAGAAGCTCATCGGCACGGCCTTGGATTCATCCTCGCGCAAGGATAGTGCGGCTGAGTTCGAAATTTTTAAAGAGGATATCCCCGCGGTATCCGTCGGGGCCGCCGACCATCGTCACCTCAATCCATTGGGGAACTGTTCCAGGTGTTCGGTGAGTTCATCCTCCCGGAAGGCTTCTTTCCATTTCAGCGGAAGAATGTACTCCATGGGTGGGCGGCCTGGAAGCAATTCCCGGATTCTGGGTACTTCAGTGGCTGGAGTACATCGGTGGTGGGCATAACCTTGGTTTTTCCTCTATATGCTGGCTTTGGCCGAAGGTTACTGGCACGATCATCCTCAGGCCACTAGTGCTGACCGTGCGATCAGTGTGAACGAAGGAGCATCATGCATCTGCCCGTACCCCGCGGAGACCTGTC
>NZ_JBIVMP010000012.1:0-4881 GCF_044753145.1 Glutamicibacter sp. NPDC088483
ACCGTTTGGTGCCGGGGCCTCACCTGTTTAACGAGAAGGGGAGGGGGAATTGGGTAGCTGGTGCTGCTTGGTTCCCCCTCTCCTCCTGCTTTAACGACCAGTGCGTCCAGGGTATTTGTGTTGGCCAAGGTTGCCGGCGAGCTCAGTTGCTTGCACCGGATGACGAGGGCCAGGTTACCCGAGAATTATTCACTGGAGTTCTTATCCAAATTGAAGATCAGGTTGTCGGCCCAGCCAGCCTTGCTGAGCCATATTTGTTCCCTGACGGGTATCGACTAAAAATGCCAGCTGGTCGACTGCGTAATTTGAGTTTCAGGCACCAAGGCGACAGCTCCGTTTCGGAAGACGATTCCCGCAGTTGCACCACATTCACCTGCCGGCGTGCAATGGTGAGAGCAACTGGCAACCACAGGTCTCGGCGTAAGGGGATTCGACCGACCAAGGGAACCAAGACTGCGAGAATTCACCGGGTCAGGCCAATGAACGTCATTGTGGACCTCGTCTTGGAAAGCCTTGAAAGCAATAGATACTGTCATCCACCGCCCGAAGACACCGGCATCGTGTTTCTGAAGACGCGGACGCTAACGGACAGCAGATGCTTTGACTTCCGGTGGACAACATGACGGACACAGGCGGGCGTGGCTGCTGACCACTGACGTGCAGCACTTTGAAGCCAGCCGTATCGGAATCCTGCCTCGATATCGAGGGATTGCGCAAGCACATTTAAGCATTCTCAAGGTCGTTGGTGAGGATCGCGCAGCATGATCCTTCAATTGGATTCACGAGTATCTGACTGCATTGCATGCCGGGATGTGTACTTCTATCTACAGCTCGCGAGTGGTCGAAATTCCAGAATGCCCATCACGCTGTCCCGAGATACCCGTTGGAAGAATTGCCGTCCGGTATCTCAGCTTCTTTTCACCACGAGTCTGAGGTACCGGACTATCTTGTCTTTTTCCCCGCTCCAAGATGCGTGTGACTGCGATTACATGGATGTCGGGGTTGAAGCACACCATGAAAAGTGAGCGGCAAACCTCTGATGCAGTTAGGAATCTCGGAGGAGCAGCATGCGTACTAGCCAGACAAGTCAAAACTTGAAACGTGGTTTAAGCACACGGCACATCAGGTTTATCGCTCTAGGGTCTGCTATTGGCACAGGCTTGTTCTTTGGTTCCGCAAGCGCCATTCAAATGGCTGGGCCAGCGGTGCTGTTGGCATACATACTCGGTGGGGCAGTGGTGTTCATGGTGATGCGTGCGTTGGGAGAAATGGCAGTCCGCAATCCGACCTCCGGCTCATTCGGAAGCTATGCCACTGAATTCGTTGGACGCTTTGCTGGCTTTGCAACCGGGTGGACCTACACGTTTGAAATGTTTGTGGTGGCCCTGGCTGACGTGACAGCTTTTGGCGTATATATGGGTTTCTGGTTTCCCAACGTCGAACGATGGATCTGGATCCTGGCAGTTGTTTTCTTCATTGCCGCCGTGAACCTGCTCTCGGTCAAAGTCTTCGGGGAACTGGAATTTTGGTTCTCCTTGATCAAGGTCGTCGCTATCATAGCAATGATCGCTGGTGGCGTTCTCGTAATCGTCTTCGGGTTGGGCAACCAAAGCGAAGGAGCTGCAGGTCTATCCAATCTCTTTGCTGGCGACGGTTTCATGCCGCATGGTGTCTGGGGCATTCTCGCTTCCCTGACGATTGTCATGTTTGCCTTCGGCGGCACCGAAGTGATCGGCATTACCGCTGGCGAAGCGCAAAACCCGCGTAAAGTCATTCCGCAGGCAATTAACTCTGTACCAGTGCGCATCTTGCTGTTCTACGTACTGACGCTCAGTGTCATCATGTGCATTCAGCCGTGGAACACGATTGATGGTAGTGAAAGTCCATTCGTTTCGATCTTCTCCAGCATCGGCTTCTCGTCAGCAGCAAATGTCCTGAACTTCATCGTCATCACTGCGGCACTCTCAGCAATCAACGCAGACATCTTCGGTGCGGGACGCATGATTCACGGTATGGCCAAACAAGGCCAGGCACCACAGGTATTCACGAAGACCACGGCTAACGGGGTCCCATGGGTGACTTCACTATCGATGATCGGCGCATTGCTTATTGGCGTAGTGCTGAACATCTGGTTCGAAGATGAGATCTTCTTCCTCATTGCTGCATTGGCTACTTTCGCCACCGTCGTTGTTTGGTCGATGATCCTGATCTCTCATATTCGGATGAAGCACCGGATAGACAGAGATAATCTTGAACCTTCTGCATTCCCAGTTCCGCTTTGGCCAGTGGGTAGCTACTTGGCGCTGGCCTTCATGATCTTCGTCATCATCTTAATCGGCATTATTCCTGATACGCGTAGTGCACTCATTACCGGTCTAATCTGGGTGGCAATCCTGGGCGTCTGTTATCGACTATTCGTCAGGGGAAAAGCTCTTCCCGCAGAAATGCAAGCAGCACAATCGAAAGAAAATGCAGCAGCTGAAAGGTCCTAGCCCGATAAATAATAGGGCAATGACGTATGCCGGCCCCGGACTGGCTGGCCATGAGGGCGCAAACGCAGTGTTGAACCGAGCTACTAGTAAATTGCCAAGTCATCAAGTTCGGCAAAGACCTTCAAAAGCCGTAGTCTCAGGTAATCACTTGCACGCAACGATCCGTGGAGATAAAGATGGCCGCTAACCATGCCGGATTTCTAGATGCCCTCAGCGCGGCATTACCAGAGAATGCCATAGAATCATCGGGCCCGCTGCTTCGAGAAAACTCTAGAGACTTCGGGCAGTTGTCGGGGGATCCCATTGAACCGCTGGCCGTGGTTTTCGCCAGTTCCGTAGCGGATGTACAACACGTTCTACGCTTGGCTAGCGAATACAGGGTACCGGTCATCAGCCGCGGTGCCGGCACAGGTGTTTCTGGCGGTGTGCACGTACTAGGTGATGCCATCGTCTTGAACTTGAGCAAGATGAATAGAATCCTCGAGATCCGCCCGGAAGATGAAGTCGCTGTGGTTGAACCTGGCGTCATCAATCATCAGCTGAACGAAGCCGTTTCCGAATTCGGCCTCATGTACGCCCCGGATCCTGCTAGCTACAGGATGTCTACAATTGGCGGCAACATCGCAACCAACGCGGGAGGCCTGCGGTGCGCGAAGTATGGCGTGACTCGAGAAGCAGTGCTCTCCCTAGACGTCGTATTGGCTGACGGCCGACTAATCCGCGTTGGCAAGAATACGTTCAAGGGTGTAGCAGGGTATGATCTCGCCGCACTTTTCACAGGGTCCGAGGGCACGCTGGGCGTTGTCGTTCGCGCAGTTCTCCGATTGCGCTATCTCCCGGTAGACGAACGAGACATAGCTCTATTGTTCCCCAGCCTGGAGGAAGCAGTCGAGGGCGTTCAACTGATTGCCAAAGCCAGAATTCAGCCTGCCATTTTGGAACTCATCGATCATTCGACTCTGCTCATTCTTGATGAACAGTACTCGACGAATTACGCAGGTCTTGGCGGTGCCATGCTCTTGGCTCGACTGGATGGCTACGGCGCCGAGCGCGAAGAAGCCGCTCTCCGCAGTGTTTTCGCAGAACGCAATGCCCAGCTAAGCAATTCGGCAGATCCGAGTGCTATGCAACTGATCGAAATGCGCCGAACCAGCCGGGGTGATACTAAAGACGATGCTTACCGGACTGGAGAGGATGTCGCCATTCCGAAAAGCAAGATGCTTGAATACGTGCACCGCGTTCAACGGGCTGCGCGGGAGGAAAACGTAAACATGCGGATGATTTCGCATGTAGGGGATGGCAATCTGCATCCGACGTTTTCTGTAGAACCCGAAGACGGCAACGAGCCACTAGCGAGGCTTGACCGTGCAGTTGAAAGCTCCGTACGTATTGCACTGGAACTAGGCGGCACAATTACTGGCGAACACGGTGTCGGGTTGATCAAAAAAGATTGGTTGCAATGGGAACAAGCAACAGAAGTGATCGAACTCCAACAGCAGATCAAGAACCTTTTGGACCCGTTGAATATCTTGAATCCTGGGAAAGCTATCTAATGGTCTTAAGCTGCGAGTCCCGGCTAAGGACTTGGCGGCAAAGAAAAGAGTAGCTATGCCGGGCATTGATGAGAATTCTGCAGGGTGTATAGTGAAATGGTTGTAACCACGGGATATAGCGCAGCTTGGTAGCGCGCGTCGTTCGGGACGACGAGGTCGCAGGTTCGAATCCTGTTATCCCGACACACAGCTAAGGGGGAACTTCGGTTCCCTCTTTTGCATTAAGCAGTCGTCTCAGCACGCAGTGACAGGTCAAGTGGACCTGCCTCCTTCGGCGGCAATTTATCGGCTGACGTGTAGCGAAGCTCAGGTCTGTTACAGGCATTTCAATAAACGAGCTGCAGATCACTCGAGGATATTGCCCCAGGATGTGCGATCCGTGAATTTTTTAGGTATAGTTATATCTCGTGCTAAGGCGTTCAGCGCAGATCAGCTTCGGCTGCTGAAGCAAATGAATACCAAGTCACATTGGGATATGGTGTAATTGGCAACACAACGGTTTCTGGTTCCGTCATTCTAGGTTCGAGTCCTGGTATCCCAGCGCTTCACCAAAGAGATTTGGTGAGCTGAAGATTTATCTTCAGCATACGGCCCCATCGTATAGCGGCCTAGTACTCCGCCCTCTCACGGCGGCAACACGGGTTCGAATCCCGTTGGGGTCACCAAAGCAAAAATCGCGAAACTTATGTTTCGCGATTTTTTTATGCCCAAAAACCGAGGATTCTACGGAACCGACAGCGGCTTCCGCTGAAACCTCCTTAAGCAGGGTAATCCGTCAGTAATGTAACGGCGCAGAGTTGCAGGTCTGGCGCGGGTGAGGGGAAACTGCCCGTTGA
>NZ_JBIVMP010000012.1:4978-6165 GCF_044753145.1 Glutamicibacter sp. NPDC088483
TGAGCCCGTTGAGCCCGTTGAGCCCGTTGAGCCCGTTGAGCCCGTTGAGCCCGTTGAGCCCGTTGAGCCCGTTGAGCCCGTTGAGCCCGTTGAGCCCGTTGAGCCGCAGGGCATAACAACTCATTGCCGCCATCCTGGCCATTGGACGCTGCCACGAAAATGCCCGACTCATACATCGCTGGAAGCTCATGAGCTTCAATCTGAGCATGCTGTGCAAGGTGACCCATATGGATAACTAAGAACCGCCCTGATTAAGTTTCAATTTTCTATTCGCCGATCCTGGGATGTTTATGCTTGATCCATGAGTGGCAGAGCCAAAGCATTTAGCGATGAAGGCGCACGGGATCCATCGCGCCCAAAACAGTATCGGGAACGAAAGAGAGCTCTGTACTTCCTGGGCATAGGAGGATTCTGCTTCCTCCTGACCTTGGCAGTGAATTACGGATTGAAGTTCACGATTCTGGGGGCGCATCCAACTTCAGCTTTTCTTATCGCTAATGCAGCGGCCACGGTAGTTTCCTACTACCTCTCGCGACGGTTTACCTTTGGGGATGTCGTCCATGGCCTCAAACGTATCCAGTTCATCAAATTCGTCGGCATGTCTACGGTAGCTATTGGAATTACTGCGGCGCCGGTTTATGTATCCCGTTGGATCTTTGGAATCACGGAACCACACGTTTCTTTTATCGTCCAGGAGATTGCCGACTTTATCGCCGGACCAATTATCGGGACGTTACTTGGGATGATCTTCCGATGGTGGGCAATGAAGAAGTTCGTCTTCCTGGATACGCTCCATAAACGTACAGAGATCCTGTAAACCGCAGGAGCAAAGCAGTCGCGATTCCGCTGCAGATTTGTTCAACTGTCAGGGCGTCAGAGTACGCCCGCGGATTATGCCACCACAGTGTAACCACGATCACTGTCAAAAGTGCCCTGCCGATTTGCGGAGCCCTGAAAACCTGTGTATAGTTTTTATCTGTTGCCGGAACGGAAACAACACGGAATCTACCGATTGTTTACCCGGCAGCCAATCACTTTTCACTGAAGGTTTTCCGCCGATTTTGGTCGGATCAGGAAGTCTGGTAAGTTGGAAAAGTTGCTCCGGAGCGAAGCAGTCATCGAAGGATTGGTGGTTGTGGTGTCGAGAGTGTTTGTTGTTTGAGAACTCAATAGTGTGCCAAGTTTGT
>NZ_JBIVMP010000013.1:0-5350 GCF_044753145.1 Glutamicibacter sp. NPDC088483
TTTTTTATGGAGAGTTTGATCCTGGCTCAGGATGAACGCTGGCGGCGTGCTTAACACATGCAAGTCGAACGATGAAGCCCAGCTTGCTGGGTGGATTAGTGGCGAACGGGTGAGTAACACGTGAGTAACCTGCCCCCGACTCTGGGATAAGCCCGGGAAACTGGGTCTAATACCGGATATTACCTTTGACCGCATGGTTGTTGGTGGAAAGATTTATCGGTGGGGGATGGACTCGCGGCCTATCAGCTTGTTGGTGAGGTAATGGCTCACCAAGGCGACGACGGGTAGCCGGCCTGAGAGGGTGACCGGCCACACTGGGACTGAGACACGGCCCAGACTCCTACGGGAGGCAGCAGTGGGGAATATTGCACAATGGGCGAAAGCCTGATGCAGCGACGCCGCGTGAGGGATGACGGCCTTCGGGTTGTAAACCTCTTTCAGTAGGGAAGAAGCGAAAGTGACGGTACCTGCAGAAGAAGCGCCGGCTAACTACGTGCCAGCAGCCGCGGTAATACGTAGGGCGCAAGCGTTATCCGGATTTATTGGGCGTAAAGAGCTCGTAGGCGGTTTGTCGCGTCTGCCGTGAAAGTCCGAGGCTCAACCTCGGATCTGCGGTGGGTACGGGCAGACTAGAGTGATGTAGGGGAGACTGGAATTCCTGGTGTAGCGGTGAAATGCGCAGATATCAGGAGGAACACCGATGGCGAAGGCAGGTCTCTGGGCATTTACTGACGCTGAGGAGCGAAAGCATGGGGAGCGAACAGGATTAGATACCCTGGTAGTCCATGCCGTAAACGTTGGGCACTAGGTGTGGGGGACATTCCACGTTTTCCGCGCCGTAGCTAACGCATTAAGTGCCCCGCCTGGGGAGTACGGCCGCAAGGCTAAAACTCAAAGGAATTGACGGGGGCCCGCACAAGCGGCGGAGCATGCGGATTAATTCGATGCAACGCGAAGAACCTTACCAAGGCTTGACATGTGCCAGACCGCCTCAGAGATGGGGTTTCCCTTCGGGGCTGGTTCACAGGTGGTGCATGGTTGTCGTCAGCTCGTGTCGTGAGATGTTGGGTTAAGTCCCGCAACGAGCGCAACCCTCGTTCCATGTTGCCAGCACGTAAAGGTGGGGACTCATGGGAGACTGCCGGGGTCAACTCGGAGGAAGGTGGGGATGACGTCAAATCATCATGCCCCTTATGTCTTGGGCTTCACGCATGCTACAATGGCCGGTACAATGGGTTGCGATACTGTGAGGTGGAGCTAATCCCTAAAAGCCGGTCTCAGTTCGGATTGGGGTCTGCAACTCGACCCCATGAAGTCGGAGTCGCTAGTAATCGCAGATCAGCAACGCTGCGGTGAATACGTTCCCGGGCCTTGTACACACCGCCCGTCAAGTCACGAAAGTTGGTAACACCCGAAGCCGATGGCCTAACCACCTTGTGTGGGGGGAGTCGTCGAAGGTGGGACTGGCGATTGGGACTAAGTCGTAACAAGGTAGCCGTACCGGAAGGTGCGGCTGGATCACCTCCTTTCTAAGGAGCTAACCATTATTGGTTGCCCATGCTGGACACGAGTGTTGTCCGGGTGGGTTGCTCATGGGTGGAATATCAATGGACTCAATACCGGAAAACGTGCTGGCTGATGCTGGTGCGGGGTATTGGCTGTGGCCGCGTGGTGCTTGGGCATCTGCTAGTACGCATTGCAGGGGGTTTTCTTCTTGCGGTGCTGGAATGCGGTGTGTGGGTGTTGTGTGGTTTGTATGGTTTGGCATGCTGTTGGGTTTTGAGGCAACAAGCCTCCTTTCCTGGTGAATGGTTGCCGGGGTTCTTCCTGTGGGGAGGGTCCTGGTGGTGTTCGCTTGGGTGAGGGGTTCTTGGTGTTTCGGTGTTTGTCCTGTGTTTGCTGCAAGGATGTCCTGTTGGATTGATGCTGGCCTTTGGCTGGTGTTGGTTTTGGGGTGTTGTTGCGGGGGTGCGGGGTTGTTGTTTGGGAACTGTATAGTGAACGCGAGCATCTTGCAGATGAGATGAGCTGGGTAGTCCTTTTCCTTGGATTGCCTGGTGTTGGAGTCTTGTCTGCGTGATTTTGTTAGATTGTTTTATTGCTCATATCTTTTGACTTTGATGTTGTGTTGAAGTTTTTAAGGGCGCACGGTGGATGCCTTGGCATCAAGAGCCGATGAAGGACGTGGGAATCTGCGATAAGCCTGGTGGAGTCGATAACCGGACGTTGAGACCAGGATTTCCGAATGGGGGAACCCCGCACCATGTTATGTGGTGTGACCTGCAGCTGAATGTATAGGCTGTGTGGAGGGAACGCGGGGAAGTGAAACATCTCAGTACCCGCAGGAAGAGAAAACAACAGTGATTCCGTTAGTAGTGGCGAGCGAACGCGGATGGGGCTAAACCGGTTGGTGTGTGATAGCGGATAGGCGTTGCATCACCGGGGTTGTGGGGTTGACATGTACCAGCGCTATCTTGCTGGTGGGATGAGGTGCAGGCGTATAGGTGAATCGGTTGGAATGCCGGACCATAGAGGGTGATAGTCCCGTAGGTGTAATGCGTGTCTGCCGTTCTAGTGTTGATACCCGAGTAGCACGGGGCCCGTGAAACCTTGTGTGAATCTGCCAGGACCACCTGGTAAGCCTGAATACTACTTGATGACCGATAGTGAATCAGTACCGTGAGGGAATGGTGAAAAGTACCCCGGGAGGGGAGTGAAATAGTACCTGAAACCGTGCGCTTACAATCCGTTAGAGCTGGGGACTTGTTCCCTGGTGATGGCGTGCCTTTTGAAGAATGAGCCTGCGAGTTAGTGTTACGTCGCGAGGTTAACCCGTGTGGGGAAGCCGTAGCGAAAGCGAGTCTGAATAGGGCGTTTGAGTGGCGTGATCTAGACCCGAAGCGAAGTGATCTACCCATGGCCAGGTTGAAGCGCGTGTAAGAGCGTGTGGAGGACCGAACCCACTTCAGTTGAAAATGGAGGGGATGAGCTGTGGGTAGGGGTGAAAGGCCAATCAAACTTCGTGATAGCTGGTTCTCCCCGAAATGCATTTAGGTGCAGCGTTGCGTGTTTCTTGCTGGAGGTAGAGCTACTGGATAGGCGATGGGCCCTACAAGGTTACTGACCTTAGCCAAACTCCGAATGCCGGCAAGTGAGAGCGCAGCAGTGAGACTGTGGGGGATAAGCTTCATAGTCGAGAGGGAAACAGCCCAGAACGCCAACTAAGGCCCCTAAGCGTGTGCTAAGTGGAAAAGGATGTGGAGTTGCTGTGACAACCAGGAGGTTGGCTTAGAAGCAGCCACCCTTGAAAGAGTGCGTAATAGCTCACTGGTCAAGTGATTCCGCGCCGATAATGTAGCGGGGCTCAAGCACACCGCCGAAGTTGCGTCATTCAAATATTAACCTGGTTTCGATTGGGTGTTTGGATGGGTAGGGGAGCGTCGTGTGGACGGTGAAGTCGCGGTGTAAACCAGCGGTGGAGGCCACACGAGTGAGAATGCAGGCATGAGTAGCGAATGACGGGTGAGAAACCCGTCCGCCGAATGATCAAGGGTTCCAGGGTTAAGCTAATCTGCCCTGGGTTAGTCGGGACCTAAGGCGAGGCCGACAGGCGTAGTCGATGGACAACGGGTTGATATTCCCGTACCGGCGAAGGACCGCCCATACTGAGCTGTGGATGCTAACCATGATTGACGCTAGCTGTTGGTGCCTTCGGGCATCTTGCTGGTTGATGTGGTGGGAACCGATGCAGTGAGGTCAGCGTATTAACAGGTGTGACGCAGGAAGGTAGCCGAGCCAGGCAATGGAATTGACCTGGTCCAAGGGTGTAGGAAGAGTGGTTGGCAAATCCGCCGCTCATGTTTCTGAGACCTGATAGGCGCCCCGTTTTCGGGGTGATTCGGTGATCCTATGCTGCCTAGAAAAGCATCGGCGCGAGGTCCAAGTCCGCCCGTACCCCAAACCGACACAGGTGATCAGGTAGAGAATACTAAGGCGATCGAGAGAATCATGGTTAAGGAACTCGGCAAAATGCCCCCGTAACTTCGGAAGAAGGGGGGCCTGCCCCGTGATGAGAACTTGCTTCTCTGATGCGGGTGTGGGCCGCAGAGACCAGGGGGAAGCGACTGTTTACTAAAAACACAGGTCCGTGCGAAGTCGCAAGACGATGTATACGGACTGACTCCTGCCCGGTGCTGGAAGGTTAAGAGGACTGGTTAGCAGTAATGCGAAGCTGAGAATTTAAGCCCCAGTAAACGGCGGTGGTAACTATAACCATCCTAAGGTAGCGAAATTCCTTGTCGGGTAAGTTCCGACCTGCACGAATGGAGTAACGACTTCCCCGCTGTCTCAACCATGAACTCGGCGAAATTGCAGTACGAGTAAAGATGCTCGTTACGCGCAGCAGGACGGAAAGACCCCGAGACCTTTACTATAGTTTGGTATTGGTGTTCGGTGCAGCTTGTGTAGGATAGGTGGGAGACTGTGAAGCTTGGACGCTAGTTCAGGTGGAGTCATCGTTGAAATACCACTCTGGCTGTACCGGTCACCTAACTTCGGACCATGATCTGGTTCAGGGACAGTGCCTGATGGGTAGTTTAACTGGGGCGGTTGCCTCCTAAAATGTAACGGAGGCGCCCAAAGGTTCCCTCAGCCTGGTTGGCAATCAGGTGTCGAGTGTAAGTGCACAAGGGAGCTTGACTGTGAGAGTGACAGCTCGAGCAGGGACGAAAGTCGGGACTAGTGATCCGGCGGCACCTCGTGGAAGGGCCGTCGCTCAACGGATAAAAGGTACCTCGGGGATAACAGGCTGATCTTGCCCAAGAGTCCATATCGACGGCATGGTTTGGCACCTCGATGTCGGCTCGTCGCATCCTGGGGCTGGAGTAGGTCCCAAGGGTTGGGCTGTTCGCCCATTAAAGCGGTACGCGAGCTGGGTTTAGAACGTCGTGAGACAGTTCGGTCCCTATCCGCTGCGCGCGTTGGAAATTTGAGAAGGGCTGTCCTTAGTACGAGAGGACCGGGACGGACGAACCTCTGGTGTGTCAGTTGTACTGCCAAGTGCATCGCTGATTAGCTACGTTTGGAAGGGATAACCGCTGAAAGCATCTAAGCGGGAAGCCTGCTTCGAGATGAGATTTCCATGCACCTTGAGTGTGAGAGGCCCCCAGCTAGACCACTGGGTTGATAGGCAGGATGTGGAAGCAAGGACTAAAGACTTGTGTAGCTGACCTGTACTAATAGGCCGATGACTTTCAACACACAATAAAACAATATTGAACTGATGATTTCAATGCTGTTCGCGTTCACTATGCGGTTACGAGACAACAACCTCTAGCCAGCAAATACGGAT
>NZ_JBIVMP010000014.1:0-2898 GCF_044753145.1 Glutamicibacter sp. NPDC088483
ACCGCCGGACTTAACTTGAGTAGATGGTTTGAGGCCCTGGTACCGTTTGGTGCCGGGGCCTCACCTGTTTAACGAGAAGGGGAGGGGGAATTGGGCAGCTGGTGCTGCTTGGTTCCTCCTCCCCTTCTGCTTTAACGAGCTTGAGTGCTGGCCGCTAGCGCAGACCGCTCAAGGAACGACCAGGCAGGCATGGGGTTGTGAATGCAGCCATGGCTAAGCTGTGTCCCGATGTCGGACGCGCTTGAAGCGACTAAGCAGACGGCGTGGCCCTGGACCTCCGCGGCTCACTACGGGAGAGAACGCCCGCTCCGTTGCAGGTGCTTTATCCGATGGGTTCGGGTCCGCCAATCGGCAAGATCCTGCCTTTTGATGCCTCTGACAATCGATTGCTTGCACCTGGCTATCATTTCGGTAACTTGTTGCCGATTCTTGCTCCATGCTGAATGATAGTGAGCAGAATGTCGCCAATCGGCGAAATGCTGCCGGAAGAGGATCCTACATGAATTCAGTGACTGAGCTAGGGGCCGAATTGCAGCGCGTTAGAAAACAGAATGGCCTGACGCAGGAACAGCTGGCTGAATTAGCTGGCATCTCCGAACGTACGCTGCGCTCCATAGAACGAGGGGCGGGAAACCCCTCCATTGAAGCGGTGCTCTCCGTCGCGAATGTACTCGGCCTTCGAATTCTCGTGGCCAAATGAAGCCGCAACTCCAAGAGCTCAAGCTTGTTACCAAGGCTGACGTCTACTGCAACGAAAACCTCGCCGGCACTCTAGCCAGACAGTCCGACGGAAGCGTGGCCTTCAGCTATAACAAGGACTACCTTGCACATGGTGGCGCGGGCATTGCGACATCTTTGCCAGCTTCCCCGGAGGCATACGTTGGGCCTGGGGGCGCGTTGCCATCGTTCTTCTCGGGACTATTGCCCGAAGGCCATCGCCTGACCGTTCTCAAGGACGCAACTAAGACCAGCATCTCTGACGAGTTGACTCTGCTGATGGCAGTGGGCGCCGATACTCCAGGCAATGTACGCGTTGTTCCTGAAGGATCAGCACTGGAGCAAATCCCCGTGGTTGCTGAATTCAGCAGCACGGCCGAACTCGACTTCTCGGTCCTCGCGCGCACCTTGGACCGCCACTCGATCCCCGGCGTGCAAGACAAGATCAGCGCAACCATGCTGACAACACCAGTGGAGTTCAAGAACAGCGCCTATCTGCTCAAGCTTCATCCCCGGGATCATCCGCATTTGGTCGTTAATGAGGCGCAGCATCTGAAAGCAGCGCGATTGCTCAAACTTCCGGTCGCAAACAATCGGCTAGTACTGGATTCCACTGGGAGTCCGGGGCTGCTGGTCGAGAGGTTCGATCGCGAGGGTGTCGAGGGGGCGGATAGTCCCACGCGTTTGGCGTTGGAAGATGCCATGCAGGTATTGAACCTTCCGCCGGCAAGCAAGTATGCAGTGAGCACGGAACAAGCTATTGAAGCCTTAGCGCTGCAGTGCCAGGCTCCGGTGCTCGCCAGGCGCAATCTATACATGCAGTTCGTCTTTGCGTGGCTAACTGGCAACGGCGACTTGCATGGAAAGAACGTCTCGATTCTGGCGGACTTGCATGGACGGTTTAATGTAGCGCCCATCTACGACATCCCATGCACCCTGGTCTACGGCGATGACACCATGGCTTTGACTGTTGCCGGCAAGGCTAAGAATCTGAAGAAGAAGCACTGGGCGGAGCTTGCAAGGGTGCTCGGCTTGGCTGACCGGGCCACGCAGTCAGCGAACCAGTTGGCATTGAAAGCCGCATTGACTGCGGATCTCAGCGAGTTGCCTTTTGAAGGTTCACCTTTGCGTGGTGCGCAACGAGAACTCAGGTTCCGGCGCATGGAGTTGCAGTAGGCGTCTGAGCGGGACAAGTTAGTCTGCGAGCAACGTGAACGCAGGCAGCTGACTATTCTGGCTTTTCTTCGCTTGCCCCTTAAGGCCAGCCGTCCATGATGGATAGACGCGGAAACCGCGCTTGCCTGGAGCCGATGCTGAGGCGAAGACGCCCAGCTCCTCGAGGTGCTGTTGAGTAAAGCGGAAGACGCCGAAACAGCCGGCTTCCTCGATAAAGACCATAACTCCGCGCAGTCCCTCTTCGGATTCGTAGGGGGCAGTAGTCCCAGTTTCGTCCCGATGCCATATGGCTACGAACCCACCTGGCTTTGTTGGCGTGATCCTTGCGGTCCTGATCCGCCACCGCTGTCCGTCAAGCTCAGTTACCCCGGCTTGATAATCGCTCTGCTGTTCTTCGGGAGTCACCTCGCCATACGATTGCCCAGTGAGGTGGCAATAGCGTTCCAACGCCGTGAACTTCATAGACTTCATCCTGTATTCGGTAGATCATCAAGTGGAGTGGCAGCGATCGAAATATCGCTGCTATTCACCGTAGCCGAGGGTGGTGCTTACGTAGCACTGCAAGACCTGTATTGGGCCGGCATCAATGCCGACTGCTCTAGGTAGTCATTTCGCTGATGCCGCCTTGGCCGTCACGCGCATGGAACCTCCAGATGCATCGTTTCGCCATGTGCGTTCTCTTCTTGTGCCTTGCTCAGACGCACGCATGCGCCCGCATCGTCTAATCGGCTGATGTGGGCACAATTCATTGGGTTCGCGTATATGCGTACGCTTCTCAAGGGTTCAATAAACTCGCTAGTACAGGCGCTGATGCTCTGTGCAGCTGCGAAATAATGTTTCCGCGCTCAGCCCTAGCTCGGTAATAATTGCCAGCGATTGGGCACATGGAAAGAGTCGAATCAGCAGTTCAGGAATTAAGTGTGCACGGTCACCGTCAAAAACCACCCACCCGATTTGCAGGACCCCCAAAACCTGTGTATAGTTTTTCCTTGTCGCCGAGAACAA
>NZ_JBIVMP010000015.1:0-1293 GCF_044753145.1 Glutamicibacter sp. NPDC088483
CTGGCACGATCATCCTCAGGCCACTAGTGCTGACCGTGCGATCAGTGTGAACGAAGGAGCATCATGCATCTGCCCGTACCCCGCGGAGACCTGTCCCAAGCGCTGAACAATGCGTTGCTGTGCAACCCCTCGGAGGAATACGCGGCCTATCTGGCAACGGTCGCAAGAGATCGGTTGGCTGCTGCTTCGGATGTGCTGGATGACGGGGACCTGCAACTGAGCCTTTTCGTGCTCTACGAGCTGCACTATCGGGGATTTGAGGAAGTCGATGACCGCTGGGAATGGGACCCCGGGCTCATTTCGCTTCGGGCCCGGATCGAGGAGGGTTTCGAGCAAGCGCTGCGCGAGGCGGCAGGCCCGATTCCAAGCGTGGAACCCAGCTCCGCGAAGGTGGCCCAGGCCCTGTTCGAGCTCGCTGCTGATGATGCTGGACCATCGGTCTCGAAGTTCATCCAGCGCAAGGCTACTGCCGGCCAAGCACGCGAATTCCTGATACTGAAGTCGATTTACCAGCTCAAGGAAGCTGATCCGCATACCTGGGCGATCCCGAAACTCGAAGGCCGTGCAAAAGCCGCCATGGTGGAGATCCAGGCTGATGAATACGGAAATGGGCAGCTGCCGCGAATGCATAGCGAGCTGTTCAGGCAGACCATGAAGGGCCTGGGGTTGCGTGACGATTTCGGCGCGTACGTGGACCGCATTCCGGCGGTGACGCTGGCGGCAGTGAACATGATTTCGCTCTTCGGCATGCACCGGCGCCTGCGGGGAGCCATCACTGGCCACCTGGCACTGTACGAGATGACTTCCTCGATACCCCAGGCGGCTTATGCCCGCGGGTTCCGGCGCCTGGGATATGAATCCCCGGTGACCGATTACTTCGATGAGCATGTGGAAGCTGATGCGGTCCATGAGCAAATCGCCGGCCGCGACCTGGCGGGCGGACTGGCTGAAGACGAACCGGATCTGGTGCCCGACATACTCTTCGGAGCCCAAGCCGCGGCAGCTGTTGACGCGTTGGCCGGCGTAAAGTACCTGGACGCGTGGGAAGCTGGCAGATCAGCATTGCATGCCGGAGCGGGGGCAGTGGTATGAGCGAGGGGCGCAGCGCTTCGGAAGCCGCCATGATTACCGTTTGCCCGCAGGGCCCCTTGCTGCTCAGGGGAGATTTTGAAATCGTGGATGCCGAGGGGCAATCCATCGAGGCCCGGAAAGGGCCCGTCGCGCTATGCCGCTGCGGGGGCTCTGCCATCAAGCCTTTTTGCGATGGCACGCACAAGCTCATGAAGTTCGAGC